>NZ_ATFK01000010.1 GCF_000413475.1 Streptococcus intermedius SK54 = ATCC 27335 | reverse complement strand
AAACTAGCTCGATAGCTAGGAAAAACTTGATTGATAAAGTAATCTCTTTTTTCATCATAGCTATATGTAGAAAATTCAGGTCTTATCAGAATAGATTCCATTAAAGGCTGCAACAAATTTTGATAACTAGCATCTATCAAAAGAGGTTGTACAAACACTTCTCCTTCCGTTGTAATTCTCCCACCTTCTCTTCGACAAACAGAAATTTTTTCAATCAGAAACGATTCATACTCTTGCTTTATTTCTTGAAAGAGAACCTCTGCTTGTAAAAAGGTGAGATAAGGAAGAGTTTCATCAAAATGAAATTGTTCTTCAGCTAGAGTATTCTCATCTAGCTGCTCTATCAAAGAATTGAGCTTCTCATCTTCTGCTGGAGAGTGGTTAGGAGACCAGCTAACTTCCATAAATAATTCATCTTGTATGGGACATTTTCTTGCTTTATTTAGAAGTCTAAATGCCATAACTACCTACTTTCTAACTTTTAACAAAGTTAAATAGCCACTCTACAATGCTTGGACCAATAGATACAACAATGATCCCTATAGCTATGGATAACCAGTGCTTTTTCATAGCTGCTTTTGTGTCTCGTCCTCCCAAACTATAGACAAGGCCAGTAACAACCAGACCTAGTGCAAATAGAAAAATGCTGATACCTTGTATTTTAGTGATTCCTTGTTGTGCAAGGTTTTTAGTTTTTTCAAACGGATCTGCCGCATACACAATATGAGTAGATATGCCTGTTAAGAAAATAGCAAGAGAGGAGAAATAGATTTTACTTTTATTTCTCACCTTAGTTAGTTGTTTTGTCAAATATGATTTCATGATTTTCCTCCTTTATTATCATTTGAATTTGACTTCTTTATTTTAAGGGATAATATTTTTTTAGTTTTTAATGGGACAAATCAGAAAAATTTTTTTCAGTTGAATAAGTCATTCGAATGTTTAAAAATATCAAAATGCAATTGACGAGGGTCTTTTCGGGGATTTTCGGAATCTTTTTCTCCCTCTACTTGAATATGAACCATGTATTGGTAAGTTTCAGTATTTGAAAGTTTTAAAATAATATCTGAAATAGGAGCTTGAACTTTTCTTTTCAATAATCGTTCAAGTGGACGAGCACCATTTTTAGGATCTGTTCCAAGATCCACTAAATAATCCAGAACAGCTGGGTCATAAGATAAGAACAGTCCCCTTTTCTTCGTCCGTTCCTCGATTTCTTTCATATTTTTCTCCACTATTTCTTCTAAATCTTCTCTTTCAAGTAAATTGAAAATCACTTTGTATTCAATTCGATTTAAAAATTCAGGACGAAATTCTGTTTTGAGTTCAATTTCCATGCTAGCTTCAAATTGAATTTGTTCCCGTTCTGTTAAATGACGAAGACTGCCTTTCATAGCCGCTTTTGTCAAAAGCTTTTCTTGACCAATATTCGTTGTCATAATCACAATAGTATTTTTGAAACTGACTAATCTTCCGGTCGCATCCGTTAATCGACCATCATCAATCACCTGAAGAAGAAGATCATAGATGTCTGGATGAGCTTTTTCAATTTCATCAAGCAAAATAACGGAATAAGGTTTTCTTTTGACTCCTTCTGTTAAAAGTCCCTTACTTCTACGATTTCTATCTCCAATCAATTTAGTGACATCACCTTTTTGAGAGTATTCTGACATATCAAATCGAATCAACGCTTCTTCATCATCAAATAATCCTTCAGCAAGAGCTTTTGACAATTCGGTTTTCCCAACTCCAGTTGTTCCTAAGAAAAGAAGAGATCCAATTGGCTTGTTTTCATCTTGCATTCCAGCTTGACTAATTTTAATCACTTCTACAACAGCTTTGATAGCTTCATCTTGTCCTTTTACTCGCTGATGAAGCTTTTCTTCTAAAGAATCTAAGCGTTCTTTGTTTCCCTTTAAAACAGTAGTTACTGGAATACCAGTTTGCTTCTTCAGCACTTCTGCTATTTCCCGTTCTGTAACAAGTTCTTGTCCCTTTGAAGAAACTATAGTAGCAGCCTCATCTAGCAAATCAAAAGCTTTATCAGGAAGAAAGCGATCAGGAATATAACGGGTAGATAGTTTCACGGCTTGACAAACAGCTTCATGACTGATTGAAACATTATGATAGTCTTCATAAATTTCTTTTGCTTGTCCCACAATTTCAATCGCTTGTGCAATTGTTGGCTCTTTAATGAGAATTGGTTGGGTTCTGCGTTCCAAAGCACGATCTTGTTCAATATACTCATGAAATTCATCTAATGTAGTAGCACCAATCAACTGAATCTCTCCACGAGACAAAGAAGGTTTCAAAACATTTCCTGCATCTAGTGATTCTCCATTCTGACTCCCAGCACCGACCACTGTATGAAATTCATCAATAAAGAGTAGATTTTGACCAGGAGTTTTCTTTAATTCATCAATGATGTTTTTCAGTTCTGTGATAAAACTTCCTTCGCTCTCATTCATTAAACTAGACAATTCAAGGGAACGGACAGTTAAGCCTTTTAATGTTTCGGAAACACGATCTTGTAAGATTTCCAAAGCTAATCCTTCTAAAATTGCTGTTTTCCCAACACCAGGTTCACCAATCAAGATAGGATTATTCTTCGTTCGTCTGCAAAGAGAGATAATAACAGCTTGAATTTCTTCTTCTCTTCCGTACACTTGATAATCCTTTGGCTTTTGACTAATTTTTTGAGATAAATTCTCTGTAAATTGGTCTAAAAAAGGAGTCTTTGATGCCTGATTCAACTGCTCTCACCTCTTTCCTCAGTAGCTACAATTTGCTTCTTCAATTTTTCTTTAATCGCATCCACAAATTCTCGTGGGTTAATTTTTCCTTCACCAATTTGAGATAAGAAATTTTCCCATCCTCCTGTTGTTTCTGGATTAGAAAATTCATTATCGTATAAAAAGTTAATCAGGAGATAAGCTTTATTAGTTGGTGTAAATTGGCCTGTTTTCTTATCTTTTATGACATACCCCCTATCTTGAATCGTCTGAATAATAGCTGCTTTTGTAGCTGGAGTTCCAAGTCCATATTTTGAAAAAATAGAGCCAATCAACTGACTTTCTGTAATGCGTTTAGGTGGTTTTGTCACCTCTTCACAAACGGAAATCATACTAGAAACTTTTTGGTCCACTTGATAATGAGGCAAGAAGACATCTTTTCGAATAGTTTGATTTGCCCACTCAATCCAACCGAAACGAACCATCTTTCTTCCACGTGTCACAAATTTTAAACCTTGATTTTGCAATTGAACAGTTGTTGTTTCATAGCGACAATCTTCCGCGAACATTAAAATAGTTCTTCTTGTGACTGCCTCATAAATCAAGCGTTCTTGAGGTGTTAAAGAAAGCAGATCAGGAATTTTTTCAGTTGGAATCAGCGCATAGTGACTGTTTTCTCCAATTTTTTCAGGATTTACATAGTTTTTTCTTGCTTCAGGGTGTACCACCTCAAAAGAACACTGTAATACCTGTTGATAAGCAACTATATTACTTGACAAATAGTCAAATTCTTCTTGTGTAATATAGCGACTATCTGTTCGAGGATAAGACAAATATTTTTTAAGATAAAGCCTCTCTACTAACTGCTCTGTCATAGAAACATCAAACTTCCAACGTTTAGCAGCATACTCCTGCAAGTCAGACAAGCAAAATAGAGGAGGGGCTACCTTTACATGTTCTTCTGATTCAATAGAAGAAACTGTAGAAATCTCTGACAAGTTTCTAGCTATTTTAAATACTTCTTCGCTATTATAGTAAGGTTCAGAGTTTGAAAAGACGATACCTGTTTGCTTATCTTCTAGCTGTAATTTCCAATAAGTCTGTGGAACGAAATTTCTTATGCTAATATCGTTTTCACATAAAATCCGAACTGTAGGTGTCTGAACACGACCAACTGAAAAAAGATTTTCTTTCTTTCGTAAGACTTTTCCTGAATGTTGAAGGGACAAGGTTACAAAAGGGGATAAGTTCATCCCTACTAACCAATCACTTTGCGCACGGGCTTCTGCTTCTAAATAATAGTTATAAGTCTCTGTTGGATCTCTTAAATTTTGAAAAGAGCGTTGTAAGCCTTTTGGGGTCATGGAGTGAACCCACAATCGTTTCCAAATTTTTTCTTTTCCTCCTGGAATATGAGACAGAATAGAATAAGCAATCCGCTCTCCTTCACGATCAGAATCTGTTCCAATAAGAACACGATCTGATTTTTTAACTTCTTGATAGATAACATTAAAACGATTCTTGCTTTTATTGTTGTCTTTTAAGTGCTGTTTAAAAGATACATCTAGTAAAGGGAGTTTTTCTAAATCCCAGTTGTTATTTGGAGGTTCATATTCAAATAAGTGTCCTTCTGCTGCAACGATATGAATTTCTCCTTCAAGGTAAGGACTCTGTTGAACAATCCATGTCATTCCTTTTTTGCGACCTTCTCCTAATGCAGCTGCATAGGTTGCCGCCTGATCATCTTTTTCTGCTAATAAAACGGTAATCATTGTTTTTCCTTTCGTTTTTTATCATTAGTTTAAAGGATAATAATTTTTCCGTTTTTAATGGGACATTTCAGAAAAAGAAAACAGATACTCCTAAAAAGGAGTACCTGTTTTCAAATTTTTATGCCTTTGTTGGGAAATAAAGAGCCAAAATTCTGTCCTCTATTTCTATTCAACTGATAAGGTTTTGTATGTTTCTCAACACTTTTTAGAACACATGAAACCGTATTATGAATACGAGTTATGGATTGATTTAACTCTTTATCATTCAAATTCTTCAATTGATTCGTCCAATGAGACATATACTGAATGGCTTTTTCACTGGTATCTAGTCCAAAATGCTTAGAAACTAAATAGCTTGTCATCTCAGCTTCCAATTCTTTTCTCCCAGTCGAAAGACCAGAATCATTTTTTCCTTTACGAAAATTATGCAGCGTAGCATGAGCTAACTCATGAATCGTTGTACCAATTTTCTCTCCGATTGAATTATCAGGATTTAATAAGATTTTCTGTTCGGTTGGATAAAAAACGCCTTTGGCATTGCCTAAAACATGATGCTCATCTGTTGAAATAGAAACTCCAAGCTTTTGAGCATAGTCTTGAAGTCCTAATAGAACTTCTTTTGTTTTAACTTTATCTGTTTCAAAGTTATAATGGCGATTTGGCATCGCTTTAGGATAAGCTTCTGGTTTTAGATTCGTTTGGCTTAGTTCAAATACTTTATATAAGGTAAATTTCCCTTGTCCCGTCTCCAAATCTCGTACCTGAAATTGAACAACCTTCAGTTTTCCTTCAGCAATCAATTGTTTTTCTTCTAAAGAGGCTTCTTTTTTCTTCTTAAATTTTGGATGCCCTTTACCATTGATTACCTGTTTCCCATTCTCATCGAAAACCGGAATCATCTCTTCCATTACTGGACGAAAAAGAGTGATTTGTGCATGTTCTCCAGCTTTGACAGACAAGGTTTGTTTAGTTACCTCTTGACTGTTACCTGTCCTCTTATTAGTAAAAGTATTAGTTGTTTGAACAACATCATCAGAACTGATTCCTAATGTTTCTCCTAACGCTTTCCATTGATTAAAGGTTGCTACAGCATTTGCTCCCGGCCATTGTGCTTGAACTAAAGCAGCATTTCTAGGAGATAGAGTTGGAAATTTACTCATAAAATCCATATAATGAGCTAACTCTTCTGGTGATTGAGTAAACTCACGAACCTTTTGAAAAGCTATTTCACTTAGTTCATAAGCAGAAGCTTTCGCATAATCAAATGGAACATCTGAAGAAAATTCTTCAACTTGACTCTTTTGTTGATTCTCACCAAACTGGTTTTCTTTCAAGAAAGCATCTACTTCTTCTTGTGAATAGAGACCTTTAGAAACTTCTTCTGAAAGAATCTGTTCAACTAAGCCTTCTAAATTATCCTCAATTTGGAAGACATTTCCCCAGTCACTACCATAAGCTAGATAGCCAAGTATTTGATTTTCTTTTAAAACAGCTAAACTCCAAGGAGCAGGCTGTTCTGTTAAAGATTCAACAGCAGTTGAACTATGAATATCTAATTCTAATTGATAATCTTTTCCAAATGATTCTTGATGTGTATAAAGCATTCCCCCATCTGTTAGAGATGAACCCATCAAATCACTTTCCCTTGATAATTTCTCCTGAAGTTCAGGAATGGAAGCTACTAAAGCCTCTTTTTGGTTTTGTTTTGTAATCTCTTCAACACGTCTTGCCAAGCCATCTTTTAATTCTTGCTTGGGAGAAATTGTGGAGACTTCTTGACCCATTTCAGCATCTTCTGACACCGATTCAAGAACATTCAAACGTCTGGCTAAGTCTTTTCCTAATTCCTGATTAAGGCTTTGATTTTCCAGCTGAGGAAGTTGTTCATTTTGTGGCTCAATTCTCTCAAGAATTTCTTCGTATTGTCTATTTTTTAAGACTGACAACATTTCCTTGCCATCATCCTTAACATAATCGTCATTGATAGCCAGTTGCTCTATTTGACCATTACGTTCACGGTAAATACCAAGAATTGTCTTTTCAGTCAACTCTTGTACATTAGTTGCCAATTCTCCTTTTAATTTCATCAAAGAAGCTGGTATCTTCTCGTTCCCTGTATCTTTGAACAACAGAAGAAAATCTTCATCCTTTGATTTAATGGCTTCGCTCATGTTCAGATTATGCAGTTTTTCAACACTAGTTAAATCATCTAAAACAAATGATTGTGGTTCTAAAATATCCTGTAACATAGGAAGAACCTGTAGTTTATCTTTAATTGCATTACTGATTAACACTCCATCATAAGAACCATAACCAGACGCAAAATCTTCCAAAAATTCTGCAGCTCCTTTACCTTCTTCAAAAGGTCTAATTCCTGATAAATGAATAAAGTTTTCTTTTTGGAAAGTAACTTCTAAGATATTTTCAATTCCTTTATCTGCATAAATAAAGCTAATCTTACTATCTGCAAGTTCATCTAAATACCAGCGTGCTGTAGATTGAATAGATGGTGCATATTGATTTAACCGCTTCAAATCTACTGGTGTTATTGGATGATAGTTTCCTATTCTTTTTTGCACTTCCGCATAATTTGTGGTAAAATGTAAGTAAGGATAGGATGATGTAGGGCGGCTGGTAACAGACCGTTCAAAGGTACTTGTTTCAAGTACGGGTGAGGTGCTACCTTCAGCTTCGGGCTGTAAAGAACCCGTGCCACCATTGGTCCTATCAATCATTTGCTCTTGACCTCGGTCAGGAGCTTTTTCTTTTTCAGCTTGAGCGACATTAGTTGTTTCTTCAATTTCGGCAGATGATCTAAGGTAAATTTCTGTGGCTTCTTCGTTAATATCATTAGGAAAAAGGCTTAGGATATCCTGCCCATTCACTTCTACATTGAAATTCCCACCTGCTGCAGAATCAATTGCCATCAGGGTATCTAACGGTGTTCCTCGGCCAGATTCGGACAACAGAGAAGACAGTTCTCGACGTTGCGAACGCTTCAGTTTTTTATTTACAAATTGGTATAGATCTGAAACATTGTCAAACTCTTTTGAGAGTTTATCAGTAAAAACAGTATAACTGTTAACTGGCTGAGTGACTGTGATGGCTTTCCACGGTTTGGCTGAAGGCTCTTCATTCAGTAGACCTTTTTCTTGAGCGATGGTAATAAAATCCTGAACAGAAAATTGACTCAAGGCTTCTCTGTCAATATCACGGTTTATATAGTGTTCAATGAAGCGATACATCGGATCCGTATTAACTTTCCCAAGGTCAATGAGCAACGATTGATAACGTACGTCATCGTGATAGCTATTGGATTCATTTAAGACCTCTTCAGGACTGTATTTTTGCATGAGACCTATCGTCTCCGCAAATGAGCGTCTATCAAATTTAGTTCGGAACTCCTGCTCCTCTTTTTCTGCCACACGATCAATATTTTTTTCTGAATAACGATAGGTCTCAATAGGAGTATCTGGATTATATCCAAGATTTTCTTCAAGAAATTTTTGGTCAATCCGCTCAATATCAAATCCCAAAGCCACATGATCAACTTTTTTTCCATCCTCAGAAACTAGTCGGTTCATTAAGGCATCTACTTGCTTTGATGGGGATAGCATATCCAATTCCGCATAGTGATTCGCAAATAAATACCCGTCTAGATAGTAAGCTATATCTTCTTGACCATTAGGCAAATAGATATAGTCAGTCTTAACATCTGAAATTCTTGTTTTGAAAAACTCACGAATATGTTCTTTTTGTGTATCTGAAAAAGGTTCCATTTGACCAACTTCAGCAATGTCCTTTTCTGGGGGAATCACTTCTACAGATCTATCTTTTAATTTATCTAGAATTTGTTCATATACATCTACTGAAATTTCAGTTTGTCCAGTAGAATGTTCAAGATATTCTAACAAGTGATAAGGAACTAGCTGATAAAAATAGTCATTATTTGGTGTATCTATCTGATTTGCAGGATAGCTAAGAATATTCCATGTATCTCGCCCTAAGCTGTTTAGTGGCTCACTAATAGACTTACCCCAATTCTCTGCTGTTAGACTATCTAGCCGTTTGTTAAGATTGTAAGCACTGATTGCGACTTCTTCTGAGAAAATAGTAGAGGTGTCAGAACGTCCTAGTTCTTTTTGAATCCCTTTTAATAACTGGTACATTTGATTTTGTTCAGGTGTGCCTTTTTCTTTGAAACGCTCAATATTCGTTTCGTTAATACTTTCAAAGAAAGAACGATGCTCTTTTAGTGCATCTAACGCTTCCTGTCTCAGTTGCTGCATAGGGTAGCTCCAACCTGTATAGTTGACTAAAGTATAGAAGTAAACCTCGTCAGATAAATGAATACTTAATTGTCCTCTCTGAATCTTATTTTGAACACTCTCTGTTAATGTTTTAATAGTGCCAGTCAAACTACCATAACTAATTTGATTAGCGTAACTACGATCTGCTTCTTGAGCTAATTCTAAATAAGGAGTTGGGAGGTTTTGAGCGAGTTGCTCAGATAGATCTTGCTTTTCCGTGCCAATATCATAGCGAAAATTATTGATTAAACGATTCCCTTTTTCATCTGTTAAAGCAAAGTAAGTCTTATCATAGCCTAGCTTAAAACCTATCATCTGCAACTCGTTTTCTTCATAGAGTTTAGAAATAAAGGACTTGTAAGGAATAATATCCCCAGATGAATATTGTCTTGAGAGTTTTTTGTTTTCGGTAAAGTCAAATACAACCTGCAATTGCGGCTCTGTTAGCTGCTCCTGATTTTCTTCAGATTCAGTGACTCCTTGTGCTTTTGAAACGTGATATTCTGCACCAGCTTCTTGCACTTCCTGAACTTTCTTTTCTGGAGATATTTGAAGATTATCAAACTGAGATTTTAATTCTTTTTTCGTTAAAACTTCTTTAGAAATCAAAACTTGACGCTCATCAGTCGCTAATTCTTTTTGCTTAAAATCAGCTAGTTCTTCCGGATAATACCCTTGATAATGATATTCTTCTCCATCAAAACTATAAATATGTGATAAGTTTGTTCCAGGAGTAACCGGTCGGCTAAGATAGTCATTCCAATCTGCTTTATCTTGATTGCGATAGAGAATTGGTGGAATATCAATTTGGACTGGGATTTCTTTTTTCAAAAAGTTCGTAATAAAATTGTGACCTGCAGTATCATTATCCACTGCTAAAGTAATCATATCAGAACGTTTTCCATCTTTGAAGAATCCGTTCTGAGCTGCAATATTGACACCATCTGCCAATTGTTCACGTGACCAATTAAGCGGTCGTCCTGATAACTCTGATTGTAATTGAGCCAAATGAAAGCCTACTGTTGATTCTTTTAAACCATCCATAGCCACTAAGCGTACATCATTCAAATGATCTTTATTTGCTTGATAATAGCTCATTAAATCAATTGAACTTTCTGCAAAAACAAGGCGTTTAGGATTTCCTACATCAACACTAAATCCTTGCATGCTATCTGAATTTTGAATAATTTGCTTCAAACGACCACGTTCAGGATGTTGAACTCGATTTTCTACAATCCCTTGCAAACTAGCACCAACTAGCTTCCCGTCTAAATCTTTATACTTAAAGACAATGACAGGTTCAAAATAATCTCCCTTTTTTCTAGTAGCTTCTGCCATTTTTCCAGAAGTTAAAAAGAAATTGATTGTTTCATCAGAAAGACCTCTTTCATTTTTTAAATAGTTTCTAGCAATTTCAAAGTCAGGATGCTCATATTTTTCCATAAGATAACGGAATGGTTCTTGTTTCTCTTGCTTTCCACTATAATCAAATGTTTTAAAGACACCATCATTTAAATAATCAATTGCTTGATTAAAATTGATTTCTTTTATTGTTTCAACCAAAGCAATCACATCACCGCCCTGATCTCTAGAAAACCATTTCCAAACATTTTTGTTTGGAGTAATGACTAAGCTATCATGTTCTTTCCAACGATAATCACGACCAGCTCTTTCTAATTCCATTCCTAATTGTTCCGCAACATCCAAAATATCACGTGAACGAGCTAAATCTACCCTTTCTTTTCGACTTTTACTACCATAATTTGCCGATTTCGAGGTTGTTTCGTTTACCATGTTTAAACTCCTTTCTCTTTTTAAAAGCATTCATATTCTAAGCAAGGTTCTGCTTCTTCTGGCTGAAGAAATAGTTCTTTTGATAATTGAACTAACTCACCTTTACCAAGAGATTGAAACAGCTCAGGATTATCTTGATAACTAATAACCATCTCTAAATCCTTATTTTTACCCAAGCCTTCGTAAAGGACTTGATAAGTTGATGGATTAGTGGAACGAATCAACCAATCTTCATCAAAATCAAATTTTTCAATTTGAACATCTGGAAAATATAGTTTCATAATGAAAACTCCTTTCAATTTTACTTTTAGTGTAAGAGATAATTAAATTTCTTGTTTTAATGGGACATTTCAGAGTTAAAAATCGCTACAAAAAAACCTTCAAGATAGACTTGAAAGCCTTTTTTAATTGATTCAATTATCAAGTGACACTAATAGGTTCTCCAGTTTGCCAATCGTATCCTCTCTTAGCTAGCATTCTTCTTGCTGCCTGGACTGATCGATTATCTGGATGTCCTTGTGCTATCTTCAGCGATTTCTGGATTCGTGTAGGTGGTTTTATTTTTCCAGAAGCTACTAAATGATCATATTCTTGTATTGCTTTATTTCGTCTATCGTGATAACTATCAATATTTATTCTAGCTTCTTTCGTGAACTTTTCTCTTTGCTTCCCACTTGAAAAGTTTCTATTTCCTCTCATCTTATCCTCCAAATAGTCACTAATTGGAAAACTTAGTCCTTGAAGTCCAAGAAATTCATTTCTAGATAGTATCAGTACTTCTGTATCTACCATATTTAAACTCCTACTTTATTTCTATTTCATCCAAAATATAATTCTATATCCTGTTCACTATAACCAGATTTCTTCGCAATCCAAGCAAAATCACTATATTTCTTAATTTCACCTGTTAAAAGATTTTTTCCCTCTAACCAAACAGAATGATCATTTTCTTGTAGTGATATAAACTCAATTTCACCAGCTGAAACTAGAATCTTCTTGCCAATAAATTTTGATAAATTTCCTTTTTTAACAAGTTTGGCAGATAGTTTACTAGTCGGTGTTTCTATCGCTTTCATTGAATCGTGATATTGGGCAATAAGCGCTTTTGCATTTGCAAGTTCTTGAGTTGCTTTCATATCAACCGTATAGCCATCTTTTTCTAAGATAAGCTCTGTTCCTGCTGAAAAATAACTTGTGTTATTATCTAAAATTAGTCTTAAGTTGTATGCGGCATAATTATATTGATTTTTTCTCATTCCATATGCCCAAGCGGTTTCACTGTTCAAACCTTTTGAATCTGTAAGCCGTACTTTTGTATAATTTGATAAGTTCATTATCGATCTCCTTTTATTGTTTGTTGTTATTTAATAAATTATTTAACTTCTTATGTAATAATTATACCACATTTAGTTGTTTTGTCAAGAAAAATACATAATAAATTAAATAACTTTTTGTTTATTTTTTATCATTCGCATAATGAAGCCAATTAACATTTGATTTAAATAAAATTTCGGTACAATGATGAGAACTTTTTTGCGCAAAAAAGTTTTAAAAAAATTATAAAAAGCACTTGACAACTAAACTGTGGTTTAGTATAATTAAACCATAAAGATAAACCACAGTTTAGTAAAAGGAGTTAAGAAATGAAAGCAATCCCTTACCAATACATAAATTTTGTTACATCAGAAGAAGAAAAACATCCAGCAGAATGGATGGAATTTAGAAAACAAGTAAAACAACATCTAAACGATGAACAAAGATTAGTGCTATCAGTATTAAACTTTATCCAAAAAGACCAAAATCCATATGATGATTTAACCGAACAGTACGACAAAGTAAAAGAAACAATTACTAGCCTTAATCAAGAAGCGCTTGCTTATCTAGATAAATTGCTGAACAAATATAATTTAAGACGAGACTATTTATAAGGAGATAGAAATGAATACATTAACTAACCATGTTATTCCGAATGGAAAAGAAGTGGTAAAAATAAATACCTTTGGAAAATTTACTGTAAACAATGATAAATTGTGGGCTCGTTTATTGGCAGATAACGATAACCTGCCCACTCTCCCAATGTACGAAGACAAGCCAGCTTATTGGGATAGATTGCTAGATGATATTGTCAACGAGTTATCTAAAGAGCGTGTAATTGGTTTGACTAGTCCAGTTTTTGAGCAATATCGCGTCAAAATTGCTGACGAAATCCGTTTTGCTTATTTCCAAGAGTATTGGGCTGTTTATGCCGCCAAAACAAAAAACAGAAAGGATTTTAGAAAATGAGTAAAATAGCCAATATGAATGTTGTAAAAGCTGCACTTACAGACCATACTGCCTATGAATTAAGTAAAACTCTAGGGGTAAGCGAGGCGGGGATTGGTAAGTGGAAAAATGGAAAAGTAGAGTTGGAAAACATGTCATTTGGCAATGCCATAAAATTAACTGAATTTTATGGCAAGAAAGGGATGGAACATTTTGACGAAGTAAAAGATATGTTTTACGAAAGCATCCCTGAACTCATCAAAAAAGATCCCGATATAGCTGCCGCAAACATCATTAGTCAAGTTGAGATGTTACTAGCTGCTTTAGAAGCTAAGAAAGATGTAGAAACATAAACGTATCGACGTACTAACATATTTTTGTTAGTGCGTTTTTTATTTTTGGACTTTATATTTGTTGCGCTTGCTCTTCTCTTTCAGCACGTTCATCGGCTCTTACTTTTTCCATAAAGGCTCGCATATTTCCTTTTTCCGCATTTTTTAAAGCAAGAGTCAAACCACGCATAAAATCTTTTGATATTTTTAAAGGTGCTTGACTTTGTTGCAAACTCGATTGTCTTATCTGCTGCTTTTCTTGCAGACTTTTAGAAACAGCTTGAGCGATTTTACTTTGTTTCTCACTTTCGGATTCAGGTAATAATTTCCGATATAATTTTTTCAATTCAGAAAAATGAATGGCGTTTTCTTTTTTTAAGTTTTTTATTTGACTATCATCTTTAGTCTCAGCAATAATCTGGTTATTGTTGTAAATACGATGTTTCACCTGAAAAATAGTCACATGCGTCTTTAGTTCATCTATATAGCCCTCTTTTGTCATCTCCTGCCCTTTTAATAGGGAAAGGATACTTTTATCTTCAAGAGACGAAACAGCTCTTATTTCAGCATTTAAACGGTTTATAGGGAGTTGGATTTTTTCAGCCGAAGCTTTTGAAATTGAAAATTGGACACTATCTTCAAATTTTTGAGATAGTTTTTCTTTTTCTGCAAGCTCCCCCTTTTTTAGTTTAAAATTCGGAGTCAGTTGAAATTCGATATGTTTTAGTCGCTCTTCAATCTCTATTTTTTTAAAAGTAACAAAAGCTTGGTCATTTTTTAAAGGATTCATCTGCTCTAATAAACGTTTTTGAATTAACAAAGTGGCTTGCTGCTCTTTTAACAAACTTAACTTTAAAGCATAGCGGAAAGTTCCTAATTCCTGACGCTCTTTCTCTGTTCGATTTGCTTTATTTTTAGCAGCATCCACTAGCTCTTTTAATTCATCTGAAGATAGCAAAGATAACTGTTTCAAATTCATTCTTTTATTCAGAACATCTTCTTGTACTTGACTAATGTCGTAAGCTTTAGTTGGAACAAAAGTTGGCTTCCCAGCTTTGTTTCCATTAACTTCAGGTTTTAAAATTATAATGGGTATAGCTTCTTCAGGGACAAGATAGCCCATTTTCTCCCAAACATCAGCTAAGTGTACAAACGTAGCATCTGGACACTGTTGTCGAATCCTTTCTTGATTTCCTTTAGAAAAGTCTTCTATATTATTTTTAGGTTCGACATTGGCAATTCTAGGCACCTCTTGCTTAAATTTTTGTAGAATCTGATTTCCTAAACGCTCTCTCAATTCATGTTCTCTTCGATGAATCAATTTTTCAATCTCATACCCTTTAGACTGTCCTTGGCTGCGAACAGCTTTTCCGTTCACGTATCGCAGCTTTTCGTAAGTTTGATTTTTTTCAGCTGAATAAACTCCTTCGTACATTTCTAAAAATTCTCTTGTTTCCGTAAGAAATTTCTGATAATCTTCTTTCCCTTCGTTTTCAAAGTAGGAGTCAAGATATTTGTTTATAAAGAATTTACTGACTGCAAAATCTTTCGCATTAGAAGCATACCGCCATTGTTTTTCAAAAGGCAAATGATTATAAGCCTGCTCCAAAAAATTTTTTTCAGCTGAAAGCGTCACTTGATTATTTTTAAAAACATTTGTTAAAAGATCAGATTTGAGATTAGCCAAAACTTGTTCTTTTCTGACAATCATATTACGAGTCTGTTCATTGATTAGTCCATGAAATACATCACTTTTTAGCTGCTTAATAGTTTTTTGAGAAAAGTTCCCTCGATATTCCATTCGACCACGTGGACGATAAAAAATCTTTTCCCGGTTTGAGTTGATTTCAGAAAGTCCAATATGCACATGAATATTATCTGTGTTGAGGTGAATATTTCCCCACCAAAAAGCTGAATCTGAAAGTCCTTCTTTTTGAATGACTTTTGGCATAGCTTCACGGATAACATTTTTAATTGCTTGTTGATCAACATGACCAGTTGCTTTATCATACAACCCTTCTTGAGCCAAAAATTCATTATCAAACGAGATGACTCCTTGCCAAAGCAATGACCCATTTTGATAAGCTCCTTCTAAATTTCTTTTTAATTGATCCACACGTTTTGTTTGAAGATAATTAGCATCTTGATTAAAGACAGCAGTCCATTCCTGATTTTGTTGTTCAGTCGCATAAGAACGATTCATATAATCAATGTATTCTTTAAAATTTAAATTTTGTTCAGGAACAGCTTTTTTGATTTCTTTAATTTGTTCTTCTGTCAAATCTTCAATCAATTGCTTGTGATTTTCTAAAAATAAATCATTCTCTAATTCAACAGCTTCATCTCGATTTGTATAGTCAACATACTGAGCGTTTGCCTCAGTATATTGCAGCATAAAAGTGATGTTTGGACTCGTTATTTCACTCACTTAAAACCTCCTTAATGAGAATGTTTAACAGTTTGACCTCGTGCAATGTCTTTCTGAATCACATCCTGAATCCGAGCTAATAATTCGTGTTGTTTAGAATCTAATTTTGAATAAATTGATTCTAAATCCTGCACATCCCATTCCTCACCCTTCGTGATTGAATGGAAATTAGTTAATTCAAGATAAAGTAATTGATCCATCTGCTTCTTCAACTGTTTAATTGCTCTTTGACTTTCATTTGGAGAATTTTCAACATCCTGTTTCAATTGAGCCATTCGTTCAAAATAACTCATTTCGTTTCCTGTTTCAACGAATAATTGATAAAAGGTTTCCAGTAAAATTGTAAATGTCGCAGAAACTGTCTGTTTGTGAGAAAGAAATTTATTTTCTTCTCTTCCCAAATAAGCAACAACCTCTTCAAACTTCTGCAAATTTTTTTCGTTACAATAAATAGATAATCTCGATTTCATTTGTTTTATCGTACTCCTTTTTTATTTTATTTGTGATGTTCCTGTTAAATAATTTATTTCATAATTTGGTTGAACATTGAAGATATAAATATCAAATGAGATAGTTTGGTCTTCAATACTTTGCGCTTCTATCCGAACTCCTCGACAGACTAATTCAACATTTTTAAAAAGAGGGGTCACTCGATAACGTACATGATGACCTGTTGTCTTAATATACTGAGCAATGATATTTTCATAATAAACCATCGAATTTTTTTCAGCCGAAAAGTTAGCATTCAATGCTCTTGTTCCAGTAAATAAATTTTTAACATTCGCATTTTCGCCACTCAATTCAAAAGCAATTAGGTGTGATCGATTATATAAATAATCCTTTTTTCCGTTAAAAATAATTTTTTTATTTTTCCAACCAGAAGGATAAACAAAAGAAATGTCTTCTCTTTTTCCTTGCGGCATAAGTTCTCTCCCTAACATAGCATTCGCTTCACCAACTCGTCCTAAAAAATCTAAATCTGAATAATGTTCCCAAGCACCTTTTTCTAAACTCAATTCCTGAGAAGTAAATTGAGCTTTTTTATTAACAGATATCACTTGTTGTCCGTCAAAAACTTTTTTCTTCAAAGCAGTATTTTGTTTTTGATACTGGTCTTTGATGGCAAAATTTTTTTCTTCAGGTGAATCAGTAAAAGCCAGTTGCTCTTTAATATCATGTTTGGTAAAAACGGTAGTTAATTGCTCACGATTTTGGGGCTGAATTAAAAAAATAACAATAAAAATGAGAGCAATTACTGCAAATTTATTTTTCTTCATCTGTACTCCTTCCGATTATTTTTCTGTTTCAAGAGCATCTAAATCATCTATAAATCGTAGCCAATCTGTCGTCAATTTTTCGACAACTTCTTGTTTCGCATCCAAACTAATTTGACGAATTTCATTTTTCAATAATTGATCTAAGATTTCTTTTTGTTGAAATTTAATTTCTGATAAAGTTTTCGCAAATTGATTCTGATACAAATTCAATCCATCATTGTTTACGATGTTTTGAAGTTGGTCAAGCATGAATTGATTAAAGCTAGAAAACTCATATTTTTCGCAAATCAATTCAAGTTGAGAAAATATTAAATTAGGTACAGTCCGAATTTTGATTTCTCTAGTCATCACTTTCTACCTCACCCTCATATTCTAGCCAACGAGAAATATGATTGGCGTATTGATCCATTTTATCTTCAAATGTTTTCAGTTGCTCTTCTTGTTTTTGAACCTGCGCTAAAATAAAATCATTAGTCAATTTCATATTTTCTAAATGACTCAAATATAAACTTTCTGAATGATTAAATTGTCCTTTCGCAATTTTTTCACGACAGACAGAAAGTAGAAACTGATTGAACGATTTTGCCTTTGATTCTTTCGCTAAAGCTTTCAAATAATTCACTTCGTTTTTTGATAAACCTCGGATTAAAATATCCATAATTTTATACTCCCTCTATCTTTTTATTTTTATTATTTTGAAAGAAAAATTATATTCTAATTGATACAAAACAGTGCCCTTCTTTTTTCTTTTGACGAGGCAAAAGCCAAAAGAAGCAAAAAAGAAAACCTCAAACTCGCAACATCACGAAAACAAGTTTTCTATTTTTGCGGTTTTCCAAGCCTGAAACACCAGCAGGGCTAATGCCCTCCTGGTGTTTCAGGCTTGGAAAAAGAGCATAAGGGAAACTGTCCCCACGTTCCGTGTGGAGTTGATAGTATCAACGTTTCCAGTGATATCAATTTTCTCGGTTTCACCTACTTTTACATACACTAATAAATACATTTACTTACACTGTGTGTTAATGTCACACGCTAAATACATACATTTACATACCTTTCTATTCCTGAAAAATAAATCATCATATCATTTATTCAAGAGTTAATTCTGATGAATTTCAACTGAGAAGTCTTGCGTTTTTGCTTCATTTTGTTTTGCTTCTTCACGAGCTTTTTTAACTGCTAAACGTTGTTCTTTTTCCTCTTCTTTTACAAGTGTTAATTCAGATTTTAACTTAGATAAAATTTCTTCATATGACAAATTTTTATCTTTTTTGAATTGAATTTGCATATAAATTTTTCCAATTTCTTTTTGAAGAGTTTCTTCCGCAAGTTTCTGTTCTGCTTCCAAAGCGATAACTTTTGCCTTTG
>NZ_ATFK01000009.1 GCF_000413475.1 Streptococcus intermedius SK54 = ATCC 27335 | reverse complement strand
AATGGTTTACCTTCCAGGCTGACCGTGTCAAGACCGATGTGAACAAGCACTTCAAGACCATTTTCAGTCAAAAGACCGAGAGCGTGCTTGGTAGGAAAAATGCTGCTAATCGTACCGGATACTGGT
This sequence comes from Streptococcus intermedius SK54 = ATCC 27335, assembly GCF_000413475.1. GTDB lineage: Bacteria > Bacillota > Bacilli > Lactobacillales > Streptococcaceae > Streptococcus > Streptococcus intermedius. Next base: position 18,601 of record NZ_ATFK01000009.1, on the reverse strand, counting down.
GCGTAAATCTTGCCATTTTCTGGTTCAACTGCAAAGCCGTCTCCCATCATTTTTTGGGAGAAAACTGGGTCTTTAACATCTGTAATCGCAATCACTTCACCATCTGCTACCGTCTCAACTTCTTCTGTCACACCTTTGTAGCTCGCTTCGGCAGCTTGTGAAGCTGTCATTTGGCTTGGCAGAGTTTCAGGAATCACTTCGCCTGAGTCAAGTAAATCTTGAATATCAGATTTCAAAACATCAGCTTTTGGTCCATAGATCGCTTGAACTCCTTGACCTTTCATCACCAGTCCCATTGCTCCTTCAGCTTTCCATTGTTCTTCTGTACCAACTTTGTCAGCATCTTTAACAGTCACACGAAGACGTGTCATACAGGCATCTACATCAACGATGTTGGCACGTCCGCCAAGAAGATTGATAACATTCACAGCTTGAGATGCTTCTGCTACTTTGCCACCAGCTGGGGTAGACGAAGGACTATCTTCTCCATCAGCTGTTTCATAGTTTCCGTTACGTCCTGGAGTTGCGTAGTTAAATTTCTTAATCATGAAGTTGGCAATAAAGTACATTCCAACTGCAAAGAGCACTGTTACCCAAACAAAATTAATAATATCCATACCCAAACCAGCATTGATGGCTATTGGAGTACGAGTCAGAAATTCGATTGAACCAAATGAGTGCATACGCAAGTGAACAATATCTGCCATAGCAAATGCTAAACCTTGTACAACAGCATATACCAAATAAAGAGGTGTTGCAACAAACATAAACATGTATTCAATTGGTTCTGTAACACCTGTTAAGAAAGTTGCAAGTCCTGTTGCAATCATCATCCCCTTGTATTTATGTTTCTTGTCATCATCTACATTTCGATAAATTGCAAAGGCAACCCCCATCAAAATACCAAATGAACCAATCATTTGCCCAACTTTAAAACGGGCTGGAGTGATACTATTTAGAAGATGTTGATATTGGTCAGCGTGTGAACCTTTTAAATTAACAAGGTCTGTTACCCAAGCCAACCATAATGGATCTTGACCAAATACAGTCGTCCCTTTAGCAGCACCTGTCAACACTTCATATGTGCCACCCAATTGAGTATAGTTAATTGGAATTGTCAACATATGGTGAAGTCCGAATGGTAAAAGAAGACGTTCTAAAGTACCAAACAAGAATGGTGCGAGAATTGGAGCTGTCTTTTGAGAGTTAGCAATCCAAATACCAAAATTGTTGATTCCAGTTTGAACAACTGGCCAAAATACTGCAAGAATCAAAGCAACGATTGTAGAACGCAAAATAACAACGAATGGCACAAACCGTTTACCATTAAAGAATGAAAGCGCGTCTGGTAATTTACGGTAATTATAATATTTATTGTAAGCAGTTGCTCCAACAAAACCGGCAATGATACCAACAAACACCCCCATATTAAGGGCAGGAGCTTCAAGTACACTTACAAAATAATCAGCCACCTTAATGGTTCCACCAAAGACAGTTTTTACAGTAGCTCCTTGTTTTGTAAGAAGGTCTGAAGTTACTCCAAAAAAGACCCCTGTAATACGGTTAATTAAAATAAATGAAAGTCCGGCTGCGAATGCACCACCCGCACGCTCTTTTGCCCAGCTACCTCCAATAGCTAATGCAAACAAAATGTGAAGATTTCCGATAACTCCCCAACCAATTTGCTCAAGAATACCGCCTGTTGTAACAAGAGCAGCTACGTTTGGATTGATCATTGGAATTGACTTACCAATACTGATCATCAAACCAGCCGCGGGCATTACTGCGATAACGACCATCAGAGCCTTTCCGAATTTTTGCCAAAATTCGAAACTGAATATGTTTTTGAATGTCTCTTTCATCATTCATATCTCCTTATAAAATTTTCTGCAAACGTTTTCCGCAAACGTTTGCATTTATTTGACTCTTTAATTATATCATATATTTCTATTTTGTAAAGCGTTTTTATATAATATTTAAAAAATCTTCTGACTAATAACTTCTTTCTCAAAAATAGGCTCCTTGCCAACCACAATACTGACAAAAGAGCCTATTTATTTAATATTTTCTAACATGCTACAATTCTACTTTAGCCACCACTGTCTTAGCAGCGACTTTGCCGAATGTTTCAACTGATACAGATTTAATCGCTTGTGCATTTGTGAAGACAACAACCGTTGATGTTTCACGACCTGCTTCTTTAATAGCTCCTAAATCTGCCGTTACTAACAGATCACCTGCAGAGACTGTTTGCCCCTCTACTACATGAACTTCAAATGGTTTACCTTCCAGGCTGACCGTGTCAAGACCAATATGAACAAGCACTTCAAGACCATTTTCAGTCAAAAGACCGAGAGCGTGCTTGGTAGGGAAAATGCTGCTAATCGTACCAGATACTGGTGCGTAAATCTTGCCATTTTCTGGTTCAACTGCAAAGCCGTCTCCCATCATTTTTTGGGAGAAAACTGGGTCTTTGACATCTGTAATCGCAATCACTTCACCATCTGCTACTGTCTCAATGTTTTCTACTATAACTGTGGTTTCAGCTTCAGCCATTGTTACAGAGACTTCTTGATTTGAAGTATTTTCCTCTGATTTTTGTAAAAATTTGAAATTGAAGAAATTTTTGAAGAAATCTTTCATCATTCATAGCTCCTTATCCTTATAAGAAATTCAAATACTAAAAAGTACTTATATTATTAATATCTCATATTATAGCAGATCTAGTAAATTTATAAAGCGGTTTCTAGAAAAATAATTTAATTTTTTTCTGTTTTTTTATTCCAAATCGAAAAAGAGACTGGAACAAGATTGTTCAAGTCTCTCTATTTCTTATTCTTGCATAGCATAGCCAACACCACGCACAGTTTTGATGTAACTTTTCTGCCCTGCTATATCAAGTTTACTACGAAGATAACGAATATAGACATCAACAACATTTGTCTCAACAGCTCCTTCGTATTTCCAAACGCGCTCTAACAGCTGTTCACGGCTTAAAGCATGATGACTGCCCATCAGCGTTGCTAACAAATCATACTCTCTTCTAGTCAAAGAAATTATTTCATTCCCTCGATATACGGTATGATTTTGCACGTCAATGCGAAGATTCCGATAAGATGTTGAAATTTTCATCTGACTACAATGATGATCAATAAAATCACGCCCACGAAAAATAGCAGAAATTTTTCCGACCAAGTCCATCACAATGAAAGGCTCTATCATATAACTAACAGCAAAACGTTGGATTTCCTCAGTATATTTTAAAATAATATCACGATTATCCAATACAATAATGACTGAAGCAGGCTTTATCAAACTCAATTGCTCAGCAAACTCCGTTCCTGTCATATCTTCAAGCATAAAATTTAACAGGAATAAATCGTATTGATTAGCTCTCGCAGATGTTAAAGCATCTTTTCCCGTTTCAAAAAGATCCACTCGATAACCTTCATTTTGCAACTCTAAGCTAATAAATTGTGCTAATTTTTTTTCATTCTCAACTAATAAAATCCGCTTCCCCATAGCTTATCCTATTTTTCGTCATACCAAGAATAGTGGTAAATACCTTCTTTATCCTTACGTTCATACGTATGCGCGCCAAAGTAATCGCGCTGCGCTTGAATCAAATTAGCTGGCAAGTTTTCTGCACGATAGCTATCAAAATAAGCAATCGCACTAGAGAAAGTTGGCACTGGCACACCTGCTTGAACAGCTAAAGCAACTACATCGCGAACAGCTTGTTGATATTTTGCAGTAACATCCATAAAGTATTCATCAAGAAGTAGGTTTGCAAGATCTGCATTACGGCCATATGCATCTGTAATTTTTTGCAAGAAACGAGCACGAATGATACATCCAGCACGCCAAATAGAAGCAATTTCACCAAATGGAAGATTCCAAGCCTGCTCTTTAGATGCGACACGCAATTGTGAAAAACCTTGTGCATAAGACATGATTTTTGAGAAGTATAGAGCCTGGCGAATTTTTTCAATTAATTCAGCCTTGTCCCCATCAAATTTAATAGCAGTAGGTTTTGGAAGAACCTTGCTAGCCTGAACACGTTCTTTTTTATAAGCAGAAATATAACGCGCAAAAACAGACTCCGTAATAAGTGGAAGTGGAACACCAAAATCAAGAGCTGATTGGCTCGTCCATTTTCCTGTTCCTTTATTTCCAGCTGCATCCAAAATGTAATCAACAATTGGTCCATCTTGTCCTTCATCATCTTTACGTGTCAAAATATCAGCAGTGATTTCAATCAGATAGCTATCCAACTCACCCTTATTCCATTCAGTAAAGATCTCAGCCATTTCTGCTGCTGAAAATCCAAGCAAGTGCTGCATTAAATCATAACTTTCTGCAATCAGTTGCATATCGCCATACTCAATCCCATTGTGGACCATTTTTACATAATGACCTGCACCATTTGGTCCGATATAAGTTACACATGGTGCCCCATCCTCTGGCGCTTTCGCTGAAATTTCTTCCAATACATCTGCTACCAATTCATAGGCTTCTTTTTGTCCACCGGGCATGATAGATGGACCTTCAAGCGCACCCTTTTCACCACCAGATACTCCTGTCCCGATAAAATTGATTCCAGAATTTGCCAATTCTTCTGAACGACGAATAGTATCTTTATAGAACGTATTTCCACCGTCAATCAAGATATCTCCCTTATCCAGGAACGGTAATAATGCTTGAATCGTTGCGTCTGTCCCTGACCCAGCTTTAACCATGAGCATGATCCGACGTGGTTTTTCAATAGAATTCACAAAACTTTCCACATCGTAACTTGGAACAAAGTTTTTTTCAGGATGAGATGCAATCACATCCTCTGTTTTATTCGCTGATCGGTTGTAAATTGCTACTGTATAGCCACGAGATTCAATATTAAGGGCGAGGTTACGCCCCATAACAGCCATACCAACAACACCAAAATTCGCTTTTGTCATTTTGCACTCCTCTTTTTTGTTTGTTTTATTTTATCATTTTTAAGCAGGAAAAGAAAGGATTTGTTGCTAAAAACCAATGTTAAAGAGGGGGTCACTCTTCATCAAATAAGCCTTGCAAACTGGCGAACGGACTATTCTTCTCTTTTTGCGCTTGTTTACTTTTTTGATACTCTTCTTCAGTCATGACCTGCCAATCATTTCCTGAAGGCATGCAGTCACTCGCTTTCTCCTCGGACGTCAACACTTTAAGTGGAATATGCAATAAAATATTATCTGCCACACTTTCGGCTAGGTTGATTACTTCATTTTCAATCGGCAATACCAAATCATCAGCTATCAAATCTTGATTCATTTTCCCACTATGTGCATCAGAGAAAACCTCATTCACCAAGTAGTTTTCTTTTTGATCTACCGGTTCCATGCTACGACTGGACGCTAGTGTAATGGTATAAGACAAATCATAATCTAAAAAGTAAAGGCCATCTTCATACTGCACCTTTCCACTTGCAACAATATCTGCGACATTCAAAATTTCTGGATTGCGCATTTGTAATTCTTGTGTCAAATCAAAACCTTGCTCAAAAGTAAGACCATCTGGATTTTTACGAATTTCTTGAATATGTAACATGATTTCCTCATTTGTATTTAGATTTCTAGTTTTATTATACCATTTTTGAAAAAAGACATAAAGTTCACTTGCAAGTTACTTTACTATACCATTCACTTACTTATACTTTATTACCACTTACAGAAAATGCCTTGAAATCAGGCTCGTTCCTGCTATAATCATTGCAACAAATAAAAAGGAGATTATGATGAAACTCATCTTCAAAAATAAAGTATTCGCTTTTATCAGCTTGTCACGCATGTTCAATATTCTAGGTTCTTCCATTTATAATATTGTTTTTGTTGTTTTTGCTTCTAGTCTGCCACATCCAAAGTTTGCTGTAGGAATTGCAAATTTTATCGTTCTTGTTCCAACATTTTTTACGATATTTATCGGTATGCAAGCGGATAAAACGATTCAGAAAGCTCGCTGGCTCATTCATATGGGGTATGTACAAGCTTTCGTCTTTACCGCGGTAGCTATTTTGACAAAGTCTAGTACCTATATTGCCTTTTCAACCGTTTGTCTCATCAATATCCTTTCAGATATTATCAGCGACTATCGTAGTGGACTACAAATGCCTATTTTGAAAAAGAATATTGCTGATGTAGATATGATGGAAGCTTTTTCTTTCACACAACTCCTCACCTATCTATGCAATCTTGCTGGACAAGCTCTTGGTGTTTGGCTATTAACTGTTAGCAATCAAAACTTCACTCTAGTCGCTCTTATCAATGCCCTGTCTTTTCTACTATCTTCTACAACACTCTATTTTGTCCGTCACCGTTTGACCCACGAAATCGTTCAACGTGAACAAGGAAAGACGACTCCTCTAAAGCAACAATTCAAACAGATGTATCAAAGTTCCAAATTAATTTTTGAGCAAGATAGTTCTACTAATTTTTTCAAATTACTATCACAGGTGCTCATCCTTAATGCGCTAGGTGGCTCTATTATGGCTCTTTATAATTTGTATTTATTGGATCATCCTTTATTTGGTCTCTCTTTCAGCCAATCTTTACTAATCTTTGAAACGACGTTTATTTTAGGAGTTATTTCTGCTAGTCTTACCCCCAATGATTATTTTAGCAAATTATCGATCAATAAATTAGCTCTTTGGGCTTCTCTAACAATTCCTATTTTAGGGATTATCAATTTCTATCATCTACCTGTTTTTCTAGGATTACTTGTTATTTTCTTTATGATGTATATTGCAGGGAAGGTCAATCCTAAAATTAACAACCTGCTTCTCAGCAAACTACCTTCAGATATTTTAGCTCAAACTTCTAGTTTTCTTAGTTTGCTCTTTTCGTTCTCTATTCCACTAGGAACGATGATTTTTACCAGTCTAGCTATTTGGAATATGAAAATCACTTGGATGGTATTTACAGGATGTGGTATCCTATCTCTCCTACTCTCATTAAAAAAGAGATAGGAATAAAGCTAGATTGCTTTCACTTATATTGTAAAATAGCAAAAAAGATCGGGATAGACAGTCATGATTACAATACAATCATAGGAATCTATCTCAATCTTTTTACATTTTTCTTAAACGATCAACCCGTTCAGAAATCGGTGGGTGGGTGTAAAATAATTTTTGTAAGCCACCTTCTTTTTTCGGATCGTTAATATAGAGAGCTGCACTAGCATCATCAACTTTATGGTGCATAGGATCGCTATTTTCTAATTTCAGGAGAGCATTAATCATCCCTTGTGGATTGCGAGTTAATTCTACACTTGAAGCATCCGCTAAAAATTCACGCTGACGAGAAATGGCTAATTGGACCAACGTTGCTGCTAAAGGAGCTAATATAATCGCAACAAGCGATAAAATCAACATTAGAACGCCCAAACCATTATCATTATCTCGGCTGTCACGTCTGCGACCACTCCCACCAAACCACATCATACGCCCTGCCAAGCTTGATAACATCGTTACCGCACTAGCAAGCGCTACTGCAATCGTTGAAATTCGAATATCATAATTACGAATGTGACTCACTTCGTGTCCAATAACAGCTTCCAATTCTTCACGATTCATCATATTCAACAGACCTGTTGTCGCTGCTACTGCCGCATTTTCAGGTTTTGAGCCTGTTGCAAAAGCATTGGGTGATGAGTCTTCAACAATATACACTCGTGGCATAGGAACTTGAGCTACCATCGCCATATCTTCTACCACATGATAAAGATCAGGAGCCTCAGCTTCCGTGACTTGTCGAGCACCATTCATGGACATGACAACCTCAGTAGACTGAAAAATCATGCTAAAAGCATAAATCCCTCCAATGATAAAGGCAATCAGCACTCCGCCAAGAATCGAATCGAACCACAAATAGCCAACTGCAGCACCAATAATCGCTAAGAGAGCAAAAAATGCAATCAAGAGAACCCACGTTCGTCTTTTATTACTAGCAATTTGATCAAAGAGCATATTAGTCTCCTAAACCACTAAAATCAACTTTTGGTACGGATTTTTCTTCCTCTGGAACAGCCAAGAAATCTGCCGGCTTAAAGCTGAACATTCCAGCGATAATATTACTTGGAAATGTTTCTAGCTTCACATTATAATTGCTTGTTACGCTATTATAAAGTTGACGAGAATACGAAATTTTATTTTCAGTATTAGTTAATTCTTCTTGCAATCTTAGAAAATTTGTACTTGCTTGCAATTCTGGGTAATTTTCTGCAACAGCAAAAATTCCTGAAATCTGACGCGTCAAGGCATCACTTGCTTTCATAGCTTCTGCTGGAGTTGTTGCAGCAGCCACCTGCCGACGCAGTTCTGTTACTTTTTCAAACGTTGATGCTTCATATTTGGCATACCCTTTGACCGTTTCAATCAAGTTTGGTAGCAAGTCATTTCGACGTTTCAATTGAACATCAATCTGACTCCATGCTTCTTTGGTTTGCATACGACTTTTGACAAGACCATTGTAACTAGCAATTACAAACAGCACTAGTACCACTACAATAGCTAAAATAATTATCCACATAGTCATTCTCCTTTTAATTTATTATAGATATTATACCAGAAAAATGAAAATAATAAACATTTTGACTTCTTCAAAAGAGAAATTTTAAAGATTCTCTTCTGATTATCTGGTATAATAGAAGCAAGAAGATACAAGTAAGGACAAATGATGACACCCGAAGAATTTTATCAACTTTTAAAACAGCAACAGATTGAACTCACGGACCGACAACAGATGCAGTTTGAACGCTATTTTGAACTGCTCGTTGAATGGAATAAAAAAATCAATCTGACAGCTATCACTGAAAAAAAAGAAGTGTATCTCAAGCATTTCTATGACTCCATTGCACCAATTTTGCAGGGACGGATTAAAAACCAAAATATCAAACTATTGGATATTGGAGCTGGGGCAGGTTTTCCTAGCCTTCCTATGAAAATCCTCTATCCAGCGTTAGATGTGACGGTTATTGATTCTCTAAACAAGCGCATTCTATTTTTAAATCATTTGGCTGACGAATTAGATTTGGAAAAAGTTCATTTCTATCATGGTCGGGCAGAAGATTTTGCTCAAGATAAAGACTTCCGCGCCCAATTTGATATTGTAACTGCGCGCGCCGTCGCCCGTATGCAAATCTTAGCCGAACTGACCATTCCTTTTCTTAAAGTTGGTGGACGTCTTTTAGCACTCAAAGCTACTAATGCCCCTGAGGAATTAATGGAGGCTAATAATGCTCTTTCTCTTCTATTCAGCAAAGTCAAAGAAAATAGTAGCTATCAACTTCCAAATGGCGACCCACGCTATATCACTATTGTTGATAAGAAAAAAGAAACTCCCAATAAATACCCTCGCAAAGCAGGAATTCCTAATAAACGGCCCTTATAAAACGAAACACCAAGCAGTTTAAAACTGCTTGGTTTCTTTATTATATCCAATTTAGTCCACTTTTCTACAACAATGCTGGACATGCTTATAAAGTGCGGCATAGTGGCCGTGGTAATCTTTCCGCCAAGGCTTATCTCGGCCACAAAAGTTAAGAAAAACAGTATGTTTTATAACCCAATCTAAATCCCACTCTCCCTTACTTCTAGCGTAATAAAGAACATTATAGCGTACATCGTAATTATATAATTCATCTGGAATCTGGAGTGTCAAATGCCCGTACAAAGCATTTAGTACATCTTGGTCTGGTAAAAAAAGTTTAAAACGATTTTGAGCAATATCATCTAAAATAGCAGCACGATTCACTTTTTGTCAAATTGCTGTCAAATTCATGAGTAAAACTCCTGAATTATAGTAACTTTCTGCCTCAAAATTTTATAAGCGTAGCTTATTGACTAAATCTGTCATGTTAGTATCTGAACCATGACTAGCTGCAGCATATAAAGCAGCACCTAACTCCATTTTATAAAGTGGAAAAATATCATTCAAACATAAAATATCGGTGTTCAAATATAGAATTTTATCTAAATCCTTAGGGAGATATTCATGAGCCAACAAACGATAGTAAATTGTCTCTGGATACCGATCAGCACTTGGGGCATCTTCAAAAGCTCCTTCACCAATCACAACTAGCTCATAGACGATTTCTAAGGCCTCACAAAAGCTCTCAATCTCTGCATGCTTTTTTAACAATTGTTTCTGCAAGACAAACACATGCAACAAGGCTGACGGTGTATTCTGACACACTGAATACAAGGTCGTTTTAAATGGCACCATATAGTGATAATTGAGAATAAAAGATTTATTTCCATCCTTTATTCCCCATCTATCTATTCTTCTCGAAAAACGGGTTGTGGACCAAATGTTTGGGAAACAGGCATGAGCTCAATTCGGTTAATATTGACATGAGGAGGCTGCCCAACAATCCAAGCAACAGTATTGGCAATATCTACCGGCTGAATAGCATGAGCTCCCTCATACAATTTTTCAGATCGTTGCTTATCTCCCTTAAACCGAACAGTTGAAAATTCTGTGCCTTCACAAAGACCGGGTTCAATATTGGTCACACGAATATGATGTCCAGCCAAATCAGCACGTAAATTTAGAGAAAACTGTTTTACGAATGCTTTACTCGCTCCATACACATTAGCTCCCGGATAAGGGACTGTCCCAGCAGTTGAACCAAGGTTGATAATAAGCCCACTATCCCGCTCTACCATTTGTGGTATAATCTGGCGTGTTAAATAAACCAAACCAACAACATTAGTCTGAATCATTGTCAGCCAATCTTGCATATCTGCTTCATAAGCCTTATCTAAACCCAATGCTAAACCTGCATTGTTAATCAAAATATCAATCGTTCGCCAAGCCTCTGGCAAGCTTTCTAAAGCCTGATCTATATTTTTTGTATCTGACACATCCATTTGAAGCGGGTAAAAGTTTGCAAAGCCCAATTCCTGCTGAAGTTGCGCTAATTTTTCTGATCTTCTTGCTGCACCAATCACTTGATGGCCTTCTGTCACCAAACGGCGACAAATAGCTTGTCCAAAACCAGCCGAAGCTCCTGTTACCAATGCAATCATTTTCTTCCTCCTATATGTATTTTCATTCTCATTTATAACCAAGGATTGTAAAATCGACCGTGGTTCACGACAAAGAGTAATAGACTGAATAATAAAAATAAACCAGCCAGTACAATTACTTCAATATCCAACCTCTGAAAAGCCTGATAAGTGTACCATGTCCGCTTTTTATTTTTGCCAAAACGCCGCAATTCCATAGCTGTCGCAATCGTATCAATCCGTTCCAGCGAACTAAAAATCAAGGGAACAATAATTTGCAAATTGCCTTTGATTCGCTGACTGAACTTTGCTTTTTTTGACAATTCTAATCCACGCGCTTCTTGGGACATTCTAATCAAGTAAAACTCCTCTTGCAAATCCGGAATATATCGCAGCGTTAAGCTGACAGAATAAGCTATTTTATAGGGTATTCCGATTTGATTCATGCTAGAGGCAAACTGACTTGGGTGAGTCGTCATCAGAAAAATAACCGCCAAAGGGATGGTGCAGAGATATTTCAAAAATAAATTAAATAGATAAAATATCTCCTGAGCAGTTATAGTGTAACTACCTAGTCCACTTAACCAAACTGTCTGTTCTCCATAAATCTCTACTCCATACTGAGGTGCAAACAGGTAAACCATGATGAGATTCAAAGCAGCAAAAAGACCAGCAAAGATCAAAATAAATGATACATCCTTAAAATGGATATGAGACACTTTGAATAAAAAGAGCGATCCAACCGCAATGACCAATAATAAACGTGTATCATAGCTAATCATTGCTGCAGTTGATACTAAAATGAAAAACAGCAATTTACTAGCACCCGATAAGCGATGAAGAAAGGTCGTACCCGCATGGTAACCGATTAGTTTTTGTTGATTAAGCATGACTTTTTTCCCTTTCTCGCATGTAAAATTCAGTCAAAGCTAGCGGATCTACTTCTAGTTTTTCAGCCAAAGAAAAAATTGATGTTTCTTTCAGATTTGCCGCCTGAATCAGCTTCTTATCTGTCAGAACTTCTGCAGGGGCTTTATCTGCTAAGATATGTCCATCCAGCATGACAATCGCACGTTCAGAATAATCCAGCATTAATTGCATATCATGTGTAATCATCACAATAGTGTGGCCTTTTTTATTCAACTCGTCCAAAAAATTCATAATTTCTGTATAATTATGTTGGTCTTGCCCAGCTGTTGGCTCATCCAAAAGAATAATTTCTGGATTCAACACCAAAATAGAAGCAATGGTCACACGCTTTTTTTGCCCAAAGGACAAAGCAGAAATAGGCCAATGTCGAAATTCATATAGACCACAAGTTTTTAGTACAGTTAAGACTCGCTTTTTTATTTCTTCTTCTGCAACGCCACGCAGCTTCAATCCCAAGGCAACTTCATCAAAAATCATGGTTGTTGAAATCATCTGATTTGGATTTTGTAACACATAACCAATTCGTTCGGCACGCTCCTTGATAGAGTCATTTTTGATGTTTTGCCCCTGCCAAGTATAGCTTCCTTCCGTTTCAATGAATTGACAAAGCGCTTTTGCTAACGTGGATTTGCCTGCACCATTTTTTCCAACGATAGCAATCTTTTCCCCTCTAGAGATTGCTAGATGAATATCCTTTAAAACTTTTTTCTCCCCATAAGCAAATTGAACGTTTTTCAATTCTAGCAAGTAATCTTGCACCTGTGGTTTTTGAATAGGAACCAACTCTCCCAAAAACTGAATAGAAGATACGTCTATCTGATCTAAAGTTGCCAACTGTGTAGCATCTTTCACATGAAAGCCAAGCTGGCGCAGCGTTGTAAGATAAAGAGGTTCACGAATACCATTGGCAGCCAGTAAATCCGTATGCAACAAATCATCTGGACTACCATTAAATAAAATTCGTCCATCATTGATGAGCACAATTCGATCAATCGCTCGATAAAGCACATCTTCCAAACGATGTTCAATGATAATCGTCGTCGTTCCTGCTTCCGCATGAATTTGGTCAATCAGCTCAATTGTATCCTGCCCTGATTTAGGATCTAGGTTTGCCAAAGGCTCATCGAACAATAAAATCGGACTTTCATCAATCAACACCCCAGCTAAACTGACCCGCTGTTTCTGCCCACCAGACAAATCTTGAGGACGCTGATGTAAGAGCGACAGTAGCTCCAATTTCTCAGCCCACAAATGTACCCTATCTCTCATCGTTGGCAAATCCACCATGTCGTTTTCCAAAGCAAATGCTAAATCTTCTGCAACGCTCAACCCGATAAACTGACCGTCTGTATCCTGCAAAACTGTACTCACGAGATTTGACAGTTCATAGACGCTCCTATCAAAGACAGACTTTCCTTGAATCAATAAACTTCCTGTCATTTCTCCACGATAAATATTGGGGATAATTCCATTTAAGCATTGTCCTAAAGTAGACTTTCCCGAACCTGAGGGCCCTACAATCAAGACCTTTTCTCCTTCATAAATTGTCAAATCAACATTTTTTAATGTTGGTTCTGTCTGTACTTGATACTGAAAATTAAAATTTTCAAATTGAATAATTGGTTTTTCCATCACATTCTTCTTTATAAAGCAAGGGCAATTTGTATTGCCAAGTTAGCTACTTTGTCTTTTTCATCTAAATCTGCATGATTTGCAAGATTACGCATATCCCAAGCCTCTTCTGATAAATGATCCGCTGCATAAAAGAAATGGCAAATCGAGATTTTACGAAAATTTGCTAGAGCTGCAACTGCTGAACATTCCATATCTACACAAATGGCTCCTGCTTTTTTACGCTTATACAATTTTTCTGCAGTCTCTCGATAAATGCCATCTGTCGTCCAAACTTTTCCAACTGTATGAGAAATTCCCTTGTCAGTCAAAAATGATGTTAAAAAATCGTGCAGGCCAACATTCACCTCTATCTCATCAGAAGCTGGCAGATAATGGTAACTAGTTCCTTCATCACGAATAGCCATCTGAGGTACAATGATGGACGTTTCCTTAATAGTTTCATCTAAAACACCACATGTTCCAAATAAGACCAATTTTTTCATCCCGAAGGCAATCAAATCTTCCAGAATAGCGACACAAGCTGATGCACCAACCGGTGCATTAAATAGAGCAATCGGTGTACCTTTTACAACAATCCTGTAAATTGGAATCTCAATATTTGCCATAGAGGTAGAGGTCAACAGATCATGCTGAAAATCAGCCAACATGCGTTCAAAAGTTGCATGAGCAAAACAAGATACTACTGTCTCAGGAAAACCTGGCAATGCCTCAATCAAATCTTCTGGATTGATAATCGCTCTGCGATTGTTATCAAATTCCTCTAAAATCATCCACTGCTTCCTCCATATATACTCATTCTATTGTAGCACAAAAGAAATAAGATGAAAATCAATTGTGACCCCTTTGGAATTTCTACGAACCCTTTGAAATGAAAATGAACCTTCCCAGCAAAATGAGACTCATTTCCCAACATCGTTGATAAAAAAGAATAACTATATCGACCCAGATGGCCGAGTGAACTAATAGTTATTGACACTAGCAATTCAGTCGACAGGGTGAACTAAAATTCGTTCGCGCTGGCCGAGGGGCGGATGACGTAAATCGAATTTAAGTCATTGTATCTGAGGGGCAGACGGATTCCTCAAAACGCATTTCACATTTATTAAATAGAAAAAGAGGTTGGATAAAACCCAACCTCTCCTAACATATAGAGGCAATTTGCTTCTATCTCATTCGGAATCTTCAATTTCCTTATCAATCTTATGTTGACGAGATTGATTGTATGTATTTACAAACCAATTAAATATTCCTAGCGCAACCAAATATGTGATAAAACTGCCAAATAGAAACAGAATGAAATCATTTGTCGGACGAGTTTTATAGTGCAATACACCAAAATGATAGTGATAATAACCACTCAAAACTGTCAAACAGAATGCTTGGAATAAAGTCATGAGTATTCCTAGCTTCTTCTTTTCAACAATTTTTTCTTTCCTTGTCACAAAGAAGTAAATTCCGCCGCTAATCAGAATAGCTAGCAATTCATCCACATAAGATTTTATTGAAAAGTTAAACAGGAAAAACTTGATAGCAATTCCAATGCCTAAAATGACAAGTAAAACTCGAAACGCATAGGCTTCAGCCTTGTATGTCCCTTGCCGAATACGCTCGTCTTTTTCGCCATCAAAATAATTCTTTATTTTGTTCATGACAAACCTCCTCTCAGGCTTCATCTTCTAATTCCGATAAATATTTCTCAAATCGCCCTTTCTGCCATTTTCCAACAACTTCTAATAGCAGATTAAACACCAGAATGATAGGGAGATACAGCAAAAATGTAATTGGGATAGCCAATAAAAACTTGGCATGCAACGGATTGTTCTGATAAGTAGCCTGATTGACTTGAAAATTTTGAACTAGGATCATGACAGTCACAAAAGCTGTCATGGCAATCACACCCCAAATAGTAAAGGTAAAACTATTAAAATAATTAGCACCTAGCCGTCGACAACGCTCCAAAAAGTAAAGAAATGCAATCATACTCGAAAATAAGAATAACTGCGCATAGATTTCCCCTGAATGGACAAAGACACTTCCAATATAAAAGATAAAATTACTAATCATCAGCAAACTAAATGCTTCCGTCCCAGCCTTATTGATTAATTGCACTTCTCGCTCATCCAAAATCTGACGTTTAATGAATTTCATGATTCCTCCTCCCAAAATAATTGATCTAATGTTTTACCCAATCGTTTACAAATTGCAATGCATAAACCGAGGCTAGGATTATACTTACCCGCTTCAATCAGACCAATCGTTTGCCTTGTCACACCAATCGCGTCTGCCAAATCTCCTTGGGTCAAATCATGCTCAACCCGAGCCATTTTTAATTTAAGGTTTTTCGTCATTCTCTTTATCCTCTTGACTAAAATCACTTTTTTTCTTTGTCGCGTACAAGGTGAAACCCAAAATTATATTACTAAAACCCAGAACTATGAACGTCCGATTTTTCTGACTCAATCCTACTAATAAAAAAGTTACTCCTAGCAACAGCCATATCATGTAAGCCGCTCCGACTGTTTTTTTATCATTTTTCATAAATTTTAACTCTTTCTTTACTACTATTATACATTATATTTTATAAAATGCAATATATAAATAACATTTTGTACATTTTTTATGGCCTTAGAAAAATTTAAAATAAAAAAGCTCAGATTATTCTTTCTGAGCCCTCAAATATAACTAATCCTTTTTCAAACTTCCCGATTTGGTTTGTGTACGAGCATAGGCCAGCAAAAGCACTGTTCCTGCAACAGCAACAGTTAAGCCATTAGAAATCGTTGCAACAACACCTTGTACAAAAACCTTATTGACAGGCTCATTGTAAATCAAAAGATCTCCTAATGGGGCAATAACAACCCATACTATAGCATTAGCTAATACTTGAATCACATTAAAGGATATAATATCTTTTACCTCAAAAATCCCTTGCGTAGCACGAATCCGTTTTCGAAACAGCCCAACAATCAAACCAAACAAACCACTGGCAATGACCCATGACCACCAAGGATTCCCATATTGCAATGAATCCTTTAGCGCATGACCAACAAAGCCCGTCAAAAATCCAACAACAGGTCCGAAAATTACACTAAACAAGGCTTGCAAAGCATACTGCAATTGAATACTAGTATTTGGAACAGGTGTTGGAATACTAATCATTCCAATCACAACAAAGAGAGCTGCTCCAATCCCCGTTGCGACAACACTTCTTATTGAATTATTTTTCATAACAACCTCCTATATTATTTTTCAATCCGTTTGATTTCAATGCTCCATTGCGCTCCGACTCCTACATTATAAGCCTTTGCAAAAGATCCCTGATTAATAGCTAAACCAACACGATAAAGAGAATTGATATACAAAATTGGCTGACCAATCCGGACATCCGCAAAAGATTTCCCATAAGTCACTTGATTCTGATAGACCAGCATATCATTATTGTAAATCGTCACCTCGAATCGATTATTAAATCTTGGTTTTAAAGTATAAAATTCTTCACGCGTAATAGAAGTCCACAAGGAGCCAAAGCGAACATCTAAAATATCAATAGCACCACGAACAGAATCATTTTCAATTATCGTTTCCACAACAGGAATTTCTACAATATCCTCAATATCTAATTCAGGCCCCACCTCTTCAAACGTAATATGTCCACTCGCTAATTTTGCCCCAGTATAAGCATAAACATCTCGGCCATGAAACGTATAAGAGTGTTCCGTATTCTTTCTCCGATTTTCCACTTCCGAAATCTCCCGAATCGCAACAATTCCCACATGTTTCTTTATAAAAGAAAGAGTCCCATTGTTTGGTGTGACAATGTATTGATTTTGTATAGTTTTAACCACCACACTTTTTCGCTTAGAACCAACGCCTGGATCCACTACCGATACAAAAGTTGTCCCTTCAGGCCAATAATTGACTGTTTGAAATAATCTATAACTTCCTTCGAAGATATTGTAAGGTGTAATATCATGAGTTAAATGATGTATTTTTAAAGTTGGAGATTCTTCTAACGCCACACCGACCATCGCCGATACAGCCCCATCTACCAAACCGAAATCTGATTGCAGTACTAGTAAATTATTATGCATCTTCTCTCCTTTATAACACTTATATCATAACATAAATTACATTTCTTATCCATTATCTATTTTTTATCATATCAATATATACTACCTATCGCTATTTGCTCCATTCAACTAAACCCTAACTACTCCTCTTTTAACGAGAAATATTATTCCAATTAAAAATTAATACAACTATGAATTATAAAATGCTAATAGCATCAAACTCTAATAATTTCTAGCTTAATCCTCATACGCCTTCTATGTCTTCCCAGGCTTTAAATTATGACTAAAGAAATTAACGAAAATTGAATAAATATAAGATTTTAACATCTGAAGAAAATAAGTTTAAGCTCTATAACATCTGTAGCCGAATCCGGAAAAACACTTTAAAGGTTGTAGTCTTTTTGAATGTATGCCAAAAGTACTATATAACGAATTATAACGAAAAGTAACTAACCCGTCATTAGAAAGAATCATATGAGACCTATTAAGAATGATACAGAATTGCTCATAATAAATCACTTTATTGTCTGTCTGTGAAACAGAATCTTATCTAGTAATAAAGACTAAACTGAATTCTCCTGCACCTCCACACCTTTTAAACTTTAAAAAGCGTATTTTTATCACGCTAAACATAAAAAAAGAAAAGACCAATATGATCTTTTCTCGATATTAGTTTCTTGTAATCAACCAGAGTTGATAAAGAGCCAATTTTTATCACTTTAATCATCAAAAAAAGCAAACCAATCTGGTCACTCACCCATTTAGTTACCAGGCTGCCAACTACAATTGACACTGAGCCATACATCTCTTCATTTCATACCAAATCAAATATCGGGAAGACAGGATTCGAACCTGCGACACCTTGGTCCCAAACCAAGTACTCTACCAAGCTGAGCTACTTCCCGTATAGGTAGAAAAACGAAGCCCT
>NZ_ATFK01000008.1 GCF_000413475.1 Streptococcus intermedius SK54 = ATCC 27335 | reverse complement strand
AGAATGTGGTAAACTTTTGTAGAAAAAACAATATTTAAGTTAAAGGAGAGTTGATTTTTAGCAAATTTTTCAAAAAAAGACTGAACAATTACTTGCTCAGCCCTTGACAATGATTTAATTATCCTTTATCATAGTCATATATACTGAGTAAGCAAGTGTGGATTGCTAAACTCGGTGGTCGTATGTGTTGGACGCACGTACGACCTTTTTTATTCGTTTAAATTAAGTTAATTTTAACATACTTTAACACACAAGACAAGTATTTTGAGCGATTTTTTAAAAAATTGCACACTCAAAAAGACCTAGTAATACTAGATTTTTTTAATATGTGCCAAATCTTATTACCATCTTTTTTTCAAGCTGTAAAATTGATAATCTTTTTTGATATGATTCTGTCGAACCTTGATTGTTGCAGCAGTCAACTCTTCTGCTGCTTTATATTCTTGATACTCTTTTCGCCACTCACCAAAAAATAATTCTCTTAATTGCCCGGCTTTTGATAATAGAATCATATTAGTCATTGATTCTGCCCCTGTTTGACTCCATATCATTCCTCTCTTTTTCATCCGATAAGTAATCTTTCTATGCTGAGATTCCATAATGCCTATTGGTAAATACCGAAAGCCCCTCAATTCAAGCGGTTTTGTATATTGAAAATTTCTTAAGAACTTTTTAGAGAATTTTGAAAAATTTTCTTCTTCGGCGGAAGTCAATAGCGATTCTGTTGTATCCAATACTGTTCGTAACAATTTTTTATCATGCGTTTGAATAGATTGATATAGTTTATTCTTTAAATCATCCGAATAACCTTTATACGTTTGGTCAATTTCTTTATAAACATGGAACTCATCCCAAAAGTGTTCATGACGTTTTATTCCTAATACTTTGGCAAATTCTTTAAATACATAAGGCGTATAACCGTGACCACCATCAGAATTTGTAATTAAAATTGTATTTTCGGTAATTTCAAAATTTTGATAAAGATAATCCAAGACCATCTCTCTAGCATGTCGATTACTAATTGACATAATACTCTTTTTATTTTCCAATTTCCAGCGGTTCTTTTCAATTTTTTTACTACCTGTATGAATTACAAAATGAGCAAAGTCTCTATAACCAGCTTTGTTCTCTTCGTCTAAAACTCGTAAGAATACTCCGTCTCCTTCCACAAAAATAATATCAGCTTTGATTTTATCTTTCTTTTTCACTTCTTCCTGGTAATATTGGTATTCTTCGTACTGGTTTCTCAATTGATCCGCAAACTTTACTGTCTTAATGACTGTTGGTTTTGTAATTTTAACATGATACATCATTTGAACAACTTTAACAACATGGTCATAAGACATCATTGTAGATAATTCTGCAATTTGATAAATCAGTTCTTTAGAATAACGACTGTTTTTATCTAACCCCAGCCATTCATCAACCGGTGAATACCACTCTGATCCACGTTTCCACTTCCTCCTACTGAAGCAGAACTCACCAAATGTAAACGCAACAGTCCTTTCAGCTGAACGAATACAAGTATAACCTCTTGCTTTCATTACAGGAATCATTGATTCATCATATTTTTTAATGTTCCGATAAAAGTCTTTCTCAGTCCCTACTATAAATTTTTCTTTCAACTTACGTTCATCTATTACTTTCACAAACCTTCTCCCTTATGAAAATGATTTATGAAAATTGTAATTTTTTTCTTATAGCTCTTCAAATTTATTTTTTTTCTGACAAAAAAAGCTGCTCAAACGAACAACTTTTTACAATTAAATTTTACTTTTCATTTATACTCCTATTTATATTCCTTCTTACGCTTACGAAGTTTACTTTGGCAAGATTCTACAAACGGAAATAAAAGTCCTGCCATTACAATAGAAAACGGAAGTCCGATAAAAATAAATTGAATGATGTCTACAACAAATGAAAAACCATTATTCAAATAAACGAATAGAGAGACAATTAAAATAGGAATAACTGCAGCTGGTAAAAATTTTAAAGCAAGCAAACCTACAATTAGCAACACAAGCATTGAAAATCCTAAATGATTATAAAATATTTGAAGTCCTGCAATAGCAATTACCGCAAATATCAAATACCACAAACGCTTAAAACTAAATATAAACATGCGTTTTTCTCCTTTTTACGATTGAATACGTTGCCACTCCTTATCAATCATTTCTTCTAAATAAGCAGAAGCAGACTTATACGAATAGTAGTCAACAATGTCATCTAACTTACTCCTGATAGAAGGGGTCATAGCAAAGGTGACCTGCTTCTTTTTTTCATATCCTACTGGAGAAAGTTTTTTCTTAGGTAAGGGTTGAACGGGAGCTGCTTGAGGCTCCTCATTAAACATTTTCATAAAATCAGCTTGATTCTCTTTCTTCGCCATTTAAAACTCCTTATGTAATTTCTTATTTATTTTATTATTTATCTTATTATATCACAAATAATGTATTATTCAATTGGGAGAGTATAAATTTTATCAAACAACTCCCAAGTATTTTTGAAAAATTGGCGATAAGACGGCGTTTGATGAGATTCTTCTAATGAAGTCAAGGGTTGTCTAGTTGTTTTTGTTTTACCAAATAAACTTCGTCCTTCAAAATAGCCTAGAAATTGGTTATCTCTTTTCATCATCGCTTCAAAAGCTCGCTTAAACGCCTGAGAATCGCTTGTGTTTTTGACTACCTTATTTCCAACTTTAATCAATCTTGTATTGACAAAGCTTTGATTGGTCATAGGATTGATAAAGTCTTTTGTTAATTGAGCAATTTGTCGTTCTTCTAGTTTTAATTTTTCGATAGCATCTTCATCTATGTCCGCAATAGCTAATACTACATCTGACACAGCAATCGCATTATTGGTAAAAATACTGAAATCATTATGTGTATCAATCAAAATATAATCATAATTTGCTTCAATAAAATCTAATTGGCTGTAATACCAGGACAGTAGATAGCCTCTTCCTTTTCCTGCTTCTACTTCTTTTGTCAATTCATTAAGATGATCGTATCCTGCAATAATAGATAAATGATCAGTTAATCGAAGAGGAACTGGAACAACATCTGAGAATAAAGCTTTTACAGTAGAAATTTCTGGAATTGGTTCTTCGTAATAGTCAATAAAACGTTTTGTCAAATTGCAAGAATCATCTAAATCTATGAGTAAAACTCGTTTGTTTTTCTTGACAGCCAAATAAAATGCGCCATTAAATGTTATAGTTGTTTTTCCAACTCCACCCTTTTTTATATTTGTTGTATAAATCTTTGTCATTTTTCTTCTCCTATATATCTTTATACACACTTTGTTATTTAATAACTTATTTTCGTTATTAAGTGTTTTGTTAAATAACTTTATATTTATTATATCACATTCAACTACTTTGTCAAGAAAAAATACATAAAAAATTAAATAACTTTTTATGTATTTACTTAAACTTCTTATCATTTATCTTTATAAACTATTTTACCCATAAGTTCCTCCAATACGTCCACCGATATAAGATGTTAATTGTATCTGCTTAACAGTTGTATTAAAATTTGCGATAAAGTAACATTTCTCTTCTCCGTCTTTAACTAAAGGAATAATGACTTGAACAACATCGTCATTATCTGATTTCATGACCTCTAACTGAGAAGACTGATATTGATACCGATTTACTAATATAGCCATCGCAAAAGTTTGAATCATTCCACCTTGACTCATAGCTAAATGATTCTCATAGGTTGCCTTCACTTCTGATAAACTCTTAGCTTTGATAATAGCATCTACTGCAGCATTAACAGATTCAATCACTGATTGTTTTGCTTCTTGAGAGGCTTCTATATAAGGATGCTCTAGCTTTAATTTTGCTTTACGATAATTGCGTTGATCGGGTGTTTCCTCCTCTAATGTCGAAGAATTCTTCGTCTTAGAGGAAGAGCTAGATTGTGTTGTTTTCGGCTCTTTTCGTGAAGAATGAGAGACTTGTACAATTCGTAGCCCTGCAAAGAAAAGAAGTAATAAAACTAATATCACCCAAACCCAATGTTCTTTTGATTTTTCTAACATAAACTTCCTCTTCTTTTTATACATTATTTTGTCAATTTTGGCGCTTTGTTATCCGGATATGCAAACGTCCATTGTTCTGCCTTCTGTGTTTCTGGACGGACAATTCGATAATTCCAGGTATAAGCCTTATGATAAGAATCCCAACCGCTTATTGGGGTATTCTGCTCACAAATCAAGACAGATCCATCTTGGAATACATGACAGACAATTCCTGTATGTCCGTATTTGGGAATAGAGGAATTAGAAAAGATTGCCCCTTTTTTTGGTTTTTTCTTAACTGAATTTCTAAATATCCTTGCCCAAGCACCTGCTTGGTCAACCCCATTTCCTAAAACATTTCCAGAATGTCCGTACATGATATTTGCCATACTGATCGTCAAATTTACGCATTGACCATCTAAGGATGGACCTCTTCCTGTTAAATTCCAGCCTTGCGTTCCTCCATAATTCATTCCAAGGTTTTTAGGATCAATAATATAAGGTTTTAAACTAGCTGGTAGATTGTCTGGCTGATAACCCCAAGCGGTTGCATCAGCTGGGACTGTTCCCGTTCCGTCAGCTACACTTCCACTGTCTGAAGAATCTTCACAGGGATTTTCTTCTTCAGCTGAAGAAATAGAGGTTGATGACGAATTAGATGTATTGGTAGAGGATTCAGTTAAGTTTACAGGTTTTTGTCCGTATTTTGAAATGGCTTTTTCATCTAACCATTTGTATTTACTTCCTAAATTCTGATAAATTTGATTAAGAGTTGTCTTATAATTTGGATCAGTCGCCCAGCCACCATCTGCAATTGCATTTAATGTCCCAACGCCATCTGTGTTATTGATAGCTGCCTTGTAAAGGCTTTGACGACTCATGAACTCTGCTTTTCCAACAATTCCAGCATCAAAATCTTTAAACCAAGTATAACCACCACCAGTATTATCTCCGACAGTCGTTCCTGAACCACTACCTGAAACAGCATTAGAGCCAAATAATTCAATCGTCTTGGGATAAGTTGCCGCTGAAGTCCATTTGACACCGCCCATATTGTGCGCTGAAGCGAAAGAAGGCACATTCATAGAGAAAGAAGTTTCAGCCATTGTTTGAGCAATGGAAGCTGAAGGTAAGAAGCCCCCAACCCTCCATGATTCTATATAAGCATTCTCATGTTCCTTTACAAAAGAATCAATAGAAGCGTTTCCTGAACTAGTTGGACTGGAAGTAATGGTTGTTTCAGTAGTAGAACAATCATCCTGCTTACTGGATATAGCTCCCAAAATACTCGTCAGCAGCATCATAAAGACCACAATAGCTGTAATGATAGAGCCAAGAAAAAGAACAATTTTAAAATTGAACCACTGTTTCAATTCCTCACCTCTTTTCTACCAAAGCCCTAAGATTGTTCTTAAAAGAGCGTAAAAAACAAGAAAAAGAATGACTCCGATTCCAATCTTCTTTAACCCTTGTAAAAAGACTTTGTCTCGTTCTCTTTGGGCTGCTAATCGTTCGGGATCAGACTCTCCTTCGGAAGCAAAATAATCTCTCACTTCCTTTGATCTTTCTTTCCGAACAGCTACATAGTGATCAATCGCTCTTTTTCTACGAGCAAAGAAACCCAGTTTTTCTGCTTTCTCCTCTTGTATATTTTTAGGCATTTTCATTTATCCCTTCTATTATTTTTTAAAACAATCCTTCTTTTCTCAAACTTGCATATTCCTTTAAAAGACTATATTTTTAGACAACCACTTTGTAATAGTTTTAGATGAGCTACGTGAATAGGAAGACCAGAACGTTCAACTGCTGTATGAAAGTCTCCGCATTCCATATAAATATCAACAATATCCATTTCATTTCCTCGTTTGTTATTGAATCCCACCATAGCGTTGAACTTCCGACTGAAGCAACTGCTGGTTGAATACTAGGTTCCCAACTCCTGCAATATTCATGAATAATTGTCCCTTACTAAGTCGGGGGAGCGTTTCTAATTCCGACTGATTCATAGAGCTCGTTAAAGCATTAGCAAGTAATGGTACGCTTGTTTCATCTGTTTGTGCAAAGACACGGTATTGCATCAGCTCAAAAATGCGTTTGACAGCAATCACATACGGATCTTTATGATTTCCAGAACCTGCTTCAAAAAGAATACCTTGTAATGAATTTACGGAAAGGACAACTCCTGCAAAGTTCTCTCCCATCGAATCAATGACATCTGCTAATAATTTAACACTTGTTTCATAGCGTGGATTGATTAGAGTTTGTGCCTCGCTAATATTAACGATATAGTGTTCTAAATCCATTTCAGATAACTTAGGATTTTCTTTTAAGAGTCGCTTGCAGCGTTTTCCATTATTGACAATATCTGCCGAGACAAGAGACAAAACGGAAAAGATTTGAGCATTTAATAAGTTCGGCATATTTTTCAATCCGGATAAATCAAAAGTCACGACTTGTTCGGTTGAAATATCTTGAAATTCCGTTATGCCTTCAAACATGGAAGTGTTAGATGTCATTATCTCATTAAACGTATTATAAATGCGTTTGACAGATTTCAGTTCTTCTTCATCTTTTTGTCTCTTTTGGGTTAATCGGCGTTTGTAATCATCCAAATAGAGAAGAAAATCGGATAGAATTGGATAATCTTCATTGTCTAACTGAGTAGCTCTTAGTTCGTCTTTGTGTATAGTTGGATTCACAAACCATAAATTTTCTGCAATGTAAAACTCATTTAAAATTTTTCCGAAAGTAATGAGATCATCTCCTGTGACTTGATCGTTCAACAACTTCAGGATATTTTTCAACTTTTCAATATGCAATTTATAGGATTGTTGTTCATCTACTTCTGTTCCCTCTGCATTGGTAGCAGTCGGGAAAATCTGGAAAATATTAATACGATTGACTTCTCCTGATAAATCTAAAATTAAACCATGTTGTTTTTGAGTTAATTCTGTAAACGTCCCATTCGCATCAAAATTTCGGATATAATTGCCTTTTGCATACAAGCCGTCTGTATGCTTCAATAAAAAGGATTTTTGCCCCATTTTAGGATTTCCGGACAGAATCATAAAGGAACGAGTCCGCTTTTCATTTCTCTCAAGAAAGTTAAAGTTGACAGCTCCTTTTGTAGGAGTCCAGCCTAGATAAAAACCTCTTTGGTCTTCTAACTTGGTATGGTTGAAGAAGTAACCACCAGCTAAATCATGGGCTCTAACGGATCTTCCTTTTCGATTATTTGGCAAATTAACTTGATATTTAGCAGGAATAAAGGGAGAATGATATTCAAAATCTAATTCTCCTGAAAGGATAGTTGACTTATAATTAGAGGTCTTATCTTTAATTTCTTCTAACTTTTTAAAGAGTTCCTCCTTTGTAGTAGCTGAAGCAAAGACACGAACATACATTCCTAACATTGCTATATTTTTCTTAGTAATCTCACGATTCAGTTGTTGTAAATCGTGAATTTCATCCAACTCTTGCTGGTTATCTGTTAGTTTGCTATTCCCCGTGATTCGAGTTGACTTTTCTTCAATCGAATCGGTTATATCTTTTTTAAGCTCTGTATTGTTTTCTCGATAAAGAGAAAGAAAAGAACGAGTTCCAGAAATTTGCATTAAATCTGTCAACCAAAATTGATCTAAATCCTCTGAAGGATATTCGTAATAATGAAGGATAGTATGACAACCATCTCCACTGACCCAATAGCGGTCATGCTTTTTGAAGTCAATATTTCCTTGAGGTTGCACTTGACTGATAAATTCCAAGTCATAGCCCTCAGCTTGTAACTTTCGTTGTTTCCGTTTTGAAATCTTTGGCATGAAAATCCTCCTTACAATTTTTCATTCATATTGTTATATTGTGTAATAATTTGAACCTTTTTCAGGTGAGTGATCTCCTGAGGCACAAAATCATTATTTCCGTAGCTTTTGGCTTTACGAACTAACTCATCTAATTCACTAGTTGTTGGAGCAAATAGCCACAAAATAAACTCTGTGTTATAGATTTCTTTTTGAATACTTTCTTCTACCTGAATTTGTTCCTGTAGTAATTTTTCTCGATCTTCTAATTGTAAGTAGCGCTTAGAATTCGGAGATAACTGACTCTTTTCTTGCCTTACCTTACTGAGCCAGTGACGTTGATGCATCCGTTGTGCATCAGTATTGGTAGGAAGAGTCGTTACTTCAAATTGAATATCTGTATTAAACTCAGATAGCCACTTTTCAAAATTTTGGATGGTTCGATTTACTTCAATATAACTTAAAGAACCTAAATCTTTTCCAGGTATTTCCATAAATTGAAGATAACCAAAGTCCACTAGTTTAATGTACTCCTGTGGATTCTTCATAATCGCTTTAACATCTAGCAAATCAATACAAGAATGAATATCAAAATATTCTTGTTTGTATTCTTTTTTACTTCTATGCGCCCCTCCTAACGGTTGCTTTTCTTGAATAGACGCTGCTTGTCGTTGAATCGCCATTATCTTTCTCCTGTTCTTTTTTGGTAATCTAAACTAATATATCGTCTTCTCCGCCGGCGGAAGAATAGATAAAGTGTATTCCAATTTTTCTTGCCGCCATTAGCCGGAAACACAAGATACAAAGACAGCAGCATACTTAATACAATAAATAGAATCATTTGAAACCATTGTTCAGTAGGAAAAATTTTGGTCGCATATCGTAAAGCAATGATTCCTGATAAGCCAACAAAACTAATGTCTGCCATAAACAAACCAATCATTTTCATTCGAGCTTTAATGTCTCTGGGGACACCATATTTTTCATTCATAGTTCTTTTTCCTTTCTAACTATTCCATCATGATAAGAGCAGTATAAAGGATAATGATTTTTTTGTTTTTAATGGGACATTTCAGAATCAGTTTATCCTATCACTTAATAAATTAGATAATAAGTTATTTAATTTATTAAGCATTTCAGTACAAAAAAGAAGCCTCATGATTGAGACTTCTTAACGATTTGAAAGAATTCTTCTTCAGATAAAAGCGTAATAGCTTGTCCTTCTGCGATTCGAGAAAGAGCAGCCTCATACTTTTTGGAACGCTTATCTACTTGAAAGAGATCCAATTGTTTATGACCTACGATTAGAATATCGGTTTGAGCTGATATAAACCCTTGTACTGTAGCTCCTTGATCCTTTAAGAAAAGAATAACTTCTTCTCTTGTCATCGGTCTTAAACTACCTGTAATCACAATCTTTTTATCAGAAAGCTTCATGTCATCACCTATCTTCCTCATCCTCTATTTCAGCTCCTTTTATATGACTCTGTCCTTGCATATATTGACCGGCTTGTTGAGCTTGTTGCTGCATTCGATTCATCTGATAGAGGGACTGATTCAAGTTATTTCTGGCTGAAGAAGGTGAATTTGGCTTAGAAGATGGTGTTTTTGGTGCTTGGGAAGCAACTGAATTAGTTGAATTGGTTAGAGCGTTTTTATCGCTCAAAGTAGGATTAGGACTACTTGGCTCACTGATTCCCTTGAAATCTTCTTTCTGAGACTCTTGTTGGATATTTGATATGGTTGGGTCACTGACTCCACCATCTGCCATAGAAGGATCCTCAAAAAGTGGTTCTCCACCATACATGCCTGAAGGATTCAAGGTATATTCGGGTTCATTATTATCACCAGATCTAAAACGAGCTTGATCCGGAATATCATCATTCTTCAAAGCATTGTAGGTTGAATGTAATCCTGTTTGGGCTTTATCGTCCAGATTATCCATGACACCGCCGGCATAATCCGCTGCTTTTTGCCCCATCACTTCGGCTAAATCAACCGCATTACTGATCCCACCTTTTACGGTATTTCCTATTCCTTGGTCTTTGACTGCATTAAAGATACCTTGAATGCCTCCACCTGTTGTAGCAAGGCTATTTCCAACATGTTTACTTGCGTTCTTAACTGCTCCAGGTGTTTTCATTGCCATATTGCCAGCGCCTTGTGCTAATGCGAAACCACCTTTACCAATCGCACCGGCACCTGTCGCAAAGGCATTTCCCATCATCATTGCACCAAGCAATTGTTGAGCTGTCTCGCTATGTCCTGTTGAGACACCTAGCCAACGTTCAATCATGGTCACTCCCTGCATAGCTGCCAAGAAGACACCAATATAAACGATACTTGCGGCCAGACATTGTTCCCACATGTTCAATCCGTCGTAGAATCCACCGGAAAGTTTTGTGATAGCGGTCACGGATAAGGTTGGTAAATCTCGACAAATTTCTAAGGTCATTCGCATAATAACTACTTCAAATATAATACCAGCAAATGCCCCTCCTATCGTTCGTAGGAGTTCCTTGTACTTCTTACTGGAAGAAAGGGAAGTATAGCCTTGAATTGGGGAAATCACGGCTTCCATGATAATATCAAAGACCGATTTGACAAACTTGATAGACATACTCATCAGCAAAATAATCAAAATAATATACTGCATAAACATGCCAATCCAGTTAACCTTATAGCGAAGATATACCGGCTCAAAAGCATTCAACCCACCAATAATTCTGTGTTCTGTTATTGTTTCAACACCATCTTTATTTGCATTTAATTTATGAAGTAATAAACCTTTGATACCAAGCTTTTTCTTATTCCACTCGTGCAAAAAGGCTGCATTATCAACTCCATAATGATCTGTAAAATCAATTTTTGTCGCAAAGTCTGGTGTATCTCGCTTATCCTTACTATCTGTAATCTTATTTAATGCGGTAGAGCCCGCTTTAACAGGTTTAATATAACCATAATCATCCATTGGGAATAATTCTGTATTGAAATCATGATCAATTAGAACTTTTAAATCCACGACATTATTTTTCATAGGCTGAATGGCAAGAGAGGAATATTGTGTCCCTTTGTCTCCCGAAATCGTTTGAATCGTTTGAGCATCTTGCGCTAAAGCAGTCGCAATCGTTGTAAGGGATAAAGGCATAACAGAGGTGACAAAAGTCACCAACAGAAAATTAACTATCACATTCTTGTACTTTGTCGGCTTCGTAAAGACACCTGTGATAGCACTTGCCACTAAAAGCAATGTGAAAATCGTGACCCCTACAATTTGAAACCAATAAAAGAATTGTCCGATAATAGTTTTCTGATCGCCTAAATAACCAAAAAGACCAAAGAGCTTAAACATATTGTTAAAAACATGTTCTAAGCTATCGGTTATTTGGTATAAGGCTTTTCCAATTCCTCCCGGAACAGCAGCAATAAAAGATAGAAAAGCTGGAGTAGATTCCAAATAGTTAGACCAATAGGAATAAAACTGAGCTAGCTTTTGAGAGTTATCACCTACAATGTCACCATCTAATTTCTGAACATCTCTCATTAAATCTGAAAAAGTCTGATAATTCAATAAAGATACCTTCTTTCTTTAAAAGTATCTTTACTTTAAAGGATAATGATTTTTTCTGTGTTAATGGGACATTTCAGAAAAAGGGCAAAAGAAAAAGCCTCAATTGAGACTTTTCCTTATTTATTAGTTTTACCTGTGAAATCATACAAATAATTAGGTGCTTTAGCACCACTTTCAAACTCAAAAATTCGAATCGTATTTCCTCCATCAGATAATACTACACCATACAATAGGTTGTCTGTAATTGTCTTTTTATCATTATCTACTGCAATAACAAAATAATCTTTTCCTTTTAATTCTTCTTCATGTTTCACCAAAACACCTTTCGCCTTGGAATTCAATTTATCTTTAGGAAAAACTTTGAAATATTTACTTTCATTGGTATTTAAGTTAGTAATCTTATTCTCCTTCTTATCAAAGGCTAATTCGCTACCACCTTCTGAAAAAATAGAACTATCATATCCAGGTGAGGTAGAATACCCAGTATATTTATCCTTCAGAATATTTGGTACACCATTTTTATTTACTTTAGACCCACAAGCAGCTAATGCCACTAGCATGACGACTAAAGTAAGCAAGCTAAACAACGATTTCTTCTTCATGTGTTTTTCTCCCTCTATAATTCCTATACATGCTCATTATATCAGAACGATTGGGTTATTTCAATAGTTAAATAACTTTTTATGTATTATCCTATATAGAAAAATATATAGGATAGGAAGGACGCTAAGAAACATCATCCACAAATAAATCTGAATAATCATTGTTGTAGTCTTCATCTCCAAAAATCGTTTCTTGAGCTAAAGCATGATAGAGTTCTTCTTCAGTTGAATAGACTTTTTGAGTGATAGTCGGTTTCTTTCTATAGCGAGTAGCTAGTTTTGGATTGACTTCACCAGCACCAATTCGACTGTTCAAGCGTTCTCGCCAATCAATTAGATTGTTTAAAGCTGTTGAAGCATCTACGGCAATTTCTTGCAGGTCTAACCCTCGATGAGGACAATCAACCGGAATATCAGCTAGTTTCAAGCTACGGTCAAATTCTTCCTGAAGGAACATATAACGATAAGGAAAAGCAGTTTTATCATGTGCAAAAATAGGATCTGCAGTTGTTTTATAACCAGTCTTATCCCGATTCTTGATATACCGGAAAATAACAACTTCTCCTTCTTGCAGTTTAGCTAATTGCGTAGGAGAGAGAAGAGGTTGATTCTCCGTTTGATAGGAAACATTTGGATTTGCTTCATCAATGATATTGGCAGACTTACTGCGAACAGTAATCGTTCGCGTTCCCAAATCTTGGCTAAAGACTTTATTTGTATCACCGGAACTCGTTTTAATATACATGTGAATGGCACAGTTATTTTTAATCGTTTCTGCCACTTCTTTTCCGTAAACATCAACTAGCTGCTCTAAGTTTTGAATCCACATATAATACAAAATATTTTGACCCAAACCAATGGAGATTTTAGTCGCCATTGCAGGAATGGCTGGAAGGTTAGTAAACTCGTCTAGGACATGCAAAATCCGATTGACACACTTTCCGCCATTTGAAAGAGCTAACTCATAATTGACGTTAAAGAGTTGATCTAAGAACATAGAAACCAGTGCATTGTATTCTGATCGATGAGGAGGTGTGACGAGATAAATCACCTTTGGCTGATCCGAATAAATGAGTTCAATATCTTCTTTCTCTAACAAAGTGCCATCTGGCTTATCAATGGAGACAATTGCTACATGATCTAAAACTTTCTTCTTGCTATAGCAATCCAGTTGAATAATTTTGCCATGTTTTTGGTACACTTTTTCAGCTGCAAGAGTGAAGCGTTGGTTTCTAACCCAATCATTCGTATTGTTTTCATAATCAAAGTCAATAATGATTTGAAATTCGTCTGGTAGTTTTGGCTCAATCACAAAATTCAAATATCCGTGACCATCTACCAAAGCTGTTTGTTCTTTGACATGAACAATTTCTTGCGTCTTCAATCCCCATTTTTTGATACTTAGAATCGTCACTTTAGCAGTTTGATAGGCAAATGTATTTTCTAAGCTCTCACTTGTACTAGAACGGAATTTGATGGATAAACGACGTGGAAAACCAACTGAAGCCATATCAATGGAATTTTTGGAAGTCATCTTTGCCACATTATCTTGCAAGAAGAGATTCAATCCCGTAATCATGCTAGAGTAAATATTTCCTCTTGTTTCATCTCCACCAAAAGCAGAGGCTCGAAATTCATTGTCTGCCATTGCTCTGAATTTAGAGAATTGTTTTCGATTAACCATTCTCAGATTATCAAAATAAACTGTAATCTTAGACTTTTTGGTAACTAAATCCCCTTGTTCTGGATTTTCTACAATTTCATTTTGAGAATTGACAAAAACTTCTTCAGAACCTAATTCATTCAGGAATTTTGCGACATTTGGAATAGTGATTGTGTCCCAGGCATCTGCTTCTCCATTTTGAGCTGTTTCATGAGCACGATCCATTAACGCCATTGTCAAAGCGTTGAAGAGCGACACAGAGGATTTTCGGAAATATTCTGCATTGCCTTTCTCTCCACCCTTTGTTTTAGGATAAATCATTTGAGCGGTCGCATTCACACGAGTTTGAGCCATTTCATAATAGCCTTTTTTAGCGGCTTCTACAGCTAATGCTAGAGGATTAAAGCTCATGGAAAAGTCCATTTCTTGATAATTTAAAACTTCAACCGCATAGCCTCGTTTACGCATCGTTTTATAAGAAGACTGATAGTGTTCCCCTTTAGGATCCCCAATAATCATTGAAGGCTGGATTTCCGCTCGACTATTGATGTCAATGGTTGGTGCAATCACTCCCTCCCCTTTACCGGAACGAGTCATCCCAATACCTAGAGTACTAATGGTATCATCTTCAATATAATAGTCGCCTGAAGGAATGGAAAGCAGTCCTAAAATCTTTTCCGCATTCGTCAGATAACGACTAAACCGTCTATTTTGGTATATCATTTGTGTTCGCAATGTCCACCCGGCCAGATTATTTCTTGTTTCATGTAAAACTGGAAAACCACCGTTTTCTGGATATGTCTTTTGTTTATTCGGGATCTTCTTATACTGTTTATAAACTTCTTTTTCAGTCGCAAAGCGATCATCCCCTTTTTCATTCCCATTATAATCCCGATATTGCTCAAAGTTGATCCAGGCAGACTTCCAAGCAAGTAATTCGCCAATCAGAAATAAAGGAATTGCTAAGATAGGAGCAAGCGTATAAACCCGAATATTGAACAGATTTCTCACTAACAAACTATTCATATCAAAGCTCGCTTCCAAACTTCTGCTTGAAATGAGTAAATATAAATAGTGTAGTCCCGCTCGAATAACCGTAACAAAGTAATTTGTCAAGACAAGGGCAATCAAGCTAAAACCCAATCCCATGAGAATCATGCTACGATAATTCTTGAAATACAGAATGGGTTTCATTTCTTTGTTAAATCGTTTCCGCTCTTGCTTTACAAAAGGTAAATGATAAAACAAACGGAAAATCAGATTACCAGCAACTAGAAACATAAATGACAACAAATATAAAACACTCTGCTTGATAGTCCCCCAGAAATTCTTTTTTAAAGCATTCTGAACTTGCTTCCAGGAGATTTTCTTCTGACCTTTCCAAATCTTCTCCTGTTCTTTTTTCCATTTTTTGAAGCGATCTTTTATCTCCTCTCGATGTTCAAATACATTCTTTATTCTTTGAAGTCCTCGACCCCAAAAAGGGATAACTAAGCGAAAACCTTTATAAAAAACATAGATTCCTACACTCATGAACAAAAGAAAATTCACTAGATTCACTTTTGCCAGCTGAATGAGAGTATAAACTATCATTTCAAGCACACTCAACATAACTTAACTCCTCACTTTCATCTAATACTCTCTTAATTTTTTGACCATAAACGGCTGTAAAGAGAAAAATTCTAAATTGTAAACTAGGAGATGCTTGATTATATCGCCGTAGGTAGCTAGAAAATTCTTTCTTCATATCCTGAAGAAAAATGGTACTACAATATTTCTTCTTCTGTTTCAAATAATTATCTATTTGAATAGAATCGGCTAGTAATTCATCAGAATTGACTTCAGCTTTCATCATCATTCCGTTTCCTTTCTACTATTTTCTTTCTATTTTAAAAAATAAAAAATTTTTTTGTGTTAATGGGACAAATCAAAAATTACATATAATACTAAATAGCTTTATATGTAATTTGACATTCCATTTTAAGCATTTTTCGTGAATCATTCTTCATAAAAATTATAAACAAAGCCTTAGAATGCCTATCTCAGCACCTCATTTATACAAAAATAACACACAAGAATTTATTCCTGTGTGTTAAAAACTTTTTTAGTTTTGAAATGATTAGAATGGGCTATCTACGTCCATTGGAATTGGATCATCTGGAATATGAGAAGCTTTGCCAGCTTGAACCTGTTTACGTTGCATAGCTGCTTCTTTACTTTCCAAGAAGGTAATTCCATTTTGAAGCGATGGAGCAATGTATTGGTAAGTTCGATTTTGTCCTTGATCGTTTTTGTAAGTAGTTTGAACAATTTCTCCTTTCAGTAAAATTGGAGAACCTACTGAAAGACTATCATACATTACATCAGCCTGTTTCCCATAAACTTGAACATGAAAGAAACTTGGGATCGGTTTACCATCTTTATCCAATTGACTAGAATGACAGACAAAATCAAATTTAAAAAATGAAGTACCTTTAGCTGTTTTACCATAAGCACCATTTGGAATGCTTGATACTCGCCCATAAGCAA
Source organism: Streptococcus intermedius SK54 = ATCC 27335 (assembly GCF_000413475.1). Lineage (GTDB taxonomy): Bacteria > Bacillota > Bacilli > Lactobacillales > Streptococcaceae > Streptococcus > Streptococcus intermedius. The sequence goes on along the minus strand of NZ_ATFK01000008.1, from coordinate 3,823 downwards.
TAAATTCTTGCATGTTATTTCACCTCATTTCGCTTCTTTAAACCAAACAGACCAAAGCTTGCAAGAATCATTCCCAAAACTGACAATCCAACGGATGAAGCTGTCCCCGTTTGTGGCAAAGCTGGTGTTTGTGCTTTCGGTGCTGGAATTGGTTTCTTAGGTTGTGGAGCTTCTGGTTTTACCGTTAATCGATGTAAATGATAATGTACGGTTGGCACCTCTGGTGGAGTTGGTTCCTTTTCTTTTGGTTTCAAAGTTGGTTCTGGAACACTATTGACGGTCACTAAGCTTAATTTCACTTTTGGAGTTGGGACTGTTTTCTCAGGCTCCGGCGTAAAGGTCTTGTGTTCTTTCGGCGTCTTATAAGTTGGGGCTATCGGAACTCCTGAAGCTATTACATCACTCGTGACCGTGAACCAAATAGAAGGTGTAAACCGACCTTCCCCTTTGCGATCCCCCAATTTGTCCCAAGAAGTAATCGTTAAACCATATTCTGGATTTCCCCCTTTCAAGGCTACGGCACCAGCCAGGTACCAGAAATAAGGACTTTCTGTATGATCAATAATATTATGTCCGTCTAGCCCGAAATGATGACCGTTACTATTGTCCTCTTCATTTGAATAGACTAAGCCATTCCCATGTTTAACAATGGAGGAGCCAGAGATAGGAATAAAGCGTGCTGTATCAGACGGACGCATCGTTTCCACGTGATTCTTATAAGCATTTAAGCTTGAAATGGAAAGCAAGCCTTTGGTTTCATTCGGTTGATCTTCAAAGACAATTAATTGACCATTTTGGTCATAAAAACGAGGTTTCAAACTAACATTCAATTTATAATCCTTTGTTTTATCCTGATAACGAGCGGCTATTTCAATCCCTTTTGCTGGATTTTGGGACACCCCAATGACCACATCCTCTTGAATATTTTCTGAATTCGGTTGAACAGTTACATCCAATTCCATACGGGAAATGGGTTTTCCTTTATAAAAAGAATGTTCCAATTTATCATAGGTCACCGTCACCGTTTGACCTACCTTGGCATTGACGGCTCCAAACTTATTGTTTGAATAAACATTTCCACCTTGAGGCGTATAAAGTTCAAAGTGAGAGGATAAACGACTTGGATCATTCGTAATCTTTAAGTCATCTCCAAAGGTTTGAGCAAAATACGTCACATATTGTTGTAAATCACTAGCCCCTAAGTTTCTTGTGATATCTTCAAACGCTTTTTTAAGACCTTCTGCACTCAAATAACTTTTCACTCCTTTGACAGAGACTTGAGCATTGGCTTCCTCCTTAAAGACAAGACCTTGTGTTGCGACCTCACTTAAATGACCGTCTTTGGTTTTGTCCTTTTCAGCTTGTGCTTTTTCCTTTTCAAATCGTTCTTTTTCAGCTTGATTGGTTTCTGCCACTTGTTTATTAAAGGCATCAATTTCTTTATTTTCAGCTTCTACTTTAATTTTACCTGCTGCATTCCGCTTGCGCACCGCTTCATTATAAGCCTTGGTATCTTCAATCTCCTTATTTTCTTTGCGTTTTTCTACAAGATAATTATCAGTAGCTTGTTGATTGTCCGCTTTTACTTTTTCAACTTCTTTTGTGTAATGATCATATGATTCCTTAGAAGTTGGATCAACAGGAATAGTTTTCGAGCTTTCAGACACTTCCGCATCCTTAAACTCAGCTTTTACCTTCTCTTTTGCGGCTGCAGCAGCTTGATTGGCCTCTTGACCTGCTTTAGCAGCCTTGTCATGCGCCTCTTGTAAAGCTTTATTTTCTGCCTCAATCTGTGCATTTTGGTGCTTAACAGCTTCAACAGCTTTCTCATGCTCTGCTTTTGCCTTCACATAGTCTGCTGTTGTTTGGTCAATCTGTGCAGCTTGATGAGTTTGGTCTGCCGCAATTTCTGCTTGGACTTTATTCACTTCAGAAGAACTTACCGTTCCTTTATCCACGGTTGGGTCTTGGACGACTTTTACACCTTCGTTTTTGGCTTTGGTAACGACTTCATTCAATTGAGCTTGACGAACAGTCCCTGCAGTTGAATTCGTCACAAGCTCTTGTTTTGGTTGTGTTTTACCCTCTACCTGATCCGCATAGCCTGTCTGACTAGTCGCGATTGTTAAGGCAGCCAAGCCTAAAATAACACCACAAGTTCCATAAGCCTTGATTTTACGGATTGATCCATAAGTTTTCGTTTTCTTTGATTTCATTTTTTTGATTTCTCCTTAAATTTTATTAAAATAATTTTTTTAATTTTGTTCCTACTACAAGCAAAGATAGACCAATCAGTGATAGCAGAGAACTAATGAATGCTTTCTCACCTGTTTTAGGCAATGTCTTTAATTCACCTGAAGCAGTCGTCACGGAAACCGTTTGATCCGGATTAACTGTTGCTCCAATGGAAGCAGCTGAAACAACAGAAGTTGTACCGTCTGCATTTGCAATAATTGGATTACTATCTTGAACCCCAACAATTGTAACTCCTGAATTTGTCGTGACTGGTTTATTTGGAGCTACATCTTGCACCACTTGACCCGTAGCAGTTGAGGTTGTTCCAATTTGGCTTTTACCAGCTTGGTTTGCCTCATCCGTTGTTTTTGGCCGCTCTTCGGCTGGCTTTTTATCCGGCTTTTCTTCGGGTTTGGTTTTTTCTTCATCCTTCTTATCTCCTGAAGAAGGGGTACTTGGATTTGGCGTTGGTTCAATAGGCTTTTCTGGTTCTGTTGAAGGTTTCGTAGAAGGATTAGCCGGATCTGAAGGAACCACCGAATCACTTGGTTTTGTACCAGGATTTTCCGGAGTTGGTTCAATAGGCTTTTCTGGTATAGAAGGTTCAACAGGTTTTTCTGGAACCGGAAGACTTGGTTCAGCTGGTGTTTCAGGCTTCGGAGTTACTTCAGTAGAAGTACTTGGATCTACTGGAACGACTGGTGCATCCGCTAAGACTATTCCAGCATTTGCCAATATAATTGTTGAAATACTTAGCATTGTTAATAGTTTATTTTTCTTCATTTTAATTTTCCTTTTCTTTTATTTTTTTGATTTTATATAAGCTGTTTCTATTGGTTCTTTAGTAATGACAAAGCCATAGGGACTGGATTTCTTTTCTTTAGCAACGAGAGTTAATCGAATACTCTTGATTCCATCGTTTCGCTTTAAGGCAAGAACATAGGTTGCTGTATATTCACCCGCTTCATAGCTGATTTTTTCCAGAATAACAGATTGCAAGGTTCCTTCTTTTGGAACTGTATATTTTGCATTCCCTTTATCCAAAAAATCAGTCAATAACTGCTTGTTATTAGAATAGTAACTTGGTAGAAAATAGCGACTAAAAACATCCAACTGATGCTCCTGCTTTTGTAATTGAGTTGTTTTTTTCAACTCTTTATACAAAAAATGGATTTGTTGATCGGCTTGCTTTTGATTAGCTAGTAACCAAGTATTGACCCCTAAAGATAAACAGAGTAAGCTACCGATTATTCCTAAAATAAGATAAACTTTTTTCAAAGGATGAGAAATTTGTCTTTGTTGCTGCAACTCATCTCTTTGAATAGAAATTGCAGGGATACGAATGCTTCCTTTACTATGGACTTCTTTTTTACTCGGAAACAGTGGAAGAGAAGTCTCGCTAACATCTAAACTAGCTCGATAGCTAGGAAAAACTTGATTGATAAAGTAATCTCTTTTTTCATCATAGCTATATGTAGAAAATTCAGGTCTTATCAGAATAGAATGTGGTAAACTTTTGTAGAAAAAACAATATTTAAGTTAAAGGAGAGTTGATTTTTAGCAAATTTTTCAAAAAAAGACTGAACAA
>NZ_ATFK01000007.1 GCF_000413475.1 Streptococcus intermedius SK54 = ATCC 27335 | reverse complement strand
TTGTTCAGTCTTTTTTTGAAAAATTTGCTAAAAATCAACTCTCCTTTAACTTAAATATTGTTTTTTCTACAAAAGTTTACCACATTCTATTCTGACAATTGATTTTACAATTGACTAGAATTGTGGTATAATTTTAAACAATCAGTTTAAAATTGAAGGTATTCTAAAATCGAAAATAGATATTTGTCGTGACGCGTGACATTTTTCTAGCTCTTCCTTCGGTCTTGACTGACAGGTTAGGTTTAATAACTTAATCATAGTGATTGAAGTAGAATATCTGATGTGACTCATGCTAAATCAGTAAATACCAAAGAATTAGCAGATCATGTAAAATAAACTTCTCATCAGAACTTTCTCTAACAGGGGAGAAAGTTCTTTTGGGATTTTAAAGGAAACGGTAAATGAAGAAATATATTTTTATGCGTATCTTACGCTCTTTAGTATCTATTTTCATGGTAACAACATTGACTTACACCATTATCTATACTATGGTGCCAAGAAAGTTGATTTTTAAACAGGATCCAAACTATAATAAAATAGCTACAACTCCTGATAAAAAGACTAATTATGAAAATACAATTTTTGAGCGTATGGGTTACATTGACTACTATGATACGAAGGAATTACAAGAAAAAGCTAGTAAAGAGAATCCTTCTGTAACAGTAGAACCTACTAATGCAAATAAAAAAATCTATGAAGCTTACATCAAAAAGTTGGGGCGTGGTTGGAAATTGCAGCAATTCAAAGAAAGTAAGCAATTTTATGCAACTCGAGAGGTTCCGGTTTATGAACGCGTTCTTGGTTTCTATGGTAATTTGATTCAAATTGATCATACAGGGGCTGTGAAAGATGCTTCTAATCCAAACTTGAAGCGTTATCTTCGTATTGAAAATGATCCTGCTATTGGTTGGTCTGTTGTTGGTTCTGGAACGAAACATAAATACTTGTTATATTTCAACAGTCAATTTCCATTTATCCATCAAAATTTTGTAAGATTAAATTTGGGAACATCTTATCCAACCTATGCAAATCTCCCTGTTCTACAAGTTATTTCACAAGGGCAAGGTCAAACGCAGACTTCAGAAGTTCAATTTCCAACAGGAAAGAAAACATCGTCTGTTAATATTTACACGCGTACCTATAAGTCTCCAAAACACGCTGATGTGCGAGATGTTGCTAATTACGGGAAAGACGATCCTTATACAGCAACAGAAAGCAACTATCAGTATCCATCAATGCTTGTAAGTTCTTCAATTGTTGGTTTGATTGGTCTAGCATTGTCTTACTTAATCGCTGTGCCGTTAGGCTCTTATATGGCTCGTTTTAAGAATACATTGTTTGACAGTATTTCAACTGGTGCTTTGACTTTCTTAATGTCGCTGCCAACTATTGCTTTGGTTTATATCATTCGCTTGATTGGTTCAGCAATAGGATTGCCAGACTCCTTCCCTATTTTAGGTGCAGGAGATTGGCGTTCTTATGTGCTGCCAGCAGTCATTCTTGGACTGTTGAGTGCGCCTTGGACTGCTGTTTGGATTCGCCGTTATATGATTGACCTGCAATCACAAGACTTTGTTCGTTTTGCTCGAGCAAAAGGTCTCTCTGAACAAGAAATTTCAAATAAACATATTTTTAAAAACGCTATGGTACCACTTGTATCCAGCATACCTGGTGCTATTATTGGAGTTATCACAGGTGCAACCTTGACTGAAACAATTTTTGCTTTCCCTGGAATGGGTAAAATGCTGATTGACTCTGTCAAAGCATCTAATAATTCTATGGTCGTTGGTCTTGTATTTATCTTTACATGTCTATCTATCTTTGCTCTTCTATTGGGTGATATTCTGATGACCATGCTTGACCCACGTATTAAATTAACATCAAAAGGAGGTAAATAATGGCTACAATTGATAAAAGTAAGTTCACATTTGTAAAACGCGATGATTTTGCCTCTGAAATAATTGATGCACCAGCTTATTCTTACTGGAAATCTGTTATGCGTCAATTCTTAAGGAAAAAATCAACAATTGCTATGTTGGGTATTCTTGTTGCAATTGTTTTGATGAGTTTCATCTATCCGATTTTTTCAAATTTCGATTTTAATGATGTAAGTAAAGTAAATGATTTTAGTGCTCGTTATATCAAACCGAATGCTCAATATTGGTTTGGTACAGATAGTAACGGGAAATCCCTCTTTGACGGAGTGTGGTTTGGAGCACGTAACTCTATTCTTATTTCAGTTATTGCAACCGTGATTAACCTTGTGATTGGTATTGTTATTGGTGGTATCTGGGGAATTTCAAAAACTGTCGATCGTGTGATGATTGAGATTTATAATATTATTTCTAACATCCCACCGCTTTTGATTGTCATTGTCTTGACGTACTCAATCGGTGCAGGTTTCTGGAATTTGATTTTTGCCATGACGATTACTGGTTGGATTGGGATTGCTTACAACATTCGTATCCAAATTCTACGTTATCGTGATTTAGAATACAACCTCGCCAGTCGTACCTTGGGAACGCCACCGCTTAAAATTATTGTGAAAAATATTATGCCACAATTGGTTTCTGTCATTGTGACTACTGCTTCACAATTACTACCAAGTTTCATTTCATACGAAGCCTTTCTATCTTTCTTTGGTTTGGGGCTTCCTGTGACGGTGCCAAGTTTAGGGCGTTTGATTTCAGATTATTCACAAAACGTTACAACAAATGCATATCTTTTCTGGATTCCATTGACAACTTTAATCTTGGTTTCCCTTTCATTATTCGTTGTCGGTCAAAACTTAGCGGATGCTAGTGATCCACGTACACATAGATAGGAGTAAATATGACACAAGAAAAAAATGTAATATTGACTGCTCGCGATATTGTCGTGGAATTTGATGTTCGTGACAAAGTTTTAACAGCTATTCGGGGCGTTTCGCTTGACCTCATCGAAGGTGAAGTTCTTGCGCTTGTAGGAGAATCTGGTTCTGGTAAGTCCGTTTTGACAAAAACCTTTACTGGAATGTTAGAGGATAATGGTCGAGTAGCGCAAGGATCGATTAACTATCGTGGACAAGATTTGACAACATTGAAATCTAATAAGGATTGGGAACCTATTCGTGGTGTTAAAATTGCGACAATTTTCCAAGATCCAATGACAAGTTTAGATCCGATTAATACGATTGGTAGCCAGATTACAGAAGTTATTGTAAAACATCAAAAGAAAACGGCAAAAGAAGCGAAGGAAATGGCTATTGACTATATGAATAAGGTCGGTATTCCTGATGCTGAAAAGCGTTTTAGTGAGTATCCTTTCCAATATTCAGGAGGAATGCGTCAACGGATTGTTATTGCCATTGCGCTTGCTTGTCGTCCGGATATTCTAATCTGTGATGAACCTACGACAGCACTGGATGTTACCATTCAAGCGCAAATTATTGATTTGTTGAAATCATTGCAACAAGAGTATCAGTTCACCACTATTTTTATCACCCACGACCTTGGAGTAGTAGCAAGTATTGCGGATAAGGTTGCTGTTATGTATGCTGGAGAAATCGTCGAGTATGGTACAGTAGAAGAGGTCTTTTATGATCCACGTCATCCGTATACTTGGAGTTTGTTATCAAGCTTACCACAGTTGGCAGACGATAAAGGGGAGCTGTACTCTATTCCTGGTACGCCACCGTCTCTTTATTCACATTTACAAGGAGATGCGTTTGCTCTCCGCTCAGACTATGCAATGGAAATTGATTTTGAGGAAAAACCGCCTCAAATCTATGTATCAGATACGCATTGGGCAAAAACATGGTTGCTTCATGAAAATGCTCCAAAAGTGAATAAACCTGCTGTTATTGATGATTTACACGAAAAAATTAGCTCAAAAATGGGATTTGCCCATTTAAATGCTTAGGAGGAAGGAAATGTCTGAAAAATTAGTAGAAGTTAAAGATTTGGAGATTTCCTTCGGAGAAGGAAGCAAGAAATTTGTTGCTGTTAAAAATGCTAATTTCTTTATCAATAAAGGAGAAACGTTTTCGCTTGTAGGAGAGTCCGGTTCTGGTAAAACAACAATCGGACGCGCGATTATTGGTTTGAATAATACTAGTAAGGGAGATATCTTCTTTGATGGAAAAAGAATCAATGGTAAGAAATCAAAAGAAGAAGAATCAGAAATCATTCGCAAAATTCAGATGATTTTCCAAGATCCTGCTGCTAGTTTGAATGAACGTGCGACGGTTGATTACATTATTTCAGAAGGTCTGTATAATTTCCATCTGTTTAAAGATGAAGAAGAACGTCAGAAAAAAGTAAAAGATATTATTCATGAGGTAGGGCTGTTGTCAGAGCATTTAACTCGCTATCCGCATGAATTCTCGGGTGGTCAGCGTCAGCGGATTGGGATTGCTCGTGCGCTTGTTATGGAACCAGACTTTGTGATTGCCGATGAGCCAATTTCAGCACTTGACGTGTCTGTTCGTGCTCAAGTTTTAAATCTTCTTAAGAAATTCCAAAAAGATCTGGGCTTGACCTATCTTTTCATTGCTCATGACCTTTCTGTAGTGCGTTTTATCTCAGATCGGATTGCTGTTATTTATAAGGGAGTGATTGTTGAAGTTGCTGAAACAGAAGAACTCTTCAATAATCCAATCCATCCTTATACTCAGTCTTTATTGTCAGCTGTCCCAATTCCGGATCCGATTTTGGAACGGAAGAAAGTATTGAAAGTCTACGATGCTGATCAACATGATTATTCAGTAGATAAGCCAGAAATGGTTGAAATTCGTCCGGGGCACTTTGTCTGGGCTAATAAAGCAGAAGTTGAAAAGTATAATAAGGAATTATAATTTGCCCTCGACTTTGTTGATAGATTAAAATCACTTCAAATGAACTTTGAAGTGATTTGTTATTTTTTTCTCCTTTTCTATTAGATTTTATGCTATACTGAATTTAGTAGAAAAAGGAGAAATGTTATGTATCAATTGATTGCATTTGACATGGATGGAACGCTTTTGACCAGTCAAAAGACGATTGCTAAAAGTAGTATTGCAGCTATTGACAGAGCGCATGCAGCTGGAAAACAAGTTGCACTTTCAACAGGGCGCTCTCTGTCAGAACTAGGTCTTTATAAAAAAGATTTGCAAGGGATTCGCTATGCCGTTCTTGCTAGTGGTGCATTGATTTATGATTTGGAAATGAAGCAAACTTTAGCGGAGCAAACATTACCTGCTGTTGTAGTGGATAAAGTGAAGGCGTTGGCAGAAGCTCACGATTTAATGGTGGTCGGTGTAATCAATGGACAAGGCTATCTTCAGCGCTCTAATTTTGAGAACATTGCGAACTACTATATGGAAATTTATACTGAACTTTATGATGAAACAGCGGTATTAGTAGATAATATCTGTGATTTGTTAGCAAAGGAAAGAGAAAATTTTGGTAAGATCAATATTTATCACTTAACAGCTAATGAGCGAGATCAATCGTATGAGGTTTTGTTATCTGAGGATATTGCCATGATAAAATCAGAAGTAAGTGGTCTTGAACTAACAGCGCGGGGTGTTGAAAAAGGGCAAGGTTTAGCTCACCTGGCTCAATATTTGCAACTCCCTATGGAACAGATCATTGCTGTTGGTGACGCAGATAATGATGAAAGTATGATTCGTGAAGCAGGCTTGGGTATTGCTATGGGAAATGCTAATGAGAGTATTAAAGGATTGGCGGATGTCATTGTAGCTGATAATGATCATGATGGCTGCGCTCAGGCAATTGATGAGTTTCTCCTTGTAGAATAATTAATAGAAGTCCATAGGAAACGAATAAAGATTAAACCCACTTAAGTATGAAGAAAGCTTAAGTGGGTTTTCACTATTTACAGTATTAAATACTTTTACCTGAAGATAGATGAACAGGTAAGAAGTAACCAGTTGTTGGAATTTCTTCTCCTTCAATTTTTCGCAACAATAAATCGACCAGTAAGCAAGCTATATCTTTTAATGGTTGCTGAATAGTGGCGAGCTGTGGATAGTAATTTTCCACAAAATAAGTTCCGTCATAACCAATAACTTTTAGTTCCTCTGGGATGTTGACCCCCAGTTCTTGAGCGACTTTCATGATTAAAATAGCAGTTAAATCATCTGACGCAAAAATAGCATCAGGTTTTCTATTTTTTAAGATATTTTTGATTTCCATTTCTTTACGAATGGGGGAGAAGTCGCTAGATACATTGATAATAGGAGCGGTTGGTAGGATAGAGGCAAAGCCTGCATGGCGGAGACCTGTTGGTGAATTGGAATTATCATTTCCGGTAATCATAATAATCTTTTTAGATCCAGATTTGACCAATGTTTCTGCGGCTAGGGTTCCACCAGCATAGTTGTCGGAAGATACAACAGGGATAGAAGGCGACAAGTTGCGGTCAAAAGAGATAATAGGGGCTGTTACGCGGTCATAATCCGAAATGCCTAAGTTATGGCTGCCAGAGATAATGCCATCGACTTGATTGGCTTCTAGCATCTCCAGATATTCTTTTTCTTTGTTCGAATTGTGTTCGCTGTTGCAGATAATTGTTTTGTAACCTTTATTAAATAACTCGTGTTCTAATTTATCAATGAGTTCAGCATAAAATATATGACTAATATTTGGAAAGATCAATCCAATTAATTTAGCGGATTTTCCTTGTAAGCTGCGAGCGAGATTATTAGGTTTGTAGCCTAATTCTCGCATAGCTTCAGTTACTTTTGTGATTGTTTTTTCTGAGAGGTAGCCTTTTTTGTTAATCACACGGGAAACAGTTGTTGGGCTAACTCCGGCAATTTTTGCAACATCAGTTAACTTTGCGACCATAATCTAATTCATAGTAAGTTCCGGTTGGATTTCCCTCAGTGATACAAATGCCGTTTTGGTCATTATGTGGGAAAATACGACCTGAAAATACTTTCTCTCCTTTGTTAATAAAAATTTCAAAAACTGACTTATCAATGAAAATTGAGGCAGTTGTAGTTTGGTTTTCAATCATACAGCGGCGAACTGTCCCAAATTCAAGAGCATATTGTTCGCCAGCTTCACTACGGTCAATTGTTACTTGACCATGTTTGATGTCGAAGCGAATACGGAGGCCTTTTTGTTTTTGATCTGCAAAGAGGACGATTTCAGTTTGTGAATCACTTGCAAATTCTAATTCCAGTTCATAGCTATTTTTTGTTTTTGCTTGGTTGGTGAATACTTTATTCTCTTTTCGCAGGTTTTGGATTGCTTGGACAGGATATTGATAGAGTTTTCCTTTTTTTAGTGTTAATTCCTTGACAAGCGAGAAAATTCCTTGATGATCAAAACGATCAGATGGGTAAGCGATGTCCGGCAAACCTAACCAGCTGACTGCTAAGACACGGCCATCTGGAGCATTGAAAGCTTGGGTGGCATAGCAATCAAATCCATAATCTAAATTTTGCAGAGGACTCGGATCGACAATTGCTGTCTTTGCTGTGTCAAACGATTGACCTATCTTATACATGTTTGGGAAAATATTGTCGTAAGGAGTAACTTCTTTTGATAAACCTTGAGGGCAGTAGAGCAAAACAGGTGTTTCATCAATAAATACAAGATTGGGGCATTCCATCATGTAGGCTGTATTGTCATTTTCAAAGTCTAAATCGCCGACTTCTTCCCAGTTTGTATAGTTGTTTTCAACTGCTTTATAAAGCTTGATAAACCCTTTTTTATCCAGAGTTTGGCCACCAACAATGGCATAAATCTGGCCTTTATAATTGAAAATCTGTGGATCGCGAAAGTGATCTGTAGCTTCTTTTGGTTGCTCAATCAAGACTTTATCAATCTTCTCGAGTTTCCCTTCTTTATTCAGCAATGCTCCAATTTGGTATGGGTGGCGTACCCAATTTTCATCGCGAACATTTCCGGTATAAAAAAGGAAAAGCTTGTCATTAAACTGCATAGCAGAGCCAGAGTAGGCGCCGTGGCTATCCAGTTTCGTATCTGGTAGAACTCGTACACCAGTTTCCGTGAAATGGACTAAATCATCACTTTCGAGCTGTACCCAGCATTTTAGACCGTGGGTTGCTCCAAAAGGGAAGTTCTGATAGAACACAATCCATTTACCATTAAAATAAGAGAAGCCGTTTGGATCATTGAGTAATCCTGTCTGAGGTTCTACATGGTAACTAGTACGCCAAGGGGATTTTTCAATATTTTCTTTTATTTGATTGATTTCATCTGTTGTCCAGTTTTCATAACGTTTGTAGTGTTGTTCGGTTGTCCAAGCCAATCTTTTATCCTCCAATATAGTTTTCTTACTTATATAGTAAACGTTTTCTTTAGAAAAATCAACTTTTTAGCAGAAAAAAAATAAAATTTCTGCAAAACGCTTGACATATTTTTAAATCATGTTAAAATAATAGTCGTAGGAGCGATTAAATCGCTTTCATAAAAGTTAATTATTTTCAATAAGGAGATTTTGCTATGGATTATAGTAAAGTAGCTTCCGAAGTCATTGAAGCAGTAGGAAAAGATAACCTTGTTGCAGTTGCTCACTGTGCTACACGTCTTCGTCTTGTATTAAAAGACGATACTAAGGTTAATCAAAACGCTCTTGATGATAGCGCGGATATTAAAGGGACTTTTAAAACAGATGGACAATATCAAGTCATTATTGGACCTGGGGATGTCAATTTTGTTTATGCTGAAATTATTAAAGAAACTGGATTGAAGGAAGTTTCAACCGATGATTTAAAACAAATAGCTGTAAAAGATCGAAAATTCAATCCATTGATGGTATTGATTAAACTTTTATCAGATATTTTTGTTCCAATTATTCCAGCACTTGTTGCTGGGGGATTGTTAATGGCATTGAATAACTTCCTCACATCTGGAGGTTTGTTTGGCGCTAAATCATTGATAGAACAGTATCCAAATATTAAGGGAATTTCTGACATGATTCAACTAATGTCAGCAGCTCCATTCATGTTCTTACCTGTACTTGTTGGAATTTCCGCAGCAAAACGTTTTGGTGCAAATCAATTTCTGGGTGCTGCAATTGGAATGATTATGACTACCCCAAGTCTTGGTGGTGCAGAAAAGTTTTGGAATATTTTGGGTTATCATGTAACACAAACGAATTACATGTACCAAGTGATTCCAGTGTTGGCTGCCATTTGGATTTTGTCTCACTTAGAAAAATTTTTCCATAAGAAATTACCTTCAGCGGTTGACTTTACGTTTACTCCGCTGCTTTCAGTAATGATTACTGGATTTCTTACCTTTACAGTTGTAGGACCAATAATGTTGTTTGTTTCTAACGGAATCACAGATGCAATTGTTTGGTTGTACAATACAACAGGTTTTATCGGTATGACCATTTTTGGAGGAACTTATTCTCTTATTGTTATGACTGGATTGCATCAAAGTTTCCCAGCAATCGAAACCCAATTACTGTCAGCATGGAGAAATGGAAGTGGGCATGGAGACTTTATCTTTGTTGTTGCTTCAATGGCTAACGTAGCTCAAGGGGCTGCCACTTTTGCGATTTGGGCATTGACTAAAAATTCTAAGACGAAGGGACTTGCTTCATCTGCAGGAGTATCTGCACTTCTTGGAATTACTGAGCCAGCTCTCTTTGGTGTTAACTTGAAATATCGTTTCCCATTCTTCTGCGCACTAATTGGTGCAGGAGTCGCAGCTGGAGTTGCAGGATTATTCCAAGTAGTGGCGGTTTCGCTTGGGTCGGCAGGATTCTTAGGTTTTCTTTCAATTTATGCTAAGTCCATTCCTTTTTACGTTATCTGTGAATTGATTAGTTTTGCAGTTGCTTTTACCCTGACTTATATGTATGGAAAAACAAAAGCTGCTTCTGTATTTGCAACAGAAGCAGCTATAGATACAGAAGAAGTTACTGAAGCTAAAGAAGTAGTCGAAGCAAATGAAGCTGCTGCGCCAGTTCTTACTGATGAAACAATCCTTTCTCCAATCGTTGGTTCAATCGTTGATTTGAAAGATGTTAATGATCCAGTGTTCTCAAGTGGTGCTATGGGACAAGGAATCGCAGTAAAACCTAGTGAAGGGGTTGTATATGCTCCTGCTGATGCAGAAGTAACGATTGCATTTGCAACTGGTCACGCTTATGGTTTGAAAACGGAAAATGGTGCTGAAATCTTGATTCACGTTGGTATTGATACTGTTTCAATGAATGGTGAAGGATTTAATCAACAGGTTGCTCAAGGGGATAAGGTCAAAGCAGGTGATGTTCTAGGAACCTTTGATGCTACTAAAATTGCAGCTGCTGGTCTCGATGATACAACTATGGTGATTGTCACAAATACAGCTGATTATGTTTCTGTCACTCCTGTTGCAGAGGGTGCGGTAACTAAGGGAGAGGCTGTCATTGAGTTGAAAGCTTAATGTAAGATAAGGCGAGCAAATGAATGTTTGTTCGCTTTTCTTTGAAAAAGAGAAGAATAACTGAAATTTGTACTCAGAAGTGACATGAATATATGCTATAATGAAGAGAGAATAAAACAAAATATAAAGAGGTTTTGAAATGACAAAATTGTATGGAAGCTTAGAGGCTGGTGGTACAAAATTTGTTTGTGCAGTTGGTGGCGACAATTTTGAAGTGGTTGAGAAAACGCAATTTCCAACGACTACACCGATTGAAACATTGGATAAAACAATTGCATTTTTCTCACGCTTTGAGAATTTGACGGGATTGGCAATTGGTTCTTTTGGACCGATTGATATTGATCCAAATTCAAAAACGTATGGTTTTATTACAACGACACCCAAGCCACACTGGGCAAATGTTGATATTGTCGGTGCTTTGCGGCGTGCATTGAATGTACCGATTTTCTTTACGACAGATGTTAATAGCTCTGCGTACGGTGAAATAGTAGCACGAAACAATGCTGGTGGTCGTATTGAAAATTTGGTTTATTATACGATTGGAACAGGTATTGGTGCTGGTGCTATTCAACGTGGTGAATTTGTTGGTGGAACGGGTCATCCTGAGATGGGGCATTATTATGTTGCGAAACACCCGATGGATGTAGAGAAAGAATTTAATGGCGTTTGTCCATTCCATAATGGTTGTTTGGAGGGATTGGCTGCCGGGCCTAGCTTAGAGGCTCGTACTGGCATTCGAGGAGAAAATATAGAACTAAACAGCTCTGTCTGGGATATTCAAGCTTATTATATTGCACAAGCGGCTATTCAAGCAACAGTGACTTTCCGTCCCAATGTTGTTGTCTTTGGTGGAGGGGTTATGGCGCAACAGCATATGCTGGATCGCGTTCGTGAAAAATTCACTGTTCTTTTGAACGGTTATCTGCCAGTACCTGATGTGCGCGACTATATTGTGACACCAGCTGTTGCTGGAAATGGCTCAGCAACACTTGGAAATTTTGTCTTAGCTAAAAAAGTCAGTGAAAAAGCCAAAGGATAATCAAGTGAATTGAGAGCAAGTAAAAGGATATTGAATGAACTTGCTCTTTTTTAATGAGGAGGAAAATGATTAAACCAATTGTAAAAGATCGATTATTTTTACAACAGAAAGCGCAATTAGCGACCGAAGAAGATATCAAAATTGGTCAGGATTTATTAGATACTTTAAATGCAAATCAAGATAGGTGTGTCGGAATGGCGGCCAATATGATTGGGGTGCAAAAACGAGCGATTATTTTTATGTATGGTATGGTGCCTGTTATCATGTTCAATCCTATTTTGAAAAAGAAAGTATCACCTTACCAAGTAGAAGAATCGTGTTTGTCACTTGTGGGAAGTTGCCTGGCGACGCGTTATAAGGAGATTACGGTTGAATATTTGGATCGAAATTGGCAAAAGCAAACTCTGATTTTGAAAGATTTTCCAGCACAAATTTGTCAGCATGAATTGGATCACTTGGAAGGTATTTTGATATAGAAAAACGTGTAATATATGCTATGTCGGAGAAAATCGACCAATAGTGGAGAAATGCTCGAATTTTGTAAGTTTTGTCGAATGAATCTTGATGAACAATGTTTATAGTTTAAAAAAGTGTCGAGAATGGTTTATTTGTGATGCAAAAAGTGGATTTTCTGGAAATGAAGTCTAGGGAATAGGCTTAGCTAAATGAGTGATTATCTGCGATAATGGCTTTAATAAAATAATAGTGGAATCAAAAATTAAAATTTTAAGGAGGATTTATCATGTCAAAAAGTCTTATAGATACGGTTCAATTCCGTCATGGTGCTCAGCTCTCTAGTCGTTTGGTTATGCCACCAATGCTAACCTTTAGTGGTTTGAAAGGTGGTTTTGTGTCTGATGATACCTTGCGTTATTATCATGCTCGTTCGCAAGCTGCAGGATTATTGATTGCTGAATACCATTATGTGAGTGAGTCAGGTGGGCCTTGCTCTAGACCAGGTTATCCTGAACAATTAGGAATTTACTCCGATGAGCATCTAGAGGGAGCTAAAAAGATTGCGGCAGCCTTGCAGAAAAATGGCAACAAAGCTATTTTACAGATTCATCATGGTGGTCGCGAAGCTTCTGGTCGCGCTGTTAAAGGTGAGGAGGTTTTGGCACCCAGTGCTCTTGATTTTTCATTTTTGTCTTATCCAGTTCGTGAAATGACGAATGCTGAGATTGAAGGAATTATTAAAGATTTTGGACGTGCCACTAAGCGTGCTATTGAAGCTGGTTTTTCAGGAGTGGAAATTCATGGCGCAAATCATTATCTCTTGCAGCAATTTTTTTCAAGTTTCTCAAATGTGCGTGAGGATAAATGGGGCGGTTCTTTAGAAAAACGCATGGCTTTTCCTCTTGCGGTCGTAAAAGAAGTGAAACGAGTAGTAGAAGAATATGCACCAAAAGATTTTATCGTAGGCTATCGGATCAGTCCTGAAGAAATTCACGGAGATGAGGTCGGTTATAGTTACAGAGAAGCCCAAGCCTTGATTCGAGAAGTCATCAAATATGAGTTGGATTACATTCATCTGTCGCTCTGGGAAGGATATGCGTCAAAACCTGTTGGCTCTGATCGGACTTATGCTGAGCATTTTAAATCAATTCTAGATAATCAAACTAAGCTAATTATTGTTGGTGGTGTCTTTAGCGAGGAAGAAGCGCAGGATGCGATTGCACAGACTCCGACTGATTTGATTGCAGTTGGTCGCGGAACATTGATTGATCCATTGTTTGGGCAAAAGATAAAAGAAGGTCGTGGCAATGAAATTGTACACCAAATTAGTCCAGAACAACTAGAGCAAACCGCCTGGACATCTGGTTTGCGTGAAGCCTTTACTCGTGAGGATTCTTTAGGTTTACCAGAGTTGCCAGGGCATGATAGTATCACAGAGCTTCATACTGGAAAATATGACAGAGCTGAAAAGTAAACGTCTTATATAAAAAATAAGGATAGCTGGCTTAATTTTTGGTCAGCTATTTTATTTTAATAAAAATAGTTCTCATAGAAACTTATTGCTTGACATTCATTTGAATTGTAGTAAAATAGTTCCCATGAAAACTAATTGGTTCTCTGGAGAACTAATTGAAAGGACGTCAAAATGGAAAAACCATTATTGGAATTCAAGCGATTTGGACGAAAGACGCATCTGATGATTCAAAAAATTGCTAAAGAGCGAGGGATTGAATTTATGGCGGGTCCACAAGGGCAAGTATTGCATTTTGTGAATCACCGAGAAGATTGTGGCAAGATGACCTTTATTAAAGATATTGAGCAGGAGTTGGGAATTACCAAGTCAGTTGCTAGTAATTTAATGAAGCGAATGGTTAAAAATGGCTTGATTTATCTGGAAGTGAGTGAAGCAGATAAACGCGCTAAGATTATTCGTTTGACATCAGAATCAAAAGAGCGCATGAATAAAATTCGGGATTTCTTTGATGAGATGGATCGCTGCTTATTGACTGGCATTTCAGAAGAAGATTTGGTGACTTTTTTTCAGGTAATGGGAAAATTTTACCAGAATATTGAAAAATTAGAAAAAGGAGAAGCGAATGGTTAAATTGTTTAAACGTTTAACTGTTAAAGAAGTAGGGATGATTATCATCAGTATCTTATTTACTTGTTTGGCAGTTTACTTGGACTTAGAGGTTCCAACCTATATTTCAAAAATTACGGAACTCCTACAGACGAGAGGAACAGTTATTTCTGATTTGTGGAATCCGGGCTTGAAAATGATTGGATTGTCATTTGCTAGTTTTCTCAGTGCTGTGGTCGTTGGTTTTATTGCGGCTAGATTGGCAGCTAGCTTTACAACGAGCTTGCGCTCAGATATTTTCAATCGTGTACTGGATTATTCAGATGCTGAGATTAAGAGATTTTCTATTCCAAGTCTTTTAACGCGGACAACCAATGATCTTACGCAAATTCAGCTTATGATTACTATGGGCTTGCAAGTCGTGACTCGTGGGCCGATTATGGCGATTTGGGCGATTACAAAAATCATTGGAAAATCAGAATACTGGCTATGGGCAGTTATTGTCGCAGTTATTGTGAATATGATCATGACGACAGTTTTGATGACGTTGGCTTTTCCAAAGCAATCTGTTATTCAACGATTGACTGATAAGTTAAATAGTATTACGCGTGAAAGTCTAACAGGGCTTCGTGTTGTTCGGGCTTACAATGCTGAAGACTATCAAGATGATAAATTTGCAGGGGCAAATGATGAAGTGACTCGGTTGAATCTCTTTGTTAATCGGCTCATGGCGATTTTAAATCCGATTATGATGGGGATTTCGAGTGGTTTGACCTTGGCAATATACTGGATTGGTGCTTACTTGATTCAAGATGCAGCTTTATCAGAACGCTTGCCAATCTTTAGCGACATGGTTGTCTTTATGTCCTATGCTATGCAGGTCGTAATGGGCTTCATGCTCATGGCTGCTCTGTTTATCGTTCTTCCTCGTACCTTGGTGTCTGCGGGGCGGATTAATGAGGTACTTGATTTGCATTCAACGATTGAATCTCCAATGCAAGCAAAAACAGCTAAAGATATCAAAGGTGAAGTGGTATTTGACAATGTTTCTTTCCGCTATACTAAAAACTCTGAGGCAGTCATTGAACATGTTAGCTTTACGGCTAAAGCGGGCGAAACGGTGGCTTTCATCGGATCAACTGGTTCTGGGAAATCAACCCTAATTAGTTTAATTCCTCGTTTCTATGATGTGACAGAAGGAAGAATTTTAGTAGATGGCGTGAATGTAAAAGATTATCAGTTGGAAGATTTGCATAATAAAATTGGCTACATTCCACAAAAAGCTGTTCTCTTTTCTGGTGATATAAAGAGTAATTTAGACTTTGGACAAAGCAATGAAAGTCCATTGGATGATGAAAAAATGTGGTCTGCGTTGGACTTGGCACAAGCGAAATCATTTGTTGAAGAAAAAGAAGGTGGTCTACACTCAGAGGTTGCACAAAGCGGAACCAATTTCTCTGGTGGTCAAAAACAGCGGTTGGCGATTGCGCGTGCACTTGCTAGGAAACCTGAAATTCTGATTTTTGACGATTCATTTTCAGCACTGGACTATAAAACAGACCGTATTTTGCGAGAAGAATTGGCGAAAAAAGTGAAAGCTACAACCAGATTGATTGTAGCTCAGCGGATTTCAACGATCATGGATGCTGATCAGATCTTGGTGTTGGATAAAGGGAAGGTTGTTGGGCAAGGGACTCACAAAGAGCTACTAGAGACCAACGAAGTTTATCAAGAAATTGCTTACTCACAATTATCAAAGGAGGAATTGGAAAATGGAAAATAAAAAATCATCTTTATTTAGCCAAGTGAAACCCTATATCAAAGGATTCCAGTTTCCCTTGCTCGTTGCGTTTGTGGGAGTAATACTATCTAGTGTTATCACGGTTTATGGTCCGGTCAAATTAAAAGAAATTACCAATCTCATCACAGAAGGAATGAGAAGTCGGATTGATCTAAAGGCTATCTCTAATATTGCTCTTTTCTTAGCAGTTTTATATGTGGTGGGTGCTGTATTAAATTATATGCAATCCTTTATTATTTCGTCCGTCGTTCAGCATTTTTCAAAACGTTTACGGACAGCCATTGCGGAGAAAATTAATAAATTACCCTTGCGGTATTTTGATAGTCATTCGCAAGGGGACACTCTTTCACGAGTCACTAATGACGTGGATACTGTTGGACAATCTCTGAACCAAAGTTTAGGAACAGTGATTTCATCAAGTTTGCTTCTCATTGCTGTTCTCTTTATGATGTTTTATAACAACGTGGTTCTATCCTTTGTAACGATTGGATCGGTTTTGATTGGTTTTGTCTTTGTTGCGTTGATTATGGGCAAATCACAACGGTTTTTCCGTGCACAACAAGAGAATCTTGCTAGTGTCAATGGATATGTGGAAGAGATGTATTCTGGTCACAATGTCATTGTCAGCTACAATGCTACTGAGGAATCAAAAAAAGCCTTTCAAATGCTTAATACGAAGCTTTATAACAGTATGTGGAAGTCCCAATTTATTTCTGGGATTATGATGCCGTTAATGATATTTACAGGGAACTTCGGTTATGTTATGGTCGTATTGGTTGGAGCGAGCATGGCATTGAATGGTGATGTCACGATGGGGACGATTGTTGCCTTTATGGTATATGTACGGACTTTTTCTCAACCATTGTCCCAAATTGCACAAGGGATTACCACTCTTCAACAAGCTAGTGCTGCTATGGGGCGTGTATTTGAGTTTTTAGCAGAGCTGGAAATGGAAAACGATGAGCACAAGTCTCAACAGCTCGCAACTTTAAAGGGTGATGTTACCTTTGATAATGTATTCTTTGGCTACAATCCGGATCGAACAATTATTCATGATTTTTCTGCCAAGGCAAAAGCCGGCCAAAAGATTGCTATTGTTGGTCCGACCGGTGCTGGGAAAACGACGATTGTCAATCTGTTGATGAAATTTTATGAAATTGAAAAAGGGCGGATTACTATTGATGGTGTTGATACCAAGCAGATGAAACGTTCTGAAGTGCATGATGCTTTCTCAATGGTCCTTCAAGACACTTGGTTATTTGAGGGAACGATTAAAGAAAATTTGATTTACAATCAGAAGAATATTTCTGATGAAGCGGTTGTGGCAGCGACTAAAGCTGTCGGGGTTCATCACTTTATCAAGACTTTGCCAAAAGGATACGATACAGTGTTGGATGACACAGTCAGTCTTTCTGTTGGGCAAAAGCAATTGCTAACTATCGCGCGTGCACTTCTTAAGGATGCTCCCTTACTTATCTTGGATGAAGCGACTTCATCTGTTGATACGCGGACAGAAGAATTGATCCAAAAAGCGATGGATAAGTTGATGGAGGGAAGGACTTCTTTCGTCATTGCTCACCGCTTGTCGACCATTCGTAATGCTGATTTGATTTTGGTCATGCGTGATGGTAATATCATTGAACAAGGAAATCACAATCAATTGATGGAAGAAAATGGCTTCTATGCTGATCTTTACAATAGTCAATTCGATGAAGAGGCAGAGTATGCGTAAAGGAAACGACAAACGATAAATTGCAATAGAGACTCTTTCTAGTCAAACTTTGACTGGAAAGAGTTTTTGATGCGGAGGAAAATAATGGAACAAGAAATTGAAATCAGAAACAGTAAAGAAGCTCTTTCTCGAGTTAAGAAAAATGGAACAGAAGTCCAATATTTTTTATACCCAGAATTTGAAGTACATACAAACAAGATCCCACCAGGGAGTATTCAAGATTGGCATCGCCACCAACAGGTTGAAGAAGTGATTGTCGTTACTAGTGGAAAAATATCTATAGAGACAATAGAAAATGCGACATTAGAAAGAGCAGAAGTGAAACAAGGCGATGTCCTACGTGTTAAAAATAGCATTCATCGACTGGTGAATAGAAATCGCACATCAGCCTCTTTTATAGTGTTTCGATTTGTTCCTCAAGGAGTTAGCCAAGCTGATATCATAAAGAATGATAAATGCGATTGTGAAGAATTCGTTAAAAAAATATTGGGAGATTGAGTAGAATGCTCTCTCCGTAGATAGTTGTGATAGGAATTTTAACCGTTAAATTTCCTGTTTCAAGGATCATAACTTTGTCAGTCAGGTAAAAAATAGCAAAAGAAGCTGAGTACATTTTGTACCAGCTTTTTCTGCTATTATCAACTCGTTAGTCTTCAAAACCATTTTTGTCAGACAGTTCTTTAAAGAAATAACCTGATTTTTTAATGGTTCGCTTGCCTTGTTTGTCTAGGTCAACAGCAATGAGGCCATAGCGATTTTTATAGGCGTTATTCCAAGACCAGTTATCCATACAAGTCCACATATGGTATCCTAAGCAATTGGCTCCTTCGTGGATAGCTTGATGAAGGTAGCGAAGATGATTTTTGACAAATTCGATACGATACTCATCTTCAATTTGACCATTTGCGTTGATGTAACGTTCTTCACCTTCAACCCCCATACCATTTTCTGAGATATAGCAAGGAAGATTTCCATAGTTATCACGAACATTCATCATAATGTCGTAGATTCCTTTTTCATAGATTTCCCAACCGCGATAAGGGTTCATTTTTTTTCCTGGCATATCATAGTAGTCAAAGAAATCATCTGGCATAGGATTCTGCGGATTTTTATCAATAGGTTTTTCTTTGGCTTGAACTCGACGTGGCTGGTAATAATTGACACCAAGCAAGTCAATGGTATTTTCTTTAATGGTCTTTAAATCCTCATTTGTGTGTTCTGGCACCATATTTAGTTCCTTAATAAGAGCAATCAAATCAGCAGGGTATTCGCCTTTGATGGCAGGATCTAAGAAAGAGCGATTAAAGAAAGCATCTGCAATTTGAGCAGCTTTGACGTCTTCAGGATTATTCTCATCACGCGGATAGCTTGGGGTTAAGTTGAGGATAATCCCAATTTTACCATCTTGCTTTTCGTGATAGGCTCTGACAGCTAAGCTGCTGGCGAGCATTTCGTGAAAAGCCACCTGTACAGCGTGTTTCATGTTGACTTCATTTGGATAATGGAAATTGTAGAGGTAGCCACCTTCGACGGGAACAATGGGTTCATTGTGAGTGAACCAATATTTGACGCGGTCACCAAATAGGTCAAAGCAGGTTCTTGCAAAGTTTACATAAGCATCAACCGTTTCCCGATTAAGCCAACCGCCTTTTGCTTGTAGTGCCATTGGCATGTCAAAATGGTATAAGTTAATAAATGGTTCAATTCCATTTGTAATCAGTTCATCAATGAATGAATTGTAAAAATCTACGGCTTGTGGATTAACAGCACCAACACCTTCTGGGATTAGCCGACTCCATTGGATAGAAGTGCGGAAAGAATTGTGTCCAGTTGCTTTCATTAGTTGCACATCTTCTTTGTAATACTGATAATTATAGGAAGCTTTATCAGGTCCAATATGGTTGAAAAATTTTTCAGGTTCTTTGTTGTACCAATAGTCCCAGATATTCTCTCCTTTTCCATCACCGTCAAATCGACCTTCTGTTTGCGGCCCACTGGAAGCAGTTCCCCAGAAAAAGCCTTTTGGAAATGTTAAAAATGTCATATATTTTCTCCTTTTAAAAAATCTTTACAACACAATTCTATACCTTTTGTAGAAAAAGTCAATCTTTTTGTTAAAAAGTATAGACATTTTTTGAAGAATATAGTATAGTTAAAGTATCAAAAAAGAAAAAGAGGGATAATTGATGAACAAGTTTCTAGATCAAATCGGTGATAAGTTATTGCCATTGGCAAACAAGCTCGCGGCCAATCGTTATTTGACTGTTTTGCGGGATGCCTTTATGCTCTCCTTCCCATTAACGATGTTTGGCTCAATTGTAGTCGTATTTAACAATTTGCCGTTTTTCAATGATGCAACGAAAGCTACTTTGTCTAATCTATTTAGCAGTGGACAAAATGCAACGATGTCAATTATGACAGTTTTTGTAACGTTTGGTATTGGCTATTATTTGTCTAAGAGTTATGAAGTTGAAGGGATTTTTGGTGGAGCTATTTCCTTTTCTAGTTTCCTTCTTTTGACACCGTTTTACACGATGACGGATAAAGGAGCAAAGGTTTCAGGGGTTCTTAGTTTAGATCGTTTAGGAGCTAAAGGGATGTTTCTCGGGATGCTTGTTGCATTCTTAGCAGCAGAAATCTATTGCTGGGCGACGAAAAAAGGTTGGCAGATTAAAATGCCAGATAGCGTTCCGCCTGCAGTAGCCAAATCATTTGCGGCTTTAGTTCCTGCCATGTTAACTCTAGTGGTGTTCCTGTTTGTCAATGCTGGTTTGACAGGATTTTTAAATGCAAATCTTCATGATATTATTTACAAGGTTATTCAAATACCATTGGTTGGATTGGGGCGCAGTATCTGGGCAACTTTGCTTGCAATCTTCTTTGTGCAATTTTTATGGTTCTTTGGGCTTCATGGACAAACTCTTGTCAATTCTGTCATGGATCCTATTTGGAATACCTTGATGTTGGACAATTTGGAAGCTTATCAAGCCGGCAAGCATTTACCGAATATCATTTCAAAATCGTTTATGGAAACATTTACTGTAGGACTTGGTGGTTCAGGTATGACCTTAGCAGTTGTCATCATTATGGCTTTTGTTCTGAAAAAGAAAATGTATAAGAACGTGGGTCGCTTGGCATTAGGTGCTGGAATTTTCAATGTTAACGAACCAGTTATCTTTGGTTTGCCAATCGTGTTGAATGCGACTATTTTGATTCCGTGGGTCTTGGCACCAATTATTGTTACTGCATTTAACTATATTGTGATGACCTTGGGGATTGTTCCGGCTCCAACAGGAGTGGCAGTTCCTTGGACAGTGCCCATATTCTTTAGCGGAATACTAGCAACCAATTCTATTTTAGGAGGTATTCTTCAATTGGTGGATATGGTCATTGTAGGTCTTATCTGGTATCCATTCCTTCGTATGCTGGACAAACAACCTGATTCTGTATTATAATGATATGAAAGAGAGATTCGCGGGAGCTATCTTATGCCTAAATACGAAGAAATAACAAATATACTTCGAGATCGAATTGCAAATGGAGTCTACCCAGTAGACTCCATGTTGCCTACTCAGTTTGAATTATCAAAAGAGTTCGGTGTTAGCCGAATGACTATAAAAAAAGCCATTGAGATTCTAACCATTGAGGGATTGATTTTTTCCAAACAAGGAAATGGAACGAGAGTGTTAAATTCCTCTTTTTGGGATAAAGAAGATTCAAAATTTCGTTTGAATAATTACAATGGCTTGAGTCAAGATTTCAAAAATGATGATCGAACATTAACCAGTAAAATTGTTCAATTTACAGTTGAATTTCCAGAAGCCGAGATTGCAGAGCGCCTGCAAGTGGAGGTGACGGCGCCGGTTTATAAAATCATACGTTTGCGTCTGCTTGATGAGAGGCCCTATGTGTTGGAACATACCTATATGCCGTGTGAGTTGGTGCCAGGGTTGGATGAGACTATTTTGCTTCAGTCTATTTATGCTTATTTATGGGACGAATTAAACTTAAAATTTGCCGGAAGTTATCGCCATATTACAGCTGAAAAACCAGATGAATACGATCAGACCTACTTGTCTTGTCAAGAGACGGATCCAATTTTGCAAGTAGAGCAAGTTGTTTATTTGGAAACTGGACGTCCAATTGAGTATTCAAGAAGTCGCAATCGATTTGACACGAGAGGGTATTCTCTTTTAGATGTTAAAAATATTTAAGTTATCTATAATTAAAAGGAGGCAATGATGTCGGAACCATTATTTTTACAATCTGTTATGCATGAAAAAATCTGGGGTGGAACGAAGCTACGAGATGAATTTGGCTATGAAATTCCCAGTGACAAAGTGGGCGAATACTGGGCGATTTCGGCTCATCCACACGGTGTTTCTACCATAAAGAATGGTCGTTTTGCTGGTAGGGGCTTGGATAAAGTCTATGCTGAACACCGTGATCTGTTTGGAAATAGTAACGAACCTGTCTTTCCACTTTTAACGAAAATCTTAGATGCCAATGATTGGTTGAGTGTTCAAGTTCATCCGGATGATCACTATGCTATGGAGCACGAAGGAGAATTAGGAAAAACCGAGTGCTGGTATGTGATTGCTGCAGATGAAGGAGGAGAAATCATCTATGGGCACAATGCTCAGTCGCGAGAAGAGCTGCGCCAGCAGATTGAAAAGAAAGAATGGGATACGCTCTTGACAAAAGTGCCAGTCAAGGCTGGGGATTTTTTCTATGTGCCAAGTGGAACGATGCATGCGATTGGATCTGGTATTCTGATTCTAGAAACTCAACAATCTAGTGATACAACCTATCGTGTTTATGATTTTGATCGAAAAGATGCCCAAGGTAATTTGCGGGAATTGCATTTGGAAAAATCCATTGATGTACTCAATATCGGTGCGCCGGCCAATAGTCGACCAGTTACTGTGAAAGCAGATGATTTGGCCTCAACGCTGCTAGTGGCCAGTGACTTTTTTGCTGTTTATAAGTGGGAAGTATCAGGAAAAGTTACTCTTGAGAAAACGGCTCCTTATTTATTAGTGAGTGTGCTGGCAGGACAAGGGATGATGACAGTAGATGAGAAAACTTATCCAATTGCAAAAGGAACTCATTTTATCCTACCAAGCGACGTGGAGGCTTGGACTTTTGAGGGACAAGATCTTGAAATGATTGTCAGTCATCCGTAAAAAATGATATAAAAAATCAGAGGTTGGGGGAAATTCCTTGACCTCTTTTATATGAGGTAAAGCATTATGGCGTAGTTATTGTAAATGCGGGGAATTAAAATATATTTGAAGCATTGA
Source organism: Streptococcus intermedius SK54 = ATCC 27335 (assembly GCF_000413475.1). GTDB lineage: Bacteria > Bacillota > Bacilli > Lactobacillales > Streptococcaceae > Streptococcus > Streptococcus intermedius. Next base: position 53,265 of record NZ_ATFK01000007.1, on the reverse strand, counting down.
AAGAGACATTTAGCAGTTTTTTCTATGTTTGGTCAGTTATTTGTGATAAAATAAATAGCAATAATTGTTAATAAAAGGATAGATAATATGGGGATGATAAAAAGTGAATCAGGAGTTGCACAAACTTATGCAACGAATCTAAGAAAGGCAGGTCAAGAACTAAGCGGAATTGCAGGCGTAGAACAAGATGACCAAACAACGCTTGAAGGGAATGCACGAGCACATACTGTTCTGGGGCAATCGAAGACTTTATTAAATAAAATTGTTTCAGCTGTTGATACAGCATCCCATCATCTTCATTCGGTAGCCAGTGAGTTTGAAGCTATTGATGAAGCTGGTGCAAAATCTTTTAAGGGGAAATAATATGAGTAGATGGGATGAGTTGCACCAGCAAGAGCGGCAATTGTCGTATCAGTTAGAAGAAGTGTCTCATCGTCGTTTTCGAGCAGAAAGAATTTTAGACGACATTGAGATTTATATGAGCAATAATCAGTCTTTGGAAATGGAACTTTATGAAGCTACCTACCAAAGTAAATATGCCAATCAATTGGAGGAAACTAGCCACCAATTAAATGTTTATAAAAACAATTTTTTCAATGACTTCGATGATTGCATCACTACTCTCAAAGCTGAAGAACGTCGGCTGGAAGATAAGATGGATGTTATTTATTACGAAAAACTAAAGGAAAGTTGTAAAGAAGAGGAGAAGAAGTAGGATGAGTATCAAGATGGACTTGGGGAAATCACAAGCACAGGCAGATAGTGTGAAGAAGATGTGCCAAGCTCAAATGGCAGGCTATCAAGCCCTGCAACAATCCATTCAAGTTTTCGCAAATGATACAGAAAGTTTGAAAGGCAAAGCATATGATTCCGCAAGAGCCTACTTTTCAACGATTCTTTTACCATTGGCTCAAGGTAGTGAGCTCTATGCAGAAAGCCTGCAAAAAGCCATTGCCAAACTTCCCGAGGAGTATCAGGCTAGGGTAGATACCAAAAGCTGGGATGAAGAGGACTTACTTCGCTTGATTCGTCAGGAAGAGGAGCAGACTCATCAATTGGAGGCAATTTATGAGAGTATTTCTAGACTAGAGATTTCCAGGACAGAAAAGCAGAATCTCCGCCGGACGAATACAGATCTGATTCGTGGTCATCAAGCGAATAAACGAGTTTATGAAGTGATTTTAGAAGGTTTGCGGGTTTATGATACTTATTCTGCCACTTTATTTGAAGAGTTGGAAGAGATTGATTTACAACTCCAAAGGGGGCTAGCACAGGCAGAACGGAGCTGGGATAGTAAAAGCAAGACATTCACTCTGCCGAGTGATTTAAGTTGGAGCAAGCGCCTTTCAGCTTATGCGGCACTAAAGGATTTGACCTTAAGCAAACAAGATAAGGTCTTTCTGGAACATCTGATGACAGAATATGGTTTTGACAGCACCACAGCAAGGCAGATATTGAAGTTGAAACAGGGACTTGAACGGAAGTTTTCAAGTATTTTTGACGACTACACTCAGGAAGAAAGAGATTATCTTCTATTTAGAATTATTGGCTCCGTTTCATATAATGGAGTGAAGTGGGATGAGACAGCTGGCTATTTGAGCAGGTATTTTTACAAGGAAGTTGTGTCTAATCCAGTAACGGGTGAGAAGCAGAAGGTGCCGAAATCCTTGCTGGACATCTTTCAGGAGTTAGGACTCAGTAAGGCAGAAGCTAAGCAGTTACAGTATAATCTGAGCTTACAGCATGAAATGGCTGGAGGAACACTATCTACGACAGGAGATATGGTAAAACAAGATCCTGATTATTATGAAACGGCTAAGAATTCTTACAAATTAGTTTATGGCACAACAGAAGGATTTGACAAGTTTTGGGATGAAAGGCTAAAAGCTTATTCCAATGATGGAAGGGGGAATGCAGACTTCACCCACCAATCTATCACCATGGCCACCCATCTGAATCCTGCCAGTGTGCAGCTGTCTGATATTTATGGCGGCAGGAAACATGTTAAGAATTTAGCGGGCTGGGAAGGAGACACCACCTATAATGCCAACGAAAGGAAACCTAGCATTGGTGAGGATGATTACAAGGCAGACCTGGACTCTGTCAATATCATTGGTCGGATGAAAAAGGGGCAATCTTACCAAAGTGCCATGTCTTCTTACTACAGTGATGTACAAAAAGGTCATTCTGTTCGGGAGAAAGAGTTTCTGAAAAATAAGGATTGGGAAAAGGTGAAAAAGACCATCTACGACAGTTTAGTTCCAAATGGGATTAATAAAAATGCCGATTCTGTCGTTAAGGATTATATTGCGAAAAACTATCCAGATGTATCTAAGTTTTTAAGCCGTCTAGAGTCGGTGGCAGGAGGTCAATGATGAAAAAGATAATCGGGATTTTAGTTTTCCTTCTTCTTATTTTTTCGGCAGGTATTTATTACTATATGAATCAGCCCAAAAATATTTTTGATGAGATCTATCAAGAAACGGAGAGAACGTACCGAATGAATAATATTTTAGGGAAAATTGATGGCTTTAACATTAGAGCGGTTTGGCCGGCGGATAGTGACAGTTATAAGTACACTCCATTTGGTACCTATGAAATCGAAGAGGAAGGTAGCGACTATTCTAATATTAGAGTTGGATTTAATTTTAAACGAAATAGAAAAACAGTATCAATATCCTTTAGAAAAAAATTGGATTCAAAAATTAGCTTGTCACTATGGAATATGTATAGTGCTAAAGATAAATATTTAGCTAAAACTGTAGAAATTGTTATAAAAGAGAATGGTTCAAATAACTATATTGAAGACGAAACCCAAGTCAGGTCTTATCTGAACAAACACGGCATCACTGCGAAAGATTTAGATGCTTACTATGAAAAAATCGTGAATCAAAAGGTCTTAAAAGACTGGTGCTCTATTTATAAAAGCAAGTATTCGCCAAAGGATTACGGTCAAGTAACTGTGAAAACGCAGTGGGAGAAGTGGTAGTATTGCTTGGTTATTACAGCAAAATTGATGTAGACTTCACCCACCAATCTGTCACCATGGGCACCCATCTGAATCCGATTAGTGTGCAGCTGTCTGACATTTATGGTGGCAGGGAACATGTCAAGGATTTAGCAGGCTGGGAAGGAGATACCACCTATAATGCCAACGAAAGAAAACCGAGCATTGGTGAGGATGATTACAAGGCAGATCTGGACTCTGTCAATATCATTGGTCGGATGAAAAAAGGGCAATCTTATCAAAGTGCTATGTCTTCCTACTACAAGGATGTGCAAAAAGACCATTCTGTTCGGGAGAAAGAATTTCTGAAAAATAAGGATTGGAAGAGAGTGAAGAAGACCATTTACGACAGTTTGGTTCCAAATGGGATTAACAAAAATGCCGAACCTGCCGTTAAGGATTATATTGCCCAGCTCTATTCAGATGTTTCTAAGTTTTTAAGTCGTCTTGAAGCAGTGGCAGGAGGTCAATGATGAAAAAGATAATCAGTATTTTAGTTTGCCTTCTCCTTATTTTATCGGTAGGCATTTATTACTATATGAATCAGCCCAAAAATATTTTTGATGAAATCTATCAGGAGACGGAGAGAACATACCGAGCGAATAATATTTTGAGGAAAATAGATGGTTTTGATATTAGAGCAGTCTGGCCTAGTGATGGTGAATATTTCAAATATACTCCATTTGGAAATTATAAGAGAGAAAGTCTTTCAGAGGGATACACTGAAATAAGAATTGGATTTAATTTTATACGGAAATCTAGTATAATGTCGATTTCATTTGAAAAAAAAATCAACTCGGGGACAAAGTTGTGGGTTGTAGCTAAATATAATCCAATATCAAAGACACTTATAAAGACTGTTCAAGTAATTTTGGCACCGGGGGCATCAGATGATTATATTGAAGACGAAACCCAAGTCAGAGCTTATCTGAAGAAATACGGTATCACTGCGAAGGATTTAGATGCTCACTATGAAAAAATCGTGAATCAAAAAGTCTTAAAAGACTGGTGCTCTATTTATAAAAGTAAGTATTCGCCAAAGGATTACGGTCAAGTAACTGTGAAAATGCAGTGGGAGAAGTGGTAAAGGCTATTTTAACCTGTATCTAAGTTTTTAAACCGGCTTGAAGCGGTAGCAGGAGGTCAATGATGAAAAAGACAATCAGTATTTTAGCTTGTCTTCTACTTAGTTTATCGGCAGGCATTTATTACTATATGAATCAGCCCAAAAATATTTTTGATGAGATCTATCAAGAAACGGAGAAAACGTATCGATTGAATAATATTTTTAACAAATTGACTGATGTAGAAGTACATAGCTATCAAGAATATAGCGATGATTCAAAATTTTATCCAAGTATTTTGTATAAGGATATTGCTAAAACAGGGAATTATACAAAAATAGCGATAGATTTTAGTTTTTTAAACAAAAATAATAATATTCTTATATACTTTGAAAAAGAAATTGGCCCAAATGTCCGAGTTAGAATATGGAATAAATATACTCGTCAGGATAGGACTTTAACAAAATCTGTTAAAATCGCTTTAGAAAAGGGTGATTCCGACAAATATATTGAAGACGAAACCCAAGTCAGATCTTATCTGAAGAAATACGGCATTACTGCGAAAGATTTAGATGCTTACTATGAAAAAATCGTGAATCAAAAAGTCTTAAAAGACTGGTGCTCTATTTATAAAAGCAAGTATTCACCGAAGAATTACGGTCAAGTAACTGTGAAAACGCAGTGGGAGAAGTGGTAAAGGCTATTTTAACCTGTATCTAAGTTTTTAAGCCGTCTAGAGTCGGTGACAGGAGGTCAATGATGAAAAAGAGACTTCTTGACAGTAATCTTTGACAATATTTCCCATTCCTCCAGAAAGTGAAGATATGATAGATATTGAATATTTGTTATGCAAAAATCAATATCACCAGAGTGGGGGACACTCTATTAATTACTTATTTGAAGGAGTGAAGTTTAGAAATCGGTAGCTATACTATTTTACATTTAAAAGGAGAAAAAATGCTTGGTTTATTTATTGTTTTACCTCTAATATTATTGTTGATAGCAATCCCAATCATTGTTACTACTAAAACGATAAATGGTCTTACATCAGCAAAAAAACTAAACACAGATTTAGTAAAAAAATCAAATACAGATACTAATGACATATTAATCCTTACCTTTGGACCATTGTTGACAATTTTTGTTGGGAATCAAATATTTAAGATTAGTGACAATCCTTGGACTGAAGTAAATGTGAATGACGCTCTACACGCTCCAATTTGGCCAGATGCTATTCCGACTTTTGTTACATTAATTCTGCTGAGTCTTGTTGGGTACTTTGTTTTAAATTTTATTCCTTTCAAAAAACTACCGCCTCTAGTCCTGGCCAGTTGTATAGGACTGCTTTATCTTGGAATCGCCCTTTCTTTTACCTGGTCTATTCAAATGTTTACAATTATCACTAATGTTACTTCTAACTCACTGGGTTTACCAGCCTATGTTCTCATGTGTCTTATGCCTTGGAATTATGCTCTTATTTGTCTGCGCGTTATCACTCAGACGATTCATTCATGGAATCAGCAGCAACATCAGGTTACTTATCAGAAGCCTTGGCGAACAAAATTAGCTGGCTTCTTATCAAAAAGCTATCATCTTCCAGTTATGGCTCTGCTGTTACTCCTACCTATCTTAGGGGTTGCCCTTATGATTCTGACTTTATTTGGTCAAGAGCCCGCTGCTTTAATTAAAATGTGGATTAATACTAGTGATTGGACGCTGTCACAAAAAATATCACCGCCTAGTGTAACTTATGATGAACATTATCTGTGTACTGTAGGTGCTTCAGGACATCGAAAAATCGTGAAACCACTTCGTATGGGTGTTCGGCACGGACATCGGATTGTGGTTAACCGCCAGCTCCTCGTTGCTAATGCTTTTGAGCAAGTTCTAGAAGAAAAAATGCCTAAAACCCACCGTCTCATCAGAGATTTTTATGACCGTTACGGCTATCCTATTTCGCGGCACATTAAGAAAGCTTGGCAGGCAGATTTGATTTATTTTCTTATGAAACCACTGGAATGGTTTTTCTTACTAGTGCTCTATCTTGTTGATAGACATCCAGAGAATCGTATTGCCTTGCAATACTTCATTAAACCAAATCAAGAAGTAAAATAGTATGAGTCGAAAAAGTTCGCCAAGTAAAAAACAGAAGTTTCACGGAGTGTGCTTGCTTTTTCAAATCTAAAACCTTATGACATAGTTCTCCATTAATTTACTTATTTTTATACGTAATTGCAAAGCGATCCCAACTGTATAATCCTTATATTTTTGCAGGAATTGTCAGTTATATTAAAAATTGATGTCATTTTCAGAAAACGTTGATAGTGTTTCAGAAAAACGTTATAATGGCTGATATTGAAAAATTTAGGAGAAAAAAATGTTTTCCAAGCTGAAGAATATTTTTATTGGGCGCCCTTTGAAATCAAGCAATGAGGGAGAAGAAGAAAACCTATTAACAAAGTTGCAAGCTCTAGCTATGCTATCAAGTGATGCTCTGTCTTCAATTGCTTATGGACCTGAACAAGTTGTTTTAGTGTTGGTATCTGTATCTGCTGGTGCGATTTGGTGGTCGCTACCAATTGGCATTGTGGTGCTGATTTTGCTGGCCAGTTTAACCATTTCATATCGTCAGGTGATTCATGCCTATCCACAAGGTGGTGGGGCTTATATGGTTACAACGGAAAATCTTTCACCAAAAGCTGGTCTGATTTCAGGTGGTAGTTTGCTGGTTGATTATATGTTGACAGTAGCGGTATCCGTTTCGTCTGGGGCAGATGCGATTACGTCAGCAATTCCTGCTTTGCATCCTTATAATTTGCATATTTCTATTATTTTAGTGCTGGTTTTAATGTTGATGAATCTACGTGGTTTGCGGGAATCTGCAGTTTCTCTTATGATTCCAGTGTATTTGTTTATCGCAAGTACTGTTTTCTTGATTGGCTTTGGCTTATTGCAATTATTGCTGGGAAATTTATCCTATCATGCAACGGCTCCTATCGGAAAATCCATCTCAGGTGTTAGCTTAGTGCTTCTGTTACGTGCTTTTACGAGCGGTTCAGCCTCTTTGACAGGTGTGGAAGCTATTTCAAATTCTGTCCCATTTTTCAAAACACCAAAAGCTGAAAATGCGGCAAAAACTTTGGCAATTATGGCAGCGATTCTTGGATTTATGTTTGCTGGCATTACCTTTTTAAATTATTGGATTGGAATTGTTCCGATAAAGGGCGTTACGACGCTTGCTCAAATGGCACAGGCTATTTTAGGAAATTCACCTATTGGACAGCTTCTTTTTTATGTTTTCCAATTGTCAACAGCTCTCATTCTTGCTGTAGCGGCTAATACAGGCTTTTCGGCCTTTCCTATGCTATCTTACAATATGGCAAAAAATAAATATATGCCACATATGTATATGGAGAAAGGTGCTCGTCTTGGCTACTCAAATGGGATTTTGACCTTGGCTATTGGTGCAATTTTTCTGTTATTGATTTTCAACGGGAATACTGAGCGGCTCATTCCACTTTATACGATTGGTGTATTTGTACCTTTTGCGCTTTCTCAAACAGGAATGGTCCTACATTGGCGCAAACAGTATGGAAAACATTTCTTAAAATATTCTGTAACAAATATTCTGGGTGCAGCGATTTGTTACACGATTGTGGCGATTTTGTTGCTTTTCCGTTTGCGAGATATCTGGCCATTCTTCCCAATTATTATTATTTTGCTTTGGATTTTCTTAACAATCAAAAATCATTATAACAAAGTCGCTAATCAACTGCGCTTGAATAAAGAAGTCGAACGAGTGAACTATGCAGGTAATCTGGTTTTAGTCCTTGTTGGGAATGTTACGCGTGTTAGTGCCGGTGCGATGAATTATGCCTGTAGTATTGGTGATGAAGTGATTGCTATGCACGTATCTACTAAAGAAACACAAGAAAAAGATGAAGAAGTAGCAAGTGAGTTTAAACACTATTTTTCAGATATCCAATTTGTCAATGTAGAAACAAGTTACCGTAATATCATCAGACCAACAGTACAGTATGTGACAAAAGTCGCTCGTAATGCACAGAAGAAAGGTTATACTGTGACGGTATTAGTGCCACAGTTCATTCCAAATCATAGCTGGCAAAATATGCTACATAACCAAATGAGTCTGAAATTGAAATATTTTCTCAGATGGCATGAAAATGTTGTTGTAGCTAGCTATTCTTATCATTTAAAAGAATAAGAATATAAAACGGCGGTGTCAAATGGAACTGCCGTTTTTATCTTTTAATTTTCTTGAAAGATGTAGCAAAAAATGCTATAATGAAAAGAACGTTTTAAATAAAAATTATGACAAGTAAGGAAGAAAATGGCGAATATTTTAAGAACAATTATCGAAAACGATAAAGGTGAGTTAAGAAGACTAGAAAAAATGGCAAAGAGAGTCATGGCTTATGAAGACGAAATGGCTGCTTTGTCAGATGAAGCTTTGAAAGCAAAGACAGATGAATTCAAGCAACGGTATCAAAATGGCGAGTCATTAGATGATTTGCTTTACGAGGCCTTTGCCGTTGTCCGTGAAGGGGCAAAGCGCGTGTTGGGCCTCTTCCCTTACCCCGTACAGATTATGGGAGGGATTGTCTTGCACCATGGAGATGTACCAGAAATGCGTACTGGAGAAGGAAAAACTTTGACAGCGACCATGCCGGTTTATCTGAATGCATTATCTGGTGAAGGTGTCCATGTTGTTACGGTCAATGAATACTTGACAGAACGTGACGCAACTGAAATGGGTGAATTGTACTCTTGGTTGGGACTTTCTGTTGGTATTAACCTTGCCGCAAAGTCATCAGCAGAAAAGAAAGAAGCCTATGCTTGCGATATTACCTATTCAACGAATGCAGAGATTGGGTTTGATTATTTGCGCGACAATATGGTAGTGCGTGCTGAAAATATGGTGCAACGCCCACTTAACTATGCTTTGGTTGATGAAGTGGACTCTATTTTGATTGATGAAGCTCGTACACCTTTAATTGTGTCTGGACCAACTTCGTCTGATACAAATCAGCTTTATCATATGGCGGATAGCTTTGTAAAATCATTAAACAAAGATGATTATATTATTGATGTTCAGTCTAAAACTATTGGACTTTCTGATTCGGGGATTGATAAGGCAGAAAGTTATTTCAAACTAGAAAACCTGTATGACATTGAAAATGTAGCACTGACTCACTTTGTTGACAATGCTCTTCGTGCAAATTATATTATGCTGTTGGACATTGACTATGTGGTTAGTGAAGAACAGGAAATTTTGATTGTTGACCAATTTACAGGTCGGACAATGGAAGGTCGCCGCTATTCTGATGGACTCCACCAAGCAATTGAAGCTAAAGAAGGTGTACCAATTCAAGATGAAACGAAGACCTCAGCTTCTATCACTTACCAAAATCTGTTCCGTATGTATAAGAAATTGTCGGGGATGACAGGAACGGCCAAGACAGAAGAAGAAGAATTCCGCGAAACTTATAACATTCGAGTGATTCCAATTCCTACCAACCGTCCGGTGGCTCGTATTGATCACCCAGACCTTCTTTATCCAAGTATTGAATCAAAATTTAAAGCAGTTGTCCAAGATGTGAAAGCTCGTCATGAAAAAGGGCAACCTGTACTTGTGGGGACAGTTGCTGTTGAAACGAGTGATTATATTTCTAAAAAATTAGTCGAAGCTGGAGTTCCTCATGAAGTATTGAATGCGAAAAATCACTATAAAGAAGCGCAAATCATTATGAATGCTGGTCAGCGAGGTGCTGTAACGATTGCAACCAATATGGCTGGTCGTGGTACGGATATTAAACTTGGTGAAGGCGTTCGCGAGTTAGGTGGGCTTTGTGTCATTGGTACAGAACGTCATGAAAGTCGTCGTATCGATAATCAGCTTCGTGGTCGTTCCGGACGTCAGGGAGATCCAGGGGAGTCGCAATTTTATCTGTCACTTGAAGATGAGCTCATGCGTCGTTTTGGTTCAGAGCGGATTAAAGCAGTTATGGAACGCTTCAAAATGAGTGAAGAAGAGTCGGTTATCAAATCCAAAATGTTTACTCGTCAAGTGGAAGGAGCCCAAAAGCGTGTTGAAGGGAACAATTACGATACACGTAAACAAGTCCTTCAATATGATGATGTCATGCGTGAGCAACGTGAGATTATCTATGCACAACGTTATGATGTCATTACGGCTGATCGTGATTTAGCACCGGAAATTCACGCTATGATGAAGCGGACTATTAATCGTTTTGTAGATGGCAATAGTCGTGCCGAACAGCAAGAAAAAATCGAAGCTATTGTGAATTTTGCGAAATATAATCTGGTGCCCGAAGACTCTATCAACATATCAGACTTAATCGACTTATCAGATGATGAAATAAAGGAAAACTTGTATCAACGAGCACTGGAAGTATATGACAATCAGGTCGCAAAATTGCGAGATGAAGAATCAATCAGAGAATTCCAAAAAGTTTTGATTCTGCGTGTAGTGGACAATAAATGGACTGACCATATTGATGCTTTAGATCAATTACGTAATGCTGTTGGACTCCGAGGTTATGCACAAAACAATCCGGTTGTTGAATATCAAGCAGAAAGTTTCCGCATGTTTAATGATATGATTGGTTCGATTGAGTTTGATGTTACACGGCTGATGATGAAAGCTCAAATTCATGAGCAAGAGCGTCCACGGACGGAACACCATATCAGTACAACGGCAACACGTAATATTGCAGCACAAAAATCTGGCTTACCTAGTGATATCGATTTGACAAAAGTGAAGCGCAATGACTTATGTCCATGTGGTTCTGGTAAGAAGTTTAAAAATTGTCATGGGCGCCATAGATAAGTAGTGTATAGGGGGAGATTATGACATTTAAAGCAACTAGTCAGCCAATTGATGTAGCAAAAGTTCGCAATATATCAAAATTAGAAGGAGATGCTTTAGCCAAGAAAGAAGCACGAGATCGGGAACTAGACGCAATTATTCGCGGAGAAGATGATCGAATTCTGTTGGTTATTGGCCCATGTTCTTCTGATAATGAAGCAGCTGTTCTAGAATATGCAAAACGTTTATCTACCCTTCAAGAAGAGGTAAAAGACCGTATTTTTATGGTGATGCGTGTGTATACGGCAAAACCTCGTACCAATGGTGACGGCTATAAAGGCTTGATTCATCAACCAAATGCGAAAGCAGCCCCAAGTTTAATCAATGGCATTAAAGCAGTGCGCAATTTGCATTATCGTGTTATTACAGAAACGGGAATGACGACAGCTGATGAAATGCTGTATCCGGAAAATCTTCCGTTAGTAGATGATTTGATTTCTTATATGGCTGTTGGGGCACGTTCTGTGGAAGATCAGCAACACCGTTTTGTAGCTAGTGGAGCTGACGTTGCGACTGGTTTAAAAAACCCCACTTCTGGAAATCTTAATGTTATGTTTAATGGGATTTATGCAGCCCAAAACAAACAAAGTTTCTTGTTTGCTGGTAAGGAAGTAGAAACTTCAGGCAATCGCTTAGCGCATGCTATTCTGCGCGGTGGTCTTGATGAATACGGAAAGAACATTCCAAATTATTACTATGATAATTTACTAGATACGATTGCTCAATATGAAAAAATGGGCTTAGAAAATCCTTTTATCATCATTGATACCAACCATGATAATTCTGGAAAACAGTATTTAGAACAGGTGCGAATTGTCCGTCAAACTTTAATCAATCGTGATTGGAATGAGAAAATCAAAAAAATTGTACGTGGCTTTATGATCGAGTCTTACTTAGAAGATGGCCGTCAAAATGAGCCTGAAGTGTTTGGAAAATCCATCACAGACCCTTGTTTGGGTTGGGATAATACAGTCAGATTAGTCAAGGAAATTTATACTACCCTATCTAAAAATGAAAAATAAAAAGGATGGAGTTGAGACTAGTCTCAACTCTTTTTAAAAAGATGATTAAAGGACATGGTATTGATATAGAGGAAATTTCTTCTATTCAAAAAGTTTATGAAAAAAATGCTCGTTTTGCCAAGAAAGTTTTGACAGCCGCAGAATTTGACAGATTTGAAAAGCTGACTGGTAAGCGAAAAATGGAATATTTGGCGGGGCGTTGGTCTGCTAAAGAGGCGTTTTCTAAAGCATGGGGAACTGGCATTGGTTGTGTCACCTTTCAGGATTTAGAAATTTTAAATAATGAAAAAGGAGCGCCTATTTTCACCAAATCCCCTTTTTCTGGCAAGGTCTGGGTATCGATCAGCCATGCAGGTAATATTGTTACAGCTAGTGTGATTTTGGAGGAATATCATGAAAACGAGTAATCATCGACCTACTAAGGCAATTGTGGATTTAGCGGCTATCCATTTTAATATAAAACAAATTGCGGCACATATACCAGGTGATGTTGAAAAATGGGCCGTTGTTAAAGCAGATGCCTATGGTCACGGTGCAGTTGCTGTTACGCAATCTATCGAGCCAATTGTGGATGGTTTTTGTGTTTCCAATATTGATGAAGCCTTGGAACTGAGAGAAGCTGGTATTTCAAAAAAAATTCTGGTTCTGGGAGTATCAACTATCCAGTCTGTTCCATTGGCAATGAAATACAAGATTACTTATACGGTTGCTAGTTTAGAATGGATTGATTTGTTGTTACAATCAAATATAGATGTAACTGGATTGGTTGTTCATATAAAAATCGACTCTGGAATGGGTCGGATTGGTTTTCGGAATAGCCAAGACGCTCAAGAAGCGATTCACCGTTTGAAAAAAGTAGGGGCTCAGGTCGAAGGAATTTTTACCCATTTTGCGACAGCTGATGAGGCAGATACGCAAAAATTTGCGGCACAGTTAGCACGTTTTAAAGAAATTCTAGAGCGATTAGATATTGTTCCCCCGATTGTTCATGCTAGCAATTCTGCGACGACTCTTTGGCATGCAGATACTGTTATGAAAGCAGTTCGTTTGGGTGATATAATCTATGGCCTCAATCCCAGCGGCCGTACCTTGGAGCTTCCTTATGAAATGAAACCGGCTCTTTCTCTAATTTCAGAACTGGTTCATGTGAAGCAATTAGAAGCAGGGGCAGATATTGGTTACGGAGCCACTTACACTAGCGATAGCCCACAGTTCATTGGGACGATTCCACTAGGCTATGCTGACGGTTGGACGCGAGATATGCAAGGTTTTAATGTTCTAATTGATGGGAAAGCTTGTCCTGTCGTTGGACGTGTGTCTATGGATCAGATTACCGTTCGTTTGCCTCGATTTTATCCTATTGGTACGTCAGTTGTTTTCATCGGAAAAAGCGGGGAAGAGGTTATTTCTGCAACAGATGTGGCAGAAAAACGTGGAACGATTAATTATGAAGTGGTCTGTTTGCTTAGTGACCGTGTACCTAGAATCTATAAAAAGTGAGTTAACATTTAAAAGCAGTCGGAAACACTCCAAAGATTTGTCAGAGGGGATCTGTTTTAGTCTGCTTTTATAAATTTTTGAGAAACAGAACTGAAGGGGAATTATGAATTTACACCAACCTTTAACGGTTCTGCCAGGTGTAGGACCAAAATCTGCCGAAAAATTGAGTAAACTTGGTATTGAGAACCTGCAGGATTTGCTGCTCTATTTTCCATTTCGCTATGAAGACTTTAAAAGTAAAAATGTGTTAGAATTGGAAGATGGTGAAAAGGCAGTTGTTTCAGGAGTGGTCGTTACACCGGCTAACGTGCAGTATTATGGTTATAAGCGTAATCGCCTGCGTTTTACTATCAAGCAAGGTGAAGTGGTCCTTGCCGTCAACTTTTTTAATCAGCCTTATCTAGCAGATAAGGTAGCACTTGGTTCAACTATTGCTATTTTTGGCAAATGGGATAAGGCCAAGGCTGGTTTGACTGGAATGAAAATTTTAGCACAAGTAGAAGATGATTTGCAACCAGTCTATCGGGTGGCTCAGGGGATTAGTCAAACGAGTTTAGTAAAGACTATTAAAATAGCTTTTGACCAAGGCCTAGACCTTCTATTGGAAGAAAATATACCTCAAATTCTGCTAGGTCATTATCAACTATTGGGACGTAGCCAAGCTGTGCGCGCGATGCATTTTCCAAAAGATTTGGCAGAATACAAACAAGCTTTGCGTCGAATCAAGTTTGAAGAGCTTTTTTACTTTCAAATGCAGTTACAAGTCCTAAAGAGCGAAAGCAAGAATGCGAGTCAAGGGTTAGCTATTCTTTGGCGAGATGATTTATTAGAAAAAAAGCTGACACTGCTACCTTTTGAATTGACAGCTGCCCAGAAGCGGAGTCTTGATGAAATTCTACAAGATATGAAAGCACCAACCCATATGAACCGGCTTTTGCAGGGAGATGTGGGTAGTGGAAAGACGGTGGTTGCGGGTCTAGCTATGTACGCTACCTATACAGCTGGTTTGCAATCTGCTCTTATGGTACCGACTGAAATTTTAGCAGAACAGCACTTTGATAGCTTGAGCCAACTTTTTCCTGAACTACGAATAGTTTTATTGACAGGAGGAATGAAGCAAGCAGAACGAAAAGAGGCGCTAGAAGCTATTGAGGCTGGTCAGGTAGATATGATTGTTGGCACTCATGCTTTGATTCAAGAAGGAGTTTCCTATCATCGTTTGGGCCTAGTAATTATTGATGAGCAGCATCGTTTTGGAGTGGAGCAGAGACGGGTTCTGCGGGAAAAGGGGGATAATCCTGATGTTCTCATGATGACTGCAACACCGATTCCGAGGACACTTGCGATCACTGCCTTTGGCGATATGGATGTGTCGGTTATTGATCAAATGCCAGCGGGGCGTAAGCCGATTATCACTCGCTGGGTCAAGCACGAGCAGCTGAATGTGGTTCTCAATTGGTTGGAGAAAGAGCTGCAACGAGGTGCTCAGGTATATGTCATCTCTCCTTTGATTGAGGAGTCAGAAGCGCTAGATCTAAAAAATGCTATTGCTTTGGAAGAGGAATTAAAGATTTATTTCGGTGACAAAGCACAAGTGTCTCTGCTACATGGTAAAATGAAGAACGATGAAAAAGATGCCATTATGCAGGGCTTTAAGAAAGGAAAAATAGATATTCTGGTATCTACAACAGTCATTGAAGTCGGTGTTAATGTGCCAAATGCTACGGTTATGCTAATCATGGATGCGGATCGTTTTGGGCTCAGTCAGCTCCACCAATTGCGCGGGCGGGTAGGACGTGGAGACAAGCAATCTTATGCGGTTCTCGTGGCTAATCCCAAGACTGAATCTGGTAAGAAGCGCATGAAAATCATGACGGAAACGACTAACGGTTTCGTCTTAGCTGAGGAAGACCTGAAAATGCGTGGTTCTGGTGAAATCTTTGGCACTCGGCAGTCTGGTTTACCAGAATTTCAGGTGGCGGATATTGTAGAGGATTATCCGATTTTAGAGGAAGCCAGAAAAGTTGCTAGCCAAATTGTATCTATTCCTGATTGGCGAACGCATGCAGACTGGCATATTGTAGCACTTTATTTGGATAAGCAGGGTTATTTGGACTGACTTTAGTCAGCATGATGGATACATCAAAAAAGATGAGAGATAGGACTAAAATTTTTTAGTCCTATCTCTCATCTAAAACTCTACTAAACTTGAAAAGTGAATAACCTTGAGACCCTGTTTCGCAAGTTCTACCACTAACTAAAAGTCAATTAGCTATTGTGTCGTTGGTTTATTGCAACGTATATTTTCAAATTGAGGCGTTTTGTAATAGCCTCTTTAAAATTAAGTTTTCTGAAAGAAATCTATAAGCCTGTTTTAAGTTTTTCGGGCTATACTAAATTCATCAAAAAGAAAGAGGTAAGTCCAATGACAGTAAACATTAAAGTGAATTATAACAAAACATTCAAAAATACAGGAAAGGAATTAGAAATATATGGTAGATAACTAAAAAACAAGCGAGTTAAAAAACTTTTTTTCATAAATCTCCTAAACATAAAATCTCCTAAAAAGCTTCGAAATAATCGAGGCTTTTTATCTATATAAGAACTCTAGCCTTCTATGTAGTTTTTTAATGTCTGCCCTTGAAGCCCAGCATTAAGGGCGATGAGAAGTTTGATACGAGCTTTAGGAGCATTTAATTCTTTAACAAACATAATCCCTGCTTCATGAAGGGTCACACCGCCTCCTTCATAAGCATAAACTGGCTCTGCAATGCCATTGAAGCAACGGGATACCAATGCAATTGGGAGACCACAAGCAGTCATATGACTGAGCTTTTGTGCCACTTCTTGTGGTAGATTCCCAGCTCCGAAGGCTTCAATGATGAGACCGTCTATTCTCTTCAAATCTAACATATCCAGCAATTCGGTTGTCATTCCAGCATAGGTGGGAATAATAGGAATCAAGCCAGTAATCTTATTCAAATGAAAATGCACGCGTGGTTCGGCAGTTTTAAAATAGAGGATTTCTTTTTTCATAATCAATCCAAGTGGACCATGAGTTGGCGTTTGAAAGGTACTGACATTTGTTGTATGTGTTTTTGTTACGTATTTAGCAGAATGGATTTCATCATTCATAACTACTAGAACGCCCTTTCCGCATGCCTTTTCATCACTTGCAACACGAAGTGCAGACAAGTAATTGTAAACTCCGTCACTCCCGAGTTCATTAGAGCTTCGCATGGCACCAGTCAAAACGACAGGAATATTTGGAAGTTCCATCGTATCCAAAAAATATGCCGTTTCTTCTAGAGTGTCGGTTCCGTGAGTAATCACAACACCGTCAAAATGCTTTCCATCTGCCTTGATTCTTTTGTACAATTGTAGCATGTGCTGCGGTGTCATGTGAGGACTAGGAATATTGAATATATCAAGAGCAGTCACTTGAACGCCTTCTAGAGGAACTGCGACATGGTTCATGGGATTATGTTCATTTGTGACGACTTTTCCAGTGGTGTCAGCTTGCATGGAAATAGTACCGCCAGTATGTAAAACTAGAATTCTTTTGGTCATAAGTGAGCTTCTCCTGAATCTATGCTATAATTATTGTATCATAAAAGAAAGAGATGAGAAATGAATGGAAATCAAAGCAGTCTTCTTTGATATTGACGGAACGTTAGTAAACGATAGTCGGACGGTCTTGAAATCCACAGAACAAGCGATCCATAGTTTGAAACAGCAAGGCATTTTAGTTGGTTTAGCCACAGGAAGAGGTCCCTTTTTTGTTCAATCCTTTATGGAACAGTTGGATTTAGATTTTGCAGTAACCTATAATGGACAATATATTTTTTCAAAAGAGAAAGTCATTTCTGCCAAGCCAATAGATAAAACGAGCTTACGTCACTTGATTCAATATGCGCATCGGCATAAAATAGAAATTTCATTTGGGACAAAATCAGGAATGGTTGGTTCAAAAATCATGAGCTTTGGCATGAGCAAGTTTTCTCAATGGACTAGCCGTTTTGTTCCGAAAAAGATGACACATTTGGTCAATAAAGGTTTCAATCATGTAATCAGTAAGGCGCTCCCTCAACAACAGAATGATTTATTTAAATCTATTCAAGAGCCGATTTATCAAGTGTTAATGTTGGCGACTCCGAGAGAAACACAATCTATAGAAGCCGATTTTCCAAATTTAAAATTCACTCGCAGCAGTCCTTTTGCAGCTGACATTATCAATCAGGGTATGTCCAAGCTAGAGGGGATTAAGCTGGTTGGAAAGGAATATGGCTTTGATATCAATCAAGTCATGGCTTTTGGTGATTCTGATAATGATGTTGAAATGTTAGCGGGGGTTGGGATGTCCATCGCTATGGGAAATGGAACTAGTCGCGTGAAAGAAGTTGCGAAACACACTACTAGCAGTAATAGTCAGGACGGAATTCATAAGGCTTTGGAGCATTTTGGTATTTTGGCGAGTGAAAAAGTCTTTATCAGTAGCGACCACCACTTTAATAAGGTTAAAGAATTTCATGGGATAATGGATGAATGCACGCAGGAAGAGCCCATCTTGTGGACAACAGAAGGTGCTCGTCATCGTGCAGGCTTCAAGGTAGAAGAGCTAGTGGAATTTTTACGTGCAGCCAGTCCGTCAGAAGAAATTTTCAATCAGTCTGTTCAATCTTTGCATAAAGCGATAGATAAAGCTTCCGATAAGGTTAAACAGAAGAGTAACGCAGAGATGTCTCTCGTTGGACAAGTAGATGCACTGATTGATATGCTATATTTTACTTATGGTAGTTTTGTTTTAATGGGAGTAGATCCTGAGCGTTTATTTGAAATTGTACACCAAGCGAATATGGGGAAACTCTTCCCAGATGGTAAAGCGCACTTTGATCCAGTTACTCATAAAATTTTAAAACCAGATGATTGGGAAAAAAATTATGCACCAGAACCTGCTATCAAAAAAGAGCTTGAACGTCAAATTCAAGCTTATCAACGAAATTGTGAAAAAAATGAAGAATAAAAAAGAGGAGAGACTGGTTTATGCCAATCTCTCTTTATCTTTGTATTATAATGTTTTTTCCTTATCACGAACAACAAGTAAGTCAACTTTTGCATGACGCAAGATGTATTCAGATGAGGAACCAACCAGTAACCGTTCAAAGGCATTGAGCCCGGTAGCACCGACCATGATGAGATCAACTTTTTGTTCTTCTGGAATATCAGTGGCAAGAAGGGTTTTCGGATTTCCCATTTCAACAACTGTGACAACATTTCCCACACCAGCTTCTTTGGCTTTTTCAGCATATTGATCCATGAGTTTTTTTGCGTCTTCTTGTAATTCTTCATAGACTTCTGCATCAAATGTAGAAACGCTTTGCAATGCACGTGTATCAATAACATGTGCAATTGTTAGACGTGAATTATTTCTTAGCGCCACATTTACCCCTTTTTCAAAGGCAAGTTCGGCTTCGTGAGAACCATCAACAGCAACCATAATGTTTTGATATCTTTGTAGCATAGGAATACCTCCATTCTTTCTTTAGTTATATTGTAACCCTTTACATGAAAAAAGTAAAGTATTTTCAAGCAGACTTTACAAGAAGTTTTTGAGATTTTTTAGAAAAATTGCGTTATAATAAATTGATTCTTTTGAAATGAGGAAAAAAATTGATGAAAGAATTTAATAAATCGACAAAGTTAGAACATGTAGCTTATGATATCCGAGGTCCTGTCTTAGAAGAAGCTATGCGGATGCGTGCAAATGGTGAGAAAATCCTTCGGTTGAACACAGGAAACCCTGCTGAGTTTGGTTTTACGGCACCAGATGAAGTGATTCATGATTTGATTATGAATGTACGGGATAGCGAGGGCTATTCAGACTCGAAAGGGATTTTTTCTGCTCGGAAAGCTATTATGCAATATTGCCAGTTAAAGAATATTCCAAATGTTGATATTGACGATGTCTACCTTGGAAATGGAGTCAGCGAGCTGATTGTCATGTCTATGCAAGGTTTGCTAGACAATGGTGATGAGGTGCTGGTACCTATGCCGGATTATCCTCTCTGGACTGCTGCTGTGAGTTTAGCAGGAGGGAATGCTGTTCACTATCTTTGTGATGAAGCTGCTGATTGGTACCCAGATATTGATGACATTAGATCGAAAATTACTTCTAATACAAAAGCTATTGTCGTTATCAACCCAAACAATCCGACAGGAGCTCTATATCCTAAGGAAGTTTTAGAAGAGCTGGTTGACGTTGCACGGCAAAATAATTTGATTATTTTTGCGGATGAGATTTATGATCGTTTAGTAATGGACGGTGAAAAGCATATAGCTATCGCAAGTTTAGCTCCTGATCTTTTCTGTGTTAGTATGAACGGTTTGTCTAAATCGCACCGTATTGCAGGCTTTCGTGTAGGATGGATGGTGCTATCTGGACCAAAATATCATGTAAAAGATTACATCGAAGGGTTAAATATGCTGTCAAATATGCGTCTGTGTTCAAATGTCCTATCTCAGCACGTGGTACAAACATCGCTTGGCGGTTATCAATCAGTAGATGAGTTACTACTTCCCGGTGGAAGAATTTATGAGCAACGGAATTTTATTTATAAAGCTATTAATGAAATCCCAGGTCTATCTGCAGTAAAACCTAAAGCAGGGCTTTACATTTTCCCTAAAATTGATAGAGAAATGTATCAAGTAGATGATGACGAACAATTCGTGCTGGATTTCTTAAAGCAAGAAAAGATTTTACTGGTGCATGGACGAGGCTTTAATT
The DNA here is from genome assembly GCF_000413475.1 of Streptococcus intermedius SK54 = ATCC 27335. Lineage (GTDB taxonomy): Bacteria > Bacillota > Bacilli > Lactobacillales > Streptococcaceae > Streptococcus > Streptococcus intermedius. The sequence goes on along the minus strand of NZ_ATFK01000007.1, from coordinate 32,978 downwards.
GGAAAGATCCTGATCATTTCCGGATTGTTTACCTGCCTCGTGTAGATGAGTTAGCACAAATTCAAGAGAAGATGACTCGTTTCTTAAAACAATATCGACGATGATAAATGGCAGCCCTTTGGCTGCTTTTTGTATCAGGCGTAGGTATCTTCGTTTTTATAGAAGTAACAAAGTATAATTGTACCTCAATAAACAATTTTCAGATAATTGTTGAAGATTAAAGCGCTTTATGGTATAATCAATAAGATTATATGCGAGGTAAATTATGGCAAACTTATTAGCAAAAACAAGAAAAATAACATCTATTTTGCGTCGTTCAGATGAGCGATTGCAGGATGAACTACCTTATAATGCAATTACCCAACAATTAGCTGAAATTATGGATTGCAATGCTTGTATTGTAAATAGCAAGGGTCGTCTTTTGGGGTATTTCATGCGCTACAAGACAAACAATGATCGTGTGGAAGCATTTTATCAAACGAAAATCTTCCCAGAAGAGTATGTTCGCACCGCAAATTTGATGTATGATACTGAGGCCAATCTTCCAGTCAATCATGATTTATCTATTTTTCCTATTGAGACAAAAGATGAATTTCCAGATGGCTTGACGACAATTTCACCGATTCATGTTTCTGGGATTCGTTTAGGGACATTGATTGTTTGGCGCAATGATAAAGAATTTGACGATGATGATTTGATCTTGGTTGAAATTGCAAGTACAGTGGTTGGTATTCAGCTACTCAACTTCCAACGAGAAGAAGATGAAAAAAATATTCGACGTCGAACAGCTGTAACTATGGCTGTAAATACTTTGTCTTATTCAGAATTACGAGCTGTTTCTGCTATTTTAGGTGAATTAAGCGGCAATGAAGGGCAGCTAACAGCTTCAGTGATTGCAGATCGTATTGGCATTACGCGCTCAGTGATTGTCAATGCTCTACGTAAACTAGAAAGTGCAGGCATTATCGAAAGTCGTTCTCTAGGAATGAAAGGAACCTATCTTAAAGTTCTTATCCCTGATATCTTTGAAGAGATTAAAAAGCGAGATTACTGATGACAAAAGCATTAATTTCAATTGACTATACAGTGGACTTTGTAGCAGATAATGGGAAATTGACGGCAGGTGCACCAGCTCAGGCAATTTCCGAAACCATTGCCCAAGTGACCGAGGCGGCTTTTGAGCGAGGAGATTATATCTTTTTTGCAATTGATGCCCATGACGAAGGAGATACTTTCCACCCAGAAAGTAAACTCTTTCCACCACACAATATCAAAGGAACTAGCGGACGTAATCTTTATGGCTCATTAGCTGATTTTTATAAGAGACATCAAGCGGACTCTCGAGTCTTTTGGATGGACAAGCGCCATTATTCTGCCTTTTCTGGCACAGATTTGGATATACGTCTGCGAGAAAGAAAAGTAGACACGGTGGTTCTGACAGGGGTCTTGACGGATATTTGCGTCCTGCATACGGCAATCGATGCCTACAATTTAGGGTATCAAATTGAGGTGGTAGAATCTGCGGTAGCTTCTCTTTCTGAAGAAAATCATCAATTTGCTCTCAACCACTTGCAAAATGTTTTAGGTTCGACTATAATAGATAACAATTTAAAAGTAAAAAAGCAGTAAAGTAGGCTTGTTGACTTGCACAGAGAGTGCTGAAAGCTGAGAGCAGCGCCAAGGAGACAAAATCCAAAGAACATACTGTCAATGATAGAGTGGTTTTTCTATACTGTTCGTAGTAGTGGATAAGTTGGTTAAACCCATTATATCGTTGTAAATAATTTGTGTGAATCAAAGCACAAACGCCTGCTCACGTTACGAGCCTGAGGTTGCAATGCAATGAATAACAGTGGTACCACGGCTTTCGTCTGTTTATACAGATGGAAGCCGTTTTTCCATAGTTCTTAATGCTTTAGCACTAAGAACTATGGGTGGAGATTTCTATATGTAATTTGCGAGCAATTAGTGATTGAATTGAAATGAATGTAGAAAGAGGTAGTGAATATGAAAGAAGTTTTTATTGGGAACTACGGGTTAGAACAAGTTGGTCGGGAAATGACTGCGACTGGATGGGTTGCAAATATTCGAAACCATGGGAAATTAGCTTTTATAGAGTTACGTGATCGAGAAGGCTTGCTTCAAGTTTTTGTAGCAGGTGCTAGTCCGGCTTTTGCTGAAATTGACCGTTTGCACAAGGAAGACGTTATCTCTGTCACAGGAAAAGTTGTCAAACGAGAAGGGCGCTTTGTCAATAAAGCTATTAAGTCAGGACAAGTGGAGCTGAGAAGATTGAGGTTATTTCTAGCAGCAAAGCACTGCCTTTTGAGCTGGACCAGCATGCCCATACCGGTGAAGACCTGCGTCAGAAATACCGCTACCTGGACTTGCGCCGTGAGAAGATGACACATAACCTCAAACTTCGTCATCAGGTCACTTCAACCATTCGGGAATATTTGAATGGTTTGGACTTTTTGGAAGTTGAGACGCCTTACTTGACTAAGTCAACACCTGAAGGAGCTAGAGATTTCTTGGTTCCTAGTCGGGTCTTTAAAAATCAATTCTACGCACTACCGCAGAGCCCACAGATGCTCAAGCAGTTGCTGATGGGAGCTGGCCTCGAGCGCTATTATCAGATTGTTCGTTGTTTTCGTGACGAAGACTTACGGGGCGATCGTCAGCCAGAGTTTACTCAGGTGGACTTAGAGTTGAGTTTTGCAAGCGAAGAAGAAATCCAAGCTCTGGTTGAAGCTATGCTCAAGGCTGTTGTCAAGAAAACTCATGGTTTAGAGTTGACAGAAGATTTTCCGACTATCAGCTATGAAGTGGCTATGAGCCGCTTTGGTTCTGATAAGCCAGATACGCGCTTTGGTTTAGAGCTGAAGAGTTTGACAGATTTGTGTCAGTCCAATGACTCTCTTCTCATCAAGAAAGCCTTGGACAACCAAGAGGAAGTGATGGGAATCTGTGTGCCCGATGCAGCCAGTGCTTTTAGCAAGAAACAGCTAAGTCACTACTATCAGGAAATGAAGGAATTTGGCTGCAGTCGTTTTGCCAGTTTCAAGGTTGAAAATGGTCAATTGGTTGGAGATTTGGCTAGCACTTTTGAGGCTGAAAGTCAGGATTTACTAGCATGTTTTGAGGCTAAGGAAGGAGATCTCATCCTGCTAGTTATGGCCAAGAAGCGTCGGGCTCAGGAAGCTTTGGGCCATCTGCGTATAGAAGTCGCAAAAGCTTTGGATTTGATTGACCCAAGTCTGGTGCATTTCCTCTGGGTTGTGGATTGGCCGCTGCTGGAGTGGAATGAAGACCAAAATCGCTATCAAGCCATGCACCATCCTTTCACACAGGGGATCTTTGAAGATGGACAGGAGCCAAGTCAATTCCGCAGCTATGCTTATGATATCGTCTTGAACGGCTATGAAATTGGCGGAGGAAGTCTGCGGATTCATGACCGGAAGACTCAGGAGGCGATGTTTGAGCTATTGGGCATGAGTCGAGAAGACTATGAGCGGGACTTTGGTTTCTTCCTAGAAGCTTTGGAGTACGGCTTCCCACCGCACGGTGGCTTGGCTTTGGGTTTGGATCGCTTGGTCATGATTTTGGCCAGGGAAGAAAACATACGCCAAGTTATTGCCTTTCCCAAAAATGGTACTGGCTTTGATCCAATGCTGGAAAGTCCAAGTTTGATTGACCAGAGACAGCTCAAAGACCTGCATTTGGAATTGAAGAACGAAGCCTATTTATGATAAAATAAGAAGACGATTATTTTCCAGTTATGCTGAAAAATAAAAGAAGAGAAAGGAAACAGAGATGAAAATTACTCAAGAGGAAGTAACGCATGTTGCTAACTTGTCAAAACTCGCTTTTTCTCCAGAAGAAACAGCAGAGTTTGCGACAACTCTGTCAAAAATTGTCGACATGGTCGAATTGCTCAATGAAGTGGATACGGAGGGTGTGCCTTTTACCTCTAATGTGGCTGCCAATATCAACTATATGCGAGAAGATGTGGCTCAGCCAGGATGGAATCGGGACGAGCTTTTCCAAAATGTACCTGAAAAAGAGCGGGGCTACATCAAAGTGCCTGCCATCCTAGATGACGGAGGAGATGCCTAATGACTTTTAATCACAAGACCATTGAAGAACTGCACGACTTGCTGGTCAAGAAAGAAATTTCTGCGGTAGAGTTAACTCAGGCAACTTTGGCTGACATTAAAGAACGTGAAGAAGCTGTTGACAGCTTCATTACTGTTAGCGAAGAGGAGGCATTGGCCCAGGCTGCGGCTCTGGACGCTAAGGGGATTGATGCCGACAATCTTATGAGCGGAATTCCGCTGGCAGTCAAGGATAATATCTCAACCAAGGGAATTTTGACGACGGCTGCATCTAAAATGCTCTACAACTACAAGCCGATTTTCGATGCGACTAGCGTGGAGAAGCTTTACGGCAAGGACATGATTATCATCGGGAAGACCAACATGGACGAGTTTGCTATGGGTGGCTCCAGCGAAAACTCTTACTTTAAGACGACAAAAAATGCATGGGATAGCAGTAAGGTTCCTGGTGGATCATCTGGTGGTTCAGCAACAGCTGTTGCCTCTGGTCAGGTTCGTCTGTCGCTGGGATCAGATACAGGTGGCTCCATTCGCCAGCCAGCTTCCTTTAACGGTGTAGTCGGCCTCAAGCCAACCTACGGACGGGTTTCCCGCTTCGGTCTTATTGCTTTTGGTTCTTCTTTAGACCAGATTGGGCCTTTCTCTCAAACGGTTAAGGAAAATGCACAGCTTCTGAATGTTATTTCTGGTAATGATCCTAAGGATTCGACATCGTCACAAGAAGCTGTGCCAGACTTTACTAGCAAGATTGGCCAAGACATCAAGGGGATGAAGATTGCCCTGCCTAAGGAATACATGGGTGAGGGAATTGACAGTAAGGTCAAGGAAACAATTTTAGCAGCAGCGAAGCACTTGGAAAGTCTAGGAGCTATCGTTGAAGAAGTCAGCCTACCTCACAGCAAGTACGGCGTGGCAGTCTACTATATTATTGCTTCTTCTGAAGCTAGTTCTAACCTGCAACGTTTTGATGGTATTCGCTATGGCTACCGCGCAGAAGGCATTGAAAATCTAGAAGATGTCTATGTCAAATCTCGCAGCAAAGGCTTTGGTGATGAGGTGAAACGCCGGATCATGCTGGGAACTTTCAGTTTGTCATCTGGATACTATGATGCCTACTTCAAGAAAGCTGGTCAGGTTCGGACCTTGATTATGCAAGATTTTGCCAAGGTATTTGAAAAATATGACTTAATCTTAGGTCCAACTGCACCAACAGTAGCATATGACTTGGGCAGTCAAAACCAAGATCCAGTGGCCATGTATCTGGCTGATCTTTTGACCATTCCAGTCAATTTGGCTGGCCTGCCGGGCATTTCAATCCCAGCTGGCTTTGTAGATGGTCTTCCTGTCGGCTTGCAGCTGATTGGTAACCACTTCGATGAAGCGACCATCTATCAGGCAGCCGCAGCATTTGAAGCGACGACTGACTACCACAAACAGCAGCCAGTTATCTTTGGAGGTGAAAAATAATGAACTTTGAAACAGTTATCGGACTGGAAGTCCATGTTGAATTGAAGACCAATTCAAAAATTTTCTCACCGGCTCCAGCTCACTTCGGTGAAGATCCAAATGCCAACACCAATATCATTGACTGGTCTTTTCCAGGTGTCCTGCCTGTTATGAACAAGGGTGTCATTGACTATGGTATCAAGGCTGCTCTGGCCTTGAATATGGATATTCACCAGAAGATGCACTTTGACCGCAAGAATTACTTCTATCCGGACAATCCAAAAGCCTATCAAATTTCTCAGTTTGATGAGCCAATTGGCTACAATGGCTGGATTGAGATTGAGCTAGAAGACGGCACAACCAAGAAAATCCGTATCGAGCGGGCCCACTTGGAAGAAGACGCTGGAAAGAATACCCACGGCAGCGATGGATACTCTTATGTGGACCTCAACCGCCAAGGGGTACCATTGATTGAGATTGTATCTGAAGCGGATATGCGCAGTCCAGAAGAAGCTTATGCCTATCTGACTGCTCTCAAGGAAATCATCCAGTACACTGGCATTTCTGATGTCAAGATGGAAGAGGGCTCCATGCGGGTCGATGCAAATATTTCCATCCGTCCTTACGGCCAGAAAGAGTTTGGTACCAAGACTGAGCTGAAAAACCTTAACTCCTTCAACTTTGTCCGTAAGGGTCTAGCATTTGAGGAAAAACGTCAAGCAGAAATCCTACGCAGCGGCGGTCAAATCCGTCAGGAAACCCGTCGTTATGACGAAGCAACTGGCGAAACTCTGCTCATGCGGGTTAAGGAAGGTTCAGCGGACTACCGTTACTTCCCAGAGCCTGATCTACCAATCTTTGAGATTGAGGATGCTTGGATTGAGCAAGTGCGTAGCAGTCTGCCAGCCTTTCCAAAAGAGCGTCGTGCCAAGTATGTGGGCGACTACGGTCTGTCTGACTACGATGCCAAGCAGTTGACAGCGACGAAGGCTGTGTCAGACTTCTTTGAAGCAGCTGTTGCCGCAGGAGGTGATGCTAAGGCTGTCTCTAACTGGCTCCAAGGAGAAGTAGCGCAATACCTCAATGCCGAAGGTAAGACCATCTCTGAGATTGATCTGACACCTGAGAACTTGACTGAGATGATTGCTCTGATTGCAGATGGAACGATTTCCTCTAAGATTGCTAAGAAGGTCTTTGTTCATCTAGCTAAAAATGGTGGCTCTGCTAAAGAGTATGTACAGAAAGCAGGCCTGATTCAAATTTCAGACCCTGCCCAGCTTCTGCCAATTATCCAAGAAGTATTTGCCAACAATGAAAAAGCCATCAATGACTATAAGGGCGGTAACAAGAATGCAGCCAAGTCCTTGATCGGCCAGCTGATGAAGGCCACCAAGGGGCAAGCCAACCCACAAGTAGCACAAAAACTGCTCAATGAAGAGTTGGAGAAATTATAGAAACAAGTGAAAACCAGTCGTTAGGCTGGTTTTTTGTATGCTGTTTTTTGAAAATGTAGCTAAACTTTTGACAAGATTTCTGAAAGGGTTTACAATAAAATTAACAAATTAAAAAGCGAGGTATTTTTATGGCAAAAATGAATGCTGCGCGTTGGTATGGCGCCAAAGATGTCCGCATTGAAGAAGTGGATGTACCGGAGGTCAAACCGCATCAGGTCAAGATTGCGGTCAAGTTCACAGGAATCTGTGGAACTGATTTGCATGAATATCTGGATGGACCTATTTTTATTCCGACAGAAACAGAGCATGTCTACTCTGGGCAGAAGGCTCCTGTAACCTTGGGACATGAGTTTGCTGGAGAAATTGTTGAGGTTGGCAGTGCCGTGACACGGGTTAAGGTTGGTGACCGAGTGACAGTTGAGCCGATTTTAGCCAAGCATAATCTTATCGGGGATTACAACCTGGATCCCAATCTAAACTTTGTCGGCTTGGCGGCAGATGGTGGTTTTGCCAAATACTGTGTTTTGGATGGGGATCTTGTTCATAAAGTTCCAGACAGCCTTAGCTATGAGCAGGCAGCCTTGACAGAACCTGCTGCTGTGGCTGTTTATGCAGTCCGTCAGTCAGCTCTTAAGGCAGGTGATACCGCAGTCGTTTTCGGTTTAGGACCAATCGGGCTCTTGATTGTTGAAGCTTTGCGAGCAGCCGGTGCCTCTAAGATTTATGCTGTTGAATTATCTCCAGAGCGTCAAGCAAAGGCAGAGGAGCTTGGGGCGATTGTTGTGCGGCCAGAAGAAGGCGAGGATGCAGTAGCTGCTGTTCAGCGCTTGACTGGTGGTGGGGCAGATGTATCTTATGAAGTAACTGGGGTACCAGTTGTGTTGGGACAAGCTTTGGCTGCTGTCCACAAGGCTGGAGAATGTATGGTGGTTTCTATCTGGGAACGTGAAGCCAGTATCAATCCCAATGAATTTGCGATTCAAGAAAAATCGCTCAAGGGAATTATCGCCTATCGGCATATTTTTCCTAAGGTGTTGGAGCTTATGGAGCAGGGGTATTTCTCTGCTGACAAGCTTGTGACCAAGAAGATTAAGCTAGAAGATATTGTGCAGGAAGGTTTTATCGAACTGACTCAGGACAAGGCACAGATTAAAATTTTGGTGTCACCAGAATAAATATTTTCTTGATGATGAGATAAGAATCAGTCAAACTTGGCTGATTTTTCTTTATGTTTTATGTTATAATCATACGATGAAAGGGAGAAGTAGAATGTCAAAAATAGCCAAAGGAACACTGTTAACATTAGTGGCAGGGATTGCATGGGGATTGTCTGGAACGAGTGGGCAATACTTAATGGTACATGGATTTCCTGTTTTAGTTTTAACGAATATTCGACTTTTAATTGCAGGAGTTCTCTTGGTATTGTATATGCTACTAACCAATCAAAAAAAACTATTTGAAATGCTAAAAGATCGGGAAGCGATGATGTCATTAGTGCTTTTTGCTTTATTAGGACTTTTGCTCAATCAATTTGCTTATTTAAAATCTATTTATGAAAGCAATGCAGGCACAGCTACTGTTCTGCAATATGTCTGTCCAATTGGAATTCTTGCTTATACTTGTCTCAAAGATTGGGTTGCACCTACTATAACAGAAGTGTTGTCTATGATATTAGCTATTGGAGGTACTTTTTTGATTGCCACTCATGGACAGCTCGATCACTTATCTGTAACGCCAGCAGGGCTTTTCTGGGGATTATTTGCCGCCTTCACTTACGCTTTATATATTTTAATTCCAATTCAATTGATAAAAAGGTGGGGCAGTATTCCGGTGATTGGAGTGGGGATGACATTAGCAGGCCTTGCTCTAACACCATTTAGTGGTATCTTACATTTTCATTGGCGATTGTCAATGGAAGTATACCTAGCTTTGGTGGGCATTATCTTAGTGGGAACAATCCTCGCTTATACGCTATTCCTCAAAGGAACCAGTTTGGTTGGACCTGTTAAATCTAGCCTTTTAGCGGCGGTTGAACCGATATCGGCGGTATTTTTTGCTTTTCTCCTTATGCATGAGCAATTTTATTTATTAGATTTTGTCGGCATGTTTATGATTTTATCAGCGGTAGTCTTAATTTCTATAAAAGATTTAATATTAGAAAAACGAAAAGGAATATTATAAAAGACAGAGCGAATTGCATTGCTCTGTCTTTCATTTTGAAAATAATTGCCAAAAGAAGTCGATAATGTATGTCAAACCGTAAGTATAGATGACAAGCGTGATAGGCTTGCACAAGACGATAATGATCATATATTTTTTAAAAGTCATTTTCGTAAGTGCGGCTAGCATACAAAGAAAATCTGCTGGGCTGATGGGCCAAATCATCATAAAGATAAAAAAACGTTCAAAACGATTGCCTTCATCTAGCCAACCAATGTATTTGTCATAAGTACGCTTGCTAACGACAGATTGGACAAAAGCAGGTCCGTAGGTACGTGCTAGGTAAAAAATAATAGCACAGCCGATGACAATTCCAACATAGTTATAAATGGTACCAATGATATGACCATAAATAAAAACACCAGCAACCGAAGTCAACGCTCCGGGAATAACAGGAACAACTGTCTGTAGGATTTGCAGGAAAATAAAAAGTGGTGGTCCCCAAATACCAGCTTGTTTAATAAAAGCTGATAAGGTTTCTTTGGATTGTAAAATACCAGCATAATAAGCCCAGATACAGAAAATCACTGTTCCAAGTGCTCCGATTATAGAAGACCAGTTAATAAATTTTTGCAAAAAAGGAGAGACGGCAGTCATTTTCTTGCTCGTAGTTGCCATAAATTCCTCCGAGTTCAATGTGTTACTCTTACTATAACATTTTTAAACAATTTTTGGCAAATTGTATATAAAATAGATAAAAAAATCTAAGATGCGAAAACTTTCTTTTTATGTTAAAATAGGTAGAAGTATAATGTTTGGAGAGAAATGTGGCGATTGAAAATTACATGCCTGATTTTGCAATTGAGGCAGTTTATGATTTGACAGTTGAAAGCTTAAAAAAACACGGCATCAAAGCAGTTTTGGTAGACCTAGACAATACCCTCATTGCGTGGAATAATTCAGATGGAACACCAGAAATGAAGCAATGGCTTCATGATGTGCGAGATGCAGGAATTCGAATCATTGTGGTGTCCAATAATACTAAGAAACGAGTCAAACGAGCGGTTGAAAAGTTTGAGATTGATTATGTTTATTGGTCTATGAAGCCTTTTACTTGGGGGATTGATCGTGCGTTGAAGGAATTCCATTTTGAGAAAAACGAAGTGGTCATGGTGGGCGATCAACTTATGACGGATATTCGAGCTGCTCACAGGGCTGGAATTCGTTCGATTTTGGTCAAGCCACTGGTTGAACATGATTCGTTTAAAACCCAGATAAACCGAGCGCGTGAGCGGCGTGTGCTAAAAAAAATGACGAAAAAGTACGGACCGATTGTATATAAAAAAGGAATTTAAACATGGAAGATATTCTCTGTATTGGGTGTGGAGCACCGATTCAGACAAAACACAAGGACAAGATGGGCTATACTCCTCAGTCCGCTTTGGAAAAAGGACTGGAGACAGGCGAACTGTATTGCCAGCGCTGTTTTCGTCTCCGTCACTACAACGAAATTACTGATGTGCAGCTGACAGACGATGATTTTCTTAGGCTTCTCCACGAAGTTGGTGACAGTAATGCCCTTGTAGTCAATGTGGTAGATATTTTTGATTTTAATGGTTCCATCATTCCGGGTTTACCACGCTTTGTGGCCGGCAATGATGTGCTACTAGTTGGAAATAAAAAAGATATCCTTCCTAAGTCGGTTAAGTCGAACAAGGTTACCCAATGGCTGACAGAGCGAGCTCACGAGGAAGGCCTACGTCCTATTGATGTAGTTCTGACTTCAGCTCAAAACAAGCAAGCTATTAAAGAGCTGATGGAAAAGATTGAGCAGTATCGGAAAGGCCGAGATGTCTATGTGGTCGGTGTAACTAATGTTGGTAAGTCAACGCTAATCAATGCCATTATTCAGGAAATCACTGGTGACAAGGATATTATCACTACTTCCCGTTTTCCTGGTACTACTTTGGATAAGATTGAGATTCCGCTGGATGATGGTAGTCATATCTATGATACACCAGGGATTATCCACCGATATCAAATGGCTCATTATTTGTCTGCCAAACATCTCAAATATGTCAGTCCGAAAAAGGAGATTAAACCCAAAACTTACCAACTCAATCCGGAGCAAACCCTCTTTTTAGGTGGATTGGGGCGTTTTGACTTTGTATCAGGTGACAAGCAAGGTTTTACAGCTTATTTTGACAATGAACTAAAGCTGCATCGCACCAAGCTTGCAGGAGCAGGAGAGTTTTATAATAAGCATGTAGGTTCTTTGCTAACACCACCCTCTAAACAAGAATTACCAACTTTTCCCAAGTTGGTCAAACATGAACTGAAAATTGAAACCAAAATAGATGTGGTTTTTTCAGGTTTAGGTTGGATTCGTGTGGTAGGGCCGGCACAGGTTGCAGCTTGGGTGCCAGAGGGAGTAGCAGTGGTGACCCGCAAAGCCATTATCTAAGAAGAAATGGCTGTTAGAAAAGTAAAGAGAATACAAACGAAATAAGAAACAAAAGAGGAATCTATGTCATTAACATCTAAACAGCGGTCTTTTTTAAATAGTCAAGCTCACAGTCTCAAACCAATCATTCAGATTGGTAAAAATGGACTTAACGATCAAATCAAAACAAGTGTTCGTCAAGCTCTAGATGCTAGAGAATTGATTAAAGTGACTCTTCTGCAAAATACAGATGAGAACATTCATGAAGTTGCAGAAATTCTCGAAGAAGAAATCGGCGTGGACACTGTTCAAAAAATTGGTCGTATTTTGATTTTGTACAAGCAGTCCAGCAAAAAGGAAAACCGCAAAATTTCAGTAAAGGTAAAAGAAATTTAGAGGAAGTAGTCTATGGCAATTGAATTACTGACTCCTTTCACTAAAGTGAAGTTGGAACCAGAAATAAAAGCAAAAAAAAGAAAGCAAGTTGGGATTTTAGGTGGAAACTTCAATCCAGTCCATAATGCTCATTTGGTCGTAGCTGATCAAGTTCGTCAGCAACTATGTTTAGAGCAGGTTCTGCTGATGCCTGAGTATGAGCCACCGCATGTTGATAAGAAATTGACGATTGATGAGAAACATCGACTGAAAATGTTGGAGTTAGCGATTGAAGGCATCGAAGGTTTAGGAATTGAAACTATTGAACTCGAGAGAAAAGGCATTAGTTATACCTATGATACGATGAAGCTCTTGACAGAAAAGCATCCAGATACAGATTATTATTTCATTATCGGAGCGGACATGGTCGACTACCTTCCCAAATGGTATCGAATTGACGAATTGGTTGATTTGGTTCAATTTGTTGGTGTTCAACGCCCTAGGTATAAAGCAGGAACGTCCTATCCTGTTATTTGGGTAGATGTGCCGTTGATGGATATTTCTTCTAGCATGGTTCGGGACTTTCTGAATCAAGGACGAGTGCCGAATTTTCTTCTACCTAAGCCGGTTTTAGACTATATTGAGAAAGAAGGACTTTACAATGGGATATGAAGCCTACGTGGGAATTACTCGTGATCAGCTTTTAGTCAAAATGCAGCAGCTTCTACCAGAGAAACGGTTAAAACATTGCTTGGGAGTTGAGCAAACAGCGATTGAATTAGCCGAACGTTTCGGAGTTGATCGCGAAAAAGCCGGATTGGCAGGCCTCCTTCATGATTATGCAAAAAAGCTTTCTGATGAAGAATTTCTGGCGCTGATCGATAAGTATGATCTGGCTCTAAAACTGAAAGAGTGGGGAAATAATGTTTGGCATGGTTTGGTCGGTGTTTACAAAATTCGAGAAGATTTAGGACTGAGTGATCCAGAAATTTTGCGCTCGATTGAGATTCATACTGTAGGTTCTGCCCAAATGTCTGATTTGGATAAAGTCGTTTATGTAGCAGACTATATTGAGCCCAATCGGGATTTTCCAGGGGTGGAAGAGGCGCGTGAAATTGCTTGTATTTCGCTTAATCGAGCCGTGGCTTATGAAACAGCGCATACAGTGGAATATCTGGCTCATCAGGGCTTGCCGATCTTTCCTCAAACTTTGGAGACCTATAATGCTTATGTTGGCTTTATGAAAGATAACAAATGAAAACAGCTCTGTTAGTGATTGATATTCAGACAGCCTTGATAGAGGCTAAACCTTATGCGGTTGATAAATGTTTGTCTATTTGGCAAAAAGTAATTGCCACTTGTCGTGAGAAAAATATTGAAGTGATTTACGTTCGCCATAATGACAGCGAATGAATGACAGGAAGTCGTGGTTGGGAAATTTACGGAAGTATTGCTCCAGAAATTGGTGAGCAAGTCGTTGATAAGCGTTACAATAGTGCTTTTAAGGAGACTCATTTACAATCTTATCTGACTAATCATGATATTGAGCATTTGATTATTGTTGGCATGGCGACGAATTACTGCATTGATACAACTATTAAGGTGGCGTTTGAATTTGGCTATGATTTGTCAGTTGTCAAAAATGGCACGACTACCTTTGATGACAGAAAAATTGCAGCAGAACAATTGATACAGCATTATGAAAACATTTGGGACAGACGTTTTGCCCAAGTGGCTAATTTGGAAGAAATTTTAAAAGAGGATTAAATGAAAGAACAAAAAATACTAGAATTGGTCGTAAAAGCAGCAGATGAGAAACGAGCGGAAGATATCATTGTGCTAGATTTGCAAGGGTTGACGACGATGACTGATTATTTTGTCATTGCTAGCTCTATGAATAGTCGTCAACTAGAAGCTATTGCAGAAAATATCCGTGAAAAAGTCACAGAAGTAGGGCTGTCAGCTAGCCATGTAGAAGGGGATGCTGCTGGAGGCTGGGTGCTGTTGGATTTAGATGGAGTCGTTGTTCATATTTTTTCTGAAGAAATGCGGGAACACTACAATCTTGAAAAACTTTGGCATGAAGCCGTTGGTGTGGATGTGACACCATTGCTTGAGAAACAAGCCTTGTAGATAAAAAACGATGAGGGTTGAGGACATTGTCCCAACCTCTTTCAATGAGAAGAAAGGAAGAGTACCTTTTTGGTACTTCTAGATAAGATGACAACTTATGAAACCTTCGCATCAGTCTATGATGCTATTATGGATGATAGTCTTTATGATAAATGGACCGATTTTTCGCTCCGCCATTTTCCAAAAAATAAGAAAAAGCTCTTAGAATTAGCTTGTGGAACAGGAATTCAATCCGTACGCTTTGCCAAAGTTGGCTTTGATGTGACGGGATTGGATTTGAGTGATGAGATGCTTGAAATCGCTCGTAAACATGCCAAAGAAGCAGGTGAAGCTATTGAATTCAGACAGGGAAACATGCTTGATTTGTCGCAGGTTGGTAAATACGACTTGGTGACTTGTTACTCTGATTCAATTTGCTACATGGTCGATGAAGTTGAAGTCGGTGATGTCTTTCAGCAAGTTTACCACTGCTTGAACGAAGGCGGCGTTTTCATTTTTGATGTGCACTCAACTTACCAGACAGATACCGTCTTTCCTGGTTATTCTTACCATGAAAACGCTGATGAATTTGCCATGGTTTGGGATACATACGCCGATGAAGCCCCACATTCAGTCGTGCATGAATTGACCTTCTTCTTGCAAGACGAAGACGGACGCTTCACACGTTACGACGAAGTCCACGAAGAACGCACTTATGAAATTCTAACCTATGATATTTTACTAGAACGAGCTGGATTTAAAACTGTTAAGGTCTATGCAGATTTTGAAGATAAAAAGCCACGCAAAAAATCAAAACGTTGGTTCTTTGTGTGCCTGAAGTAGGGGAATTTTATTAACAAATATACAGAAGCCTATCAAATAATGATAGGCTATTATGATATAATATAATAGAATCTGAGAATAGAAAGTAAAAAATGTCAAACTTTAAAAATAAATTACCGCTCTTTCAGGGAAATAGTGTCAATATTAGTAAAGATGTCAATTTAGTCTGGTCTATTGCCAATACTCTTCGTGGTGCCTATCGGGCTGATAAATACCGTGATGTCATCATCCCTATGTTTGTTTTGGCTCGTTTAGAGGCGGCTCTTCTTCCGACCAAAGAAAAAGTTTTGGAACAATATAAAGCTAACCCTAAAACACCTGAGCGAATTTATGAATCAATCACTGGCTATAAATACTACAATCTTAGTCAATTTACTCTGAAGAATCTGCTCAACGATCCCGACGGGATTAAGGAAAACTTCTTAGATTACTTAGATGGTTATTCGCAGCGAGTGAAAGATATCATTGAAAATCTGAAATTCAAGGACGAAGTTGAGACTTTAGCCAAAACGGGTCGTCTTTTCACTGTAGTGAAAAAATTCTCTGAAATTGATTTGTCTACAAGTACAGTTGATTCTATGCGGATGGGCTATATGTTTGAAGACATTATCCGTCGCTTTTCTGAAAACGAGGAGGCTGGTTCCCACTACACACCGCGTGAAGTCATCGGGCTTATGGTGAACCTGCTCTTAATGGAAGCTGATGAGTCTCTTTTCAAAGCAGGAAAAGAAATCAAGATTTTGGATATGGCTGCTGGTACAGGTGGTATGCTTGCGACTGCACAAAGCTATATCAAGCAGCTCAATCATGATGTCAGTGTACGACTCTTTGGTCAAGAATATCTTTCTGAAACCTATGGTATAGGGAAGGCAGATATGCTATTTCGACAAGAAGAATCAGATTATTTTGTCAAAGCGGACACATTGAAAGATCCTGATTCATTTCCTGATGTCAAGATGAATTTTGTCATTGCGAATCCACCCTTTGGGCAATCGTGGGGAGGAAAAGATGCGGATGATGGGGTCGAAGCAGCTGTCAAAAAAGACCAAGAACTCTTTGAAAAGACGGAAGGCCGTGAGGGACGTTTCGTGGCCACCCCAACGACTGGCGATGCCCAGCTTTTATTCCACTTGCATGCTTTAGCCAAGATGGAGGAAAATGGCAGAGCTGCGATTATTTCTAATGGCTCACCTCTCTTTTCAGGTGGGACGACATCGGGTGAAAGTCAGATCAGACGCTACATCCTAGAAAACGACCTCTTGGAAGCAATCATCGCTCTTCCTGGGCAATTTTTCTATAATACGGGGATTGGGATTTATATCTGGATCTACAACAAGGATAAGAAACCGGAGCGACAAAACAAGGTTCAGTTTATTGATGCGACAGGGGAATTTGTCCCCTTACGTAAGTCACTAGGGCAAAAACGTCGGGAACTCTCACCAGATAATATTCGTCAGATTGTGAAGTGGTATCATGATTTTAAGGAAAATGAACAGGTTAAAATCTTTGACAATCAAGAATTTCTTTACAAGGAATTTTTAGTCATGCAGCCCCTGCAGCGTCGTGGTGCCATTACGGAAGAAACTTTGGAAGCTATCAAATCTGTTCCCTTTTTCACTAAGCTTTACGATGAATATAAATATCAAGAATTGCTAGAGACAGAACCACGTACAGCTAAGCAGGATAAGGATTTGCAAAAGATGTTGGCGGGGAAAGACCAGCAAGAGCAAATCATGGCAGCCTTACGAGTCGGGCTAACAGATGCGACCTATCCAAACTTTGAAGATTTTTCACAAAAACTCAAGGATCTTTTAGCCGATATCAAGCTGACATCTGCTAACCTCAATGCCCTAGCCCTGGCCATGAGTCAAATGGACAAAACGGCAGAAGTGATTACCACCAAGAAAAAGGATAAGTTTGGCGAAGTAGCAGATGGTATCATCTATGATAAGACGACCAAGGACTCTGAAATCGTCAAGCTCTCTGAGGATGAAAGTACCTACTTTGAGCGTGAAGTCTATCCCCACGTGCCAGATGCTCACTACTGGTGGGATGACACCAAACTCGGTGCAGAAATCCCCTTTACCCGCTATTTCTACAAGTATCAAGCACCTGAAAAAGCAGAAAACCTGCTCAAGGACTTTTACGACCTAGAAGAACAGTTGCAGCAACTCTTGGAGGACTTGAAGCATGACTAGGATGAAGGAGAGTGCTAATTTGTGGATGAAAACTATTCCCAATGATTGGCAAGAAATGAAGCTCAGATATTTAGTTAATCTTAGAAGTGAGAAGGCAAAAACAACGGATTCTAACGTATATGTTGGGATGGAGAATATAATATCGAATATAGGAGAATATATTCCTACTGAAATCCAAGTTGACAATGCAGAGAATATTTCTTTTAATAAAGGAGATATCTTATTTGGAAAACTTAGACCATATTTACGTAAGTATTGGCTAGCCACTTTTTCTGGGACAGCAAGTTCAGAATTCCTTGTTTTTAAGGAAAGTGCTCTAAATAAAAAATTTTTATATTGGATGATCCAGAGTGATAGTTTTATAAATGATGTGGATTCATCAACCTACGGAAGTAAGATGCCTAGAGCTAGTTGGGATTATATTAGAAATATTGTAGTTCCATTTCCATCTTCTGACGAAGAACAAAATAAAATCGCTGATTTTCTCGACAAAAAGGTTACTCAATTGGACAAGGCTAAGTCCTTGCTAGAGGAGCAAATCCAGAAGTTGGCAGCCTACCGCCAAAGCCTCATCTATGAAACCGTTACAAAAGGTCTGGATAAAACCGCCCCGATGAAAGACTCTGGCGTGGACTGGATAGGACAAGTGCCAGAGGGGTGGGGGGTGACAAAGGTTTCAAATTATTTTATAGAAGTGAAAAATAAAAACATTGGAAATCGAGAAGATAACTTACTTTCGCTAAGTTATGGTAGTATCAAAAGAAAATCAAATACTAATCTGATGGGATTACTTCCTGAATCTTTTGAAACTTACAATATAATAGAGGCAAATGATATTGTCTTTAGGCTAACTGATTTACAGAATGATAAGAAAAGCTTACGAACGGGACTTTCTTTAGAACGAGGTCTTATAACCTCAGCTTATGTCACTATAAGAGCTATAAATAAACAAACGAATTCTAAGTACTATCACTATTTGTTCCATGCTTATGATATATGCAAGGTATTTTATAGTTTTGGTGGTGGAGTTCGACAAGGAGGAAGTTTTAGTGATTTATCTGAACTGCAGATAGTGTTGCCAAATGTGGAGGAACAACTAAAAATCGCTGATTTCCTCGACCAAAAAATTAGTCAAATCAACCAAATGATTGACATTAAGCAAAAACAGATTGAAAATATCAATCAGCAAAGACAAACGCTGATTTATGATTACGTGACAGGAAAACGGAGGGTGTAGATTATTGTGACTATTCAGTACCTAGAAACTATTTTAAAAAATGTATCAACGTGTGATGCATGGTCATTGCAGATTATTAAAGTTACTCATTCAAAAAGAAATGGCTCGAGTTATTCAACAAGAGAGGTGGAAATATCACCTAAAGGTCGATTAAAAGAGCATGTAGAGGAGTTGGCAAAAAAATATTTATCTGATAATCAGTCGGGCAAACAAGGAGAGCTAAAACAATATACTGATTGTCGTGAGTACGATGGTTCAGCAGATGTTAAAGTTATTTATAAATTGAGTAAGTCAAGTGAACTGATAACAAACGAGTATGGACTGTTACTCCAAGCAATAGCTAATCCTGATACAGAAATCCAACCGCTAGAATTAAAATACCAAGCCTCTGTAATAAAAGGAGATTTGCTAATTGATGATGATACAATTTCTGTAAAGTTTGTTTCAATGCAAAATCCCATTACCACTTTGAAAAATAAATTTTTGCAGTCTAATGGAACTTTTAAAGAGATTTCCAATAAAGTTTTAACATTGAGAAATTCTATAGATTTGGTAATCGTTAATGATATCGTATATCTGTTGAATTTATCTGGAGAAAAACTTTTTAATATGGAAAGAGCTTATCACTCAATCTGTGATAGCAAAATTCAGTTAATTGAAGTAAAATCTATTATTGAAGGATTTGATTCTTTTAAGGAGTCTGCAAGTAGTGGCCATAATCCAAGGAAGTTTGTTTCGTTCAATGATGATCATCTTGAAAAATTGGCGGATAAAAAGTCTCGAAAGAAGATTGCAAAAAAATTCAATATTCCATTAAAGAATGACAAATTTGATTCCACTCAAGATGGAGTTGCAGATAAAATTGTAAAACTGCTTTGTCAGAAAGGTATGCTTGATCCGTTTGATGATATTCCAATGGAAGTTTCTGGTTCAAGAAAGTGGATTTAATAAGATTTAAAGAATATGTCGAAATTTTTGTTTTTTAGTCTATACTATACTTCATTTACACCCCTTTGGATATCTATTTTATTTATTGATATAAAAAGTTGTATAGAGTGCTCTCAGTCTCTAGGCACGGAGAAATATAGTATTTTTGTTATTGTTTTCTTGTGGATAGTTTCTTTGATAGCAGTATTGCTTAGGTTCTCTTCAGATGAGAAGGAAGGAACAAGTATTTTTGTCTTGAAAAATATACAAGAAGAAAAATCTATTACCTCTGAATACCTTTTATCCTATATTCTCCCCTTATTTGCTTTTGACTTCACAAAATGGGATAGTATGGTTCTATTTCTAGTTTTCTTTACCACGCTAGGATATTTATGTATTAAACACAACTATTTTAGTGTAAACATTGTTTTAGAAATTTTAAATTATCGAATTTTTACTTGTGAATTAGAAAATGAAGATAAGATTTTAGTGGAGAAGTTTATTATTAGTCATAAGAATCTAAATGTAAAAAAAGGAGAAAATGTATATTTGAAGTCCTTGAATAATGAGTTTAAACTTGATATTGATGAATAATTTGAAATTGTAAATATTGAACTTGGCATTTAAAACTATCTTTCCGCGAATCTCCAAATATCCTTCCGCAAACTCCCCTATCCTTCCGAACTATGCTATAATGTTAGTAAGATTTGTATGACAAAGGAGGTTGAGTATCTTTATGTATATGTCTGTCAAGCAAGCTGCTCAGCTGTGGGGAATCTCAGATCGTCGTGTGAGGGATCTCTGTCAGCAGGGCAAGATTGCGGGCGCTGTCCGTCAAGGACGTTTATGGAAGATTCCTGCGGATGCCAAGAAACCATCAGATGGTCGTCTTAAAAGAGCGGTTAGCCTCTTGCCCCTGATTGATGAAAAGTTGGCCAAGCTGGCTACTTTACGCCCTTTAACTTCTGGGGAGCTAGAACGGCTGAATGAGGAGTTTACGGTAGAGTATACTTATAATTCAAATGCTATCGAGGGGAACACCTTGACGCTGAGAGAGACGGACATGGTCTTGCGTGGTTTGACCATCGACCAGAAACCGCTCAAGGATCATATGGAAGCCATTGGTCATCGTGAGGCTTTCCAATATGTCCAGGTCTTGGTATCGGAAGATCATCCCTTGACGGAGCAGGTCATCAAGGACATTCATTATCTGGTCTTATCGGATAAAAAAGATGACCGTGGGGTCTATCGGAAAGTACCTGTGCGTATCATGGGAGCAGTGAATGAACCATCCCAGCCTTATCGGATTCGCCCTATGATGGAGCAGTTATTGGCTGATTATGCGTCTAGTAGTGAGCACATGGTGACCAAGCTGGCTCGCTTTCATATTGACTTTGAGAGTATCCATCCCTTTATTGATGGCAATGGTCGTACAGGGAGACTCTTGGTCAATCTTGAACTCATGAAGGCTGGCTTTCCTCCGATTGATATCAAATTCACGGATAGGCTGGCTTATTATCAGGCTTTTGATGACTACCATGCCAAGGGGAGTTTGGCTGCGATGGAAAATCTTTTTGCGCAATATGTCAATGAGAGATTGGATATGTACTTAGCTATCCTATCTCTTGAAGATTAGGAAAGGACAAGGAATGGCGGAATTAAATCTCAAAGAACGGTATGATTTTCAGCGTTGGATTATAGATGACTTGGTCGGTGAGAATGGCTTTGTAGAGTGTTCTCATGCTGCTTATGACCAGCGCTTAGCCATGGATACGGAGATGCTCTGGGATTTCTTGATGGCAACTCAGGAAGATACCATGGAATATCTCTTGAAAAAATTGGATCAAGCAACCATTATCAACCTGATTAATCAAGAAATTACAAAGGGCGGTTTTCTTTTTTCCTTAAAATCGGGCGTTTACATTGAAAATAAAGAGCTGCATCTCATGTATCGTAAGCCTGCAACTTCTTTCAACAGCAAGGCGAATCAGAACTATGAGAAAAACCGTCTGACAGTCATGGAAGAAGTGAACTATCAAGAGGACGATCGTATTGATTTGGTTATCTTTTTGAATGGTCTGGCTTTATTTGTCATTGAGCTCAAATTCAATCCTAACGGGCAGTCGGTTCAGGATGGGATGAAACAGCTGAAAAAACGCAATGCTAAAAATCGTCTTTTCCGTTTCAATACAGGCGTTCTGGCAGCATTTGTCCTTGACACGCTGGAAGTTTATATGACCACAGAGATCAAAGGACAAAGCACTTATTTTCTGCCCTTTAATAAAGGAAAAGGAGAAGGGATTGATACAGGTGCTGGAAATCCCCACAATCCTGATGGACCGGATACGGCCTATTTTTGGAAGGAAGTCTTAACTAAGGACAGTATCCTTCAGCTCATCGAACGATTTATTTTCTTAAAGGTCTATAAAGAAAATCGTAGTAAGAAAGATCTTATTTTTCCACGTTATCAGCAGCGCCGTGCGGTTAATCGTGTTTTAGATGATATGCGTGTCAATCACACAGAGAGCAATTATCTGATTCAGCACTCAGCTGGTTCTGGAAAGACCAATACCATTGCCTGGCTGGCCCACAGTTTGGTCAATCTTCATGATGATCAAGATAAGAATGTTGTGGATACAGTTTTAATCGTAACGGACAGGATTGTCGTTGACCGTCAGTTGCAAAGTGCTGTACAGGCCATTCAGCACCAGCCTGGGGTCATCAAGGTCATGGATGATAAAGCAAAATCCAGTGATCTGGCAGATGCTCTGGCAGGCAATACCAAAATCATTGCGACAACCATCCATAAGTTTGCTCAAATCAATAAATCCAATTGGATGACTGCTGGAAATACAGCTGGTAAGAAGTTTGCGATTTTGATTGATGAGGCCCATAGTTCAACAACAGGGACTTATATGTCTGCGGTCAGCCATGTCTTGACAGAGACTAATCAAGAGAATGGAACCATTGATGAAGTCCAAGAAGTATCAGTTGGGGATGTGATAGAAGGGGAAATTGCTCGGACTGGTAAGCAGGATAATATTTCCATTATTGCCTTTACAGCGACTCCAAAGGCGACCACCCTACAGTTGTTTGGGCAAACGCATGCTGATGGAACGAAAGCGCCCTTTGATGTTTATAGTATGAAACAAGCGATTGAGGAAGGTTTTATACTGGATGTTCTAAATAATTACACGACTTATAAGACCTATTATAAGCTCAATAAGGCTGTCGAAGAGGATCCTGAATTAAAAACAACAGTTGCCAAACGGAAGATTGCTAAATTTATCGAACTTTCTGATGAGAATATTAATCAGAAAGTAGAGATTATCATGGATCATTTTATTACGCATGATATTATGGCTGAATTAGGCGGCAATGGTAAGGCTATGATTGTGACATCAGGACGTGAAGCAGCCGTTAAGTATCAACTAGCTTTCCAAAAATACCTGACAGAACACCACATGACAACGATTAAAACTCTGATTGCTTTTTCAGGCAAAGTTCATCTTGATGGTCATGAATATGCAGAGTCTGCTATGAATGGCTTTGGTGAGGAGAAACTGAAAGATCGTTTTAATACGGATCTTTATCAGGTGCTGATTGTAGCTAATAAATATCAAACTGGCTTTGACCAACCGAAACTAGTGGCCATGTATGTGGATAAGAAGCTGCGTGATGTGGCTGCTGTACAGACTTTGTCGCGATTGAACCGTATTGTGAAAGGTTACAATAAGAAAACTTTTATTCTGGATTTTAAAAATACATACGAGGATATTAATAAAGGATTTGCACCTTACTATCGTGAAACAATCTTAGCTGAAACCATTACACCAAGCGATGTTTTTGAATTAGACCAAAAGATTGAGGAATATGGGATTCTGGACTATGATATTGTTCATGAATATAATCAATTTCTCTATCAAGAAAAGCGTTCTAGTCGAGAAAAACAGAAAATGGTTGCTTTGTTGAATGTCAGTTATGATCGTGTGAAAAAGTATGATGAGAAAGAACAGTTGAATATCAAGAAGGTTATTCGTGGTTTCTTACGTATGTATACCTTTTTAATTCAAGCGACAGCTTACCAAAATGAAATTTTGCATGAGCGATATAATTTTCTTCAGAGCTTAGTCAAGATGATTGATGTTCGTTTGGGCGGAAATGATTTTACCATTGCAGATAAGATTGTTGTAGACTATATGAAACATAAACAGACAGGTGTTTATACGGTGTCTGATCTGGAAGGTGACTATCAAGTAACCTTAGGAAAACCAAGCCTGAATTCTGTCACAGATGAGCAAGAAAAAAGACTATCTGAGATTATCAAGGAAATCAATGAACAATTGGATTTAGATATTGACCCACAAGTTGGCATCAGTGGAGCAGTTTCCATTCGTGAGCTGATGAAGAAGAATGAGAAGTTGCAGCAATCAGCGCGTGTTAATTCCAGGGAAGATTTTGCCTTTTCGTTTGAAGATGAGATTGACCAAGCCTTAACAGAAGGATATATGCAGAATCAAGATTTCTTCGGTGTTCTCCTCAACAATGAACAATTTAAAAAGCGCATTGCTCAGATGTTTATTGATGATGTCTACAACAGTTTAAAAGATCAATAGTTTTGTATATGAAGGAGCACTCCATGACTATCACCGGTATCATTGCAGAATTCAACCCCTTCCACAATGGTCACAAATCTTTGCTAGAGCAGGCTAAAGGTGTGAAGATTGTTGCCATGTCGGGGAATTTTGTCCAACGTGGTGAGCCTGCGATTGTGGATAAGTGGACACGCGCGGAAATGGCTCTGCGAAATGGGGCTGATTTGGTGGTTGAATTGCCATTTTTGGTGGCTGTTCAGTCAGCGGATTACTTTGCACAAGGTGCGGTGGACATTTTAGAGCGTCTAGGTGTGGATAAGTTGGCTTTTGGGACGGAAGAAAATCTGGATTATCAATACTTTTCACAGATTTATGAGGATAATCAACAGAAAATGGTGAATTACTTGCAAAGTTTGCCAGAAGATTTGTCTTATCCACAGAAAACGCAGGAAATGTGGAAAAAATTTGCCGGTGTGGCCTTCACTGGAAATACACCAAATCATATTTTAGGGCTTTCTTATGCCAAAGCTTGCGCTGGAAAAAATATTCAATTGACACCAATCATACGTCAGGGAGCAGGCTACCATTCGCAGGCAGAAAATGAAAAATATGCTTCGGCTACTGCTCTAAGAAAGCGAATGAATTGTTCAGGTTTTCTAGCAAAATTTACCCCAGATCATGAACTTCTGATTCGGTCTCCTAAAGTAACCTGGTCAGCACTCTATCCTTTTTTGCGTTATCAGATGATTAGTCATCCTGATCTGACTACTTTTTATCAGGTTAATCAGGAACTTGCAGTGCGCTTGCGGGAAGCAGCAAAAACCAGTTATACCACAGAAGAGTTGGTCGAACAAGTGACTACCAAGCGATATACGAAAGCACGAATCAGACGGATTTTGACCTATATTTTGGTTGGTGCAAGAGATGAGTTTTTGCCTAGTGGGATTCACGTATTAGGTTTTACTCAAGCAGGTCAAGAACATCTTAAAAAGATGAAAAAGAAAATCGAAGTCATCAGCCGCATTGGTCAAGAACCATGGGATTTCTTAACACAGCAAGCTGATCGTATTTACCAACTAGGAAATGTAAAGCTAGAGGAACAGAATTTTGGAAGAATCCCGATTATGGTAGATTGATGAAAAATTGTTTTATAAACCAGCATTTTGTCACTAATTTACTAGTGAAATTCAAGTTGACTTGTGTTATAATAAAAAAGATTGAAAAAGTGAAAATCTAAAGGAGAATATCCAATGGGACGTAAATGGGCCAATATTGTAGCAAAGAAAACAGCAAAAGATGGAGCAAACTCAAAGGTTTATGCTAAATTTGGTGTTGAAATCTATGTAGCAGCTAAAAAAGGAGAACCAGATCCAGAATCGAACTCAGCTTTGAAATTTGTTATTGAACGTGCTAAACAAGCGCAAGTGCCGAAGCATATTATTGACAAAGCGTTAGATAAGGCAAAAGGAAATACAGACGAAACCTTTACTGAAGGACGTTATGAGGGCTTTGGTCCAAATGGTTCAATGCTCATCGTTGATACCTTAACGTCAAATGTCAATCGTACCGCAGCAAATGTTCGTTCTGCCTTTGGTAAAAATGGTGGGAACATGGGAGCGAGTGGCTCAGTGTCTTATATGTTTGATAATAAAGGTGTGATTGTATTCACAGGAGATGATGCTGATAGTGTGTTTGAACAACTGCTAGAAGCTGATGTTGATGTGGACGATGTAGAAGCAGAAGATGGTACTATCACCGTTTATACAGCACCAACAGATTTGCACAAAGCCTTGACTGCTCTCCGCGAATCTGGTGTGGAGGAATTTCAAGTTACCGAATTGGAAATGATTCCGCAATCTGATGTGACTTTATCAGGTGAAGACTTAGAAACATTTGAAAAATTGTATGCTGTTTTGGAAGATGACGAAGATGTCCAAAAAATTTATACAAATGTAGAAGGATTTTAATAGGCCTAAAAATGAGGTAGGTTTCGAAATGGAACTTATCTCATTTTTCATTGGAAATTTCAAATGATTTGCAAAAATTGGTTTACCTAGTACTATATCTATGGTAAAATAGATAAAGATTATTTTAAGGAGAATATTTATGAAAAAGATTTTTAAATATCTGTTAATTGCTGGTATAGCATTAACTCTTGTGGCTTGTAGTGCTGGTAAAACGAGTGGGAAGAACACTGCTGGAAATAATGATGTTGATCTTAAAGTAAAAAATGGAATGTACGTGTTGCCACGCGATGAGTCTTCAGATTCAAAATACCTTGCATTAAATATCGAAATTAAAAATAAGAGCAATAAAACTCTGAATCTTACAACAAGAGATATCAATCTCTACAATTCAGATGATGAAAAGGTTAAACCAATTCAGGTTTATGATTCAAGTAATAAATTTCAAACTTTTGCTTTTGAAAGTATTTCGAAAAAGAAGAGTGCTAGTGGTTATGTTGTTTTTGAAGTAAAACCGAAGGAAAAATACAAACTTCATTACTCTCCTTTAGATTTTGGAACTGGTCAAAAAGGTTCCAAAGATATTGAACTGAAAGTGGATGCTTCTAAATACCCTGATAATGTTGATAAAGTAACGGATCTTGCAAAGGAATATATAGAGAAAGTATTTTTGAGTGGAAATGCTTCGGGAAAAGCTTCAAAGTTAAGTACTTCTCAAGATTCTGATCAAGCAGCTATTACCTTGTTAGCAAAAAAAGACGTTAAAAATGCTGATTTTACTTTAGGTGGTGATCTAGAAAAAGATCGTAATGAATTTGTGAAAAAATTCATCGATAAGCTTGGTAAAAGCTTTACTTACTATAAACCAACCGAAGCTGAATTACGAACTTTTGTAGAAGCTTATGCTAAGGTTAATGCTAAACGAGCTAAAATATCATACAAAGTAAAAACTTTCTTGCCAGAGACTGCAGTTGTTTATGTTCGTCCAGAAACAATTGGACTTAAAAATTTACGAACTTATGATTTAATTTCTAAATTTGTTGATGAGCACAAAGGTGAGTATACGGAGTATAACGATGCATATAAAGCTGCTGAAAAATATATTTTAGAAAACGCGCCAAGCCAATTTGAAAGTTTGCCATTAGTTACAAATAATTCAGTTAGTCGTGATGGTTACGAAGTAAAATTGGTTAAAAAAGGCAATAAGTGGACTGTAGATACTTCAAGCGATACGTCTTATGAATCGTTGATGCGTATATTTAGAGGAAATACTTATTAAAATGCTATTGTTAGTGTATAATGTATAATATTATGAGAACAGCCTAGTTTCAAAGATTTGAATTGGGCTGTTTTTTGAACCGTTATCTATAAACATTCCCATGTTTAAAATCAAATAATAGTCAAGAAGAAAAATATTTGATATGATAGGATTTATCTTAATGAAAGAGGTTATGTAGGAATATGAAAAAAGTATTGAAATACTCTTCTTTAGTAGCTCTTGGACTTTTAACAGCAGGAATGTTAGCAGCATGCTCTAATTCAAAGTTAGCTACTTCATCTGGGAAAACGGAAGTCAAAGTTGCAACGAATGCTTCACCAAAGCCATTTAACTATGAAGAAAATGGGAAACTAACCGGCTATGAGATTGAAGTTCTTCGTGCCATTTTTAAAGGTTCTAATAAATACAAGGTCAAATTTGAAACGACAGAGTGGTCTGGTATTTTCGCTGGTCTAGATAGCGATCGCTACCAAATGGCAGTGAACAATATCAGCTATACAAAAGAACGTGCAGGTAAGTACTTGTATGCAGCTCCGACTGCTAAAAATCCAAATGTCTTAGTAGTGAAAAAATCGGATAAAACTATTCAATCATTGGATGATATTGGTGGTAAGAAAACAGAAGTAGTGCAAGGGACAACGACTGCCGCACAATTAGAAAAATACAATCAAGCACATGCTAACAATCCAACAAAAATTAGCTATACAAAAGCGGATTTTCAACAAATTATGAACCATTTAAACGATGGAAAGTTTGATTATAAGATTTTTGATAAAATCGGTGTTGAAACAGTTATTAAAAATCAAAAACTGGATAACCTAAAAGTGATTGATTTACCAAGCAATCAACAACCTTATGTTTATCCACTTTTAGCAAAGGGGCAAAATGAATTGAAAACATTTGTCAATAAGCGCATTCAAGACTTGTACAAAGATGGGACTCTGGAAAAATTATCTCAAAAATTCTTTGGTGGTAGTTACTTGCCAGCAGAAGCAGATGTGAAATAAGAAACTTAAAACCAGCTAGATGCTAAATGTCAGCTGGTTTTTTAATAAATTTAGTTATAGCTTAAAACTATAACCCTTGTTATGAAATAACAATTTGTCAATCAGGTAAATATGTGCGATACTATTTTCATAAGATTTTTAAAGGAGAATGAAAATGAAATTGAAAAAATGGTTTGGAATAACAGCTCTAGCAGCGACAGCAGTAATTGGTTTAGCAGCTTGTGGTTCGGGAAATAAAAATGCTGATGCCAAGACAGTTAAAATTGGTGTGATGACAAAAAGTGATTCGGAAGAAAAACGTTGGAACAAGATTCAAGAGTTGTTGAAAAAAGATAACATCAAGTTGCAATTTACAGAATTTACGGATTACTCTCAGCCGAATAAAGCAGTTGCTGATGGTGAAGTGGATATCAATGCTTTCCAACACTACTATTTTTTGAACAACTGGAATAAGGAAAACAAGCAAAACGTAGTCGCAGCAGCTGAAACTTATATTGCCCCAATTCGCCTCTATTCTGGTACAAAAAATGGAAAAAATAAATATACGAAAGTAAGTCAAATTCCAAATGGTGCAGAAATCGCAGTTCCAAATGATGCAACAAATGAAAGTCGAGCACTCAATCTATTGCAATCTGCAGGTCTGATTAAATTAGACAAATCTGGGAATGAATTGGCAACTGTGGCAAATATCAAAGAAAATCCAAAGAAATTGAAAATTACAGAATTGGATGCCAGTCAAACAGCACGTTCATTGACATCTGTAGATGCAGCTGTTGTCAATAATACTTTTGTTACCGAAGCAAAAATTGATTTTAAAAAAGCTCTGTTTGTTGAACCAAAAGATAAAAACTCAAAACAATGGTTTAATATCATTGCAGCTAAAAAAGATTGGGAAAAATCTCCAAAAGCAGATGCCATTAAGAAAATTATCAAAGCCTATCATACAGATGAAGTCAAAAAAGTAGTTGACGAAACATCAGATGGTCTAGATCAACCAGTTTGGTAAGATTCCCCCTATTTATCTGTATTTCAGTTTGACAAAACTCAGTTGGAATCGCCGACTGAGTTTTGTCGCCATAACTATGAGGAAAAAAGATGACATTTTCAAGTGAAGAAGAACAAATTAAAAGATTTGAAGAGGATATGGTGGCACAAGACTATATTGCCGTTTTGCGGGCATTGATTTCTAAAAAATCAATCTTTGCCCAACAGGTTGGTCTACAAGAAGTTGCTGCTTATCTAAAAGAAATCTTTATCAAAGCCGGTGCAGAGGTGGAATTAGATGAAAGTTATACAGCGCCATTTGTGATAGCAAAATTTAAAAGTCAGAATCCAACAGCTAAGACAATTATTTTTTACAACCACTATGATACAGTTCCGGCAGATAGTGATCAAATTTGGACAGATGATCCGTTCACTCTATCTATTCGGGATGGTGGCATGTATGGTCGTGGAGTCGATGATGACAAAGGGCATATTATTGCACGTTTGACGGCTGTTCAAAAATACCTACAAACTCATGATGACTTGCCTGTTACTGTCATTTTTATCATGGAAGGTGCGGAGGAATCAGCTTCGGTTGATTTGGAGAAATATATAGAGAAACACAAATCTCTTCTACACGGAGCAGACCTGTTGGTTTGGGAGCAAGGCATTAAAAATTCTTTAGGTCAACTTGAAATTTCTGGTGGAAATAAGGGAATTGTCACGTTTGATATCAAGGCTAAAAGTGCAGAAGTGGACATTCACTCCAGTTTTGGTGGCGTGATTGATTCAGCTTCTTGGTACTTGATTAATGCCCTTACTAGCTTGAGAAATAAGGATGGACGCATTAAAGTAGAAGGGCTTTATGAACAAGTAATAACACCCAATCAACGAGAATTGGCTTTGGTGGAGAGATACGCTCAGCGCAGTCCAGAAGAAGTAGAAGCCATTTACGGTTTGAAATTACCTTTATTACAAGCGGAGAAAAAAGATTTTTTAAATCGAATCTTCTTTGAACCCTCTTTTAATATTGAAGGAATTACTTCTGGTTACCAAGGACAAGGAGTCAAGACAATCCTTCCTGCAGAAGCCTCAGCAAAAGTAGAAGTTCGTTTAGTTCCAGGACTAGAACCTCATAGAGTATTAGAATTAATCCGAAAACAACTCGATAAAAATGGTTTTGATAAGGTAGAATTAGTCTATACTTTGGGCGAAATGAGTTATCGTAGTGATATGAGTGCGCCACCGATTTTAAAGGTTATTGAACTGGCTAAGAAATTCTATAAAAAAGGAGTTTCTGTCTTGCCGACCACAGCCGGTACAGGTCCGATGCATACAGTATTTGAAGCTCTTGAAGTACCGATCGTCGCTTTTGGACTTGGTAATGCAAATAGTCGAGACCATGGTGGTGATGAGAATGTACGCATTGCAGATTATTACACCCATATTGAATTAGTAGAGGAGCTGATTGTAAGTTATGAGTAAAGAAATGATTCAGTTAGAGCATATTGACGTAACTTTTCAACAAAAGAAACGTCAGATTCAAGCAGTTAAAGATGTGACCATTCATATTCGGGAAGGAGACATTTATGGAATTGTTGGCTATTCTGGAGCTGGGAAATCAACCTTGGTGCGTGTGATTAACCTTTTGCAGGTACCCACAAGTGGAAAAATTATTGTAGATGGGGATGTTCTTTTTGACAAGAAAGTAACCTTAACAGCAGAACAATTGCGTCGTAAACGTCAAGATATTGGCATGATTTTCCAACATTTTAATTTGATGAGTCAATTAACAGCGGAAGAAAATGTTGCGTTTGCGTTGAAACATTCTAGTTTGTCAAAAGAAGAGAAGAAAGAGAAAGTACACACATTGTTGGAGCTCGTTGGCTTAGCAGATCGTGCTGAAAATTATCCCTCTCAGCTTTCTGGAGGGCAAAAACAACGGGTTGCAATTGCACGTGCTCTTGCCAATGATCCCAAAATCTTAATTTCAGATGAATCAACCTCTGCACTTGATCCCAAAACGACCAAACAAATCTTAGCATTGTTACAAGATTTGAATCAAAAGCTCGGATTAACGATTGTTTTGATTACTCATGAGATGCAAATTGTCAAAGATATCGCTAATCGTGTTGCAGTCATGCAGAATGGACGACTGATTGAAGAAGGATCTGTCTTGGATATTTTTTCTAACCCTCAGCAAGACTTAACCAAAGATTTTATCTCAACTGCAACAGGAATTGATGATGCTATGGATAAGATTGAGCAGCAAGAGATTGTAAAGTATTTGGCTTCAAATAGCCTTCTGGTGCAAATGAAATATGCGGGAACATCTACAGATGAACCCTTGCTGAATGAGATTTACAAACATCATCAAGTTACTGCCAACATACTTTATGGAAATATTGAAATTTTAGGTGGAACGCCTGTTGGAGAACTGGTTGTTGTTTTATCTGGTGAAAAGAAAAATCTAGCAACAGCTAAAACAGCTATTCGTGAAGCTGGTGTTCAGTTGACGGTATTGAAGGGAGAAGCATAAATGGAAAACTTTATTCAAACATATTTGCCAAATGTTTATCGAATGGGGTGGAGTGGTCAGGCAGGATGGGGAACGGCTATTTACTTGACATTATATATGACAGTCACTTCTTTTGTTATTGGTGGATTATTAGGGTTAATTGCTGGGCTTTTTCTTGTTTTGACCGCTCCGGGAGGAGTCTTGGAAAATAAAGTAGTTTTTTGGATTTTAGATAAAACCACGTCAATCTTTCGCGCAATTCCATTTATTATTTTGTTAGCCGTACTTTCTCCGTTTTCCCATTTGATTGTAGGAACTAGCATTGGACCAAATGCAGCTATCGTACCACTTTCTTTTGCTGTATTTGCTTTCTTTGCTCGTCAAGTTCAGGTTGTTCTCGCCGAATTAGACAATGGTGTTATTGAGGCTGCTCAGGCAAGTGGAGCGACTTTCAGTGACCTAGTTGGGGTCTATCTGAGTGAAGGTTTGCCCGATTTGATTCGTGTGACGACCGTGACTCTTATTTCACTTGTAGGTGAAACTGCGATGGCCGGTGCTGTCGGAGCCGGCGGGATTGGCAATGTTGCTATTGCTTATGGTTTCAATCGTTATAACAATGATGTCACTATTTTAGCAACAGTGATTATCATTATTCTTATCTTTACTATCCAGTTTGCTGGTGATTTTTTGACTAGAAAATTAAGACATAAATAGGATAGATGAGAAGATTCTTTGAGCTAACTGTATGCAAGTATGATGAGAAAATTCTATAAGAAGAAGTGTATTGTCCCGAAAGTTGTATAAGAAAATATTGAAAGGATTTAGTTCTGTATTGGACAGGATTAAATTCTTTTTCTACCATTTACAAAAGATATCAACACTTTCAATAAAAATTATTTTTATGACAGTGATAAATCAAGGCTATTATTGCTTTTTTTTATTGTTTGTGATAGATCCAAAGGCGTACACAAAAACGATACCTTTCTTTATGAATAAGGTGTTAGACTGAATGTGCATAAAAACTTTAGACGGTTTTGTGTCGAATCGTACTCATAAAAATAGTACAGTCTTGAATGGCTGGTTTCAGTTTATTAAGATATTGGAATCGGCTCTTTTAATCATTGTATTTAATTCTTGGGGGGCAGTAGACATGTTTCTAAGATATTTATTTCTATTTTCAAGTAGCTAACTTCATTTTAGAACTTTCGGTTCGTTTTAAAACTTTTAGCGTTAGAAAAAAAGATGAAAAAAGGTATTGACAAGAAGAGTAGTAGGTGATATACTAAGATAGTTGTCGCTTGAATGGCGATAAAGACCTTTG
>NZ_ATFK01000006.1 GCF_000413475.1 Streptococcus intermedius SK54 = ATCC 27335 | reverse complement strand
GTATGAACACCTCTGTTCAAAGCGGGTGACGAGAATCGAACTCGCGACAACAGCTTGGAAGGCTGTAGTTTTACCACTAAACTACACCCGCTTAAGAAATGGGAGTTAACGGGATCGAACCGCTGACCCTCTGCTTGTAAGGCAGATGCTCTCCCAGCTGAGCTAAACTCCCAATGTGAGATTAACTCAGCTAGCAGTAAGAAACATTGTTTCTCTATCCACTGATTGAAATGATAATACCCTCTCCATTTCAACTGAGTTAAACTCCAAAAAAGAAAGTCTTTTAACTTCCTATCCTGCTAAGCGACTACCATATCTGACAGGGGGCAACCCCCAACTACTTCCGGCGTTCTAGGGCTTAACTACTGTGTTCGGCATGGGTACAGGTGTATCTCCTAGGCTATCGTCACTTAACTGCTGAGTATGTAACACACTCAAAATTGAATAACTTCTCAAATCTTCTCAAGATCATCCCTTCTACGCTGATTCTCAATGAAATCGTACTCAAGCTCAACCCTTACTGGTTTCGCCTTCATTACTTCTTTTTGGATAAGTCCTCGAGCTATTAGTATTAGTCCGCTCCATTGCTCACACAACTTCCACTCCTAACCTATCTACCTGATCTTCTCTCAGGGCTCTTACTGATATAAAATCATGGGAAATCTCATCTTGAGGTGGGTTTCACACTTAGATGCTTTCAGCGTTTATCCCTTCCCTACATAGCTACCCAGCGATGCTCTTGGCAGAACAACTGGTACACCAGCGGTAAGTCCACTCTGGTCCTCTCGTACTAGGAGCAGATCCTCTCAAATTTCCTTCGCCCGCGACGGATAGGGACCGAACTGTCTCACGACGTTCTGAACCCAGCTCGCGTGCCGCTTTAATGGGCGAACAGCCCAACCCTTGGGACCGACTACAGCCCCAGGATGCGACGAGCCGACATCGAGGTGCCAAACCTCCCCGTCGATGTGAACTCTTGGGGGAGATAAGCCTGTTATCCCCAGGGTAGCTTTTATCCGTTGAGCGATGGCCCTTCCATACGGTACCACCGGATCACTAAGCCCGACTTTCGTCCCTGCTCGAGTTGTAGCTCTCGCAGTCAAGCTCCCTTATACCTTTACACTCTGCGATTGATTTCCAACCAATCTGAGGGAACCTTTGGGCGCCTCCGTTACTCTTTAGGAGGCGACCGCCCCAGTCAAACTGCCCGTCAGACACTGTCTCCGTAGATGATAAACCTACCGGGTTAGAGTGGCCATAACACAAGGGTAGTATCCCAACATCGCCTCCATCGAAACTGGCGTCCCGATCTCATTGGCTCCTACCTATCCTGTACATGTGGCACAGACACTCAATATCAAACTGCAGTAAAGCTCCATGGGGTCTTTCCGTCCTGTCGCGGGTAACCTGCATCTTCACAGGTACTAAAATTTCACCGAGTCTCTCGTTGAGACAGTGCCCAAATCATTACGCCTTTCGTGCGGGTCGGAACTTACCCGACAAGGAATTTCGCTACCTTAGGACCGTTATAGTTACGGCCGCCGTTTACTGGGGCTTCAATTCATACCTTCGCTTACGCTAAGCACTCCTCTTAACCTTCCAGCACCGGGCAGGCGTCACCCCCTATACATCATCTTACGATTTAGCAGAGAGCTGTGTTTTTGATAAACAGTTGCTTGGGCCTATTCACTGCGGCTGACCTAAATCAGCACCCCTTCTCCCGAAGTTACGGGGTCATTTTGCCGAGTTCCTTAACGAGAGTTCTCTCGCTCACCTGAGGCTACTCGCCTCGACTACCTGTGTCGGTTTGCGGTACGGGTAGAGTATAAATTATCGCTAGAAGCTTTTCTTGGCAGGGTGACATCACTCACTTCGCTACTAAACTTCGCTCCCCATCACAGCTCAATGTTAGAGATATAAGCATTTGACTCATATCACACCTTACTGCTTAGACGTGCTCTTCCATTCGCACGCTTGAGTTAGCCTTCTGCGTCCCTCCTTCACTCTATACTCTAGTACAGGAATCTCTACCTGTTGGCCATCGGATACACCTTTCGGTCTCTCCTTAGGTCCCGACTAACCCAGGGCGGACGAGCCTTCCCCTGGAAACCTTAGTCTTACGGTGGACAGGATTCTCACCTGTCTTGCGCTACTCATACCGGCATTCTCACTTCTATGCGTTCCAGTGCTCCTTGCGGTACACCTTCTCCACACATAGAACGCTCTCCTACCATACCTATAAAGGTATCCACAGCTTCGGTAAATTGTTTTAGCCCCGGTACATTTTCGGCGCAGGGTCACTCGACTAGTGAGCTATTACGCACTCTTTGAATGAATAGCTGCTTCTAAGCTAACATCCTAGTTGTCTGTGCAACCCCACATCCTTTTCCACTTAACAATTATTTTGGGACCTTAGCTGGTGGTCTGGGCTGTTTCCCTTTCGACTACGGATCTTAGCACTCGCAGTCTGACTGCCGACCATAATTCATTGGCATTCGGAGTTTATCTGAGATTGGTAATCCGGGATGGACCCCTCACCCAAACAGTGCTCTACCTCCAAGAATCTTTCTGTCGACGCTAGCCCTAAAGCTATTTCGGAGAGAACCAGCTATCTCCAAGTTCGTTTGGAATTTCTCCGCTACCCACAAGTCATCCAAGCACTTTTCAACGTGCCCTGGTGCGGTCCTCCAGTGAGTTTTACCTCACCTTCAACCTGCTCATGGGTAGGTCACATGGTTTCGGGTCTACAACATGATACTAAAACGCCCTATTCAGACTCGGTTTCCCTACGGCTCCGTCTCTTCAACTTAACCTCGCATCATATCGTAACTCGCCGGTTCATTCTACAAAAGGCACGCTCTCACCCATTAACGGGCTCGAACTTGTTGTAGGCACACGGTTTCAGGTTCTCTTTCACTCCCCTCCCGGGGTGCTTTTCACCTTTCCCTCACGGTACTGGTTCACTATCGGTCACTAGGGAGTATTTAGGGTTAGGAGATGGTCCTCCCAGATTCCGACGGGATTCCTCGTGTCCCGCCGTACTCAGGATACTGCTAGGTACAGAATCTATTTTAAATACGAGGCTCTTACTCTCTTTGGCTGATTTTCCCAAATCATTCTTCTATAAATTCTGAGTCCACATTGCAGTCCTACAACCCCGAAGAGTAAACTCTTCGGTTTGCCCTTCTGCCCTTTCGCTCGCCGCTACTCAGGCAATCGCTTTTGCTTTCTCTTCCTGCAGCTACTTAGATGTTTCAGTTCACTGCGTCTTCCTCCTCATTCCCTTAACAGAAATGGGTAACAGGCATCAACCTGCTGGGTTCCCCCATTCGGACATCCCTGGATCAACGCTTACTTACAGCTCCCCAAGGCATTTCGTCGTTTGTCACGTCCTTCTTCGGCTCCTAGTGCCAAGGCATCCACCGTGCGCCCTTACTAACTTAACCTTATTTTGACCTTTCAGTCATAAACTCATTAATATTCACAGCGTTTTCGGTTTATTTTCTTGTTACTATTTGATATCGTTATTCAATTTTCAATGTGCTACTTTAGGATATCATCAACTAAAGGTGAATTCCATATCCTAATGGAGCCTAGCGGGATCGAACCGCTGACCTCCTGCGTGCAAAGCAGGCGCTCTCCCAGCTGAGCTAAGGCCCCACAAGACCTCTCAAAACTAAACAAAACGAACTCAATGTCTTCCGTATTTTCCTTAGAAAGGAGGTGATCCAGCCGCACCTTCCGATACGGCTACCTTGTTACGACTTCACCCCAATCATCTATCCCACCTTAGGCGGCTGGCTCCTTACGGTTACCTCACCGACTTCGGGTGTTACAAACTCTCGTGGTGTGACGGGCGGTGTGTACAAGGCCCGGGAACGTATTCACCGCGGCGTGCTGATCCGCGATTACTAGCGATTCCGACTTCATGTAGGCGAGTTGCAGCCTACAATCCGAACTGAGACTGGCTTTCAGAGATTAGCTTGCCGTCACCGGCTTGCGACTCGTTGTACCAGCCATTGTAGCACGTGTGTAGCCCAGGTCATAAGGGGCATGATGATTTGACGTCATCCCCACCTTCCTCCGGTTTATTACCGGCAGTCTCGCTAGAGTGCCCAACTGAATGATGGCAACTAACAATAAGGGTTGCGCTCGTTGCGGGACTTAACCCAACATCTCACGACACGAGCTGACGACAACCATGCACCACCTGTCACCGATGTACCGAAGTAAAGCTCTATCTCTAGAGCGGGCATCGGGATGTCAAGACCTGGTAAGGTTCTTCGCGTTGCTTCGAATTAAACCACATGCTCCACCGCTTGTGCGGGCCCCCGTCAATTCCTTTGAGTTTCAACCTTGCGGTCGTACTCCCCAGGCGGAGTGCTTAATGCGTTAGCTGCGGCACTAAGTCCCGGAAAGGACCTAACACCTAGCACTCATCGTTTACGGCGTGGACTACCAGGGTATCTAATCCTGTTCGCTCCCCACGCTTTCGAGCCTCAGCGTCAGTTACAGACCAGAGAGCCGCTTTCGCCACCGGTGTTCCTCCATATATCTACGCATTTCACCGCTACACATGGAATTCCACTCTCCCCTTCTGCACTCAAGTTAAACAGTTTCCAAAGCCTACAATGGTTGAGCCACTGCCTTTAACTTCAGACTTATCTAACCGCCTGCGCTCGCTTTACGCCCAATAAATCCGGACAACGCTCGGGACCTACGTATTACCGCGGCTGCTGGCACGTAGTTAGCCGTCCCTTTCTGGTTAAGTACCGTCACAGTATGAACTTTCCATTCTCACACTCGTTCTTCCTTAACAACAGAGCTTTACGATCCGAAAACCTTCTTCACTCACGCGGCGTTGCTCGGTCAGGGTTCCCCCCATTGCCGAAGATTCCCTACTGCTGCCTCCCGTAGGAGTCTGGGCCGTGTCTCAGTCCCAGTGTGGCCGATCACCCTCTCAGGTCGGCTATGTATCGTCGCCTAGGTGAGCCGTTACCTCACCTACTAGCTAATACAACGCAGGTCCATCTGGTAGTGATGCATTTGCACCTTTTAAACATCTACCATGCAGTAAATGTTCTTATGCGGTATTAGCTATCGTTTCCAATAGTTATCCCCCGCTACCAGGCAGGTTACCTACGCGTTACTCACCCGTTCGCAACTCACAGAATACGGTGTAGTAAACTACGGTGCATCCTGTGCGTTCTACTTGCATGTATTAGGCACGCCGCCAGCGTTCGTCCTGAGCCAGGATCAAACTCTCATTTATAGTTTGAGTCTTCACTCATTTCTGTCACTGACAGATTTATTTGCTTATGTTTGACTGACTGTCTCTCAACAGTCGCCTGCACATTGGTTCGTCTTGTTCAGTTTTCAAAGGTCTTTATCGCCATTCAAGCGACAACTATCTTAGTATATCACCTACTACTCTTCTTGTCAATACCTTTTTTCATCTTTTTTTCTAACGCTCTGATATTTCCCTTGATTACGCTACATCTCATAGTCTTTTAAGTAGGTTCGTAACTCTCGAAGCATCGCTTGGCGGCCTTTGAACCTTTCATCTGCCAGTAACCGCTCATACTGCTCTTGCTTGGCGGGACTCAGTTGCTTTTGATAGGACTTTAATTGATCGCGGAGTATTACCAACTCGTCTAGATACAGACCTTTCAGACTTAACTTGTGCCCAATCTCACTTACCTCTTCATACACTTGGCGATCCAGTTTGCGCTTTTGACTTTCTTGTTTGCGCAGAATATCCTTTATGTGATTCCGAAACTTTGTCTTATAGTAGACATAGAGATGGGCTTCTTCCTCTACCAAATAGGGGTGGCAACTTACCAACTCATACAAGACTATCATCCCTTCTTGATCCCAATCGCTTAGCTCCCACAGATGGACATAATATTCCCGCCGACACTTCAGCACAATTCCCCTTACTTTCTCATATAACTCCTTGAAATCCATATCCTCTTCTCCTTCCTTAGATTTACATCTTTAGGATATCATGTAGAGAAACAGAAAAAACTACTTCGCCCTCTTCTGACTTCTATTTGGGGCTTTCTGACAACCTTAGGACTAGAAGATACACTTCTGGGATAAATAGGGGCCGATTAGAGATGAACGAACCCGTATTAATTGAGAAGATGTCAGCGTAAAACTTGTCATTTGTCATAAAGCAAACTATCTCCTAGACCAATGTCATTAAGAAAAACTGCCCAATCTCAGAACTGCTAAGGAAAAAGATTTCTCAGTTCTTACTAAAAAGAACCCCTAGCATCGCTTCTAACTTTTAGACTCTTCAACGTCTACTGTTATCGTAAACTCAACCACATTCAGTTTAAACAAAAGTAGCCTATTGTACTGATATTCTCTTATCAGAAAGCCAAGCTAACTTTTATTGTTCAGGATTATGAAACTCAAAAAATCAGTATAATCCTCAATAACTAAATACAAACAATGATACGAAGCTTCTTCAAATTTTCCAGAGAATCTAAAAATATTAGCAAAGTTATCAAAACCATATTACTAATGCCATGAACTTCCTTACTTCTAACGCTAAACTAGAAGTCAAAACAATGCTTAGCAAAGACATCAAACGTCAGGGGTTTAGCTTTCAAAACCTTTTAAATTTTAAGAAGTATATTTTCATCACGCTAAACATTAAAAAGGAAAACACAATATGGCCCTTTTTCGAGCTTCTCATCATCTATTACAGTTCACAAAAAACGCCTGCTTACGAAATTGCTTTTCGCATAAAAGCAATTTCGTAAACAAGCGTCTACGTTTATTATCATAAGATGAGTGTTTCCGCTAGGAAAAATCCTAGCGGTAGACCAGAGCTAGACTAAGAGTAATATTACTCCATCATCATAACACTCAACAAAATTGATAAAAATTACACTAATTCAATGATTGCCATTGGTGCTGCATCTCCACGCCGTGGTTCAGTTTTAAGAATACGAGTATATCCACCATTACGTTCTGCATAACGCGGAGCTAAATCAGAAAATAATTTTTGAAGAGCAGTAGTTGAAGTATACTTTTCTGTTTCTTCATCATAGTTTTCTGATGCAATTTCATTACGTACAAAAGCAGCTGCTTGACGACGAGCGTGCAAATCACCACGTTTACCCAAAGTAATCATTTTTTCAACTGTTTTTCGGATTTCCTTAGCACGAGCTTCTGTTGTAACAATTGCTTCATTGATAATCAAGTCAGTGGTCAAATCGCGAAGCATTGCTTTACGTTGTGAGCTAGTGCGTCCTAGTTTACGGTAAGCCATGTTTTCCTCCTTTATTTATCGTTTTTTAATCCAAGACCGAGATCTGCAAGTTTTACTTTTACTTCTTCAAGACTCTTACGTCCTAAGTTTCTTACTTTCATCATTTCAGGCTCAGTTTTTTCTGTCAAATCAAATACTGTATTGATACCGGCTCGTTTCAAACAATTGTATGAACGAACTGACAAATCTAATTCTTCAATTGTACGATCCAATACACGATCATCTGAAACTTTCTCTGTTTCTTTCATTACATCAGTAGATTTGGCCATTTCAGTTAAATTAGTGAACAAATCTAGATGTTCTGTTAAAATACGTGCAGAAAGCCCCAAAGCATCTTCAGGAATAATCGTTCCGTCCGTCATAATTTCAAGAGTTAATTTGTCGAAACTATCATTGCTACCAACGCGAGCTGGTTCAACTTGGTAATTAACTTTTTTCACTGGCGTATAGATTGAATCTACCGCAAGCGTTCCTACTGGGGCATCATCTTTTTTATTTTCATCGGCCGGCACATAACCACGACCTGTATTTACAGTCATGACAGCTTTTAAGCTAGCTCCTTCACCGATTGTAAAAAGATAATGATTAGGGTTTACAATTTCAATATCACTATCTGTTAAAATATCGCCAGCAGTAACTTCTGCAGGACCTTCAACATCCAGTTCAATTGTCTTTTCGCCTTCGACGTAAGATTTTACAGCAATTCCTTTAATATTTAGAATGATTTGCATCACATCTTCACGGACACCTGGAACTGTATCAAATTCGTGCAATACACCTTCAATATTGATAGACGTTACTGCCGCACCTGGCAGAGATGCAAGAAGTACACGACGAAGTGAGTTCCCCAGCGTTGTACCATAACCACGTTCTAGTGGCTCTACTACAAATATGCCGTAATCTTTATTTTCATCAATTTTTGTTATATTTGGTTTTTCAAACTCAATCATTTAGTTACTCCCTCTTAAACGAAAAGCAGTGTAAAGGTTTATGATTATACACGGCGACGTTTTGGAGGACGAGCACCATTGTGTGGTACAGGAGTCACATCACGAATAGCTGTTACTTCAAGACCAGCGGCAGCAAGAGCACGAATAGCTGACTCACGACCAGAACCTGGACCTTTAACAGTAACTTCAACTGATTTAAGACCGTGTTCTTGTGCAGATTTTGCGGCAGCTTCAGATGCCATTTGGGCAGCAAATGGTGTAGATTTACGAGAACCTTTAAATCCAAGAGCACCAGCAGATGACCAAGCAATTGCGTTACCATGCACATCAGTAATCATAACAATAGTGTTGTTAAATGTAGCGTGAATATGAGCAATACCAGATTCGATATTTTTCTTCACACGACGTTTACGTGTTGGTTTAGCCAAGACTTTTTACCTCCTTATATTATTTTTTCTTGCCAGCAATCGCAACAGCTTTCCCTTTACGAGTGCGAGCATTGTTCTTAGTGTTTTGTCCACGAACAGGAAGTCCACGACGATGACGGATTCCGCGATATGAACCAATTTCCATTAAACGTTTGATGTTTAAGTTTACTTCACGGCGAAGATCACCTTCCACTTTGATTGCATCCACTTCACGACGGATTGCATCTTCCTGATCAGATGTCAAATCTTTCACACGGATATCTTCTGAAACTCCAGCAGCTGCTAAAATTTTCTTAGATGTTGGAAGACCGATGCCGTATACATAAGTGAGTGAAACAACTACACGTTTGTCATTTGGAATATCAACTCCAGCAATACGAGCCATTTTTTCTCCTTTCTATTATCCTTGACGTTGTTTGTGCTTTGGATTTGCGGGGCAAATCACCATAACACGACCATTACGACGAATAACTTTACAATATTCGCAAATTGGTTTGACCGATGGTCTTACTTTCATTTCTTATCCCTCCAAGTATTTCGATTATTTAAAGCGGTAGGTGATCCGTCCACGTGTCAAATCATACGGACTCATCTCGACAGTAACACGGTCTCCCGCTAAAATACGAATATAGTTTTTACGAATTTTACCAGAAACTGTTGCTAAAATCTGATGTCCATTTTCAAGTTCAACCGTAAACATTGCATTCGGCATTGTATCGACTACTTTGCCTTCAACTTCAATCACATCGTCTTTTGCCACGCAAAAGCACCCCCTAAATTTCGATTTGTCCCTCTGAATACAGAGGTAACAATTATAAGTCAGACTAACTTATTGTATCACTACTTGTCAAATATTGCAAGCTCGAAAAACGCTTTTATTTCAAATTCATCAAGACTTTTTCAATGTCTTTGAATACGTCACCAATCTCTTGATTCCCTCGAATATCATAAACCAAATTTTGAGAACGATAATGTTCAATAATTGGTGCTCCTTGAGCGATATTAACATCCAAGCGACGTTTCACAGTCTCTGGTTTATCATCTTCACGTTGGTAATAATCTTCTTCATTATAATCTGCTGGTGGATTAAATACTTTATGGAAAGTTTCCCCCGTTTTTTTATGAATAATCCGTCCACTCAAGCGCTCTAGTAGACTATTCGGATCTACATCAATATTGATAACACCATCCAAAACAAGATCAAGGTCAGTCAAAATCTCATCTAACGCATGAGCTTGCTCAATAGTCCGTGGGTACCCATCTAACAAAAAGCCTTTTTCCTTGATATCAGCTTGTGCTAATCGTTCTTTAACAATTCCATTGGTCACTTCATCAGGTACCAATTCGCCTTTATCAATATATGATTTAGCAAGTACACCCATTTCAGTTTGGTTAGCCATAGCTGCACGGAACATATCCCCTGTTGAGATATGCGCAATACCAAATTCCTCAACGATTTTGGCCGCTTGTGTTCCCTTGCCTGCACCTGGCAAGCCCATAATCAAAAGATTCATAATCCTTCTCCTTTTTTGTTTTTAGACAAAATAGAAAGAGTGGGACAGGCTTCAGAAAATCTATGATTTTCGATTTGCTCTCCCACCCCGCAACATAGTCAATTTATGATAAAAAACAAAAATTCATTTTCACCATCAACTATTGCGTTCGTTACTTAACGCAAATTGCTTTTCAAGTAAACTATCTATCTTTACTTTATTTCTATTCTGTTGTATTCATAAAGCCAGTATATTTTCTCTTTAGAAGATAACCTTCAAGTTGTTTCATTCCTTCAATACCAGTCGCAATAATAATCAACAAACTAGTACCACCCAAAGCAACAGCATCTGTCAATCCAAACAAATCCTTGGCCAAAATCGGTAAAATCGAAATAAAGCCTAAGAAAAGTGAACCAACTGTTGCCAAACGACGAAGCAACTTGGACATGTATTCCTCTGTACCTTTACCAGGACGTACACCATGGATATAAGCACCACTCTTTTGCAAATTTTCTGCTGTTTTCTCTGGATTGATTTGTACAAATGTATAGAAAAATGTAAACAAAATAATCAAGAGCGCATACATCGCAATTCCACTTGCCGTTGTGGTTGCAAACAAGGACTGTGCCACTCGAACCCACTGTGCGTTGTGGCCTGTAGCTGTCAAGAATTGGAAGAT
This sequence comes from Streptococcus intermedius SK54 = ATCC 27335, assembly GCF_000413475.1. GTDB lineage: Bacteria > Bacillota > Bacilli > Lactobacillales > Streptococcaceae > Streptococcus > Streptococcus intermedius. Next base: position 204,028 of record NZ_ATFK01000006.1, on the reverse strand, counting down.
AGCTGCAGGTGCAGCTGTGATTGAACTTGCAAAGATAACCGGAATAACACCAGCCGGATTGACTTTTAAAGGAAGATACGAACTAGAAGGCGCCCCTTGAGCAATCTTTGTATACTGAATTGGAATTTTATATTCTGCCTGTTGAACGAATGTTGTAAAGTAAACAATAAGTAAAACGGCTATAATCAGAATAGTAACAAAAATGATAGATGAAGTAATACGGCTGCTCGGTATATTAACAAAGTAGTCTACATATATACTTTTAATCATTCCTGGGATTGCTGCTACGATACCTGCAAAGATAATCATAGAAACACCATTACCATACCCTTTATCTGTAATCTGTTCCCCTAACCAGGTCACAATCATAGAACCCGTTGTTAAAAGAAAGCCAATTAGCAAATACGTTTGCCAGTTAGGTGTTGCTACTAATTTTGCACTCGATAAGGTATGGAAACCTGCTGTAATACCAATAGATTGAACAAATGCCAAAACTAAGGAAATATAGCGCGTTGCTTGATTTAACTTTCTTCGTCCAACCTCGCCCTGTTTTCCCCATTCTACAAATTTAGGTAAAATATCCATTTGTAGCAATTGAACAACGATGGAAGCGGTAATGTAAGGACTAACTCCCAATGCAAAAACTGAAAAATTCCGCAAAGCATTACCTGATACAAGACTGAGCATATTTAGGAAGGAAAGCCCGTTAAGAGCTTGCAAGCTTTTGGCATTAACACCCGGAACAGTAATCGTCGTTCCAATTCTAAATACTAATACAATGAAAATTGTAAATAGAATTTTAGAACGAACTTGTTTAATTTTTAATGCATCTTTTAATAGTTTAAAAAACATAGGTCACCCCACTTAGATGACTTCCGCTGAACCACCTTTAGCAGTGATAGCTTCTTCGGCTGATTTAGAAAATTTAGCTGCTTTAACAGTCAATTTCTTCGTTAATTCACCATTACCAAGAATCTTAACACCAGATTTTTCAGCTTTTACAATTCCTGCTTCAACAAGAACAACTGGAGTTACTTCTGTTCCATCTTCAAAAACATTCAATTGATCAAGATTGACAATTGCATATTCTTTACGATTGATGTTTAAGAAACCACGTTTTGGCATGCGACGGAACAATGGTGTTTGTCCGCCCTCAAAACCAAGACGAACTTTACCACCACTACGAGCTTTTTGCCCTTTTTGACCACGACCAGAAGTTTTACCATTACCAGATGAAGTTCCGCGACCAACACGGTTGCGAACTTTACGAGAACCTGTAGCAGGTTGTAATTCATGAAGTTTCATTATTATTTTCTCCTCTTTTGTAAAATGCTAGCGCTTATACTGAGGAAAAGGTGTCCTCAGTATAAACTCGCCTATACATATATTTAGTTTTAGGGGCTGAGAAAAATGTCTCATCCCCTAATTTATTTCAATTTAAAGTTTTGATAGCAAAATTATTACTTATTTCACTTCTTCAACAGTTACCAAATGTGATACTGCAGTAATCATTCCGCGTACTGCAGGGTTATCTTCTTTAATAACTGAGCTGTTCAATTTGCCAAGTCCGAGTGCTACAACAGTTTTGCGTTGTGACGGAATACGCCCGATTGGAGACTTAGTCAAAGTAATTTTAATTTGAGCCATATGATCCCCTTTCTTATGCCAAGTCAGAAACTGAAATACCACGAAGAGCAGCAACTTCTTCAGCGCGTTTTAATTGTTTCAAACCTTCAACAGTTGCACGAACAATGTTGATTGGAGTGTTAGAACCAAGTGATTTAGATGTTACATCTGCCACACCTGCCAATTCGATAACGGCACGAACAGCACCGCCAGCAGCAACCCCAGAACCTTCTACAGCTGGTTTCAACAATACTTTCGCTCCACCGAATTCTGAAAGAACTTCGTGAGGAATAGTTGTACCAATCATTGGTACTTCAATCAAGTTTTTCTTCGCATCTTCAACTGCCTTGCGAATTGCTTCTGGTACTTCTTGAGCTTTACCAGTACCGAAGCCTACACGACCATTGCGGTCACCGACAACTACAAGAGCCGCAAAACGAAGACGACGTCCACCTTTAACAACTTTAGTAACACGGTTAATCGCAACTACGCGTTCTTCAAGTTCAACTGCATTGTCTTTAAATGCCATTTTCTAGTGTCCTCCCTATTAGAATTTCAATCCGTTTTCACGAGCTGCATCAGCCAAAGCTTTTACACGTCCGTGATAGAGATATCCACCGCGGTCAAACACCACTTCAGAAATACCTTTAGCAACTGCACGTTCAGCAACGAGTTTACCAACAACAACGGCTTGTTCAGTCTTAGTTCCTTTTGAAACTTCTTTGTCAAGAGTTGAAGCGCTTGCGAGCGTTACACCCGCTACGTCATCAATTACTTGAGCGTAGATGCCTGTATTAGAACGGAAAACGTTCAAACGTGGGCGATCAGCAGTTCCAGAGAGTTTTCCGCGAACACGACGGTGTCGTTTTTGGCGGACTTTGTTTTTATCTGGTTTCGAAATCACAATTTTCACCTCTTAATTTTATTGTATGCCTAAGCACAAATTTGGAAATCAATATTTTGGTTGAAGAACAACCATATAACATTATTTACCAGTTTTACCTTCTTTACGGCGAACGAATTCACCAACGTAGCGGATCCCTTTTCCTTTGTATGGTTCAGGAGAACGCAAGCTACGAATATAAGCAGCAGTTTGTCCTACTACTTCTTTTGAAATTCCACTCACAACAATAGTTGTTGGATTTGGAAGTTCAAAAGCAATACCTTCAGGAGCTTCTACTTCATCTGGATGAGATTTACCAACTGAAAGCACAAGTTTTTTTCCTTGAAGTTGAGCACGGTAACCAACCCCACGCATTTCAAGTTCTTTCTTGAAACCTTCTGAGACACCATGAACCATGTTGTTCAAAAGAGCACGAGTTGTTCCGTGGATTGTTTTCATTTCTTTTGTATCGTTTGGACGGTGAAGAATTACTTCAGTTCCTTCCACTCGAATATCGATATCTTTAGAGAACGTACGAGTGAGTTCTCCTTTAGGTCCTTTTACAGTTACAACATTGTCTTTGTTTGTCAATTCGACACCAGCAGGCAATGGAATAACTTTATTACCAATACGTGACATGTTATTTTTCTCCTGTTAGATTATCAAGCCGCAGTGCGACTAGTTTTCACGGGGTTAAAAGATACTTATTGAGTTCAATAGCTAAATTGAACACGCTCTAAGAACTGTGCAAAATAGATAAGTTGGTTTGTTCGCAAACAAACTGCCCCAACTTCCTAATTTTGCTTTGTTCTTTACGAGCTCTGTATCTTGATTTTACCAAACGTAGGCGATTACTTCTCCACCTACATTCTTTTGACGCGCTTCCTTGTCCGTCAACAAACCTTCAGACGTTGAGATAATAGCAATCCCAAGACCGTTCAAGACTTTTGGAAGATCTTCACGTTTTTTGTAAACACGAAGTCCTGGTGTTGAAATACGTTTCAAACCAGTAATAACTTTTTCACCATTTTGACCGTATTTAAGGAATACACGAATGACCCCTTGTTTGTCATCTTCAATGTACTCAACATTTTTTACAAAACCTTCGTGTTTAAGAATTTCAGCAATCCCTTTTTTGATGTTTGATGCAGGTACTTCAAGCACTTCGTGTTTTGCTTGATTCGCATTACGAATACGTGTTAAAAAGTCTGCAATTGGATCAGTCATAACCATTTAAATTTTCTCCTCTTACTAGTAGTTTGCAAGTTGCACTTGCTAGTTAATACATGATACAAAGAGCGTAACAGCAAGAGCAAAAATAGGCAATTTGATGCAGGAGCGATGCTCCAAAGAAAATTGGTCTTTTTTGCCAAAGCTGTAGCTCGTGTTCAAATTGGCAAGCCCAACTGAACCCGGGCTAAACTCTGTGTGAAAAAGATAAACTTTCCTAGAAACTTCAGTTTCTTCGTCAAGTTTTCTATTTTCACTTGGAGTTTTGACGCCCTTGATATCTTAAATTACCAAGATGCTTTGGTAACGCCAGGGATTTGTCCCTTGTATGCTAATTCACGGAAGCAAACACGGCAAAGTTTAAACTTGCGGTAAACGGAATGTGGACGGCCACATTTTTCACAACGAGTATAAGCTTGCGTAGAGAACTTAGCTGGGCGTTTGTTCTTAGCAATCATTGATTTTTTAGCCATTTGTTTTACCTCCTATATTATTTTGCAAAAGGCATTCCAAGGCCTGTAAGCAATTCACGTGACTCTTCGTCAGTGTTAGCAGTTGTTACGATAACAATATCAAGACCACGAGTCTTATCAACGTCATCAAAATTGATTTCTGGGAAAATCAATTGTTCTTTCACACCAAGTGTGTAGTTTCCGCGTCCATCAAAAGATTTTGTTGGAACACCGTGGAAGTCACGCACACGTGGAAGTGAAACTGAAACCAATTTATCCAAGAATTCGTACATACGTTCACCACGAAGAGTAACTTTTGCACCAATCGCTACACCTTCACGAAGACGGAAGCCGGCGATTGATTTTTTAGCTTTAGTGATAAGTGGTTTTTGACCTGAGATAAGAGCCAATTCTTCAGCAGCTTTTTCAAGGTTTTTAGCATTTGACACAGCGTCACCGACACCCATGTTCAAAACGATTTTATCCACTTTCGGCACAGCCATAACAGATGAGTAGTTGAACTTTTCAGTCAAAGCAGGTACTACTTCATTAAGATATTTTTCTTTTAAACGATTTGCCATTATACTTCTCCTTTCCTTCGTGATTAGTCAAGCACTTCGCCTGATTTTTTATTGTAACGAACTTTTTTGCCATCTACAAACTTGTAGCCAACACGTCCTGCAACACCATTTTTATCCAAGACTTGGACATTTGATACATGGATAGGCGCTTCTTTTTCTACAATAGCACCTTGAGGGTTCTCATTATTAGGTTTTTGGTGTTTCTTGATAATGTTTACACCTTCAACAACCACTTTATTCACTTTTGGAAGCGCGGCAACGACCTTGGCTTCAACGCCTTTGTCCTTGCCAGCAATCACGCGAACTTTATCGCCAGTTTTTACAAACATTGGTTTCTCCTTTGATTTCTTACGCCCTGATGGGCACCCTATCTAGCCAAAGACAGGGGACTTAGTTTGTTCTTTATTAAAGTACCTCTGGAGCAAGTGACACAATCTTCATGAAGCCACCTTCACGCAATTCACGTGCAACTGGACCAAAGATACGGGTTCCGCGAGGAGTTTTATCATCACGGATAATCACTGCTGCATTTTCGTCGAATTTAATGTATGAACCATCTTGACGACGAGCACCTGATTTAGTACGAACGACAACCGCTTTTACAACGTCACCTTTTTTAACCGTACCACCAGGAGTAGCTTGTTTTACAGATGCGACGATGACATCACCAATGCTAGCGAATTTGCGTTTTGAACCACCAAGAACCTTGATTGTCAAAATTTCGCGAGCACCACTGTTGTCAGCAACTTTCAAACGAGTTTCTGTTTGAATCATTTAAGTTTTCTCCTTTCAGGTAAGATTAGATAATGACAGCTTCTTCTACCACTTCTACAAGACGGAAGCGTTTTGTAGCTGAAAGCGGACGAGTTTCCATAATCCGAACAATATCGCCTTCTTTGGCAACGTTGTTTTCGTCATGTGCTTTGTACTTCTTAGAGTAGTTAATACGTTTACCATAGACTGGGTGGTTACGTTTAGTTTCAACTACAACTGTGATGGTTTTGTCCATTTTGTCAGAAACAACACGTCCGACAAGAACTTTACGATTATTGCGTTCCATTGAAATTCTCCTTCCCTAGTCTATTATTTAACTTCTGATTGAACAGTTTTGATACGAGCGATTTGTTTTTTTACTTCTTTCAAGCGTGCACTTTGTTCTAACTGACCTGCTGCAGCTTGGAAACGAAGTTCAAACAATTCTTTCTTCAATTCATTTTCACGCTTCGCGAGTTCTTCTTGAGAAAGACCACGAAGTTCTTTAACAAATTCTTTTACTTCATTAAGTTTCATGCTTTCTCCTTATTCTGCTTCACGTTTTACGAATTTTGTTTTAACTGGTAGTTTGTGGCTTGCAAGACGAAGTGCTTCACGAGCGACTTCCTCTGGAACACCAGCAATTTCAAACATGATTTTTCCACGTTTAACTGGTGCAACCCAACCTTCTGGTGCACCTTTACCAGATCCCATACGCACACCAATAGCCTTAGCAGTGTATGACTTATGAGGGAAAATTTTAATCCAAACTTTACCACCACGTTTCATGTAACGCGTCATAGCGATACGAGCGGCTTCGATTTGACGGTTGGTAATCCAGTGGCTAGTAGTTGCTTGAAGACCGTATTCTCCAAACGCTACTTCTTTTCCACCTTTAGCTTCACCGCGCATTTTACCGCGAAATTCGCGACGGTGTTTAACACGTTTAGGTACTAACATTGGTTATTTACCTCCTTTAGTGTTTTTACGAGCTGGAAGGACTTCTCCACGGTAGATCCAGACTTTAACACCCAGTTTACCGTAAGTAGTATCAGCTTCTTCCCAAGCGTAATCGATATCCGCACGAAGAGTGTGAAGCGGAACAGTTCCTTCTGAGTATCCTTCGCTACGAGCAATATCTGCACCGTTCAAACGTCCTGATACTTGAGTTTTGATTCCCTTAGCACCTGCACGCATAGTGCGTTGGATAGCTTGTTTTTGAGCACGACGGAAAGCAACACGTTGCTCTAACTGGCGAGCAATACCTTCACCAACAAGATGAGCATCTAAATCTGGTGATTTGATTTCGATAATGTTGATGTGAACTTGTTTACCAGTCAATTTGTTAAGTTTTGCGCGAAGTCCATCAACGTTTGAACCACCTTTACCGATAACCATACCTGGTTTAGCAGTATGAAGTGAAACATTAACTTTATTTACTGCGCGCTCAATTTCGATAGTTGAAACAGCTGCGTCAGCCAATTCTTTTTGAATGAATTTACGGATTGCTAAATCTTCATGAAGGTAATCCGCGTATTCTTTTTCAGCATACCATTTGGCATCCCAGTCACGGATGATACCGACACGCATACCTATTGGATGTACTTTTTGACCCACGATTTTACCTCCTTATTTTTCTGCAACAACCACTGTAATGTGGCTAGTGCGTTTGTTGATTGGTGAAGCTGAACCTTTCGCACGTGGACGAAAACGTTTCATAGTTGGTCCTTCATTTGCGTAAGCTTCAGATACTACCAAGTTTGCTTTTTCCAAACCAAAGTTGTTTTCTGCGTTAGCAATTGCTGAGTTGAGTACTTTTTCAATAACGCCAGCAGCTTTGTTTGGAGTGAATTTCAAGATTGCGATTGCGTCAGCAACGTTTTTCCCACGGATATTGTCCAAAACCAGACGAGATTTGCGAGGGGAAACGCGCACTGTACGAGCCATTGCTTTAGCTGAAGTAATTTCTGCCATGTCCTTCTCCTCTCTTATCTACGTGTTTTCTTGTCGTCAGCTGCATGACCTTTGTAAGTACGAGTTGGTGCAAATTCACCAAGTTTGTGACCTACCATGTCTTCTTGGATGTAAACAGGAACATGTTTACGTCCGTCATAAACTGCGATTGTATACCCGATAAAACTTGGAAAAATCGTTGAACGGCGTGACCAAGTTTTAATGACTTTTTTCTTTTCGTCGTTAGCTTGAGCTTCAACTTTTTTCATCAAATGCTCATCGACGAAAGGTCCTTTTTTAAGACTGCGTCCCATTTTATTGTTTTCTCCTTTAAATGTTATACCACAGCGGCTTGCACTACTAATATCATGCTACCGAGCTGGCGGATTTTCTAGTTCTAAAAACTAATTTAAAATTATTTCTCATTGCGACGACGAACAATAAGTTTGTCAGTTTTCGCTTTTTTGTTACGAGTTTTAAGTCCAAGAGCAGGTTTGCCCCATGGAGTAGATGGCGCTTTACGACCAACTGGTGCTTTACCTTCACCACCACCGTGCGGGTGATCGTTAGGGTTCATTACAGAACCGCGAACTGTTGGGCGAATGCCTTTCCAGCGGCTACGTCCTGCTTTACCAAGATTAACCAAGCCGTGTTGTTCGTTTCCGACAACACCAACCGTGGCACGGCAAGTGCCAAGAATCATACGAACTTCACCAGATTGAAGACGAACAAGAACGTATTTCCCCTCTTGTCCCAACACTTGAGCAGAAGCTCCAGCAGCACGTATTAATTCACCGCCATGACCTGGTTTCAATTCAATATTATGAATCAATGTACCGACTGGGATATTAGCAAGCGGAAGAGCGTTTCCGACCTTGATATCTGCTTCTGGTCCAGAAACAATGCGTTGGCCAACTTCAAGGCCCTTAGGAGCGATGATGTAAGCTTTCACACCATCAGTGTAATGTACAAGAGCGATATTCGCTGAACGATTTGGATCGTATTCAATTGTTTTAACGACTGCTTCAACACCATCTTTATTGCGTTTGAAATCAATCAAGCGATAGTGGCGTTTGTGTCCGCCGCCTTGGTGACGAACAGTAATACGACCGTTGTTGTTACGACCGGCTTTGTTGTTCAAAGAAACAAGCAAAGTTTTTTCTGGAGTGCTCGTTGTGATTTCGGCAAAATCCAAAGAAGTCATATTACGGCGACCATTTGTAGTTGGTTTATAAACTCTGATTCCCACGATATTTCCTCCTTAGATTATTCTGCTTCAGCACCAAACAACTCGATTGCTTTAGAATCAGCTGTAAGAGTGATGATAGCTTTTTTCGTTTTATTTGTAAAACCAGTATAACGCCCTACACGTTTTGCTTTTGGTTTTACATTGATTGTGTTCACGTTTGCAACCTTTACTCCATCAAAAGCAGCTTCAACTGCTTGTTTGATAAGAAGCTTATGAGCACGAGTGTCCACCTCAAATACGTATTTACCTTCTTCAAGAAGAGCCATTGAGCTTTCTGTAATGATAGGCTTTTTGATTACGTCATACAAATTCATTATGCAAGAACCTCCTCGATTGTAGAGATAGCTTCTTTAGTAACAAGAAGTTTGTCGCTATTTACGATGTCAAGAACACTTGCAGTTGTTGCAGTTGCAACTTTCACATTTGGAAGGTTACGAGCTGATAATGCAGCAAATTCATTTCCTTCTTCAAGAATCACAAGTACTTTTGAATCAATGCTAAGCGCAGCAAGTACTTTCGCAAACTCAGCAGTTTTTGGAGCTGTAAATGAAAGGCTGTCTACAGCTACGAATTTATTTTCAGCGATTTTTTCAGAATAAACCGATTTAAGCGCCAATCTACGAACTTTTTGCGGAAGTTTGTAGGCGTATGAACGAGGAGTTGGACCAAATACGGTACCACCACCACGCCATTGAGGAGAGCGAATAGAACCTTGGCGTGCACGGCCAGTTCCCTTTTGGCGCCATGGTTTGCGTCCGCCACCTGATACTGCCGAGCGGTTTTTGACAGCATGAGTTCCTTGACGAAGACTTGCACGTTGACTAATAACAACATCAAAGACAACTGATTCATTTGGCTCAATACCAAATACTGCATCGTTAAGAACTACTTCACCGGCTTCTTTACCAGTTTGGTCAAATAATTTTACGTTTGCCATTGTGACTGATTTCCCCTTTCCTTATTATTTACCAGCTTTAACTGCTGATTTGATCGTGATAAGAGATTTCTTAGCACCAGGTACGTTCCCTTTAATAAGGATAACGTTTTTCTCTGGAACAACTTGTGCGATCTCAAGGTTTTGAATCGTCACACGGTTACCCCCCATACGACCTGCCAAGTGTTTATTTTTGAAAACACGGTTAGGTGCAACTGGTCCCATTGAACCCGGACGACGGTGATAACGAGAACCATGAGCCATTGGCCCACGAGATTGACCGTGGCGTTTGATAACCCCTTGGAAACCTTTACCTTTTGAAGTTCCTGTTACATCAACAACATCGCCGGCTGCGAAAGTGTCAACTGTAATTTCTGCACCAACTTCTAAGCCTTCAATGTTTTTGAATTCACGAATGAAGCGCTTAGGAGCCGTGTTAGCTTTTGCTACATGTCCTTTAGCAGGTTTGTTGCTCAATACGTCACGAAGATCGTCAAAACCAACTTGAACTGCGTTGTAACCATCTGTTTCAACTGTTTTAACTTGAAGAACAACGTTTGGAGCTGCTTCAACAACAGTCACAGGGATTAATTCGCCAGCTTCAGTGAAGATTTGAGTCATTCCCACTTTTTTCCCTAAGATTCCTTTTGTCATGAGAAAATGTTTCCTTTTCTATAATTTTTTTCAAAAAGTTTTTAACGAGCGTTTTTTATGCTCTAGTTTAAATCAAACTTTAGATTAAAGTTTGATCTCTACGTTCACACCACTTGGAAGATCCAATTTCATCAAAGCATCAACTGTTTTTTGAGTTGGGTTAATGATGTCGATCAAACGTTTGTGCGTACGCATTTCAAATTGTTCGCGAGAGTCTTTATATTTGTGAGTCGCACGAATGATTGTGTAGAGGCTGCGTTCAGTTGGAAGTGGGATTGGACCCGCAACTTCAGCACCTGTACGAGTAGCAGTTTCTACGATTTTTGCAGCCGCTGTGTCAAGTGTACGATGTTCGTAAGCTTTCAAACGGATGCGGATTTTTTTGTTTGCCATCTTTTTCTCCTTTTTCGTCTATTTAAGATAATAGGCTAGCTCCACAAGAAAACCGACAGGCGATTACGTGGCAATGCAACCGAGCGTGTCGCAACCTCTTGCATCAAAGCTATAGACTGTTTTTCACAGCACCATAATAGAATAACATAAAGCTTTACTGATTGCAAGGGGTTTGCAGATTTTTTGAGATTTTTTATTTGAAACCGTTCCCTTTTCTTATCAATCTTTTGTTACCTCAGTAAAAAACAAGAAATTGAAAATAGAAAATTTTATTAGCCCTAGGTAATAACAAAAAACTTGGAATTTATTTCCCAAGTCGATTGCTTATTTAATCTATTCTAAAACCCTGTCCAGTCTGGCTGATAAGAACGTCCGCTTTATCCTGATATACTTTATAGTAGTGGTCATATTGCTGCCGACGGGATGGTGTGCATAGCCGCAACCCCATTCATATCGCGGCCGCGAACAGCTGTGTCACGAGCCAAGCGACGCTCTAGTTCTGTCTCGTCGTCCGTGTAAAAACAAATCGATAAATCAAACAGATTTTCTGACAAAAAGGCAGCCGACATGCCTTCTACTATTAAAATCGGCTTTCGGGCTGATAAACGTAAGCTAGGCGACCAAGCTGTGCCAATGGTCAGAATATCCAGACTAGACTGCAAGGCGCAAATATCTCGCTTTAGACTCCCGAGCTCATGAACAACTGGAAGACAGGCCGTTACTTTTTGATGAGGAAAATCTTTGGAACTCAGCAAATCTCGATACTCCCCAGCAATTACATAAGGATCTGTTCCCAGCAGATTGACTCGTTCCTCACCCAAAGCTAGCTGTAGTTTTCGAGCAAAAGTTGATTTCCCCGAAGCACCATGACCATAAATACGCAGGGTATGGTTTTGGTCGTCTGACAGATAAACTATCAATCTTTCCAGCAAACTTTCTTCATCAGACATGACTTCTCCTTTCAAATGGAGCTTCTTAGAAATTTCGGCTGGATTTATTGTAGCCGTAGCGCTCAATAAAGTCCTCACGGAATTCCAGCAGGTTGTCATCCATGATAGCTTGACGGACCTTCTTCATAAGATTTAGCAAAAAGTAGAGGTTGTGATAACTGGTCAGGCGGAGTCCAAAGGTCTCGTCCGCTTTGAGCAAGTGGCGGATATAAGCTCGCGTGTAGTTGCTGCAAGTGTAGCAATCACAATCATGGTCAAGCGGAGTGAAATCTTCCTCAAACTGGGCATTTTTAACAACCAGACGTCCTTCACTGGTCATACAGGTACCGTTTCGGGCAATCCGAGTCGGCAGGACGCAGTCAAACATATCAACGCCACGGATAACCCCATCAATCAAGCTATCTGGCGCTCCCACTCCCATAAGATAGCGGGGCTTGTTTTCAGGCAGCATAGGCGTTGTGAAGTCTAGCACAGCATTCATCTCTTCGTGGGACTCACCAACAGCCAGTCCTCCAATAGAGTAGCCTGGAAAATCCATGCTGACCAAGTCTTGAGCAGATTGGCGACGCAAATCTTCAAAGCCAGCACCCTGAACAATCCCAAAGAGACCTTGGTCCTGGGGACGGCGGTGCGCCTTGAGGCCACGTTCTGCCCAACGGCTAGTCCGCTCAATGGACTTCTTAACATAGTCATAAGGTTGGTAGAACTGCGGGCACTCATCAAAAGACATCATGATATCACTGCCTAGATTGTTCTGAATAGAGATCGCTTTCTCTGGCGATAGGAACATCTTGGAACCATTGAGGTGATTTTTGAAAGTCACCCCCTCTTCTGTAATATTCCGACTATCTGCCAAAGAATAAACCTGAAAACCACCGCTATCTGTTAAAATAGCTTGATCCCAGTTCATGAACTTGTGCAGCCCACCCGCACGAGCAATCAGCTCATCGCCCGGCCGCAGCCAGAGATGGTAAGTATTGGCCAAGATGATACCAGAGCCCATTTGCTTGAGCTCTTCTGGTGACTGGGTCTTGACTGTCGCCTGGGTCCCAACCGGCATAAACATAGGCGTCGGAAAAGTCCCATGAGGTGTGATAATCTCTCCCAAGCGAGCACCTGTGTGCTTTTCTTTTTTAATCAAACGATACTGAATCGGTGAATCTGACATTTTTACCTCCGATGCTGGGAAAAACAGTCCCAGATCTTCATTCTATAGTGTGTGAGTTTCACTTGCTCACAACATCCTGTATGATTTTATCAAAAAAAAGAAGAAAGATAAAGCAATAAAAAACTTTTCTTTCTCTTAAAAAAATATGGTATAATGTTGTTCTATGCTCTAGATAGGAGGAAAATATGAACTTAAGTAAATTACGATCAGAGGCTCGTCATATCCAACGGCAAACAAAAGGAATCTCTTCCCTCTTTTTAGTGCCGATTGTAACGGCAATTATTTCCGTTATTTACAATTATTCTTCAGATAACTTGTCTAATAACATCTTACAATATGGCATCAAAAATACAGTTATCCATGGAATCAATCGTTCCTTTTTCCCAATCATAATTAGTTTTATTGTATCTTTCTTTTTAACAGCTGCTTTTTGGACCTTACTTGAAGTCGTTCGCGGAAAACGACAAGAGATACATTTTACAGATTCAGTTCGAACTTTTGATAGTAAAGTAATTGGTCCTGTTTTCAGAACACTTTTGCTCAAACGCGTATTACTATTTCTGTGGAATGTTTTCGTCTGGATTGGAAGCGGCATGATGATTCTAGCTAGTTTTAACGTCATAAAACTCCTCCCCAATTCTCAAGCTCTCTCACAAAATACTGCACTTCAGACAACTGTTGGGACATTGTTACTTTATATTCTCATCGGTTTTATTTTGATGGTAATCGGTATTATTATTGCACTTCCTCAATATTACGCTTATTCGCAAGTAGAATTTATTCTTTGTGACACATTAGAAAACCAGAGCTATGAGAGCGCCTTTAAAATTATTCGTACAAGCCGCCAGATGATGAAAGGATATAAAGGCAAGCGATTTGTACTTGATTTAACTTTTATTGGCTGGTACTTGCTAACTGCTATTACTTTGGGGATCGCATCTATTTATGTCTATCCCTACGTTTATACAGCTCAAACTCTTTTCTATGAAGCTGTGCTAAAGGAACAAGATCAGACTCCAATTTTTTATTAATTTCTTGCGTGAAACAATTGGCAATCCAACAAAAGACTTGAACGAACTGTTCAGGTCTTTTGAGTTGTATCCATTTTTCGTAAAGTGATTCAGCTAAAGTGTTATATTGCAAACTTTACATGAAAAAAGCCACCAATGGGTGACTTTTATTAGGGAGATTATTATGAAAAAGTTTAGGATTTCTATCAAATAAAGTTAGGAGGTCTTCATTTGATAAACATAGTATAACCAAGTTAGCTTAAATCAACCTTAATTTTTTATAACAAATTGATATTTTTAGAAATTTTTTGAAAAGCATCTTCCAGCGAAACCTGATCTGTAAATATCGCTTTCTCCCAACCCAAGAAATCACATTCTTTCCACCAACGTTTCATATCAGCTGGACTAAAGTCTGCTTTCTTGTTCCTCGTTTAGTGACAGCGAACTGTCTCTTCATGTTAAATCATAATAGTAAGATAGAACTTTTGGATAAAAGAGAGTATGCAATTTTTCTAGCATTTGCCCATAAATATCTGTTTCATAAAAACCTTCAACGATAACCAACAAATCTCGCTCATAGCCATAGCGGGCGATCATTTCTGTCAAAGAGATTGATAGATTGCCCGGCTTGACCTTTTCTTTCAGCGTATCACGACGAACGATATCTTGTGAAATGAGCAGCGTCTTTCGGCCATAGTATTCTTGCAATTTCTTTGCCAAACTCGTTTTTCCTGAACCAGAATTACCTCTGATAATCACCAATGTTGCCATTTACTCTCCTAAAATCAGACGTGTATGTTCCCGTTTGATACAGCGATCCATGATAATATCATCCCGACCAGCTGCCCGCAGAATCTGCTCCGCTTCTTCATTTTCCAAACCCAGTTGAGCCCAGAAAATCTTGGCATCTGCTTCCAGAAAATCATGCGCCACATCCGGTAAAAACTCGCTGCGACGGTAAACATCGACAATGTCCACTGAAAACGGAATATCTTTGAGGTTAGCATAGACGGTCTCACCTAAAATTCGACCGCCCGCTGCACGCGGATTAACTGGGACAATACGATAACCCCGCTTCTGCATTTCCATGGACACGCGGTTGCTGACCGTTTCTACTCGATCAGACAAGCCGACAACAGCAATCACCTGACTATTTTTCAGATAATGCTTCACAATTGCATCACTAGGATTTTGAAAATGATATGTCATAAGGTTCCTCCTACTTCATAATAAAATTGGATAGTTTTACAGCATTTGTGCCTTAACGAAACACGCGCTAAAGCCTGGGAAAATAGATAATCCCTTCTAGGAGCATCGCTCTTTCATCGAATTTTCTCCTGTTCTCGCCTTGTTTACAGCCTTTACACCTTGCGCTTACTTGGCTTCATACCAAGTCTCACCTGCACTTTCGTCCGCTTTCAACGGAACAGAGAGTTCAATAGCAGATTCCATAATCTCTTTAACCAGCGTTTTGATAGCAGTCAATTCATTTGCGGGTACTTCAAGTACAATTTCGTCGTGGACTTGTAACAACATTCTACTTTTAAATCGCCCAGCACGCAGAGCTTGATCTAACCGAATCATAGCAATCTTAAGAATATCTGCAGCTGACCCTTGAATTGGTGAATTGATAGCCGTTCTTTCTGCAAATCCTCGAACATTAAAGTTACGAGAATTAATATCTGGGATCTCCCGACGACGGTGGAAGAGAGTTTCTACATAACCTTGATCTCGAGCCTCTCGTACCACATTTTCCATATAATTCTTAATTCCAGGATAGCGTTCAAAATAAGTATCAATATAAGATTTAGCTTCTTTACGGCTAATCCCCAGATTGTTGGCAAGTCCAAAATCAGAAATCCCATAAACAACACCAAAGTTGACAGCTTTAGCATTACGGCGATCATTTGGTGTCACATCCTCTGGCTTTTCAATACCAAAAACCCGCATAGCTGTTGAAGTATGAATATCAGCTCCATGTCTGAATGCTTCAATTAAATGCTTGTCGCCTGAAATATGCGCCAAAACCCGTAACTCGATTTGCGAATAATCAGAACTAAGTAAAACACTATCCTTCCACTCCGGCACAAAAGCTTTCCGAATTAAGCGTCCTTGCTCCAAACGAATTGGAATATTTTGCAGATTAGGATACACGCTAGATAGCCTTCCTGTCTGGGTCAAATCTTGAAGATAGCGAGTATGAATCTTCCCGTCTGCCAAAATCCAGTCTTGTAACCCCATGACATAAGTTGACTGAATTTTAGCAATTTGTCGATACTCCAAAATCTTTTCAACAATCGGTGCAATCGGCGCTAAACGTTCTAATACATCTACCGCAGTAGAATAGCCCGTTTTCGTTTTTTTAGTAAAAGCCGTTGGCAGCCCTAATTTTTCAAAAAGAATACCTCCCAATTGTTTAGGCGAATTGATATTGAATTCTTCCCCTGCTAAATCATAGATTTCCTGTGTTAACTGAGTCAGAACTCTCTCGTTTTCAACCTGCATCGTTTGCAATGTTTCTCGCTCTACCTTAATACCAGCAATCTCCATTTTAGCAAGTACAAGTGCTAAAGGTTGCTCCATTTCGTACAGGAGATTAAGCTGATCGTGCTGACGCAGCAAATCTATCATAGGTTGTTCCGTTTCAACAAGAACCGCGACTTTTCTAGCTAAATGATTCAATAAAATAGGCTTTTCAGGCAGTGCCCGCTTAGCTCCTTTTCCATAAATCACCTCATCTTCATCAAGTTTGGTCTTGCCATAAAGGCTAGCAATCGTTGCAATTTCATTGTTGTCAACAGTTGAAAGAAGATACTTAGCTAAACGACTGTCAAACGCCAGTTGTGAAAGTTCAATTCCTAAGCGACTGAGTAAGACTTTAGAGCGCTTCAAATCGTAAACCTTCAAGGCTGTATTTTCTAAAAATTCTTTGAAAATTGGTTGCTGCAAAAGACGAACATCTTGACTAACATAAATCTTCTGGGCATTTCCCCAAGCAAACCCAACCATCTCGTCTATATGGTAGTTATCCCCTAACATCTCAAAATAGAAAAAATCGTCTGCACTAAGCATCTCTGGTCGGACTTCCATCACTTCCTCAAAAGCAATATCAGCCATTTCTTCTGGCTCTACTTCTGATTCTAGCGCTTGCTTAAATTGTTTAAAGCCCATTTCATCATAGAATCTACCTAGTTGTTTAATATCTGATCCTTGATAGAGAATATCTTCTAAACCGATTTCAATGGGTGCTTGAGTGTCAATAGTGACAAGCTTTCTAGACAAGAAAGCTATTTCCTTATCCTTAATGAGATTTTCCTTCATCTTAGACTGTTTCAGTTGGTCAATATGATCATAAATACCTTCCAGCGATCCATATTCTAAAAGAAGCTTGAGCCCCGTTTTCTCTCCGATTTTAGTCACACCGGGAATATTATCTGATTTATCACCCATTAAAGCCTTGAGGTCAATAAATTGAACAGGACTAATTCCCATCTTTTCCATCAGGTAGGCTGGAGTGAATTCTTCGAACTCAGCCACACCTTTCTTGGAAATCTCCACCACAGTATTATCATCCGTTAGCTGAATCAGATCCTTATCACCACTGACAATGGTCACATCGTAAGGGACAGCTGTCTTTTCAGCCATCTTGTCTAAAGTCCCGATGATGTCATCTGCCTCGTACTGAGCCAAATCATAATAGTGAATGCCCAAGTGCTGCAGCATTTCTCGAATAAAGGGCAGCTGCTCGCGAAATTCCTCCGGAGTCTTAGCTCGACCACCTTTGTAATCAGCATACATCTCTGTCCGAAAGGTGGTCTTCCCCGCATCAAATGCCACCAAGATATGAGTCGGCTGCACGCGCTCCAAGAGATGATTGATCATGAGGTGGAAACCGTAAATAGCATTGGTATGCAAGCCCGATGGACTCTTGAAACGATCAATTTGATTGTACAGTGCAAAAAAAGCACGATAAGCTACAGAAGAGCCGTCTATTAATAATAACTTGTTCTTTTTTTCCATAGGCTTATTATAACACGAAAAAGGTGGACAAAGCCAGAAAAGGCAGTGTAGAAAATAGGTAGAAAATGAATTGAGATTTAAATTTTGCTATAATTATCTTATGCACAACACCTACTATTTTATCCGTCATGCGCATTCTAACTATACACCTGATGAAATCAATCGACCATTATCAGACAAAGGGCGAGAATCCTTGGCACAGATTGAATTTTTAGCAGACAAACCCATTACCGCCATTTATTCCAGTCCTTACCGAAGAGCCATCCAAACGGTTGAGCCTTTAGCTCAAAGTCTAAAACTCGCTATTCAAACCGACAAACGGCTAATAGAGCGAAAGCTAAGCAGTCAAGCAATTGCCGACCAAGATTTTGAACAATGCCTCATGCAACTTTGGTCACAACCGACATTTTCACTTGTCGGTGGCGAGTCAAATCAACAAGCTCAACAGCGAGCCTTAGCTCTTCTTCATGAACTGGAAAGCAAACACCAAAACGAAGAGATTATCATTAGCTCTCATGGTAACCTTATCTGCATTTTACTAAGCGCATTTGACTCCAGCATTGATTATAACTTCTGGTGTGGCCTAAGCATGCCAGATGTGCTAGTTTTAGATAAAGACGAAAAAATCACTCACCTCCTATAAAAGATGTTCCCAATCCGTATTACAACTCTTCTGACTGAAGAGATTTATGAGAGATTTTCTTGGGCTATTCTCATACGATGAAAAGGTTTTATTATCTATATCGTGGTTATTCTAGGGCTTCTTCTATATCCCATGATTATGATGACTGAGAAACAAGATATCATTTTTATTGTGCTATTTAAAATTTTTGTTTTATTACCGATAGCTTTCTTGGCCTTAAAGTTTCGTATAAAGAGGTCTTATCGCAAGAATCCTTTATGGCAGAACATGGAGGTCACTCTAATATTTGACAAAGAGGCTTTTATCACAAGAAACATCCGTGGTGAATTCCGCTATACCTATGATGATATTGTCAAGGTTATTGCGACAAAGAAAGATTTTTATATCTTGATTGGGGAGAGTACTGGCTTTCCTATTGAAAAAAAGAACTGCACTACCGAGGCTCTTGACTTCTTACTAAAACTGCAGATTGAACACATGTAAAAAAGCAGGCTAGACTGACAATAGATCAGTTCTAGTCTGCTTTTGTTTTTTTATTCTAAATTTGAAGCTTATAAACTCAGCAATTGTTCCAAATGCTTGACTGCGTCTGCAAAGCTATCAACGACATAGGTGGCAGCCGCTTGGACATTGGCTGAGGCATGTGTCATACAATAGGAAATATCGGATTTTTCAAACATCGAAATGTCATTTCCAGAGTCGCCAAATGCCACAACTAGTTGATAATGCTTTTTCAAAAGCTGTAAACCACTACCTTTTGAAACATCTTTCGCAGTCACTTCTATGCGAGTGCTCCCTGATTGATAGACTTCTAAGTGGGGAAAATGTTCTTTTAATTCTTTTACATAGACAGACGTTTTCGCCGCTTCTGGACGAATGTTAAACTTGTAAATCTGACGTTGCCGAACCAGATCATAAGGATTTTCTAAGCAAAGGATGGGCATATTCCACAAACGCCGCTTGTCCTCATGGTCAAAGTTGCCAATTCTCTCCTCGCCATCAAGTGCATCAAAAACGAGTTTTTCTTTTTTGAGGTAGTCTAACAAGGCTTGTACATCTGCTGACGCCAATGTTTGAGAAAATAATACATTCCCATTTTCAGCAATCATGGCGCCATTAAAGCCGATTGCATAGCTTAAATGAAGCTGATTACGTTGCGTAATGTAGTTGATTTCCTTGACAGAACGACCCGTAGCAATAGCGAAGTCACTGTAACGTGTCAACTTTTGATAAGCTTGCCAGTCTACTGAATTAACATCAACAGAATTTTTCACAAAAGTTCCGTCTAAATCTGTTACACATAGAATCTTATGTGCCATGGCTATTCCTCTAAACCTAGAATGTCTTGGATTTCCATTTTGAGAACATTGGCATAAGCACCATAGATAGATTGCATTTGCATGCCATTTTCAGCAAAACCAAGTGCTTCATATTGGTTGACAATCGTATCCTTATCCACTAATGATTTGTCCTTGACATCAATCCGCAAACGAGTGATACAAGCATTGACATCAACAATATTTTCTGGACCACCGTGGGCTGCAATCAAACCGAGAGCCTGTTGGTGCGTTTTTTCTTGCTTGCTAAGTTCTTTCCCTTCAGATTTTTCTGGAGTAGGTGCTGTATCCTGCGGAGCTGCTTGACCGACATTTTGAATCTTCAAGCCGTATTTACCACGCGCTTCTTGCTTACTTGCCAACTTGACTTCATCCGTATCTTCTCGACCTGGAGTCTTAAAGTTGAATTTCAAAATCATAAATTTAAAAACATAATAATAAAGGAAGAAATAAGGG
The DNA here is from genome assembly GCF_000413475.1 of Streptococcus intermedius SK54 = ATCC 27335. Classification (GTDB taxonomy): domain Bacteria; phylum Bacillota; class Bacilli; order Lactobacillales; family Streptococcaceae; genus Streptococcus; species Streptococcus intermedius. The sequence continues at coordinate 183,736 of NZ_ATFK01000006.1, read as the reverse complement.
ATACCTACTAAGAAGACGAGCCACCAGTGCGTTTTAGGCCCTTGCAACACACCGTAGATTACAAGGTTAATGAAACCATGTCCGGTAGGAGTTGCTACACCAGCACCCAGCATGTGCATAACAAACAAAGCAGAACCTGCCAAAACAGCGTGCACAGCGTAAAGCATTGGTGCCACAAAAAGGAAAGTAAATTCGATTGGCTCTGTAATACCAGTCAAGAATGAAGTTCCAGCTGCTGCAAAGAGAAGCGAACCTGCTACTTTACGTTTTTCTGGAGAAGCTGTCTTGTACATAGCATAAGCAGCACCAGAAAGACCGAACATGAAGTAAACAAATTTACCACCATTGAAACGCGTAATAGATGGGTCAATAGACTTGATCGAAGAATCCGCTAAAGAAGCAAGGTAGGCATTGACCGTACCGACGACATGGTTACCACCAATTGTCCATGAACCACCAAGCTCTGTCGTACGAACCGGCCAGTTGAGGCCATGGTGTAAACCAAACGGCAAGAGAGCCCGCTCAATCAATCCATATAAGAAAGTACCAATCGGACCTGATTTCAAAACGAGGATAGACACTGCGCTAATGCCTGCTTGAATAGTTGGCCAAATAAAGAAAATTGCGATAGCCACAAAGGACATAGCCACCATAGTGACAATTGGTACAAAACGTGGTCCACTGAAGAAGCCAATCATAGTTGGCAATTCTTGCTTCACAGCCCACTTGTGAATGAAGTAGACAGAAACCCCAACGATAATCCCTCCAAACACACTGAGGTCCATGGTTTGAATCCCGAGGACTTTTGTCTGCATGGCATTTGACAGGGCAAGTTTGGCTGCACCGCTTGATAAGTTAGCAGTATTGACCAGTCTTCCACTGATTTTCAACAAGAAATTCAAAACGTTGTGCAAAACAAGAAAACCTAACAAACCAGATAAAGCTGCTGATCCTTTTTCCCGTTTTGCAAGACCAACTGAAACTCCGACTGCAAAAATAACAGGCAAGTTGCTAAAAGCTGTACCACCAAGCGCAATGAAAAATTTCATGACAAACTGAAAAATAGCATTGTTCAAGAATGGGAACATCTTAAGCGTGTTTTCATTGGTAAAAGCTGTACCAATACCTTGAATAATCCCTGCACCGGGCAAGACCGAAACAGGGAGTAAGAATGAGCGTCCAAATTGCTCAAAGGCAGAGATAAATTTATTCTTCTCTTTCATCTTTTATACTCCTTATGTTTTCTGTTCTCATTTTAACAAAAATAAACTTGAAAACGCTTTTTTGAACAGAAGTTTCTATCTTGATTATTTTTTACTATTTCGGTAAAATTTTACTAGAAAACGTTTTATTTTAAACGACAATTAGAAAGAGGCTATATGTTTCTAAAAAATTTAAAACAACACTATGATCGATTATCTGTAAACGAACAAGAGGTCATTGACTACCTCATGCGTCAGAAAGAAATTGAATCTCTTACGCTGAAAACCATTTCCAACGAATTGTTCATCTCCTCATCTACCGTTATTCGTGCTTGTAAAAAGTTAGGCTATCAAACTTATAATGAATTACGTTATGATCTGCGTTTATCAAAAGAGCTGAAAAAAAATCAAACCAAGTTAGAGCGCACTTCTTTTGAACAATTAAAAGAACAAATCCATGTTGAATTTGAACATACCCTATCCATCTTATCTGAACAAGATTTTAAAATCTTTGCCCACAAAATTCTCGAAGCCAGACGGATCTTCTGTATCGGAGTAGGATCTAGCTATATGGCTATGACTGATTTTAATCGAAAACTAAAACTTATCAACATTTGGTCTAATGACTACTTCGAGCAATACAGTATTGATAGGATTAAAGATATTGCCACACAAAAAGATGTGATTATTGTCTTCTCGCTCGGTGGCAGCAACAAAGACGTTAACCACAGTATCTTACAGGCAAAAGAACAAGGGGCAACTGTTCTTACAATTACTACTTTAGGAAACCATCTTCTCTCTAAAATCAGTGATCATATGATTTTTGTCTATGATGCTCCCAAAAAGCGCGAAAAACTACGCTCACGTTTGATGTTCAATTTAGTCGGAAATCTGCTTTTTGAAGTCATCTTATCTGAACAACAAAAAATGAGATAGACCAGGAATACTCATTCCCATAGTCTATCTCGCTCTATTTTTTATAAATCTACTACAAGAGAAAAACTGCTACCTTGTCCATATTCACTTTTTACAAAGATATCGCCACCCAATTGATGAGCTAGTTCACGGGCGATATAAAGCCCTAGGCCGTGTCCACCAGTTTTCATATTGCGTGAAGACTCCACGCGATACAACCGTTTAAATATATTTTCTAGTTCATTTGGCTGAATTCCCTGTCCCTCATCTGTAACACTAATTTTCAACCGATGATTTTCAACCACTGCATCAATACTCAACTTTGTTCCAGCCTCTGAATACTTAAAAGCATTGCTGACCAGATTAAGAATAATCCGTGATAACTTATCATAATAACTCATAATTTTAGCTGATTCTGGCTGAACAGAAATTTGAATGTCTCGATCTTCTTTATCAATCAACAGCTGAAATTCGGACATAATGTCAATCAACAGCTTATCCAGAAAAATTTCTTCTTTTTCAAGCGGTACATCTGGCCGACTCATCGTATTCAAAGTGATAAAGCTTAACTCCTCCACCAACTTATTCAACCGATCTGTCTGACGGCTAATGGTTTTAAGATAATATTGCTGCTCATCTGCCGTAATAACACCATCTAACATTCCTTCAACCGTTCCTTGAATAGATGTCAGAGGGGTTTTAATATCGTGCGAAAGCTGAGCAATCATCAACCCCTTTTCTCTCTCGCTTTCTTCTAAAGAAGCAAAAGTATTTTGTAAATCCGTTGACATTTCATTAAAGGCATCTGCTAATTCTTTAAATTCAGTTGGATTTTTAATAGTATTTACCGTTTCAAATTTCTTATTCGGTATACCTTTGATGAGCTGTTTTAATTTATCCAAAGATAGAAAAATGCGGCTCAAGAGAAGGAGACTAACTAATGCTCCTGTAATACTTGCTAAAATGCTGATTCCAATAATGAAGTAAATATCACTTCTTGCAATTAGCATGGTATTGACTGACCAAACAATTGCAACAACTGTGATAGTTGTGGAAATGAGATACCCCACAATAATAAAGTGTTTTAATTTCATTTTAAACCTCTATCTTATAGCCCAATCCCCAAACAGTCTTAATAGTGGGCGTTTTTTCAGTACTATACTTCGCTAAATCCTGCCGCAAAGCATGGATATGAACATTGAGCGTATTTGTGTCATCCACAAAGTCTTCTTGCCACACCTTTTCATAAAGCTCTGTTTTAGAAAAAACACGTTGAGGATTATTAGCAAGAATCCATAGCAACTCAAACGATTTGATGGTGATATCTAGCGGACGATCATGAACACTTACTTCGCGCGTTTCGTGATTCATCACCAGATCACCCAGTTGCAGTGTTTCTTCCGTTCCCATACTACGGTGAATACGACGTAGGATATTATTGACTCGCAACACCAACTCTCGCGGACTAAAAGGTTTGGTGATGAAATCATCTGCCCCCATACTGAGAGAATAAATCTTATCTGGCTCAGATGTTTTAGCCGTGATAAAAAGGAAAGGCTGCTCTGGAGAAAGGTATTGTACTTCCCCAATCAGATCATAGCCATCCATATTGGGCATCATAATATCTGTAATAATCAAATCAATCGAATATTTCTGAAAAATCTCTAAAGCTTCCTGTCCATCATGCGCTACATTCACTTCATAACCAGCCTGTATTAAATAACGTTTGTTAATCTCGGTAATCTCTACTTCATCATCTACTAATAAAATTCTCTTTGCCATTTTCTTACCTCTATTGTAAAAAATAGTGTTATACCATGAAAAAGTATAACACTATTTCTATACTTGATTCAAGCGTTATCGCTCACAAAGTGCGAGATTTATTTCTTTTCTCTGCGTTTCATGCCGACAAGTGCTAGAATAGCTGCTGTACTTAATCCAAGAAGCCCTAGAACTGTCAAACCAAGAGAAGATTTTTGGCCTGTATTAGGAAGTGATTTTTTACTCGTTTTAGCTTGTCCACCTTTTGAAGATGTCGCAGAAGGTGTTGCGCCTTTAGCTGAGTGCTTATTACCATTATGATCTGCTGCTTTACCTTGACTTGGTGTTTGATTATTTTGACCTTCTTGTTTTTGACCTGAAGGATCATTTCTCTTTTCACCTTTAAGGTTAATTGTGACAGATTTGGTTGCAATGACATTGCTTAAATCAGCTTTTCCATCTTTTGCACCATAAACTGTGACAGTTGCTTTATACGAATGAGTCCCATTGGCTTTTAACTGTTCTAACAGTTCCTTGTCTTGTTTACCTGCTGCATTACCATCCAATGAAACTTGATAGAAATATTGACCTTTACCCAAGCCTGCTAGTGGCAACAAACCTGGATGATTTGCCTTACCGTTATCAGACCATGGTGCTCCATTTGAAGATTTAAGTAAAAGACGTGTTAACATCCCATCTCCACCAAAGAGTTCATATGGAATCACTTGGTTGACCCCAGCCGTAAATGGTCCTGGAAAGACTGCATTTTTCAAGTAGCTTGCTGGAACATCAATCTTATCTTTGATATTTTCTGAAACAGATTTCTTGATTTGATCTGCTGTTGTTGTGCCATTTAAGTTCAATTTTACTTGACGAGTCGCAATTACATTGTTCAAATCAGCCTTGCCATCTTTTGCACCGTAAACCTTAACGGTCGCAGTGTAAGTATGAGTTCCGTTGGCCTTCAGTTGGTCTAAAAGCGCCTTACCTTGTTTGCCTGCTGCATTGCCATCCAATGAAACTTGGTAGAAATATTGACCTTTACCCAAGCCTGCTAGTGGCAACAAACCTGGATGATTCGCTGTGCCATTATCAGACCATGGTGCTCCATTTGAGGATTTGAGTAGAAGACGCGTTAGCATCCCATCTCCACCAAAGAGTTCATACGGAATCACTTCATTCACACCGGCTGTAAATGGTCCTGGATGGTTCGCATTTTGTAAGAAGGACGCTGGGACATCTGTACTTTCTTTAATGTTTTCTGAGACGGATTTCTTAATTTGGTCTGCTGTTGTTGTACCATTTAAGTTCAATTTTACTTGACGAGTCGCAATCACGTTGTTCAAGTCGGCCTTGCCATCTTTGGTTGCACCGTAAACCTTAACAGTAGCAGTATAAGTATGAGTTCCGTTGGCCTTCAGTTGGTCTAAAAGCGCCTTACCTTGTTTGCCTGCTGCATTGCCATCTAATGAAACTTGGTAGAAATATTTGCCTTTTGGAATGCCTGCAAACGGAAGCAAGCCTGCATGATTCGCGGTGCCATTATCAGACCATGGCGCTCCATTTGAGGATTTGAGTAGAAGACGCGTTAGCATCCCATCTCCACCAAAGAGTTCATACGGAATCACTTCATTCACACCAGCTGTAAATGGGCCTGGATGGTTCGCATTCTGTAAGAAGGAAGCCGGAACATCCGTACTTTCTTTAATATTTTCTGAAATAGATTTCTTCGCTTGCTCTAATGAAGGGTCTGCTTTAGATTTCAAACTATTAAGGTTAATCGTCACTTGACGAGTCGCAATGACATTGCTTAAATCAGCTTTTCCATCTTTTGAACCATAAACTGTTACGGTAGCGGTGTAACTTTGTGTACCGTTCGCTTTCAATTGATCCAACAATTCTTTATTTTGCTTGCCTGCAGCATTTCCTCCAAGCGATACCTGATAAAAATACTTACCCTTCGGAATGTTAGCAAAAGGAGGCAAGCCTACATGATTTGCTGTGCCATTATCAGACCATGGCGCTCCATCTGATGATTTGAGGAGAAGACGTGTTAACATCCCATCTCCACCAAAAAGTTCATACGGAATTACTTGATTCACACCTGCTGTAAAAGGTCCTGGATAAGTAGCATTATCAAGGTAAGAGGCAGGAACATTGATATTACTTTTAATATTATCTGCAACTGATTGCTTCACTTGATCCAATGAAGAATCTTTCTCTTCCTTTGAAGTAGCTTCTTTTACTACTTTTTCAGTTGCTTTTTGAATTTCCTTAGCAACCTCAGCAATTGTTTTGCCTACTTTGTTTTCTTTTGTAACTTCTTTCTGCTCTTGAACTTGCTTATCTGGTGTTTGATTTACCTTGCCAGCTTGTTCTTGTGACGGCTTCGTTGTATCTGGTGTTTCTTTCTTATCAGTTGTTAATTTTTCAGTTTGTTTTGTATTAGCATCTACTATCGGCTTTTGCAAGTCTGTCGGACTATTTGAAGGGGTTGTTGTCACCACCTTGTTTTGCGAACCAACTTGTGCATTTACAGGATTACTAATGAGAATAAAGAACCCACTTGCTACAACAACCGAAGCCACACCTACGCTCAGGCGGCGAATAGACCATTTTGTATATCTTTCATTATTTGGACGATGATTTTTGTCAACCATATTATTTACTCCTTTGATTTATTTTTAATGGTTGACTAAAGTATAGCAAGCTCCTATTAACTATCTGTAAGGAGAAGTTAAAATTTTTCTTAAATAGAAATTATCATTTCATTATGTTAAAGAAAAATAATGAAATATCGGCAATATTTCTTTTTTACTATAATATTATTCACAAAAAACACATATTACTTAATCCTCCCTGCTCATTCTATTTATACTGCTAACAAATAGAGCCACTCTTTAGCAACAAAATCCTAGACTTCCCATCCATAACTCACTATGTTAAATAGCAAACCTATTTCCACTATTTATCTCAGCCTCTACAAGCAAGTAATTGACCGTCAATCCTTTATATTAGCATTTTCTGTTCAGCTAGATGAACGCCTGATTGAACGAAAATTAAGCAGTCAAAATATTTCCAAGCAAGCATTTGAAACTACTCTTAAATAATTTTGGGAAGCTTTGACCTTGCCGGCTGTTATCGAAATAAAACGTACAGAAAAAGAAGAAAATTAATCTGTTGTTATTATAATCTAACTGCCTGCTATATTGAGAAATAATCGAGGTTGAAGAAAAATTCCGTTTCTAGTCAAAATTAAATAATAAAAAAACTTAAAATCAAGTTAACGTTGATTTTAAGTTTTTTTATTTAGGAAGTTTTTCCTAGCCTCGATTATTTCTCTTTACGCCAATGTAAGTTTATATTTTGATCCCTTATTCCTACCTATCATTATGGTTACCATTAAGGAGAAACATTACATCTAGCTATCATAACATTATAACAAAAGAGAAAAAATAAAATCTATCACTTTTTAAAAGAAATTTTATATTAAACAGGTTTAATAAGCCTAAATAATTTACTCACTTCTTTAAAAACAATGCCTAAAACTACTACAAGAAATGTTATATAAACTACTATTGCCATTTCGTTTCTTATACATAAATTGATTCCCATAAAAATAAGTGAAATCAGAAAATCTAAAACTATCGTAAACGCAAAGCCGCTTCCAACAAGTTTACGAATGTAATATTCCACACAAAAGGATCTACAAGAGTAAATAAATGGTAAAATAAAGAATAAAAGCATACTATTATTTAATAGTAATAAAAGACTGCAGGATATTAGCGTTAAAAAAACTGTAAAAAGATTAATCCACATCAAAAAGTCTTCTCTTCTAAAAATCTTAAGATAGGTATTATAGAGTAAAGCCATCTTACTTTCGAAAAGAATAATAGGAAAAATAAAAACCATATAGGAAATAGCCCCTTGATAATTTGGAAGCCAGTAATTTATAAACCACGCAAGGGGATAATATAAAATTAAAACCACACCTAACAATAAAGACAATAATTCAGTTGTAGGTTGATAAAGTTTTTTTAAAAGATTTTCATCGACTTTTACGAGAGAAGGTAAAGACACAAATCCAACCGAATTAATCAATGTAATAACTAAATTAGCAAAACTTACAACTAAAGATACTTTACTAAATGCTACAACTCCCCAGTAAAATTCAATAAAGAATCTTGGAATTCCAATTATTAAAAGCCCTGATAGATTAGAGATAACTATTTTTATACCAAGAATCAAATTTAATTTAAATTCTAAGTAAGAGGCCTTACTAAACTTAACTATAAGAAAAATACTATCTGATAATTTATTGAAAATATAAGCAGTAGAAAAAACTTTTGATAAAATATCAATCACCAATAAGGATAGCAAGGAAAGCTTTCCTAAAATAATGAGAAGACCAAATAATACTAAAAAAGTTATTTTTTCAACCACCACAGAAAGGGTATTCTCTTTAAAGTGATGAGTAGCTTGCAAAATATTACACAAAAAATATCGCGGTGTAATTAAAATAGTTGAAATAATCACTGCCCAAAATGTGACAAGTCTGGTAAAGCTCAATTGAAAAAAGAATAGAGCAATAAAACCGATAAAGCCAATAGCAATGTTAATAAACAACAGAAATTGATACTGAAAGCTAATCAACTCTTTTGGTAACTCTGAGTAATCTTTACCACTATATCTGATAAAAGCTCCTTCATTTGTTCCAAATGATAAATACCCCGTATATACCAGATAAAACATATAAAGCTGCCAGTAACCATAATCTTCAATCCCCATAATTTTAGGCAAAAATAACAATATCCCTGTTGAAGTTAACATAGACAATATATTGCCAGATAGAGAATATGACAAATTCCGGATAAACCTTTTCAAATAAACACTCCTATTTTGTATTATGTTTTATATATCGTTTAATCTTTGTTTTCAAATTTTTAAAGCGTAATTTTAAATAATGGTTGGTGAAAGATTGCTTTCGAATATCTTTATAATTTGTAGTCGTAATTTCGTTTAATGGAATCTCCAAGGGTTCAAATCTATTTCCAATAATCTTATATTCTTTACTAGATAGCTCTATAGCTACAGTCATCAATCGTTTTTGTAAATGAATATATGCAAATTCCTGCTTAACAATCTGATCATCTGAGACCTGTATATTAAATACTTTGCCATTACTATAAACAAAAAGATTTTCTTCTTTTATCAGCTGGTGCTTATTGGTTTGAAAATCATAGTCGTGTAGATAAAATCTATTTGCCTTTGTGTAAATATCTGCACCCAATTGATGAGAATAGATTAATTTATTTTCTCTAACAAATTGCCGATTGATGCTATACTCGCCATACTCTTCATCAAATTTCATTCCAACTTCAGTTGAAAAAATAGGAGATTCACCGTTTTGGGGATTAATAAACTTTTTATATAATTTATTATTAGCAAGATCATTTTTTATCAAAGTTAGATGGCCTAAATTAAAAATTTTATCATAATGCTCTTCCATTAACGGAGCAACTAACTTATCCAAATCGCCATAGATACAATCAATATCACAGAAACCCCAGTATTGATAATTTTTAACATAGTCATCAAAAATCTCGCCATATACTGGTCTGTAATCACACAGTTTTTGTGGGTGTGACAACGGATATGAAAAACCCATTTTTTGAGCAATTCGTTCCTTTAAATCTTCAAAACTCATATAAAGGCAAGTTACATTTTGAGGATTTATGAACTTACGTTTATCATCTGTTACGATTAAAAAATCAAAAGACTGTAAATTAGCTATAGAGTTCAAAAATAATTGGTAATAGTTATTAAATTTACCAAAATAAGGAACGATTAATAAACACTTTTTATCTTTCATAACACTTCCTAACCTATCAATTGAAATATATAGTTATACTTAAATAATGGAACGATTAGCTTTTCCCAACCCACTCCAGAAATAGCATAAAATAATATAGAGACACCTATTTCATAAATAATAAATAAAAATGGCAGTACTTTCATATTGAGGAATGTAGGATACGAAAATTCCTTACTATTAGCTAACGCCAAATAATGCAAGGGAAGCAGATTCCGGAAAAGTCGAATAAAATTAGAATTATAGAAATATAGCGGTAATGGAATTCCCGTGTACAAAATTAAGTCTCTACTTAAATTTGATAGCACCGTTTTCTCTCTTCTTTGCATATACCATATAAATATCATAAACAGAATTTGTACAACAATAAATGCTAATGCACTAAAAAGGGAAAGTCTCATGCTATTGTCTGAAAAATACAACGAAACCTTAGCATTGTCAAAAAAGATACCTGCCAAACTAGGAGCAAAATTAATGAGCACTCCACCTGTGACCAGAGTAATGAAAAAGATTGTTTTAGGATTAAACTTTGAAATAAACTTATAAAGTGGATAAAGAAGATAAATCAAATAGGTGCTATGAAATCCAATTGCAAGCAGATTCCAGAAAAAATATCTGATTTTAGAAAACGGTTTATCATCAAATAATTCTGTAAGAGCAATTAGCATCACAGCCATTGCAATATAATTACGTTTTTGAATTCCTAAATCAAACATTGGATAAATCATAAGCATGCTCATTGCCAAAGAAGGTCTCTTAGTATGCTTAAGCATAAACCATGCAATAATAATAGTTGCAATGATAGATGTAATAAGATTTAAATCAAAAAACGAAAATCCTCTCGCAAAAAATAACTGCATCAACCATCTATATATAAATTCACCACCAATGGGAATGGTAGTTGCCTTACCAAAAACTTGAAACATGTAATTATACTCTAACATGTCATATCCTTGATAATTAAACGCAACTAAAGTAAAAATTAAAGATAATTGAATTAAAAAGATTATTTTATTTTTAGGTACAAGAATCCCTAAAATTATAAAAGTGCAGTATAAAAGAAAAGAAATCATTTCTGGCCCCGTTTTAATCGAATATTTTGATATTTTCTTAATAGATAAGAGCAGATTGAAACACCAAATAGTTTAATAGACATCGCTGCCAATCTATATTTCACATCATCTCTATATTGGAGTAAAAAACTATATTGAAGCAACTGATCTTTAAAATTCTTTTGCTCCTCTTTAGATAAATAAGAAAAACTAAGAAGCGTAATAATATATTCATAAGCTAGAAATTTGTAGTAAAAATTTGCATACTCATGATTTTTAATTTTATTCACCCATTTATCAAGGATATATAATAAAGAATTTACATGTTTAACACCTATATTATGTGTTACAGAAAATTTTCTATTTTGACGATAAAAATAATAATTCTTTTTTGAATAATACCCAAAAATTTCAGCTTCTTTCAATACAGATAAAACCCAATCAATATCTTCTGCAACTATTCCTTCTGAAAAATACAAATTATTTTTAACTACAAAATTACGATTAACAAGCTTATTCCATGGAGCTCCTGGAAATTTTGGCAAATCTGCTAGAAATGCCAATACTTCTTTTGGAGACTTGCAATTAATGCAGGTATTTTGATAACCTTCTGCCAAAGGCTCTTGCCAATCTTCTCTGTAATATTTGACTGCATCTAAAAAGATAATATCTTGATTATTTGCAAATTGAATCAAATCACGCAGAACTGATGTAGCAATAAAATCATCCGAATCAAGAAAAAGCAAGTAATCTCCAACAGCTTCGTGAATACCTGTATTTCGAGCAACCGAACTTCCTTGATTTTGTTGATTGATCAGTCTTACTTGAGAGTATTTTTCTTGATATTCTTCACAAATTTTTTGCGAGCCATCTGTCGAACCATCATTTACTAAAATGACTTCCATATCATCTGTTAATTGTGGGGTTACAGAATCTAGGCATTCTTTCAAATATTCCTCTGTATTATAAACTGGAACGATAATACTAAGTTTCATTAATCTTTTACTTTCTCCCTGTTATATATAAACTGCTATTACATTCTATTAAGATAAATCTCTCTCATTTGTGAGTCAACGTAATCACTAGAATACTCTTGAATTTTTTGAAGATTATAGTCTCCGAATGCTATCATATTTTCTTGATGCATAAAACATTTCTCTAAATAATGAACTAAGTCTTCAACATTTCCGCTTTCAAAAAGAAAACCGCCCTTTTCATGAATAACCAAATCATGATTTCCTCTAATATCTGAAGCTAGCACTGGTAATCCTGTCGCCATCGCTTCCATGACAGAGACTGGCAAGCCTTCTCTGAAAGACGGGAATACAAATATATCACTTTCTGCTAACAAACGATGTACGTCGTCTCGATACCCTAATAAACGAACTTGATTTTCTAAACCATATTGCTTTATTAGTTGGGTAAGTTCTTCTTTTAGTGTCCCCTCTCCACAGATATCATACGAGAAACAATCTTTAAATTTTGACTGATGGATTGCTTCAATCACTAAACGGTGATTCTTATTTTTGTTCAACTCACCAATTGAAATTAACTTTAACTTTGTTTGCTTTTTATTTAAATTTACTTTTTTCTTATCTGCATCAAATTTCTTTAAATCAATTCCAACTCCATTAACATAATGAAGACGTTTAGCATGAAAACTTTTTTTTGCCAATTGAAAATCTTCCGAATTAATTGTAATTAGATCATCTGTAAAATAAGAAAAGAACTTTTCAATAGGATAAAATGTGAGCCAATTCTTAATTGAAGCACCTTTAAAAAAATGAAAACCATGGGCAGTGTAAATCAATCTTTTTTGATCATTATTTAAAACGAGAACTCTTGTAATTACTCCACCAACTGGAGAATGAGCATGAATTAATTTTATTCCTTCATCATAAATAATATTTTTAAGCATCTGGTAAGCACCTATATTCTTAAACGAAAAAGGACTGCGGGCAAAATTAATATTAATACAATCAACCCCTTCATCTTCCAACTGTTTAATCAATTTTTGAGCAAGGGTAAATGAAATATTCCCAGGTTTATCAAAATTTGTAGCTACAACAACCTTGTATCCTAATTCTTGCAGTATTTTAATATTATGTAGATTAAATTGAGAAATCATTGATGCTACAGAAGCTACGACCAAAGCTTTATCCAATTATTGCTCCTTTTCAGATAAATAAATTGATTCTTTAAAATCACGAATCTGATACGAAAAAGTATACTCACTCAATTCTTTTTCATAAACTAAATTGCCAAACATTTTTTTAATGTTATCATTAAAAAATGTAAGTGGGATTAAAAAATTAAAAAATTTTGTTAAGTAAATTGATTTTCTATGCTGTAAACCAATTTGTTTTACTAAATCAGCTGTACAAATATATTCTTTATTTTGTGGAAATAAAATCCCATCAATATTGTTCTCAAGCACTTGTAATACAAACTCACATAGATTATCAATATGTAGCATACTTCGCTTATTAATATAATCAGGGAAAATTGGTATTTTTTGTGCTAGTTTTGACAATCTTGCATAGTTCCCTTTAGAACCTGATCCATAAATCATTGGTGGACGAATTATAGCAATTTTAAACGATGGACTTTTCAAAGTTTCTAACTTTATTTCAGCTTGCCATTTACTATCTCCATAAAAATCAGTAGGAGTTGGAGAAGTTTCTCTATCAATAATTCTTTCTTTGTTAGTGCTGTCTCCGTAAACAATTATACTACTCATAAAAATAAATTGTAAAACACCTGATGCTTTTGCTTTTTTTGCTACGGAATAAGTTAAATCGGTATTTATACGATAGTATAAATCTTTCTTACTTTTATCTTTAGAAAAATGGGCTAACCCAGCAACATGAAAGACTGAATCATATCTCGAAAAATCGTGTTCGTGCCAGTTAGAGTTACGCATATCAAGAGTAGTAATTTCATATTCATTTTTAGAAGCTCTTAACCATTTTTCAACAGAAGTACCGATGTAAGAATTAGCACCTGTAATAAGAAGTTTTTTCATTCATTTATTCTCTCTTTTTTCCTGTTCCACCTTCAACTACTCCTTCACTTTTAACAACGCTTTTAATGGTTCCAAAAAAACAGTGAAGATCCAGTAGAAACGACATATGTTTGACATAATAACCATCTAAAGATGCTTTCTCATAGATTGGTAATTCATCTCGACCATTAATTTGTGCCCAACCTGTTAATCCAGGTAATATATCATTGGCCCCATACTTATCACGTTCTTCAATCAAATCATACTGATTCCAAAGCGCTGGTCGGGGTCCAATAATGCTCATATCTCCAACAAAAATATTCCAAATTTGTGGTAGCTCATCGAGTGATGTTTTACGCAAAATTTTTCCAATTTTTGTTATCCATTGCTCAGGATTTGCCAATAAATGTGTAGGAGTATCTTTAGGGGTATCAATGCGCATAGTTCTGAATTTTAAAATATAAAAATATTGTTTATGCAACCCTACCCGCTTTTGTTTAAACAATACCGGGCCTTTAGAATCTAACTTTATTGCCACAATCAAAATAAGAAATACTGGAGATAAAATAAGCATCCCACAAAATGATAAAATAATATCTAAGAATCGTTTAATCGTTTTATACATAATCTCTCTAATTTATTTTTACTGCTGTGCAAATTGCACCAATTTTTCTTTCAGCTCTTGTCCATCAAGATTGGAAATCGAGCAGATAAAAGCGTCCACTTCTTCTTTTGACAAAGCATGAACATTTCCAACAAATATTTTTTCATAGATTTGCTCTGCTTTGCGTTCTTCTGAAGACAGTAATACTTCATACAATTTTTCACCAGGGCGAATACCACTTTCAACAATCTTAATTTCATTTTCAGTGTGACCACTTAGAGTTATCATTTTTTTAGCTAAGTTCAAAATCTTAACAGGTTCTCCCATATCTAATACAAAAATCTCTCCCCCATGCATAAGAGCTCCTGCTTGAATAACCAAACGACTAGCTTCTGGTATTGTCATAAAGTAACGTGTCATACGAAAATCAGTTACTGTGATAGGGCCACCTTTGGCAATTTGTTCTTTAAATAGTGGAACAACACTACCACGGCTCCCCAAAACATTACCGAATCGAACAGCAGCAAAAAGAGTTTTTCCTTCTTCATTCAGACTTGTTACAATCATTTCAGCAACTCGCTTAGTGGCTCCCATAACATTTGGAGGATTGACTGCTTTATCTGTCGAAATCATAACAAACTTAGCAACTCCAGCTGCTTTAGCAGCTTCCGCTACATTTTTTGTGCCATATATGTTGTTCTTGACTGCTTCAGTTGGATTATACTCCATCAAAGGAACGTGTTTATGAGCGGCAGCATGATAAACACGATCTGGATGATAAGTCTCCATCAGTTTAAAAATTCGCTCTCTATCTTGAATATCTGCAATGATTGGAACAATCTCAATGGTGTCCTTGTATTGTGCAAGCAGCTCTTTATGTATCACATAAATAGAATTTTCGCCATGCCCTAAAAGTAACAGCCTTTTAGGAAAGAAGCGAGCAATTTGCCGACATAATTCTGAGCCGATAGAACCTCCAGCTCCTGTCACTAATACGGTCTTGCCTTTGAGATTTGAATTTAAACTTGTTTGATCCAGTTTTACTTCTTTGCGCCCTAATAAATCAGCAATATCAATCTCTCGTAGTTTACTGACACTCAGTTTCCCTGTAACAACTTCTTCATATTTAGGAATAGTGCTAACTTTAGCAGCTGTTTTTTTGCAAAGTTCTAAAAGATGTTCATATTCCTCTGGTTTCAAAGAGGGGATCGCAATAACAATTTGGTTAATTTCATAGTTTGCTACAATTTCTGGGATTTGTTCATCAGATCCAACAACTTTAACACCATGTAAAAAAGAACCTTGTTTTTTTACATCTTTATCGACAATCGCAACGATTTTCAAATCTGGCGAGTCTTTTAGCGCAGTCGTAATAAAAAGATTTCCTCCGTCTCCCGCGCCGACCACTAATGTCCTACGAACATTTAAATTTGTAACTTCTTCGTAATTCACTCCATTCTTTAAGCTATGCCACATTCTCCAAGCTAATCTGATTGATATCGTAAATAGAATAGAAAACATGCAACTAAGCAAAAGAAAACGATAACTAATGATTATGGATAAAAACAATTCCACTAGAGCTGTAATGAGATAAGTTCCCAGTAGAATAAGAGAAATTTTACTTAACGTCTTATAATCTGTGTAACGATTAATAATTGAAAATACACGTGTGATTAAACCTAAAAGAAGGTAAATTACGACAATGGAAGAGAGTGTTTTAAACAGCATATCATTTGATGTCTCTATATACTCAGACAAGAAAAAATAAGCTATATAACCACTTATATATAGTAAAGCGGCATCCACTATCATCAAGATAACTCGTTTTTGTGCTCTCGTTAATTCCATAATGTTTCCTTACTTATCCAAATCCTATTTCTTTCCGTAGTTTCCATAATCTCCATAATTACCATATGAACCATATTTGTCCAATTGAACATCATATTTGTTTAAGACAACTCCCAAAAATGGAGTTGCAGTCTGCTCTAGCTGCTCTTTTGCTTTTTGCAATGCTTTACGTTTCACGTTACCGGCTTCTACAACTAAAAGGCTTGCATCACATTTTTGAGCAATAATGGCTGCATCAATCACAAGCCCAATAGGAGGAGTATCGATAATAATATAGTCATAATGATTTCGTAAAATATCAATCATCATTTCAAAATTCTTGCTTTGAAGAAGTGCAGTAGGATTTGGAGAATTTTGCCCTGCTTCAATCACGAATAATTTTTCAATATTTGTTTCACACAACCCGTTTGATAAATCGGCTGCACCAGCTAAATAATCTGTCAAGCCTGTAATCTTATTACGGGCTTTAAAGGCACCCGACATTGTGGAATTACGGATATCCGCATCAATCAATAAGGTATTATAACCTGAACGAGCAAAAGCGATAGCTAGATTTGTGGAAGTTGTTGATTTCCCCTCACCAGGCTGAACTGAAGTGATTGCAATAACCTTAATATTATCACCACTAAGTTGGACATTGGTTCGCAGAGCATTATAATACTCCTCTGATTTTCTTAATTCTCTGATTTTACTTTTCACTAATTCTAAACTTGGCATTCCTTTTCTCCTATTTTAGCTTATTCATATTCGGAACAACTCCAAGCAGAGTGATTCCCATTACTTCTTCTACATCTTCTGGTTTCTTTATTCTATCATCTAAAACTTCCACAACAATGCTAATAACAGACATAAGCATGCCTCCTGCAAGAAAACCAATCAAAGTATTTCGTTTAATATTTGGAGAGGAAGGTTCTTTTGGTGCTTCTGCTGCTTCTAGCGTCGTAACATCCGCTACTTTTGTTACAGCAATAATCTTCTCTGCCGCAGCTTGACGAACACTATTAGCAATGCGAGCAGCTTCTTCAGCATTACCATCTGAAACAGCAATAGATACAATTCGTGTATCTGTTGGAACAGTAACATTGATTTTTTTAGCCAATTCACTTGGTTGCAGCTTCAATTTCAAATCTGCAATTACTTTAGTCAATACATCTTGAGATAAAATAATTTCTTTATAGTCTTTAACTAAGTATGTCCCAGCTTGTAAATCCTGGTTAAGCGTAGAATTATCGTTTTGCTGACGATTAACAACATAAATACGTGTTGTACTACTATAAGATGGTTTTGCTATAACAGTACTGTAGATTAAAGCGAAAATAGCCATCACAAATGCTGTCACTACAATAATAAACTTTCTTCTCCATAAGGTTTTAATTAATGACAAGATATCAATTTCTACTGCTTGATTACTCTGATTTTTCATTTTTTCTCCTAAATTAATTCATCTTTTAATAATATTTCTTGATTTTTACGAAATAACTGGTCTGCATATGCGTTGCCATATTTGTTAGAAATGATGTGATAGGCTTCCTCCATATAAGGAGGGCGTGGCCCTAAATTATGCATATCACTTGCTACAAAATGGACCAAATCCTGTTCCATAAAGAATTGTGCTCGCTTCTTCATGAATTTATATTTCTCGCCAAATAACTTGGGTTTTAGTACACTGGAGCTATTGATTTGCATATAACAACCCATGTTGATCAAATCCTGCACCTTTTTTACATCGTTTTCCAAACAATGATAGCGCTCAATATGGGCTACAACTGGTGTAATTCCTAAACGCAGAACATTGCTTAACGCGCTGTGGATATCTCTATATGGTGTTATCATACTAAACTCAATTAGAGCATAACTCGTCCCACCTAAAGTTGGAATGATTTTTCTATCAAGTTTTTCTAAGATATCGCTAGTATAATAAATTTCAGCACCATAGAGAATAGTGAGATCATCTGCTACTTCTTTAGCGATTTGCTGAACTTCATGAAAATTCGCCGCAATCTTTTCTTCAGGCGTCTCAAACATACCCTTTCTACGATGAGAAGTCGAAATAATCGTTCGGACTCCTTGGCGATAACTTTCCATCAAAAGCTCTTGCGTGTCTTGACGTGTCTTGGGACCGTCGTCCACATCAAATACAATATGCGAATGAATATCAATCAATCTCATTTACCTTCCATTACTTTCTGAATTGCTGCTTTAGCTGCATTCAAACTATCTTGATTTAATTCCATCATGTAAAGATTCGCATCTGGCATAGCATAAGACGGAAGACCTACTCTTCCCTCTCCGGTAACCGCTTGCGAGCTAACCGTATAACTACCACCAGTTTCTAACTGAGTATTAATGAGATTCATCATCGTTTCAATACTCATGTTGGTTTGAACTGAATCTTGTAATCCTGAAATAATCGCATTATAATTCTTCAAAGCACTTGTGGAAGTCAACTTTTTAATAATTGCCGCAATGACCTTTTCTTGATTTTTACCACGATCGTTATCTCCACCACTTAATGCATAACGCTCTCGAACAAATCCCAATGCTTGTTCTGAATCTAAATGAATATCTCCCGCAGCATAGTGCTTGCCATTTGCAGCAGTAAATTCTTTGTCATTATAAACATCAATACCGCCTAACAAATCTACCAATTTAAGGAAAGAAGTGAAATTCAGTCGAACATAATAGTTTGTTTTGATTCCGTAAAGATTTTCTAACGTGTGAATAGATGCTTCCACACCGTAAATGCCAGCGTGTGTTAATTTATCCTTTTGATTGTTGCCACCATCAGCAATTGGTACGTAAGCATCACGCGGTGTTGTTGTTAACAGTACCTTTTTAGTCTTGCGATTAACTGTCATAATAATATTGACATCTGAACGGGAAACCGATGAAATTGGGCCATAAGTATCAATTCCGCTGACATAAATATTAAAGACATTATTATTTGTTGCTGGTGACTGAGTGTTTGTAATTTTTCTACTAATTTTGTAAGTATAGATTTTTTTGATTTTTGAAGCGTAATCGGGATGCTCGTTTTGGATAACACTTTCAAAAACACTATTTAGAACCATGGCCTTAGCTTCACCATTCATTAAAGAATTATAAGCTGCTAGATAAGAAGAGGATTGAGCAACCGCCAAATTAACTTTCTTAGTTTGGGCTACATTATCTGTCAATGTTTTGATATTATTTGCATCATTTCCCGTTGGTGCTAGAACAGTTTTCACTTGACTGATATCCTTTATATTGCTATTCGCTGGCACCACCACGCTCATTTCATATTCGGAGTAATTTGATGTCGCGTTTAGCCCATTAGACAAATCTAACACTTCTTTAATGGCATATAGAGCACCTGAACTTACTAGAATAGCTAAAAGCAATATAATCGTCGTTGTGACACGCGCTTTATTTTTGAAAATTAAAAAACTAGTTCCTAATGCTACAGCTACTAACAAAGTGGATAGTAAAACATTCAAATATCGAAATGCTAGAATATTATACCGAAACATGAAAAAAACGAGTAAGATTGCTAACAATACAAACACAACTAAGAGAGCAAGGTTAAAGATTCTACCTTGTTTCCTATAACGATGTGACCTCTTTTTTGGCATTATAAACTCCTATGTACATTATCTAACCCATTATAGCATAAAAGAATTAACTTTTAAATAATATTTAAAAATTGCAATCTTTCTGTAAAGTTTCTGCCATCTATCTTATTTTCTAAACATCCAAAAAATAAAAAGCAGTTCTCATTTCAATTAAGAACATGCCATTTTATAGTTTTATTCTGTTTTATCCCGATTAACCTGCTCAAAACTTTCTGTGCCATCATTCAATCGATCCCAAATGATGACTTCTCCAGTTTTAAGAGACTTTTGTACATCAATAATACGCTGATTAGAGGAGCCTCGAAATTGTAACATGAGATTTCGTTTTGCCTTATCAAAACGACCATCTACCAGAATATCAATGAGACTAAGAAGTTCGAGTTTATCTGGTGTTTCCAACATCATTTCTTCCCAAGTATAACCTGTCCAAGACCAAATATCCTTGTCAGGCAACTCTCGTCGAATACGCTTGACTAAGGGCAAGAGAATTCCAGTATTCAGAAAAGGCTCTCCTCCTAGCAAGGTCAGACCTTGAACATAGGGCTCAGCCAAATCTTTCATGATTTGCTCTTCTAGCTCTTGCGTATAAGGAATCCCAGCATTGAAAGACCAGGTCGCTACATTATAGCAGCCCTCACAATGAAACATGCATCCACTGACATAGAGGGAATTACGCACCCCTTCACCATCCACAAAATTAAAGGCTTTATAGTCAATAATACGTCCTTTGCTTAACTCTTCGCTTTTCCACTCACCTGGCTTCGGTGTATTCCATGTCATTTTTCTACCCCAACTCTATCCAATAACGCTCTTTCCCAGCTCGTACATCTTCCAACACTCCACCATTGGCCAAAATCACCGCTCGACTAGCAGCATTATCCATATCGCAAGTAATCAGAACGGGAGAGAGCGCTAATTTTTTGACTTCAAGTAAAGCCAAGGCTAATTGTTGTTTGCCATACCCTTTCCCCCGCTCACTAGGGCGAATGCCATAGCCAACATGCCCTCCTAACTCTGCGTAAAAATCGTTTAGTGTCATACGAAGTCCTAAAAAACCTAATGCACGACCGTCCGAATCAAAGGAAGTAAACAAAATTGCCGGAACACGCCCTTCTGTCAAATGCAAGCCCGCTTCTTGATCACGATTAATTTGTAACCAATCTTCATAGTTTGCTGCTCGTGCCCAAGCGCTTTCTACCCCGCCATTCATGGGAAGCCCCTGCTCTTTGTATTCTGCAATTATTTCAAGTATTGCTGTCTTGTCTGCCAATCCCGGTCTTCGTAACTCCATACACTACTCCTTATCTAAGTCCATCCAATAACGCTCTGTTCCATGCCGTATATCTTCCAATATCCCACCATTTTTTAAAATTACTGCTCTACTAGCTGGATTATCTACTGCACAAGTCACCAGCACTTGGTGAATATTCTTTGAAGCAGCAACAAGAAGTCCTTCTTTCAGCATCGAAGTGGCATAGCCTCTCCCTTGCATAGATGGACGAACACTATAGCCTATATGACCACCGTGTTCGAGTAAGTATTCATTTAGGTTCAGGCGCAAATTTAAAAAACCAACTGCTTGTCCTTCATCAAACCCGACAAATTGTATAGCTGGCACCCAGGTATCAGGAATATTGAGACCCATTTCTGCATTTCGGTTCCCAGCAATCCAATCTTCATAATCAAAATCCTCCTTGTTCCAAAAACCACCATCGTGTGCGGCATTTGAATTTTCAAATTCCATTATGAGAGCCATCACAGCGTTTCTATCTTCTAGCCTCGGTCTTCTCAATTCCATTTTTTCTCCCTGATAGAAAGAAAGTGAGATTTACCGATGTCATCTCACTTCTTCTTTTATTGTTTTGCACTTACTTTTTGTAAAAATTGTTCTCTCAGTTTAGCAACTCGATCTTGTTTCTTTACTCCACCCTTGGAGTGTTTTTCATGATAGCGTGTGACTTGTGTTTTTCCTTTATCGTCTAATTGATATTTCCCCATGAAAGTCCCTACTTTTCTACATGATGTCCTTCGAACTTGATTGTTGAACCATTCATGTGTTTAACACGAGCTGAAATCTCCTTGTGACGTCCATTTACCATCGGACGGGCTTGAGGATTTCCAAGATAACCACAAGTTCGCTTCACAACATCAACTGTCTTAGGATCACTATTGCCGCAGTTTGGACAAGTAAATCCACGTTCTGTTGGCGTGAAATCCCCTTCAAAATCGCACTTGTAACAATGGTCAATCGGAGTATTGGTTCCAAGATAGCCCACACGATCGTAAGCATAGTCCCAGACTGATTCGAGTGCTTTCGGATTTTGTTGTAGAACAGGATATTCACAGTAGTGAATAAAGCCTCCTGAAGCCCCGGCCGCTGGATAATCTTTTTCAAAATCTAATTTTTCAAATGGTGTCGGATTTTTACGGACATCATAGTGGAAACTATTCGTATAGTATTCCTTATCTGTAATATCTTTTACAAGACCAAATTTTTCTGTATCCAGACGACAAAAGCGGTCTGTCAGACTTTCAGACGGTGTAGAATAAACAGAGAAGTGGTAGTCATATTGGTCAGACCATTCTTCTACACGGCGTTTCATTTCACGAACGATATCGACTGTAAATTTCTTGGCTTCTGGATTGTGCTCCCATTCACCACCATAAAAGACTGTCGCCACTTCATACAGACCAATATAGCCGAGAGAAACTGTGGCTCTACGATGCTTAAAGAGTTGATCCACCTTATCATATTTACCTAGACGTTTTCCAAAAGCACCATATTGATAAAGAATAGGAGCATTAGCTGGAGTCGCTTCTTTGGTGCGTTCGACACGGTAGACGAGCGCATCTTCAGCAATATTCATCCGCTCATTAAAAATTTCCCAGAATTTCTCCATGTTGCCTTCAGATTCAAGGGCAATTCGTGGAAGATTGACCGTCACAACACCAAGATTCATCCGACCAGAATTGACTTCTTGCCCATTCTTGTCTTTCCAACCTTGCAAGAAAGAACGACAACCCATTGGAACTTTGAAAGAGCCTGTTAATTCTACAATTTTATCGTAAGACAAAACATCTGGGTACATCCGTTTCGTAGCACATTCCAAGGCTAATTGCTTAATATCATAGTTTGGAGTGCCAGGTTCTAAATTCAAACCACGTTTTAAAGTGAAAATCAATTTAGGGAAGATAGCTGTACGGTGTTCTGATCCAAGTCCTTTGATACGAATCTGAAGAATGGCTTTTTGAATTTCTCTTTCAAAACGATTGGTGCCAAGACCAAAACCAAGCGATGTAAATGGGGTTTGTCCATTTGATGTAAACAAGGTATTAATTTCATATTCTAAAGATTGCATAGCATCATAGATGTCTTTTTTCGTTTTTGTCCAAGCAAATTCTTCTTGCTTTTCGGGAGTGACCCATTCACGCGCATCTGTCAGATGTTTTTCATAATTCTTTTCAGCATAGGGTGCCAAAACTTCATCAATTCGATCAGCTGAACAACCACCATATTGACTAGAGGCGACATTCGCAATGATTTGAGAAATTTGTGCAGTCGCGGTTTGAATCGACTTTGGACTTTCTACCTCTGCATTTCCAATCTTAAAACCATTTTTCAACATCCCTTTGAAATCAATCAAGCAACAGTTTGTCATTGGTGTATAAGGGCTATAATCCAAATCATGATAGTGGATATCTCCTTTTTGATGCGCATTTGCCACATGCGGCGGTAACATTTGCAAACCGATTGATTTCCCTACAATTCCTGCTGTCAAATCACGCTGAGTATTGAAAACATCGCTGTCCTTGTTTGCATTTTCGTTAACAACTGCTTGATCTTTGTTGAGCAATTTACCGATTGTAAAGTTGATATCTGTCGCTTTTGAACGCGCAAAATCACGTTGCGTACGATAAGTAATATAGCTTTCTGCAATGGCATATTCATTCGCATTCAACAACTCATGTTCAACGATGTTTTGAATTTCATAAATTTTAACACCTGCAGGAAAGCGCGCAATCACTTCTGCTACAATTTTATTGGTAATGCCTTCAAGTTTTGCTTCTAATAACGGAGTCATCGTCGTTACTTCTTGACTAGCTTTGACAAGTGCCTTGTAGATCTTATCTGCGTCAAAAGCCACACGACGGCCATCACGTTTTTCTACATAAATATCTGCAAATCCTTGTATCGTCTCTTCATTTAATGCAATCATAAGCTCCTCCATTCATATAAATCATATTATATCACTCTCATAAAAAAAATCAATATCTTGTGGTAAAAAACTTAAAATTTTATTTCAAACACAAGATATTGATTTGTTATTTCAGCTTATACAACTTGAAATGATTGAGTTTCAAGCTTGTCAACTGATAGTTCTCTTTTAATTGCTTTTGGACATCTTGAAGAACCGGCACTTGATTATGAACTAAAATATAAGCGGGTCTATTTTCTTTCAAACTCCTGGCCAAAGCCATTTTATTTTCAGCGGTTCCTTGGTACAAGCCAGGTGTTAAAATCGGTACCGCAGATAAATGTCCGCTCGCTTGGTAGAGCAGCGCCGTTTTGTCCCAAGCATATATTTTGTCCGTCTTCTTTGCTTTATTTTTAATATAATTTGCAGCAGATGCACGTTCACTTGCTTCACCTGAAGATAAAATATAGTGATTTACAAGAGGAAAACCAATTAAATAAATGACTGCTAAAGCAGGTAAAAAAGCATTCTTGACAATGTAGCTTCCTAAAATAGACGACGATTTTCGCACACGACTATGACGTCCACCTCTGTTCAGCTTACTCTTTCCTAACCATAAACTGAGTAAAACCATGAAGTACGGCAAAATCGACAGAAACTGATAAACACCTTGCTCTGTCAAAAAGAAATTAAATGAAACTAAGATAAACGAAGCAAAAAAACTCAGTAGCTGCAGAAAGCGTTCCACAGAATTTGCTGGCAATGAAAAACTTCTTATCCAAGTCCCTAATACCCCAAGCCCGATGAGTAAACTACTATAAAGTAAAGCATTATGCAATAAATGCTGCCCAGAAAAACGAAGACTCTCCCATGGATAAAGGATTTGACTAATCGCCGCTCCAAAAGTACCATTTAAAACCGTATAATAGCCCAAGGGATAAAATATAAGTGAGAAGCCCACAAGAGTAGCCAAAAATTGATACAAGCCACGTGCCTTTTGCTTTGTGACAATATTATAAACGAAAAGAGCAATAAAGGCTGTTGCATAGAGCACCAAGCTCGTTAACGGATCTGTCATAAACATCAGCGCACCAAGCGCACCAAAACCAATAAAGCCTTTATCGCTAGCTTCTCCTGCTACATAACGTACCAGAAAATACAGTGCACCAAATACAAAAGGGAAGGCAAACATACTAGAATATAAGCCACCCCAGCCTAAAACTAAAGTTAAGCCATAAAATAACGAAACAATTTTTATAGAATTATTCCTTACCGCTGTTAATTGGTAAACAATTTTGAAAAGAAAAATGCCTGCAATAAATAAAGCCACACACTGCATTGCTACAAATAAAATATTGCTCAGAAAGAGATTGCCCGCCCAATTAGCTAGATAATAAAGCAATCCACTCGTTCCATAAATATTTCCATAAATAACCTGTCCTTGTGCTATTGCCCATCCTGCATACAGATTTTGAGATTGCAGATTCGTAGAAAGATTGGTCAACAATGGATTCGCAACACTTAAACCACTCAGCAATGCACTCCACAAAAGTAATAACACAAAAGGAGTTGAAGTGGGCTCTATAAAAGCAGCCTTTTTCTTGCTCTCTTCGTAAAGCGCCTCTGTTACTGTCTCTTTCGTACCTTGTTCAGGCATTGTATCATACATAAAAGATTCTCCTTGATATCAGTCTTATCTAGTATATCAAAATCTTCTCTATCTGTCAGCCTCATTCTGATAAGTTCTGCATCTTGTGCAAAAGTAGACTGTAATATTCCAATTCTCGGAAACGATGGTAACCTAACGCGATATACTTTTTCAAGAATTCCTTTTCTTCACTTGTTAATTCTTTGACCATTTTACATCCTTTTTACTAGATTATTCGTAAAAAAGAAAAAATTCCTCCTATACAAGAGAAATTTTTATAGCATCGGCGCAAACAATTCGACAATCTCTTTGATTAAACGTTGATACCAAGTATTTTTAATAGTATCCTCATGAATTTCTTGAGAATTCTCAAAAAGGGTTTCAAAATCCCGTTTTAAGTCAAACATAGAAGGCGTTTTATACATCAAAATAGCATTTTCATAGTGGTGAACCAGACTTCGATAATCAAAGTTGATTGTTCCAACCACACCGAAATCATCGTCTGCCACCACATGCTTGCTGTGAATAAAGCCCGGTGTATACTCATAAATCCGAACCCCAGCCGCCATTAAATCAGGATAAGCTCCTCGCGTAATGAGCTGAATAATTTTTTTATCTGGAATATAAGGTGTCACAATGCGGACATCTACCCCCCGCATAGCAGCATTTTTGATGTCTTCTGTCAAGTCATAATCAATAATTAAGTACGGTGTAGCAATATACACATAATCTGTCGCTTGACTGATAATATTTTGATAAACATTTTTCCCAACTTGAGCTTTGTACATGGGCTTAGGTCCGCTTCCATACGGAATATAGAGTCCTGGCGCATCTACAGCTTTGTTATCCAAATGATAGCGATCGAAATCACTGATTTTCCCACGGTTAATATACCAGTTCATCAGAAATAGCCGTGTCAAGGCTTTTACAGCGCGCCCATTCAGACGAATCCCACCGTCTTTCCAGTGACCAAATCGCTCGATGTGATTAATGTATTCATCTGCCAGATTGATGCCACCAGTATAGCCAATCTGCCCGTCAACGACGAGGATTTTCCGATGATCTCGATTATTATAGGCTACTGTCATTCGCGGAATCACTTTGTTAAATTTATGGGCATCAATCCCCATAGCTTGTAATCGACTGGTGTAGTCGCCAGGAAGAGTCGCCATACAGCCAATATCATCATAGAGCATTTTCACTTCCACGCCTTGGGCTGCCTTTTCACGCAGAATATCTAAAATACTATTCCACATGAGGCCTTCTTCTACAATGTAATATTCTAAAAAGATAAATTTTTCTGCTTTGCGTAAATCTTCCAGCATTTTTTGAAACATTTCTTCGCCCAAAGGGAAAAATTGTGATTCCGTACCGTCATATACATCCGCATTATGATCCATGCTAAGAAGTGATTTGATAATCCCATAAGCTGACTTATCTGTATTTTTCAACTCTAAACGCAACTCATAACTATTATCCTCACGAAATTTCATTTGATCCATATTCTTCAACTGTTTCAATTCACTTCTAGACAAACGACGCTCGCCAAACATCAGATAAAGCAACGGTCCAAAGACTGGAATAAAAGCCACTAAAAGCCAGGTTACTTTGCTTTCTGGCGTCATTGAACGATTGACAATCGCCAAAATAGTTGCCACACTGAACAAAATCACAAAAGCAATCCATAAAGTAGGCGTCCATCGACCAAGCCAAAAGAAAAACCAAAAAACAAGTCCCAATTCTAACACCATAATAATGATGCTAAAACCATATTTTGACATCAATAGCTGAAATTTCCTAAAATTCATGTTTTCTCCCTGTCTCTATTTAGTACTAGTATAACGGGGATTCCCTAATAAATCAAGCCAAAGTCAACCATTGTTTGCCCTTCAAATTATGCACAAACATCCCAACAAAAAGAGTGGTAGAAAAATTTCAATTTCATAGAGATCAACTTTTCTCACACTCTTAGTTCTAAGTTATGAATAAAATACCGTCCCTCTCTATCTAGTTGAGAGAATAGATAAAACAAAGATTTTGGCTCAATAATCTTATGAAGAGAGGAAACTAACCTTCAATTCTTACTACATTTTGTAAGTCAAGGTTTTCACTTTTGAAACATGGTACTCCCGTTCCAAACAGATTATTGTTTCGTTAAAACGACCGTATCATTTTCTCCATTTTCTTGCTCAATATCTTCGATTGTCAATTGACGATTGTTAATCATATAATGCACAGTATCATCTCCAATCCTCATTCGCTGATTTGTTGGATCAATACTTACTGGTTTTACTTCTTCTTCACCACTTGGCTCTTGTTCGGTCCACGTACCACTTTCCCCCTTGATAACCAAAGTAATCGTAGCCTCCTCGTCCATCCCCTTATACGTCCCATCTAGTTTTTCTGATGACTTTTCTACTATCGTTGATGATCCCTCACTCTCACTTGAGACATTAGCTGATTGACTACTTGAAACAGACTGAGAGGTTGGTGAGGTCTGGTTAGACTTGGAGCATGAGGTCAAAACGATAAGACCTATCAGAGAAAAGAGCACATAGCTAAATTTCTTTAATACTAGCATTTTTATCCTCCTTCATTATACAGTTCTATTATGCTATCGAGCCTTTCAATCAGTCTTCTTTTCTAAAAGAAAAGCACGAACCTCCGCAATAAAATAAAGAGAACCTGTCACAAAAAGAAGCTGATTATCAGTAGAATTTCTGATAAATTGTTCGATAAATTCCTGATACGAAGAAACGTAATTTTCGGCTGTAAGATCCCGCTCCCCCACTGCACCATCATTCTCAAATGTTGTTATAGTCAATCGCGCCTCTGGCAATTCCTGTGTTAAATAAGACAGCATCCCCTGATAATTCTTTCGCCTCAAAGCACCAAACAAGACAAATATTTCTTTTTGTTCTTGCTGGCGAATAAACTCCACCAAACGTGACAAAGCTGGTAAATTATGTGCTCCGTCTAAATAAATACCTCCCTCAAAATATTCTAACCGCCCTACCCAATTTGTTTGTTGGAGAGCTTTTCGTATCCGTTTCACTTGCGGTTGCCAGTTTTGTTGCTTCATAAATAAAAGAAAACCTTGCAAAGCAACAGCTGCATTTTCTTCCTGATAAGTGCCGTTCAGTCCCAGCCGTAAATCGACTATCATTTCATCTTGATTAGAAAACTGCTCTTTCGAAAATGAAAAATCTCTGCCATATTCATACAAGTCAACTCCGAGAGCGTTCGCGCGCAGCTCACAGAGCCTTCTCGCCTCTTCGACCAATGGTCCAATAACAGCTATTTTATTCTCCTTGAAAATTCCTGTTTTATGTTCTGCAATTGCAGCTATGGTGTCTCCTAAGGTTTCCTGATGATCCAGCCCTACTGATGTCACAATTGCAATATCCCCTATCACCACGTTTGTTGTGTCCAAAAGCCCCCCAATTCCTACTTCGATCAAAGCCACATCTACTTGCTCCTCCTTGAAGTACAGCAAAGCCATAAGCGTTAAGATTTCAAAATAAGATAAAGGAGAGTGCGTCTGTAACAATTGCCTTTCCATTGTTTGAACACGGTGTCCTATTCTGATGAAGTCTTTGTTGGGGATTGGTTCGTGGTTGATACAAATCCGGTCGTGAATGCTTGTCATATGTGGAGATGTAAAGGTTCCCACTTTCTTATCATGTTGCACAAATAATTGACTCATAAACGCAATCGTTGAGCCTTTTCCATTCGTTCCTGTCACATGAATCATGGGGTAATTCGCTTCTGGATGATGCAAAAGAGCTATCGCTCGTATCATTCGTGCTAAACCAGACCGAAAATTCAAGCCAATCCGACTTTCTAACCACGTTTCAATTTCATTCATTTTCTTCTCCTAGCAAAAAGGGAGTGAAACAGAACCAGATTTTGGTTCATGTCACACCCCACAGCTCATTGAATAGCTGATACTCTTTCTTCACACATAGGAATTAAGTCAACTACGCATTCGCATACTATAAAATATGATTCACATAGCCTTTTGATTTCTTCATCATCCGTGATGCAAAAAGCTAATGTATCCAACTTATTCTTCCATAAAGCTATTGAAAACTTCTTCAATCATGTCCCATTCAGCATCTGAATCTTCTGGGATTGGTTGTAAATCGCCTTCTGTTCCATCTTCATTCTCAGTAAATGAGTAGGCTTGAATTTCTACTTCACCGTTTTCATCTTCTTCTGCGCTAGCTGGAATCAATAAAACGTAGTTTTTGCCAAATTCTTCTTTTCCATCAATTGTCAAGAGAATTTCAAACAAGGTTTCATTCCCTTGCTCATCTACGAGTGTAATCAATTCACGCTCTTCGTGGTCATGGTTATGATCGTGTGCCATGGTTTCTCCTTTGTCTATTAAAAATTTCGATCTAAATAATTTTGCAATATAAGCTGCGCTGCAAGCTTGTCAATAACCTTTTTTCTCTTCTTTCTGCTCACATCCGCTTGTTCAATCAACATTCTCTCCGCAGCTACCGTTGTTAAGCGTTCATCTTGGTATTCAACTGGCAAATGAAATAATTGTTCAATTTTAGCACCATAAGCTCGACTTGCTTCTACGCGAGGCCCACTTGTATTGTTCATATTTTTCGGGAGACCCACAACAAACTTCTCAACCTTGTATTCTCTTACAAGCTCACTCAAACGATCAAAACCAAATTCCTCTTTTTCTTCATCAATAGGAATAATTTCAAGTCCTTGAGCTGTAAAACCAAGTGGATCACTAATCGCGACACCAACTGTTTTTGAACCAACATCTAATCCCATCATTCTCATTAGAGATCAATGCCTTGCCCTTTCAAATAATAACGAACTAATTCTTCTACAATCTCATCACGTTCATATTTACGAATTTGATTTCGTGCATTATTATAACGAGGTACATACGCAGGATCACCACTAAGCACATATCCCACGATTTGGTTGATTGGATTATAACCCTTTTCATTCAGCGACACATAGACATCTTTCAATGTTTCACTAATTTCTTTTTTGTTTGAATCATCAAGATTAAACCGTACTGTCTCATCTGTAAATCCCACAATTACACCTTCTTTCACTAGAATACCTATATTATAGCACATTTCAAGACTTTTCACAAATTAAAGAGGTTGAAAATGTAGTGGAACAGAACTAAAAATTTTTAACTGATAACCTTAATATCGTGAGGATGAGTAGGAATTTTTTAGAGATAAAAAACGAACAAAGTCAATACTGCTATAAGAGGCTTCATCTACAACCTCAAACAAATGCTTTATGCAATCGGCTTAAGTACAGGATTTTTTATACCAAATTAAGGCTGGGACATCATCGTCCCAGCCTTTTCTTTCACATATGACTATTCTTATCATGGATTTGCAACTTCTTTAGCACCAGCTGCTTTGACAGATTCAATATATTGTTTTGGGGTTAAGTTTTTAATGGTTGAGAACATAGAACCATATGTGTCTAATTTTGATGCTTCATCAAGGTTGATTTTGCTCATATCAATATTAATGTTAACTTTAATAACATAGTCTTTCGTAATATCAGTTTTAACATCAACACCAGCTAAAGACTTAAATTTATCCAATCTTGCAGCTGTCTCAAAACCAGAGATTAACTGTGGCTTTCTACTTTCTAAATCTTGTCCTCTTAAAGCGCTTTTCATATTTTCTGGAAGTACTTGCTCAAGATTGATGACAAATTTCTTAAATGTTTTTCCCTCATAAGAAATCGTTTGGATAAGTGTTTGTTCTATTCCTTGAACAGTCTGTTTTTGTTGGAAAGACTTAGTTACGACAGAATCTTTTTTTACAACACTTGAACCAGTCTTATTCCCCCCTGATTGCTTTTGCTCAGATTTCTGGCTACAAGCCGTTAGAAAGAGCAAGCTTGCACCTAATACAACAATCGATTTTCTCATAATATATCCTCCTTATATTTTAGAGTTTTACAAGAAAAGTGTACCACCTTTTGTAAGCGTTGTCAAATAAACTTGCCTAAAAACTCCTATTTAACAATTACTGATGAACTGCTTTTACATCACTTGCAATCTGATCTTCAACATATTCCTTAGGTTTCATTTTTAAAAGTTTTTTAAATTTATAATCTTTAACTACTCAGTATCTGTTGCTTTATTAATATCCACAACTTGGAAAGCAACGTATGCACTCGCTTCAATTCTTGCTCATTAAAGATTTCGAGAGAGGTTGAAAAGCCTTCTAAACTTTTTTCTTGTGTCTATTTTGCGTCTCTAGTCAAAGATTTTTCCAACAATTTTTGTGCCTCAGCAACTCCAACTTCAGCAACCACTTTTTTCATTTCTTCTTTCATCGGCATGATTTACTCAATCGATAAACTTAAAAATTGATTTCCCCTGTAAGCGTTGTTGAACGCCTTCAGCCGTTTTGGGAACAGATAAATTCTTCGTCATAACTATTTATTTTTCAGCATTCGCGAGAACTGGTAACTTGCTATCAATCGATTGCTTGCTTGTTTTTGATTTTGTTTCTTTCTTTTGACCACAACCACCTAAAATTGGAAGAATAATGGTTAATGAAATCAGGATTTTCATGGTCTATCTACTCCTCGTTATTTATTTTAGCATCTTCTATGATAAACAAAAAAGCGGAAGTTATATTCCACTCTTTTCGTATTATAAAGCGGCACGTAGACGTGCTTCTGTATTTTCAACATTACGGACTGAACGAGGCAAGAAAGCACGAATGTCGTCTTCCTTGTAACCCACTTGCAGTCGCTTATCATCGACCAAAATAGGACTCTTTAAGATACGTGGAGTTTCCATGATTAAATCAATCACTTCACTCACACTTAACTCTTCGATATCTACTCCTAAGCCTTTAGCATAGCGATTTTTTGAAGAGACAATACTTGCCACTCCATTTTCAGTTTTTGTTAGAATATCTAACAACTCTTCTTTTGTAATTCCTTCTTTACCAAGATTTTGTTCTTTATAAGTTAATTGATGAGCATTGAGCCATGTTTTTGCTTTTTTACAACTAGTGCAACTTGAGACAGTATAAATTGTAATCATGTAAGTACTCCTTTCGCTACACGGTACTACTATCATACTATATTATACCATAAAATCCCTCCGTCTTGCGACCTATTTTTTAAATTTATTCCTCGATTTCAATCGCACCATCCAAGTCTAATGTGACTTCCTCTGCTTTGTTTGCTGAGTTGCTTGTTTCCACCTTTTTCTCATCTTCAGCATCATCCTCAATCAAACCATAATGAATTCTAACCTTGCGATCAATTTCATCAAAAATTTCTGGATGATCTGCCAAGTATTTCTTAGCATTTTCAGACCCTTGTCCAATCTTTTCATCATTGTAAGAATACCACGCACCTGCTTTTTTAATAATGTCTAGATCCGTAGCAATCTTGATGAGCTCGCCTGTTTTAGAAATGCCCTCACCATACATGATTTCTACGAAGGCTTCCTTAAACGGCGGAGCAACTTTATTCTTCACGACCTTGATCTTCGTTTCTTTCCCCACATTGGTGTCTTTTTCATCACCTGTACCTTTGATTTGAGTGTTTCCGCGGACATCCAAGCGAACTGAAGCATAAAACTTAAGGGCACGACCTCCCGGCGTTGTTTCTGGATTTCCAAACATGATACCAACTTTTTCTCGTAATTGATTAATAAAAATTGCAATCGTCTTCGTTTTATTGATAGATGCAGATAACTTCCGCATCGCTTGGCTCATCATCCGTGCTTGTAAACCAACATGGCTATCTCCTATATCTCCATCAATTTCAGCACGCGGTACAAGAGCTGCAACTGAGTCGATAACCACCAAATCTACGGCCCCCGAATCAATCAATTTTCCAGCAATTTCAAGTCCCTGTTCACCTGAATCCGGTTGAGAAAGTAATAATTCATCAATATTAACCCCAAGTGCCTGCGCATAGGCTGGATCAAGAGCATGTTCAGCGTCAATAAAAGCTGCAATCCCTCCCTCTTTTTGGGCCTGCGCTACCGCATGAAGAGCCACCGTTGTCTTACCAGAAGACTCTGGACCATAAATTTCAATAATCCGTCCCTTTGGATACCCTCCTGCACCAAGTGCAATATCTAATGCCAAGCTACCTGAACTCATGACTTGAACTTTTTGTTCAGCTCGTTCCCCCAGGCGCATAATTGCTCCCTTACCAAAATCCTTTTCAATATTTTTAAGTGCATTATCTAATGCTTTTTGGCGTTCCTCACCAAATTTCTTTGAAATTTCATCTATTTTTTTTTGTTTTTTCGCCATTTATTTCTCCTGTGTAGTAATAAATTAATTTTCTTGATTATCTAATTATTATAGCATATTCTCATTTTTTAATAAAGTTTTTCGCAACAAATTGAAAGCATGTAACACAGCTATTTTACGTACATCCGTCCGACTGCGCCCCGCAATATTAACCTGAATAGACTGAACGTTATCTGCAGTTGCCAAGCCAATATAAACAGTTCCTGCTGGATGGCCTTCTAAACTATCTGGACCTGCTACTCCAGTCAAACTCACCGCATAGTCACTAGCAGTCAATTTCCTAGCTTGCGTAGCCATTTTCTCTGCTGTATAAGCTGAGACTACCCCATGCATTTCTAAATCTGCCAATGGAATGCCTAACATTTGACTCTTCTCCTCTATGCCATAAGTAACAAAGCCACCTCCAAAGACCTTGGATGCTCCAGAAAAATTTGCTAAAGTCGCTTGAAAAAGTCCCGCAGTCAGACTTTCAGCTGCTGTGACTGTTTTGCCTGCTTTCTTCAACAATTCAAAAGCTGTCTGTCCCAGAGAATTGTCATCTCCATAAGCATAGAAAAGGTCGGCTAATTGTTGTTTCTCAAAAGTCTGTACTGCTAAAATTTTCTTTTCCAGATGAGTAAACTTAACATCTGCTTCCTTTTGACTGCTGGCCTTGGTCGACAATCGCAACGTCACTTCTCCCGTCTTAGCATAAGGAGCAATGGTCGGATCCGTCTGAGTATCAATCAAGTTTCCTAAAAGGGTGACTAATTGACTCTCCCCAATACCAAAGAAACGCAAGACTCTCGAATACAATTTTTGGCCAGTTGCTAAAAGCGGAACCAACTCATTGTTTACCATAGGCTTTAGTTCACTAGGGGGGCCAGGCAGGACTACATAGGTCACTCCGTCTGCTTCTAACAATCCTCCGACAGCTAAGCCAGTCGCATTTGGTAAAGGAGTCGAGCCTTCTACTATCTGAGCTTGTCGCTCATTATTTGGTGTTCGAGTATAGTCCGGTCGGCTGGAGAAGAAACGATTCAATTTTTCAACAGCTACTTGATAAAAGACTAGCCTACGATTCAAAAATTTTGACAAAGTCTGCTTGGTTAAGTCGTCTTCAGTCGGACCTAAACCACCTGTCAAGATAACTAAATTACTACGATCTCTAGCTATTTCTAAAATGGATAACAGACGATCTTCATTATCTCCAACCACTGTCTGGAAATAGACATCTACTCCCAAGCTCGCTAATTTTTCAGATAAAAATTGAGCATTCGTATTGACAATCTGACCAGTCAAAATCTCAGTACCCACAGCAATAATTTCTGCTTTCATAAAACCTCCTACCTTACTATTCGGAATTGGTTTTATTTTATCACAAAAAAGATTAAAAACTTCATTTTAAGAAAATAATCTTTTATAAGCTATATCTAGCGATACATTCTGACAAAACAAAAGAATCCTTCTTCAAAAATCTCACAAACAATAAAACCGAGGAAACTAATTTGTTTTATCCTAAATATCAATATAAGTCCACTAATCACCCACTACAGTTGCCAAAGTACTGAAAAAGCCCACTAGAATTTTCTAATGGACTTTTAACCTCATCTATCCTATGGTGGAGGAATTACAATTTTTTCTTCATCAAGTAAGCGACTCCACCCAAAGTAACAAGACCTGTTAAAACAGCTAAAATAGATTCTTGGCTACCTGTAGACGGCAGAATTACCTTCTTCGGATTCTCTGGTGTACTTGGCGGTGTTTGTGGTTTCTCTGGTGTATGACTATTCGTGATATTCATACCATATACCTTCGCTGTGTAACCTTTCGGTACAGCAACTTCTTCCACTGTATAAGTGATTGCCTTACCTGCTTCATATTTGGCAAGTTTTTCAAAGCTATACTTCCAACCAGTTGCTTCACTTGCTGTTGCTAATTTGCCTGTATCTTTGCCATTCGCAAGCAATTTCACTTGAATCTCTTTTGGACGAAGACCATCTTTATCATTTTCGTCTTCCCAAGTCTTTTGACCGCTAACTGAAGTCACCTCTGGAGTGTGGCTATTGACCAAATTCATTCCATTCGCTTCAGATTGATAGCCTTTTGGTACATCTACTTCCTCAACAGAGTAAACAATTTCTTTTCCAGCTTTGTAACGATCCAAACCTTCAAAACTGTATTTCCAATCAGTTGCTTCGCTTGCTGTTGCTACTTTACCTGTATCTTTACCGTCTGCCAATAAACGAACTTTGATTTCAGTTGGACGTTTGCCATCTTGATTGTCTGAATCATTCCAAGTCTTTTGACCAGTTAATTTGATTTTTTCTGGAGTGTGCTTGTTAGTAATTGTGTATTGATTATGTCCAGACGATTTAACTTCGGATTGGTAAGATTCTACAGCAACTTCTTTCACTTCGTATTTGATTTCTTGACCATTTTCATACTTTGGTAATGGTTTTGATTCAAAGGCCCAACCTTTTTCTTCTGAAGTTTCAATTTCATCAACAACTGGACCATTTTTGCCTTTCAGAATTTGAACCTTGACCATTCTGGTCCGTTTGCCATCTTGGTTGTTGTTATCTTCCCAAATTTTCTTACCAGAAATGACAATCGTTTCTGGAGTGTGCGTATTGGTGATTTCTTGACCCTTGATAGAGGTTTCATATCCTGCTACAGCATCTTCCTTGACAGAATAGACAATTTCTTGACCTGCTTCGTATTTTGGAAGATTACTAAAGGTATGTTTCCAAACATTCCCATTCGCTGGATCCGCTTCAGCGACTTTGATATTATATTTCTCAACTTCGGTAGTCACACCACCAACTGTCTTCATCAAGTGAACTGTGATATAATCTGGTCGCTTACCATCTTGGTTATTATTATCATTCCAAGTTTTGGTCACTTGATAGTCAATCATTTTAGGGGTGTATTTGTTGGTAATATTGAAACCATTGATTTCGCTAGTATATTCCGAGACTACTTCTTCTGTCAAACTATATTTGATTTCTTTTCCATTTTTATATTTTGGAAGTTTCGTAAATACAGTAGACCATGTTCCGTCAGCTGCGGCTCTTACTTCTTTAGAATCTACTTTCTCACCATTTCCCAAGAGGTTAACAGTAATTGATTTTGGACGTTTACCGTCTTGATTATTGGCATCATCCCAGTTTTTCGTTGCTTTAATATCAATTGTTTCTGGGGTGTATTTATTCGTAACAGTAAAACCTGCCTTAGCATCTCCTGTTGTTTCAGTTGTATAACCAGATACTGTACTGACTTCTACTACTTTATAATCAATTGGAGTGCCACCTTTATCAACATCTAAGTCAGTGAACGCTCCTGTCCAGCTATTTGCCTCTGACAATTCAAGAGTTTTTCCTGTATCTTGACCATCTGCCAAGAGCTTTACAGTTATCTTGTTTGGACGTTTGCCGTCTTGATTATTGGCATCATCCCAGACTTTTTTCACTGGAATTTGTGTTTTTGCTGGCGTGTATTTGTTAGTGAAGACAAGGTCACTTGCTTTCTTAGAAATGGTTGCTTCTAGTTTAGTAGCACTCACTTTTTTAACAGTTACTTCTACTGTTTGAATTGTTGTATCATAGGTAATGCCCGGCTCAGTTCCTTGGACTTCTTCAATCGTATACTTATGTGTACCAACTTGATCTTCGTTGTAAGCCAATTCATCAAAAGCAAAATTTCCATTAGCATCATTAGTAACAGTTTGAACAATACTGCCGTCATCTTTCTTCAAAATAAAGCTATATTTTCTTGCTTCTAGCGCTTTACCTTCCAGTACTTTCTTACCTGAAATTTTGGCTTTAGTAGCTGCTGCGGGAGTGTAAGTGTTAGTAATTGTATACCCGTCTGTGGCAGTTCCTTCTACCTTAGATTGATAGCCTTCTTCAACTTTTACTTCTTTAACTGTATATTTGATGAGTTTATTATCTTTATTATACTTTTCTAAGTTGCTAAAAGTATATTCCCAGTTGTTTGCTTCGTTTAAGGTTGTTTCTGATACTTTTGTACCATCAGCCTGAAGTTCAACCTTAACCTCAGAACCTGTCTTACCAACCCATTTTTTATTTACTTTAACAGAGGTTACTGCTCTTTTGTTATTTATAGTTTTGATAACACCAGCTTTTCCAACAGTTACTTTCAATGGTGTTGGATTTAATTCATAACCAAGAGGTGCTTCAATCTCAGTAACAGTAAATTCACCCTTTTTAACATCACTTTCTGAATATATTTTGG
Organism: Streptococcus intermedius SK54 = ATCC 27335; assembly: GCF_000413475.1. Classification (GTDB taxonomy): domain Bacteria; phylum Bacillota; class Bacilli; order Lactobacillales; family Streptococcaceae; genus Streptococcus; species Streptococcus intermedius. Next base: position 145,487 of record NZ_ATFK01000006.1, on the reverse strand, counting down.
ATTGAGCAACGCCTTTATCATCTGTTGTCACAACTTCTTCTTGTGCAGTTGCTCCTGCGGGAGGAGTGATTTTGAATTTAGCTCCTGCAAGACGATTTTGAGTCTTTTCGTCAACCTTGTAAAGAGTAATACGATAACCAGTCTCCAATTGGATTGTACCACCAGATGTAACCTGAGAATTTCGAACAGCAACTGTCTCTGTATCTGTTTTATCTGTGCGAGTAGTTAGAGGCTTTTTATCACCTGACACTTCCACTTTATTAGCAATTTGTGTACCATCAGCCGGTGCCGTAGTCTTATAAGTAATTCTGTATGCCGCCGGTTTACCATTTGATGCTATTCTAGCTGAAGCATTTTTAATTTTAATTTTGAAATCAGTATAAGATTCATTCCACTCAATCGTATAATCAACATCTTTTGTCATAGTTTTTGAATCATTAAGATTATAACTTTTATCATAAAAACCTGACTCAACTTTTAATGTTTCTGGAATAAATTGTGATGGCGCATAATCGGATGAAATGCTGTCATGAACATCAATAACATCATATTTTGCTTGTCTATCATTTACACGAACAATGAATGGATGAGAATAATCACCCTTCTTTTTTAGTATCTCAGATGACCAGGAATCTTTTTCAATGATTCCTCCTACTTTAGCGAAATTAGTTGTCCCAATTTCATAACTGTAATCAGGAGCGACTGGTTTCCTCACTTTAATCTTATGACTTATACTATTTTTAGTTTCTGTACTAGGATAAGTAACGGTTGTTTCGTCCTTTTCTTCTTTCACACTAAAACCAGTAAAGAAGGTTCCTTTAATATTTTCAATCTGAGTGCCACCCTTTTTCTTAAGATATTCTTGTAAGTTTTTTAAAGTAATCGTTACCTTGCCACCCTTACCATCACCATTAGATACAACTTTTGCAGAAGCAAGAGCAACTTTTGTATCATTGTCTTTAATATCAAATGTTTCTGCTTTTACAGTCATTGGCGCTGGAATCGTAAAAGTAAAAGAGTCCCCATCATTGAGCTGACCATTATACTTACTCAAATCAAAGTCAACCATGTATTTATAGTTGGCATACTTATCATTAGTTGTCAACTCATAAACACCCTGAGCATTTGGTTGTTTCTCGTTGCCATTATCAACATCCCACATTTTTATATTGGTAATAACGTTTTGAAGTTCTTTTGCCTGAACAGTATTTGTCACAGCAAGTAAACTAAACAAAACTAGAAGTGGCATCAAAAGATAAAACCATAATTTTTTCCTATGCTTTTTCATTGCATATTTCTCCTTAATTTATATTTATATTTATATTTATATTTATATTTATATGCCTATTATAATTTAAAGCCTCAAATAAATCAAGACAATTATATACTTTCACAAACGCAAAGGACAGCTATCAAATTTACAAAAACTTCGTTTTACAACACTACAAATTGTCATTGATGTGAACTATTATATAGTTCCCTAAATCAATATGGTCTTGATAATATGTTAAAATTGTTCTTGATCGTTTTCATATCGTTCAACATATGAACAGGGCTACAAACGGCCGTACAGCCAAATCATAATACTGTAGAGAACAAATCTCACCATATAAGACTCTCAAGAACTCCGATAGCCTTATGAAATCTACCAACACTTAGTCCTTCATTTTCGAGAGAAACAGGCCAACCAGTTCTTCGGACACATCGAAAAAACGATTTCTTACTTTAATCCTATCTTTCAGACTGGATTTAAACTTTTTTGAAAGAGAAATACAAGATTATCAACGCACTTGAACTCCCTTATTCAAACGCCAAGCTAGAGGCAAGCAATAGCCTCATTAAAAAACCATCAAGTGAAGTGCTTTCAGTTTTCAGAATTTTGGCAACTTTAAAACTAGAAGCCTCATCGTTTTTAATATCAAAAAAGAGAAAATCGATTCAACTCTCTCCAAATGCTAGATTTGTATCAAACTACTACACTTGATAAAGAGCGAACATACTAAAACCTAGAAGTTTAAACTTCTAGGTTTTTCATTTATTTATAAACCCTAATGTGATGATGAAAGCAATGATATTATTACAACAATGGAGGACAATTGGATACCAGATATTCTTGTCCTTTTTCAGATACAGAAGCGAGAATAGGAAGCCTCCGGCAATATAGGAAATAGCTGTCACCCACTCTGACAAGGTCCAGCTGTGCATATGAAGGGTAGCAAATAGAGCAGTCGTTAAAACAATACCAATAAAATCAGAAAATTTCTTCAAGAGAGCCCTTAAAAAGAAGCGACGAAAGAAGAGCTCTTCAACAACTGGGCCAATAAAACAGCCGATAACCAAGATTAGAAATGGATTTTTCAAAAGCGCACCTTGAATACTGGCTTCATTCCGTCCCTGCAGCGGCAACCCTAGACTCTGTTTAATCAAAGCTGAAAGCAGATTGCAGGCAATTGTCAAGAAAAAAACAAATAACATATACAAGGAGATTGTTTTAAAAAACTCCTTCTTCTTAGGCAGAATCATAGAAAACTGCTTCTGCAATTCCTCCCGATAAGCTAAAATTCCCAAAACAAATAAAAGGAAATATACTGGATAATTCAGCCATTTTTGTCCAATAACCTCAACCCCCTACCTAGGAATAAAATGGTATATAGAGAGATAAAAATGAGCTGAAATTTTCTTGTTTTCATTGTTCTACTTCCAGTCACAATCATTTTCGTGGTCATTGATAAGTCCAGCTGCTTCTAGGAATGAATAGACACAAACGGGACCGACAAATTTGAAGCCTTGCTTTTTCAGCACCTTGGACATGGTTTCTGATAGCTCGGTCTTAGTGGGTGCTTCCTTATAGTTCAAAATTTCATTGTCAATCGTTTTAAAATCGACAAAGGACCAGATATAGTCATTAAAAGAGCCAAACTGCTTTTGAACAGCCAAAAAAGCTTGGGCATTGGCTCTGGTCGCATAGATCTTCATCTTATTACGGATAATATCCGGATTGTCCAAAAGACGATCCAGATCTGCATCCGTCATCTGAGCAATTTTCTGGACATCATAGAAATGAAAAGCTTCTCGAAAAGCCTGACGTTTATTGAGAATAGTCTCCCACGAAAGTCCCGCCTGATAGGTCTCCATGCAAAGCAATTCAAATAACTTCCAATCATCATGAAGGGGCTTGCCCCACTCCTCATCATGATAGGCCACATACAAGGGGTTGTTCATTTTTACCCAGCCACAACGTTTAGTCATATCCTCACTCCTATTTCACCAACATCTTGAGAGCTGACTTGATATAATTTTCAGCTGTATCAGTTGTGCCTTCAAAGAATTTCTTGATTTTCTTAAGTTCAGCAGCCTTGTATCCCAGAGCCAGCATGGCTTCCATGGCTTCCTCCAGCTCCTGATTATCCACAGTCTGAACGGGCGCCTTGCTTTCTGCCGGACCATCTGCAGCCACTACTTTGCCTTCTAAGTCCAGTACCATCTGTTGGGCTGTCTTCTTGCCAATCTTAGGAAACTTGGTCAGGTAGGTGATGTTTTTCTGCTCAATGGCTTGCACTAAGCCAGTATTATCATCTGCAGCAATAATAGCCAAAGCAGACACAGGACCAATACCTGAGACTGAAATCAAGCTGAGAAAGAGTTGCTTCTCCTCCTCAGTCGAAAAACCATATAGAAGCTCCGCGTCTTCTCTCACCACCTGGTGCACATAGACCTTGGCTTCCTGATGAAGATGACCTGAGTAAGCATAGGGGTTGGCCACGTGAAGTATGTACCCAATAGCATTGACTTCCAAAACAATGTATTTAGCTGTGATTTTGGTAATAATTCCTTTTAAATATTCGTACATAATCTTCCTTCTTTTTGTATCATTTTGCCTATCTAGTATATCATATTTTCTGTCTAGAAACTGCAAATAGAAGTGCAACCAGTGGTTGACAAAATGTACAGGAAGCTGTATTCTCAAGATAACTAAAAGTTGTTAGGATAGAGATAGAAAAAGAAAGGAGGCTGCGATGATGAAACTCGCTAATAAATTATTTGAACTAAGAAAAGAAAAAGGCTGGTCACAAGAAAAACTGGCTGAACAAATCAACGTCTCTCGCCAGAGCATTTCCAAGTGGGAGTCTGGCCAAGCGTTGCCCGAGCTCGAAAAAATCGTAGAACTGAGCAAGGTTTTCCAGGTGACGACAGATTATCTGCTTTTAGAAGAAGGTGACAAGCCGGAAATAAAACCCATCCTCTCAGAAGACGAAAAAGACCGCTACTACAAGGAAGTAAAATCTTATGGCTTCTGGCAGGTTTTGTATATTTTTGTATCAGCCTTAGCAATCTTTCTCTTCTTTGCAGGTTCTAGCTTTCCAGCAAAATTCACTGCCCTGGTTTGGTTGAGCTTTTTCCTCTTAATCGCATCAGCAATGGCTATTAACAAGGCGCTAAAGATTAAAGAAAAGTATCTAGATAAAGTTATAGGCCTTGATGAGGATTCTAAGCAAGAAGATGCTAAAGATGAAACTAAAAACTGACAATCCCATACCTGTCAAAGCTCGTCTGAAAGAGCTCTTTGGAGACTGGCTCTTCATCTCGGGCTACCTCATTTTTCTTTTTTTGCTAACTATGGGCTTTTACAATCTGATTCTAGGAGGCATTCCTACATTCACTGAAGCCCAGAACCAACTACTGGCTTTTTCTACCTCAGTCCTGCCCCTAACTGTTATCTTTGCTTGGTTAGACTATAGAAAAGGAAGTTTTGGCAAATGTTGGGTAGGTTTACAGCTTATTTACAAACATAAGAGCTTTGCTCATAGCGTTTTGCGCTCTGCTATTAAGTTTTTCTCTTGGCAGCTGGGGCATATGGGAGCTATCCATAGTGCTTATCAAGCAGATGCATGGCCAATTTTCTTGTCAACTTCAGCAGGAATTCTCCTCTTGAGCTTTCTGCTGATGGGACTGCTTCGCAAAGACAAACGCCATCCAGCTGATTTGCTTGCTGGAACACAAGTTCAGCTTCAAGATTAAAAAATAGCCTCAGTCAAGCAACTGAGGCTATGCTATTTTATCATTGTCAATAAAAATCAAAATCAGACTAGACAGTAAAATGCAGGTGTAACTTGAATCAGACAAGTCGAAATTAAGAATGTATGGTTTTGATTTTCGAAGAGTATTAATACTTACCCAACTCCCGTAGGCTAGTATGATTTTCCTGAATGCGGCGAAACATTTTTTCCATATCCGACTTGGTAAAGTTAACCAAGACTGGTCGACCATGTGGACAGTTATAAGGATTGTTGCATTGTGATAGTTGGAAAATTAAATCACGTGCCGAGTAGTCATCTAAGCTATGATTGGCCTTAATAGAACGTTTACAGCTCATCATAATAGCTAGCTCTGCACGATATTTCTTAATAGAGACTTCCTTGGTCAAAAGCAGCATATCACACATTTCATAGACACCTGACTCAATTTCCTCTTCTTTGAGCCAAATAGGATGTTCACGCAAAATAAATTGATTGGCTCCATATTCTTCTAGGAAAATACCCACTTCTTCCAAAAGAGACATTCGTTGTTGAAGTCGCAGCATATCGTCTGCCGGAAATTCAAAAATATAAGGCACCAAAAGCTGCTGCTGACTGTCATCTACATCTCCTATTTTGTCCCTATAATATTCATACTTGACCCGTTCTTGAGCTGCATGCTGGTCAATAATATAAAGACCACCATTTCCTTGTGCAAAGAGATAGGTGCCATGCATTTGACCGAAATATTCCAACTCTGGAAAGGTTGATATTCCTTCTCTATCTAGCTTCTCTAAAGCTCTCTCCATACTAGCTTGATCTAACTCAGGATGATCCAGTTGGTCATAAGAAGGCGCCTGCCTTTCTGCAAATTTAATAGAGACTGTTCTGGAATCAGGCATATCTGGAGCAACGGGTTGCTGAGCTAATTGGTCAGTTTTCTCAAAAGAAGGTCGATCTTCTGACACTTGTGGTTTCACAAAGAAATCGGTTCTTCCTTGGTCGTAATAAAGTCGGTTCTCCTTTAGTGGTAAGCTAGTCTGTTCAGGCATACTTACTCGATTAATAGTTGATTTAGCTAAATTCTCCAAAGCATCTGGAATCAAATCATACTCTTTTAGACTCGCAGCAATCGCTTGTGAAATCAAGACCATAAGCTCTCGCTCTTTTGAGATCCGTACTTCTTGCTTAGTGGGATGAACATTGACATCAGCAAGGTAAGGATCAATCTGAATAGCAATCACTGCAATCGGAAAACGCCCCACCATGAGCTTACTACCATAGCCATCAAGGATAGCTCGATTGAGCAAGAAATTCTTAATATAGCGACCATTGATGAGAATCGTGATATAATTACGATTAGCTCGTGTTAGTTCTGGCAGGCTAATATAGCCTGATACTTCAAAATCCAGATTAGAAGCTGAAATCTCAATCATTTTTTTTGCCGTTGTCAGTCCATAAACACCAGCAATCGCTTGGCGTAGATTCCCTGTTCCTACTGTTTGTGTCATTTTTTTACCGTCATTTATTAGAGTAAAAGCAATCTCCGGATGGGCTAAACTCAAACGATTCATCACGTCTACAATATGAGATAATTCGGCTTGCTGACTTTTCATATATTTCAAGCGAGCAGGTGTATTGAAAAAGAGATTTTCGACTTTGATTTTTGTTCCGACAGTGCTGCTCGTTGGTTCTACACACTCAATTTCACCACCTCGGGCTACCAAGAGAGTACCATATTGATCTGTCTCTGTTGCAGTTTCAATCGTCAAACATGAAACGGAAGCGATAGATGGAAGTGCCTCACCGCGAAAACCCAACGTCCGAATTCGAAAAAGGTCGGCTTGTTTCTTAATCTTACTCGTCGCATGCCGACGCAAAGCTAAGGGAACTTCCTCGTGCTCAATCCCTTCGCCATTATCAATGACTTGAATACTCTTGAGACCTGCTTCTTCAATCTCAACTATAATCTGAGTGGCACCAGCATCAATGGAGTTTTCTATCAACTCCTTGACCACGCTGCTAGGTCGCTCGATGACCTCACCTGCTGCAATCTGATTGGCAAGTTTTTCTGGTAATTCTATAATTTTTGACATAGTTTTAATTTTTACCCTTTCTAAACGTTGATATAACGGGCTTTTGGTTAAGTTCGTACTTAATAAAATTCAAATTTGTTCACCTTTTTGTGGACCTATAGGCTGTTTATGGCTTTTTCGTAATATGAAACAGCCTCTTTTTCTTTGTCCTTGGACAAATGGCTATATACATCCAGAGTTATAGCAATATTAGAATGTCCTAACCTATATTGTAATTCTTTATAGCTGATACCAGCGTTAAGCAATAAACTAGCGTGAGTATGGCGGAAAGCATGGAAGGTAAACCGTGGTATTCCAGCTTCTTTGCACCGAGTATTTAAAGCATTTTGCCTAATTGCTAAATCAAAATATTCTCTTGTAGGGGTAGCAAATACAACAGACGGAACACGCGCGCCCGCTTCCAGAAATAGCTGCCTTTGCCTGACTTGATAAAGCCGTAATAAGTTTATTGTTTTTCGGTCAATGCTTATTGTTCTATTTCCTGATTTTGTTTTTGTAGTGCTAATTAGCTTCAGGCCCTTGTTAAAAGTCTTGTTGATGGTTATTGTACCATTTTTTAGGTCTACATCTGCCCATTCCAAAGCGCAGGCTTCTCCTATCCTGATTCCCGTGGATAACAGAACATGATACAGGACATACTCAAAATACAAACCATAACGCCTATGCTGCCGTTTTTCTATGTTATCAAGAAAGGCCTTTAGGTCTTCTGGTTCTATAAACTTAACCTTAGCGTTTTCTTTCGGCCTTTGACGTGGCAATATAATCTCCCTAGCAGGGTTGCTACTTGCCACTCCTAACAATATCCCATATTGGAATATTTTTTGAATAATCGATCGGACAGCTTTATAATTCATGTAGTGAAGTGATAAGTCATTGATTAAAACTTGAATGTCACTGACTGATATTTTAGATAATTTCATATCTCCCAAAATAGGGAGAATGTGACAATTGAGCCTTGAAACGGTGCCACTATAAGTTTGAGGTTTGACAGTCAGCCTATAACTTTCTAGCCATAAATTAGCCAAGTCGCGAAACATTTTTGTTGCAACTACTTTCTTAACTGTTGATCCATTGGCTTTAAAGTCAAGCTGTGCATGCTTTGCTTTACTCTTAACCTCTTTTTTTGTTCTCCCGGTTACACTAGTCTTGACCTTCTTACCCGTTATCTGATCAATGCCTAGGTAAACACTAGCACGGTACACAGTCTCACCGTTTTTCTTTTTGATTTCTGTTATTTTCATGATGATAAACCTCTCCATCAGCAGGCAAGCTATTATTAAAAAGGTTTTAGATTGAATCAGGTTTAAATCATGCTAGGAGTTATGAGAACCCTTCTATTTTCAATTTTAATGAGTTGGATGGTCAAAGTACCAGAAAAGAAAACACGCGCTTAAACGGGCTTATATTGCGTTTTAACGCACGAATATTATTTTTCTGGCAAAAAGCGGCTGAAAAAACAGTTTATTTTAGGTACAAAAAAGGTAGCCTCCGAAAAGAACTACCGCAATTAATGTTCTAAGTATACACTTCTCGGATATATTTGTCAATTAAAAGTTTATTTTTTTTGAACAAATGTTTTTAAAGCATCTATCTTCTGTTGCAAATCACTCCCAAAAATCATAGTCATATTGGTCGGCTTTATTTTATTGCTATATTCTTGTATCAGACGTTCATAGTTTATTAAAAATGCTTTTATCTCAGTATTAGTGAAATGTAATTTTGTAAGATAAAAAACAAGCAAAGAAATATAATCCGTAATGGTAGTAAAGGTGATATTTGATAATCCAGTATATTTTTCAAGAAAAATTAAAGGTCCTTTTTTGGTTTTTGTAGATTGAAAGCGACAATCGAATACGACACTATTATGCGCTACAGCATTTCGTAGTTCCTTGATAATAAAAATGTGTTTAGCAAGTATTTCTTTCTTTGTATCTAAGCTGAGATCATATATATCTAGAGATTTTAGCAAGTACTCTCTATTGTCATTGTTTAATCTTGAAACAATAGCCCCTAAATCTCCTAGTGTTATATGCTCGAAAATAGCCCAAATTGGAATAGGTTTATTTTTGTGCAGGTAGTGTTTTAGTATGACACTATTTCTATACATATCCGAGATGCGTGCTTCCAATCTACTTTTCAATTGAAGGTGGTTCTCCATTTCAGTGACATAACTCTTCGAACTTTGTGGGAAGTCGTTATAATGATTAAGTTTATTTTTAAAAATAAAACTTAGATCTATTTGATTATTGTTAACAATTGTTTCAAGAGTATAATTACTGATTGCTGTTTCAAACTTCATTACTTCTGGATATAATAAAGCCTTTAACTTGCTATCTAAATCATATATATCCTTTATTTCATTAAAATCTTGTATATTAAGTGGCCGTGATTGTTCTTTTACAAACTTATACGCTTTATAGCCATGATAGTATCCGATATTACGCAATTTTCTCTTCTGAGCACTGCCTGATATGGTTATTTTATGTTTATCTCTTATGTGACGCATGAGAGAGTCAATAGATTTCCCCTTTTTAGCATTTTTTCGAGAGTTTGAATGGAGTTGAGTAACTTTGCTAGTGCCCCCTAAGTTTATATTTGATGTACTCGCCATGACTACTCCTTAATGATACTGATGTATTGATAATATGTATCAAGACTCTGATTATTTTCATCATTGAAAGAGAAATAAAAAACGTAATCCCCCTCTTCTTCTATGACAATGTTGAAATCAAAATTTCCCTGAGTTTTACCTAATTCCCCCATTTTATAAGTAAGATGGCGTGCCGGGATATTAACTCTCGTTGTGTAAGCTGGTATAGCATCTAGATTTTTCTTTATTAAGTTTACTATCAGAGTGTAGTCACGATCACTATGTATGTTAAAAAAATCCACTTCTACGTATAGTTGTAGATTAGCAGGCAAGAAATCAATAGTATTAGCCGTCTGCAAAAGAGAGTCTGAACCTTGATGCGCAATTCTTACAGTAGCGATTTTTTCTTGAAATAAATTCTCTTTTAATTTGTATGACACCATAAAATCCTCCCAAAACTCACCAGCGAATTTCAGATACTTAGCTTGTATCATGACTTCGTCGGTGGTTGTTTTAATTTATTTTTATAACAAAAGCAGTCCAGCATTAAAACTGGCTCATTCTCTTTTTTTCAGCATCTAGTGACTGCTGCAATAAGTCAGCCAAATTTTGGATATTTTGAGCAGCTAGAAACTCCATGTATTGGGCTCTATCGTCCTTGCTAATAATAACCGGAGCACTTAGATACCTCATAGCTAAGTACATCAGGACAAGGCGGCCAGTTCGTCCGTTACCATCACTAAAGGGGTGAATACGTTCAAACTGAATATGAGTATCAGCTAGTATTTCTATTATCTCGCGCTCGCTCTTTGACATATCCAACCTGTAGACAGTGTTATCTACCCATTGGGTCATCAAAAAAGGTGTTTCTTCCGGTGAAGCCGTCTTAAACTCAGCCCCTATAATGGCATTTTGAACAGTTTTGAATTGCCCTCTATCATGCTGCAGGCGGTCTGTCAATAGCGCGTGGAAGTCTTGCACTAGCCCCAGAGTTAAAGGGGCATTATTAGCTAAGCTATCCAGCAGCAAAGAAAAAACTTGTTTATGGTTTTCTATCTCGTAAAATTCTCTAATACTCTTATGTTTACCAGGTAAGGTACTTTCTAAGATGATACTGACTGTTTCAGGAAGAGATATAGTGTTTCCCTCAATCCCGCTGGAATGGTAGGCCATGCGGACTAGAATATCATCCAGGTATTCTTGTTTATAGGTCATGCGGTTTCCTTTCTGTGTTATCAAGTTTGTGCAAAATCTGCAAGAATTAAAATAAATAGACTTGTCCAACAGTTGGATAAGCTATAATGGTCCAAATGTCGAAACGTTACGACATTTAGGAACTACTGCCCTACATCTAATCGTCGCTCTTCTAAATCGTTCAACGTTGAACGATTTTAAAAAAGAGAATTGCCAAATATTGCAACGTTGCAATATTTAACAAATGGTTTTTGATATGCGACAACATCGTCGCTTTTTGAATTTCCCAACGTTGGGAAATTTAGTAGTCGTTGATGACTTGCTGAGCTCCGAGCGAACGCCGAGAAAATACACTATCAAAATTTAAGCCCCATACTAATGGAGATTCTCAGTTGTTCCCATTTTGGAAATACTGATTTTTATGCTATAATAATGAAAAAGTCAGGAGGAGGAAGCATGGTTAAAGTTCGTAAGGTTCCTGTGATAGTAGATGCTATTCGAATTGATACAGAAATGTATATTGACACTTTGGAAGGAGTCATGAAGGCTTCTCCGGGAGATTGGATTGTCACAGGCGTAGATGGTGAAAAATACCCTGTCAAACCAGATATTTTTGAGAAAACTTATGAAATTATTTGAGGTTAGATCTTTAAGGTCTAACCTTTATTTTTTTGACAATATCAGACGACCTTTTATCAAAAGCTTGATCAATGTATCTATTTGGATTCTTTTTAAAATCATCCCATTTAACTAATATACAATACCGATCTTCTTCGCTCCATACATGTTTGTCATTGTCAAGAGGGAGATAAAAATTATAACTAAACTCTTTAACAGTAGTATCTTCATTAATTTTGACTACATCATGATTTTTATAACAAGTAAAACATGCCTGCTCTCCTCTATAAATACGATCATACATCGAAGGTAGAACTACTCCTAAAATTCCACTTCTTTTACCTGCTGAAGTATTTGATAGTGAGGCCTGTAATTCTCTTTTGATGTAATTTTGATTTTGCATAAAACTGTTCTCAGCACTTTTGGAGCCGATTAAATGAATAGTGACTGTCGAATCTTTTAGATAGTCTTCTCTTATTCTTCTCATTATATAGTCTTCGTCTTGAGAATCTATTGGTTCGTTTAGAGATTTGTCAATCATATCCACGTCTAAATTTTCCTGTATGTATTTTTTGAACTCCATGTCATGAGTTTTAAAAGATATAAAACATCTATGCGCGCTCATTGTTTTTCCTTTCGTTGAATAGTGTCCGTTTGCAAGTTAGCCCAATTTATATTTTCGCTAGAGATAATAGTTTCACAACGTTCAACAAGTAAGGCGAAACTATCTTTTTCGTTTTTATAAACCCCCGTACCTGTTAAAAACATATATTTTTCATGTTTTAAAGATTCGGTTGTTCTACGATAATCAATCCAATTATCATGATGCTTTGATATAGATATAAAGCTTTCACAAAGCAACATTGAACCAGCAAATACAGCAGACCAAAGTTCAAATTTTATTGGCTTGCAAATTGCTAATAGAGGAATTAAGAAGCCCATCAGCACTTCTGTATATTTTAAAATTTTAAACCATTTTTGATGGTGTTGACTTTTTGTGTCATACCAATCAATTTGATTATCCAGTCTAGATTTTAGATATTCAGCAGGTTCCATCTACTTCCCTTTCTATAGATACTGAAGTTAAGAGGTTAGTCATCTTCTCTTATTCTTCTAGATTTTTCCTTAATGTTAGAAATGATATCAGAAGCCCATTCACCAGTTTCAAGGTACTTTTTGATTTTATATGCATAACTGTTTAAAAATGCTATCTGGATTTCTAAATCCATTAATTCTGTCCCAGTAGAGCCTTCTAAATAAACTGATAATCCATCCGCTGTTTGTTCAAAATAATCTTGCAAGTCCTCAAGACTTTCCAAAGGTTTAGATGTGTTTTTTTGGAACAAATAGATATTAGCGATATCTTCTATACCAAAATTTAAGAAGAAAGCTTTGTCAACAACTGCTTGAGTTCTTTGTAAGGCTGGTTTATCAATAGAGGCACCATTAAAAAATTTTTTTAAAAGTTCTTCTACAGCTTCCCAGTTATAATGACTCCCTCCAGCCTCACCATATAATAACTGACTCACTGTCATACCACCAATTCTTGCTATTTTTAGCAAGTTTTCTTTATTAGGCAGATTGCGCCCTTTTTCCCAATTATTAACAGTTCCTTTACTAGTATTAAATACTTTGCCAAATTCCTCCATTGTCTCACCTTGATCTAACCTGATACTCTTAATTCGGTTTCCAACTTCAATATTATTAACTTCCATTTTTTCACCTCATTTTAAATTATAACTATTTTTTATTATTAAGTAAAGAAAAGTATTGACTTTTTAAAAAAAGATAGTTATAATCGAAGTATGCAAAAGTAAAGGGGGTGGATACATGAATAAAATCCGAGGATATAGAAATATGTTGAGCTTAACTCAAAAAGAGCTAGGAGAAAAATTAGGAATGACAAAGCAGACATACCATAACAAAGAAGTCGGTCGTTACTCATTCACTGATTCTGAAAAAATGGCTTTTAAAAAGTTGTTGCTCCCATTATTTCCCAATATTACCATTGAAGATATATTTTTTTAAAACAAAAGTATGCAAAAGTAAAGATGAAAGACAGGAAACTAATGAACCTAGTATACATGGACGGCAAGAAAGAGCCGTATACATTGAGCAGTATCGTTGCGGAATGTGCAGAGGTACAACATCACACAATTACACGGACAATCAGAAAGAACCTTGAACGCTTTGAACGGTTCGGAAAGGTTGGATTTAAAATCCAAGCTTCAGAGAGTGGACAAAGATTATATTCTGAACGAGCAACAGGCAACCTTGCTGATTACGTTCTTAAAGAATACCGAGCAAGTGGCTAACTTCAAAGAAAACCTAGTCAAAGCATTCTTTGAAATGCGGGACGAGCTAACTCAGTTTAAGCTTCAGTGTGCTCTAGAAAAGCCAAAGCGCAAGACTTTGCACGACAGCATAGAAAGCTGGAAAGAAGCTCCGAAGCATCCGCATAGCACCATCACAAATCTTTTGCTAAAAGGCACTAGCGGCATGAATAAAAAACAACTGGTGGCAGCGCGTGGTGGTGCTACTGGCATTGACAGTCTAACCAGTGAGGAACTGGTTAAATATCAAGCCTTAGAAGATATGGTTATCGCTATAATTAACCTAGGCATGAGCTATCAGGATATCAGAACCATGGTATTCAGACCAAAAGAAAGGAGTTGACCTATAATGCTGATGATTGAAATTGACGAGCAAGAAGACTTGAAAACAATTAAAGCAGAACTCAGCAAGCTGCAAGCTATGGATAATCTAGCAGATATCGTAAAAGGCCTTGAACGTGTTAAGCAGTTTACTGAGCTGGTCATTTAAAAAGCGCACCAACAAGGCGCGTGATAAAAAATTATTCTAGAATCAATTTTAAGGTCTGTAGCTCCGAAGAATACCGGGATTCTGACAACTGGAAATATTTTCTTGATAAATTATAGGGTTAGACGTTTTAGATGCCAAAAAACAATATGACAACCGTAGAACAAAGGAGAAAAACCGATATGGCATATTTACCAGAAGAACGTGAAACAGTAATTCATTTTGATGAGTTGGATAAAACTTGGACATTTGAAACGAGTGTCCGCAGACACATAACCGCAATCGAAAAACGGCTTCACCTCTACGAAATTCTCGCAGAGGAATTTGATGAACGAGGCAAACGAATTTATATTCGCGCCAAAATGAAACATGGAACAGTCAGTCCGTTTGCTAAACCACCAAGAAAGAAACTGCTTTAAAATCAATTTTAAGGTTCAGGAGAGTACCAAGAAAGCAGTTCTGAGTTCTTAAACCACATCACGGGTATAATTATACCCCCGACAAAAACAAGTCTCAAAAAACGCTGTAGAAAGGAGCATACAGAAGAAAAAATAAAAAAGGCTTTGAGAGCGACCAAACTATCAAGCCTTTCAACCACTGACTAAAACACAATAAATAAACAAGCAGGCAAGCTGTTATTAAAAGGGTTTTAGTAAAGATTTATAACTAGATTATAGCATATCTAAGACATTTTGACCATACGGAGGGCGCTACCCCTTAAAACTAGTGAATTATTTAAAATTACACGAGGTAAAACATCATGAAAAAACAAGAACAAATTTCTACAGCGCTAACAGCAGACCAATTTAAAGAGCAAGGTGAACGCATTACTAATGTTATGACTGGCATAGACACGATAAAAGGATATACCAAAACCTTTATGTTGACTATGCACAGCAAACCGGATCAGGTTATTCTATTGAGCTACTTAAACGATTATCTAGGTCAAGTATATGAGCAGATGGGAGTAATGTATAAAGAGCTAGATAGTGTAGCTTATCATCTACTAGAATGTGACAACCCTGAAGAATTAAAAAACCTACAGCATATCAACTAATAATGATGTAGGTTATGGACACAGAAACATAATTACAAACAAACGAGGTAACTATTATGACATCAACAAAGAAAACACAAGCACAACCGGTTTTATTATCTGCTAGCAATCTGAAAGAGTTAGGCAGTGAGCTAACTGACATCATGAACATTTTATCAATGAACAATCTAGCTCTAGAGGGGCTTGAATTTGCACAAGATAAAGATACAGCAGTTGCCCTATGGCAGGCTAAAAAATATAACGAAGTGGCATACACCCAAAATGAAAAGCTAATAAATAAGCTGGATAAAATTGCCTTTCAGCTACTAAACAGTGATAACGCTGAAGAATTGGAGGGACTGGATAAATGAGCGAGCTACTAGGTGCACTCCTAACCCTGCTACTCTTCTTTCTAGCTGGCATATGTGCAGAGCTGTTTAAAATCTGGGCTATTGCTTACAAACGCCGGGGATATGTTACTAAACGGCAGCTAAGAAAGATTGAAAAATGGCTTGAAGTTATGGAGACTAGGGTATGACAAACAAAAATAACAGCTTTGACCTTGCAAATGAAAGAGCAAAGAACTTTGGTGTTTGGCTTGAAGAGGCTTACCAAACTATGCTAGATTTCTCCCTAGAAAATAAATTTGATTGCTACAATGCCGAGGAACAAAAGCAATTAGAACAAGTTTTAGAGACTTTGATGGATTTTTGTGATATGTGGGAGAAAGGCCAGATTATCCTAGTCAGCGAAGAAAGAGAGATGAGCAAATGACACAAACTACATTACCAGAAAACTATAAGCATGTGCTGAAACTTATAAAAGTAGGCGCTGAAAACCCAACTACAGGATCGGAGATAGGGCTTATTTTGAAGCTAGATGAACGAACGGTACAAAGTATTATCAGTCGCTTAATCACGAGCTACGGCGTTCCTATTATCGGTATCAGACACGGCTTTAATCGAGGTTATTTTATACCTGCGGATAAGTCAGAACTGCTAGACGGTGCAAAGGCTTTTTACAACCAAGTACAGAAAGAACAAAAGCGTCTAAGTGTACTGTTAAATGCCGACCTTGTAAGTTATAAGGAGTTGTTAGATTATGGCGTTACTAAGCAATGAAACAGAAACAAGCCTAAAAATGGAACTGCTGGAAACAGTCGACAAATACCTTAAGACACGGGATAAGGCGCTACCTCATATCACAGGACTTATGACAGCCCAGCAGGTTATGACTGAGTTAGACATAAAATATAAGACCCTGCAGCGCTGGGAAAAGGCAGGGCTAAGACGATATCAGCCACCACTAGAGGACACTCGAAAAGTGTTTTACAGGGTGAGTGATATATTGCTATTTTTAGGAGTAAACAATGAAAGGTGGTAAAAATGAATACTAGAAAAATGAACACACGCATTACAATCTTTGAGAAAATCGGAGAGCAAAACGAAGACGGAGAAGTCATTGACGGCATCCGTAAAGATGTTTATAGCTGCTGGGCAGAAGTGTCCAAAACTTCTATCAAAGATTTTAAAGCAGCTAACAAAGCATATACGAATGGTCAGAATTCTTTGGAATCAGTTCAGGATATAAAAGTATTCCTTATCCGTTATATTCCTAATGTTCCATTTGATAACTCTATGTACCTTGAATTTAATGGATTTGAATATCACATTGTAGAAATAGAAATTGATTATGCCAGTAAAGAAATCATCATGATTAAGGCCGTTAGGATTTCATGATAGGGAAGAAAGACAGAAAGGAATTGATAGAATGGCAAAAACTAAAATCTATTTTTGGCTGAAAGTTGATAAAAAGTTTTTTGATAATATTTTTATAAAACGGCTTAAAAACATGCCTGGTGGCTATACTATGACGGTTATTTATATCCGTTTAATGCTGGAAAGTTTGGAAAGTGATTGTATATTGTACTACGAGGGATACTTTAACGAGTTAACCGAAGAACTAGCCTTAAAATTAGATGTTTCCGAAGACGATATACAAATGACTATGGCCTATTTTACAAAATGCGGTCTAATCCAAATAGACGGGGATAAAAACGCTGAATTACTTCAAGCTAAAGCTATGATACAGCAAGAAACTGATCAAGCTGCTTACATGCGAGAATATCGCAAAAATAAACGTTTAAAAATAGGCGAATCTTACAACGTAAGAAATAAACCTAACAACGTTGAAAAGTGTAAGACAGAGATAGAGATAGAGAAAGAGATAGAGAAAGAGATAGAGTTAGAAGAAGAAGCAGAGATAGAGAAAAAAGATTCTTCTGCTCCTGCTGCTGAAATCTCTAGCTATTACCAACAGCGTATAGGGGTTATGGACGGACAACAATATCAAATCTTAATCGAATATCTCGCTCTTGACGGTATGGAGCTAGAAGTTATCAAGACTGCCATAGACAAGGCTGCAGATAATAGCAAGCGATCTTTTAGCTATATCAATTCAATACTCAAGAACTGGAGACAGAACGGTATTAAGACAATGGTACAAGTGGAGGATGAGCAGAAACAGTTTCAGCAAAAGAAACAGGGTAGGTCTGATGACGATATTCAAGACCCGTTTATCTACTGACAGAGAGGAGAAACAATGGAATTACTGAATACAGAGCAGCTCAATGAAAAAATAAAGGTCACTGATGAGCTTTGCCTAACTCATCAGATTAACCTGGTACAATTCAAAAAGCCAGATGGTTATACATCACCCTACTGTATGGAATGTACTAGGGAGAACATTAAACAAACGGAGCTAGAGGGCGTAGAAAAAGCCCTGGGGCACAATTTGGACTATTCAACCTATGATGTGCTAGCGCGTGAAAGTACAGTCTCAAATGAGCTGGAAAAAGCCACTTTTAGCACGTTCAAAACAACCACCAAAGAGGAACACGAGGCCAAAGAATTTGCTATCAAGCAAGCTAACCAATATCTAAACGGTATGACGGGAAACACGCTAATTATGGGCAAACCAGGCACTGGAAAAAGTCATTTGTGCTACTCTATGGCTAAAACCATCAACGAGGGCTACAAGGCTAAAAGTGAACCTAAGAGCGTCCTTTTTGTCAGTATTGCTGAAATTATCACGCGCATTCAGTCAGGTTGGCAATATAAACAAAGTGATTTTACAGAGTATGACGCCCTGAAATTGCTGACTGAGGTTGATTATCTCTTTATTGATGATCTGGGCACAGAAAGCATTATGAACAGCCGGAAAGATGAAGCGAACAACTGGATACAGACTTTTCTTTTTAAGGTTTTTGACAAGCGGGAAACAACTATCATTAACACTAATCACAACGGAAAAGAGTTGGCTAGAATCTATAATGACAAGCTAATCAGTCGGATTGGGAAGCAGTCAGAGGGGAATGTGTTCACTATGACAGACATAACAGATAAACGAATGAAGCGGAATTTTTAACCAGAGAAAGTGAGGAAGCTATGACAGAGCCAAGTATACTTTGAACAGGCAGATCACGTACTGGAAGAACTCAATCGTAAACATAGTGACTTCATGGCCGATACAACACCGATAGAACTTGTAGATATGCCTAAACTGATTGAACTAGGCTAGAAGCTCTAGACAGAAGACACCAGCATAAACGCCTATGAGTTATACAAACATCCTGAAGCGCGTGTAAAATTATTCGCCCAAATCGCAGAAGCCTACTTCTTGCTGATTGCAGATAGTGCGCCGATACCAGTACAGTCAACACAAGCGTAGCGGATTCATTTTTGCGAGTACCTAGAAAGGAAATTTTAAAACATCATCAAGAAATTAATTGCAGGTACAGACAAGCAAGCTTTAGAGTCCTTACTTGAAGCCTTGCAGCTGCCAAAGGAAAAACAAAAACAGTTTATCCATGATGTGGTAGTAAGTGGTTTACTCAATGAATAATACAACAAAGAGGCTAACGCCTCTTTTAGTTTTGACTTTATAGCTCATATAGGCGCGTGATTAAACAAAGAGAAATCACGCAATCAGCTACAGAGCTTTGAACTATTACCGCTTCTATGGTTGATTATCAGCATTTGGATTTAACGCTTTATTGTAGTATCATGAAAGAGCAAAAAAGCCGAGCACATACCCGACCCTTAGTTATAAATTACACAACACTATTATAACATAAAAGAGAGTAAGAGGCAACAACATGACACCAGAGCAAGTAAAAGTAAAGCTAGAAAGTATTAAGTGGCTGAATACAGAGATGGAGAGTTTACAGTTAGAACTGCAGTATCTGGATCAAGGTTTATTCAAAAAATCAACTCTGACACAAACCAAAGTCCAGACTAGCAGAACAAACAATACAGAGAATGAACTCGTCTATGTTTTGAAGTTGAAAGAAGATATACAAAAACGACTTGCTAGTCTTATCGAGGAACATTTAGAAACCTGTAGGATAATTGATAAGCTAAGTGATCCGCTTGAACGATCCGTATTAAGAATGTTCTATGTTAATCGCTTAGATATATGGGATATAGAGGATAAGGTAGGAAAAACAAAAACCACACTATACAGAATAAGGAAAAAAGGAATTGAAAGTATCGCTAAAATTATGAGTGAAGAAAATTTGTGAAGATAAAGAATACTTAACTACTGATTGACCAATTAGCTATTGGCACCTAGAATATCATACAAAGTTTTTACGTTCGGAAAATACCCCGCCAAATTTTGAACGGGGCTATGTTTGTTCGTGATTAAAGGACGCTGCCCTTTTCTGTGCAAAAAATTCCCTTTTTGAAGTTTTAAAGCTTAAACACCCCCCGCCCCACCTTTTGTGCAAGGAGAGCCGCGGTAAGGTGTCTTCTTACGTCGCGCGCCAATTTTTCAGATTTTTAAGGGGTGTCACGGAGCCAGAGTTAGGAGGTGAGTTCGCTTGGTTAAAAATCCTTATTATCGGCAGAACAAAGGGCGTTTACCCAGCGACCCGCCGAACTACTTGGGAAAGGTAGCTAGCGAGGTTTGGCGCAAAATCGTTCCTGTTTTAGCGCGTGATATTGTGATATAATAAATCTATCAGCAATACTTTGACAACCAAAAAAGCACCTTGTAGGATGCTAGTTCTTGCCTGCTGAACTCATTGAATTTTGACCTATTTTTTAGGTCTTTTTTGTTCACCTTTTTGTGGACTTTTTAAGATTATCCAGCCCTATTTAATACTATATAAATTTATAAAAAATCAGTAATAGCAAAGGATTAAGGCTATAAAGGCACTATAAAACAATCATAAACTTAATACTATAATTTTTGACATAGTTTTCTCCGTAATAATTCTAGCTACCATTATAACATAAAGTCATTTGTCTATCAGAAGTCTAGTATGAAAATAGTTAGAATACCTGCTCCTTCGCAAAGTAACCGAATAGACAGACAAAGCAACCAATTAGGCAAAATCTCTTGTATTCCCCTTTAAAATAATGTTTAATAGATTTAGAAATATGGGAAAACAAGCAACAAACTAGGAAGACAACATAATCTGGAAAGAAGGGATGTTTATGAAAGTTCAAATGCATATTGACGAAAAATTTTCAGAAGAAAAAATCATTATTGAAGCACCTGTTTTGTCGGATTCCGTTCAACAACTACTAACATTTGCTCAACATATCGGTAAAAATAAAACCATTCGAGCAAAAAAAGAGGAGGAAATTTACCTACTAAATAGCACGGAGATACAACGCGTCTATACTGAAAATCGGCAAGTTTGGGCCGAAACAGCAACAGACACTTATCTCTTAGGGCTTCCACTTTATCAAGTTTTGGAATTGCTTCCCACTGATTTTCTACAGATTTCCCAATCTGAAATCATTAACATCAAACATATCGATCATCTGAAATTGACTGGTAGTGGTCTGATTCAGATTGTAATGAAAAACGGTCAGATAACTTATTCATCTCGCCGTTATCTCAAAGTCATAAAGGAGAAATTACAGCTATGAAAAAAACATTATTCAGAGATGCTCTAGGAGGTACTGTAATCGGGCTACTCCTATCCACCATCTATTCTTACTTTTTTGCTCCTGTCTATCATCCACTTAATCCTTATTCAGCAGTTGGTCTTTGGATGGAACAGCACCATATTCATGAAGCTTTAGTTGTGCTCTATTGCGCAGTGATCTGGAGCTTTATTGGCTTGCTCTTTAGCCTAGGAAAAGAGCTTTTCAAAAAAGATTGGAGCATCCTCAAAGCAACTATCTGCCATTATGGTCTTATGATTCTAGGATTCATTCCTCTAGCTCTTCTAGCTGGCTGGTTCCCTAGCAAACTCATTTTTATCTTACAGCTGATTTTAGAATTTACTGTTGTATATCTCATCCTGTGGGCAATCTTGTTTTATCTAACCAAAAAGAAAATTGAACAAATCAACAATGGATTGAAGAAACAGAATCAATAGTAAAGAAACAACCACCAAGTGAATTCTTGGTGGTTGTTTTAGTTTATTCTACTATATATCAATACAAAGCCCTACCTACTTTAATAGTAACTGAACAAAAAAACAGGAATTTATTTTAGGCATTTGCATAGTTGTATTTATCAGAGATGTTTTTTCATCTCAGCTATAGCTAGCATCACTTCCATTGGGGTCATATTATAAATATCCAACTGACGTAGTTCATCTAAAATAGGTGATTCAGTTGTTTCTGTGAATAAAGATATCTGCTCAAATACTTGATTTTCTTTACTATCATTAGCTCCTTTATTAGAAGGATTGAGAGATGGTTTCTCATTTGCTTGTTCTTCTAGTCTTGCTAGTATCTGGTCGGCTCTCATCAACAAATCATCTGGTAAACCTGCAATTCTTGCGACATGAATCCCATAAGATTTATCTGCAGGACCAGCTTCAATCTTATGAAGGAAGGTCACTTTCCCATCTTTTTCTACAGTTGCTACATGAACATTTTCTAACTGTGTCAAGCTAGTTGACAAGTCTGTCAACTCATGATAGTGTGTAGCAAAAAGGGTCTTTGCTCCTGTTCGATTGTGGATATATTCAATAATTGCCTGAGCAAGAGCCATCCCATCATATGTTGCTGTCCCTCTCCCCAACTCATCAAAAAGAATAAGAGAGTGTTCAGTCGCTTGAGAAATAGCATGATTTGCTTCCATCATTTCTACCATAAAGGTTGATTGCCCAGATACCAAGTCATCTGCTGCACCAATTCGAGTGAAGATGGCATCAAAAATTGGTAATTGAGCACGTTCAGCTGAAACATAGGAACCCATTTGCGCCATGATAACAATAATCGCTAATTGCCGCATATAGGTTGACTTCCCACTCATATTTGGACCTGTAATTAACTGAAGATTGACATTCTCATCCATTGAAATACTATTCGGAATATAAGTTTGTGCACCCATAACCTTTTCTACAACTGCATGCCGTCCCTTATCGATTTCAATGGAAGGACGTTCAATAAATTCTGGGCGTACAAAGCGTTGCTTTTCAGCAACTGCTGCAAAACTCTGCAATACATCCACTGTTGCTAGAGTTTGTGCCAAGGATTGTAATCGTTTGATATATTTACCAGCTTCTTCCCGAATACGTATAAAAATCTCATACTCTAAATTGGCCGATTTTTCACGCGCTTCCAACATTTCGCCTTCAATACGAGCCAATTCCTCTGTACCAAATCGTTCTGAATTTTTCAACGTTGCTTTTCGGAAAAAGTGGCTAGGTACGTGCTCCAACTGTGAATTAGTAACATGGAAATAATAACCGTCTTTTTTATTGTAATCAATTTTTAGATTATTAATCCCACTAGCCACCCTTTCTTTCGCTTCAATATCAGCAATCCAGCTCGTACCATCTCGCAGAACCACTCGATACTTATCTAAGGTTTCATCAAAACCAGTTTGAATGATATTCCCTTCCGTAATAACATTTGGAGCATCAGGAGAAATTGCCGACTGAATCAAGTTTGCCAATTCTGGAATATCATCCAAGTTTTCAATCAACTGTCCCAAAACAGGATGATCGATTCCTTGTAAAATTCCCTTAATCTGAGGGACATTGCTCAATGTTGCCGCCAACTGCAATAAATCCTTCGGGTTTGTCTTCCCAAAAGAAACACGGCTTGCCAAGCGCTCAATATCATAAACCCCTTTGAGACTATCTGCCAAATCACTACGCTCAAAAAAATGATCTAAAAAGACTTGTACGACATCCTGCCGCTTAAGAATCCGTTCCTTATCAAGCAACGGATGCTGGATCCATCTTCTTAGAAGTCGCGTCCCCATAGCTGTCTTGGTCTCGTCCATCAACCAATAAAGACTGCCATGCTTCTTCCCCGTCCGTGCATTCTCTGTTAAATCTAGACTTGTCATAGTTGCATAGTCCATCTGTAAGAAATCTTTAATTTCATAATGATGAACTTGCTTTAAGTGACTAAGCTCACGCAGCTGCGTCTGGTGAACATATTCTAACAGTTTCCCAGCTACTTGATATTCTAGGCGAGACAAATCATCTCCTAATAGCTGAACATCTTCAAAAGCAGTTTCCACCTGTGATAATAACAAATTCATTTGATTTGCCAACACTTGGTGCTCTGCTTCAGGTAATTCATATCCCAATACCACTTCACGCGCTCGTAGGTTTCGAATTTCCCCACAAACCATGTTAAAGTCACTGAGAGTTGTCACCTGAAATTCACCAGTTACCACATCCATATAAGCTAGCCCATAGAAATCTTCTAGCTTATCTAAAGCTACCAAGAAATTATTTTGACTATCTGGTTTTGAAGAATCAACGGCTGTCCCCGGTGTGATGACTTGTACCACCTCACGTTTGACTACACCAACTGCTTTTTTAGGATCTTCCACCTGCTCTGCAATCGCTACTTTATAGCCCGATTCAATTAAAACATCAATATATTGTTGCACCGAATGATAGGGAACTCCTGCCATCGGAATTGGCTTTTCCGAATTTTTATTACGGCTAGTCAGAGCAATTTCTAAAATCTGTGCTGCATTGATCGCATCTTCATAGAATAATTCATAAAAATCTCCCATGCGAAATAGCAAAAAAGCATCCGGATAATCTTTTTTTATATCTAAATACTGTTGCATTCCCGGAGATAGTTTTTCTTTTGTCATTCTCAGCCTTTCCGTTTATTAAATAGCAATGAGAGTTGGACAGAAATTAAATATTTAGGAGACACTTGATTTCGTCATATCACTCACACTACATCTTGTCATTAGAACTATATAAATAAAGGAAGCTGAGCGCTTCTATCTCAGCTTCATCATCTTCTCCTCTTAATCCATTTTCTCAAGGAGCTGCTCTTCCATTTGTTTCGCAGCTGCTGTATCACGACAGATCACTAAGAGCGTGTTGGCTCCTGCTACCGTTCCTAAAATCAACTCTCCTTTATTGGCATCTACAAAATTAGCTAAAATAGAAGCATCCCCTAAACGAGTATGGAGAACTAAGGAAAATTCAGCTCGAGAAACTCCTTGCAAATGATAAGATAAAAATTCAGCCAAATCAATCTTATGTGTATCATCCGCTAAAACATAATAAACTTCATTGTTTTTCTTGGCTTTCGTTAAACCAATTTCTCGTAAATCTCGCGAGAGGGTTGTTTGTGTTACAACAATACCTTGTGCCTTTAAACGATCCTGAATATCTTTCTGTGTGCTTAGTTTTTCTTCCTTAATCATTTTTTTAATCAGTTTATGACGTTCAGTTTTTTTCATTTTATCCTCAACAATGTATATTTATACCCTAAATTATACCAAAAAGATTGAAGATTCGTCAAAAAATATGTTAAAATACTAGTAAAAGACCAAAGGAGAAACCATGGATAATAAACAATTGATTGCAAGTGAGTTGGCTAAGGTCATTGACAGCTTAGACCAAGATGCTATTTTAAATTTACTAGAACAACCAAAAAGCTCAGAGTTAGGAGATATTGCTTTTCCTGCCTTCTCTTTAGCAAAAGTAGAACGTAAAGCTCCTCAAATCATTGCTACAGATATTGCAGAAAAGATTGATACGACAAACTTTGAAAAAGTGGTAGCAACAGGTCCTTATGTAAACTTCTTTCTTGATAAATCAAGAATTTCAGCTCAAGTTATTAAAGAAATTGTAAAAGAAGGAAATAACTACGGGCAACAAGATGAGGGGCATGGAGAAAATATCACAATTGACCTCTCGAGTCCTAACATTGCAAAACCCTTCTCAGTTGGCCATTTGCGCTCCACCGTTATTGGAGATGCTCTCTCTAATATTTTCCGTAAACTAGGCTACAACACCATTAAAATCAACCACTTAGGTGACTGGGGAAAACAATTCGGACTTTTAATGGTTGCTTATAAAAAATGGGGGAGCAAAGAAGCTATTGAAGCCAATCCCATTGATGAACTCTTAAAACTTTATGTTCGTATCAATGCAGAAATTGAAACCGATCCTGAACTTGATGACGAAGGACGCCTTTGGTTCAAAAAATTAGAAGACGGTGACCCTGAAGCTACGGAATTATGGCAATGGTTCCGTGATGAAAGTCTGAAAGAATTTAACCGCATCTATAAATTGCTTGGTGTTGAATTTGATAGCCTAGCTGGTGAAGCCTTCTATAATGACAAGATGGACGAAGGAATTAAGCTCCTTGAAGAAAAAGAATTGCTAGAAGAATCTAAAGGAGCAAGCATCGTCAATCTTGATGATGTCAACCTTCCGCCAGCTATGATTAAGAAATCTGATGGTGCTACTCTCTACATTACCCGTGATATTGCCACAGCTATGTACCGCGCCCGTACTTATAACTTCGTCAAAAATGTTTATGCTGTAGGTCAAGAACAAGCGAACCACTTTAGACAATTGAAAGCTGTTTTGAAGAAAATGAGATTCGATTGGAGCGACGATATGATTCATGTAGACTTTGGTTTGGTAACAAAGAACCGGAAAAAATTATCTACACGTAAAGGTAATATCATTCTACTTGAACCAACCCTTCAAGAAGCTATCAGTCGTGCGAAGAACCAAATTGAAGCTAAAAATCCTGATCTTGAAAACAAAGATGCTGTTGCTCGTGCTGTCGGCGTGGGAGCTGTCAAATTCTACGATTTAAAGACAGACCGCCGCAACGGTTACGACTTTGATTTGGAAGCAATGGTGTCTTTTGAAGGAGAAACAGGTCCATATATCCAATACGCTTATGCGCGTATCCAATCCATCCTTCGCAAAGCTGATTTTAAGCCAAGTGTTGAACTAGCATACAGTCTCGAAGATGCTGAAAGCTGGGAAATCATTAAACTGCTGCAAGATTTCGCCCGTGTTGTTAAACGTGCAGCTGACAATTATGACCCATCACTCATTGCAAAATATGCTATCAGTCTTGCACAAGCATTCAACAAGTTTTACGCTCATACTCGTATTTTGGACGAAAGTCCTGAACGTGACAGCCGCTTAGCTCTCAGCTATGCAACAGCTGTTGTTCTAAAAGAATCTCTTCGCCTTCTCGGTGTTGATGCTCCGGAAAAAATGTAATTATTTTAATGGTATCATAAAAACCTATCGATATATCGATAGGTTTTTGTCTTATAGTCCGTATAATTCTTCGATTTTTAGACCAATTCGTTTAATATCTTCATTCAAGCCACGAAGTTCAAATGTATCTACGACCGGAAAGCCAAATCGCTGTGAATATTGCTTAGCTGTTAAACAATATTGATTGTTAAAATTACGATTACCACTGCCAACAATGCCAAAACAACGCTTATAATTTTCTTCAAAAGCAATAAAATCACCTAAATCATTAGTAAGAATTTCGACATCGCCATTGTCCAGACCATTTCCACCTTCTAAGTAAGTTGGCAAAAAAGCTATAAACGGCTGAGATATGGCGTAAAATGGTCGTCCTGCTTTCACTATATCTTTTATATCCACTTGCTCAATCTCAATGCTTTCATGTCTCTCTTGCAAAAATTCAGATAAGCGTTTGATAAAACTCGCTGTATTCCCACTCAAACTAATATAAACTAAGGAAATTTTCATAGTTTTCTCTCTTTCTAAAATAAAACACATCTATCATTCTTGTAAAATTGTAAGCTGATAGATATGTTTTGTTAACTATTGCAATTCTTCTTTTGTTAAGTCTTGCTGCTGCCGTTTCATTTTGAAAAAGACAACAACAAGGAAAAGAATATTTAAGACCAAATAAATAATAGTTAAAACTCTTGTTGATGTGATTGCTGTGGCGCGCATCGCTTGATCTTTATAAAGATTATTTAGCGGCATCCCTCCGATGTAATTGTAAATTGTTCCAACCATACCCAATAACACATATGCAATATAAGCAAAATTAGCGTATAAAATGTTTTGTTTGATGAGGAAAACGATGGCAGCAATCACTAATAAAATAGAAAGGACAACTAATACTTTGTGTGGAACATTATGGAGAAAGACAAGGCTTTTTTCAGTCACTTCCACAATTTGTTTTATCACCGTTTCAGAGAAACCTTTGTATGAACTCGTATTTGTTATTTTTTCACTACCAAAAAAAGTTCCTATAAATGTAAAAGATGATAAAATAGCTGATAGCGTCAACAAAATATATAAATAAATTGGTCGTTTTTTCACGATAAACCTCCAAATCAAAAGAGTTTCCAGTTCTATTTATTATAACGTAAGCAATCAAAAATGGCAATAAGAAGAAATAAAATCGCAAAAAGGTTGTCCGACTACCACCAATATCATGATAATAGTATCTTAAAACGTACAATGGTCTCACATAGACAAGAACCACTCAAAATCACAGAACAAAAGGGAGTGAGGCAGAACTGAATAAAACAACATTTAGTTCTATCTCACCCCCAAAAAGCTGATTAGGATTTCTTCCAAGCTTGGGACTATAATTTTACAAATTCTATCCACAACCTCAAAACAATATGTCAAAGTTGAGAATGTCCTTTATCCTTTTAAACTAAGCGTTCAAATGCCAAATTTCATCGTTGTATTGAGCAATGGTACGGTCTGCTGAGAAGAAGCCTGCTTTCGCAATATTAATCAGAACTTTTTCAAGCCAAATATCACGGTCTTCATAATCCTTAAACATACGTTCTTTCGTTTCGATATAATCTTCTAAGTCAAGAAGCGTCATGAACCAATCTTTATGAATCAATTCATTATAGAGACGTTCTAAGCGTTCTTTCTTACCAACTGCGAGAACCGCATCACTAACAATGAAATCAACCAATGGCTTGATTGTTTGACGAGCATAAAATTCGCTTGATTTGTAAGCTTCTTTCGCATACAGGTCAATAACCGTTTCAGAATCTTCACCAAAGATGTAAATATTGTCTTGACCTACCAATTCAGCAATCTCCACGTTAGCGCCATCCATAGTACCAAGTGTCAATGCACCATTCAGCATGAATTTCATGTTACCAGTACCTGAAGCTTCTTTTGAAGCAAGTGAGATTTGTTCAGAAATATCACCAGCTGCAATTAAAAAGCTAGCTGCTGTTACATTATAATTTTCAACCATGACGACTTGCAAATATGGAGAAACTTCTGGGTCATTAGCTATCACCTCTGACAAGCAAAGAATCAAATGGATAATATCTTGAGCGATTGTGTATGCTGGAGCAGCTTTACCACCAAAGAAGACCGTAATTGGACGTGCAGGAATATTCCCAGCCTTGATGTCCAAATATTTATGAATAACATAAAGAGCATTCATTTGTTGGCGTTTGTATTCGTGAAGACGTTTGATTTGGATATCAAAAATAGAGTTTGGATTGATTTCAACACCTTGGTGTTCCTTCAAATGACGAGCCAATTTCCGCTTGTTGTGAGCTTTAATTTTTTCAAGTTCAGCTTTCACATCAGCCTTGCTAGACACCTCAAGTAACTCTTCCAAATGTGATGCATCATGATGCCAATCACGACCAATTAAACTGTCGATATAATTTGATAAACGTGGATTTGCATGCATGAGCCAACGACGGAACGTAATACCATTTGTCTTATTGTTGAACTTTTCTGGATAAATATCGTAGAAAGCTTTAAGCTCTGAGTTCTTCAAAATTTCTGTATGAAGTGCTGCAACACCATTTACACTATATCCATAGTGAATATCCATGTGCGCCATGTGTACTCGATTGTGTTCATCAATAATTTGAACAGCCGGATCTGCATATTCTGCTTTTACGCGTTTATCCAATTCTTTGATAATTGGAACCAAGTGTGGAACAACTTCTTCTAAGAATTCAAGTGGCCATTTTTCCAATGCTTCTGCAAGAATAGTATGGTTTGTATAAGCAGTCATACTGCGAACGATTGAGATTGCTTCATCAAGCTCAATCCCACGTGCAGTCAAGAGCCGGATCAACTCAGGAATGACCATTGATGGGTGAGTATCATTAATTTGCACAACTGCGTAGTCAGCCAAGTCATGAAGATTGCTACCTTTTTCAATTGCTTCGTCGAGAATCAATTGCGCACCATTTGATACCATGAAGTATTGTTGGAAGATACGGAGCAGTTCACCTTGTTTATTGCTATCATCTGGATAAAGGAAAAGAGTCAAATTACGAGCAATATCTGTCTTATCAAAGTCAATCCCATCTTCAATGATACTTGCATCAACCGAGTCAAGATCGAACAGACGAAGGCGGTTTTTAGTAGCCGTCTTGTAACCAGACACATCAATATCATAAAGAGTTGATGTTAACGTAAAATTAGCAAATGGAACTTGATAGCTACGGCTTGATTTTACCAACCAATTTTGTTCAGTTAGCCAAAAGTTTGGAATTGTTGTTTGCTCATTATTTTTCAAGACTTGTTGGAACAGGCCAAAGTGATAATTTAGTCCAACACCATCTCCATTCAAGCCAAGAGTCGCAATTGAATCAAGGAAACAAGCAGCCAGACGTCCCAAACCGCCATTTCCAAGTGAAGGTTCTAATTCTACTTCTTCAACTTCAATTAGATCTTTACCAGCGTCTGCTAACTCTTTTTTAACATTGTCATAAAGGCCAAGGTTAATCAAGTTGTTTGACAAAAGTTTCCCAATCAAAAACTCGGCAGAAATATAGTAAAGCTTCTTTTTACCAGCATTGACCGGCTTTTGCGCACTAGCCAATTTTGTATAGTTTAAAAGGGCAATATACAATTCTTCATTGCTACATTCAGCAATTCCTTTTTGATAAGTTTGTTGGATAAATTTTTGTAAATTTGACATTTTTTCTCCTACCTAGAAAAGAACGTTACAATTCATTCTATTTCTTTAATAAATTTTTATTTAAACGACGATATGTTTTCGTCAAGCTATATAACTCTGCTTCAATCACAGGATCCAAATCATCTGCTGTCATACGCCAGGACCAATTTCCACCAATAGTTGATGGATAGTTCATGCGAGCTGAACCGTCTAATTCAAGTAAATCTTGCATGGTTGCAATTGCCATAAAGCTGACAGAAGAAAAGATAGTCCGTAACATTGCATGAGGTACTGTTTCATATTCCTTACGATTGGTATATTGAGCCATATATTCACGTGTAGCATCATCGATTTCATCACGATACCAACCAAGAACAGTATTGTTATCATGTGTCCCTGTGTACATCACAGAATTATTAGGCGCAAGATGTGGACTATCAATACTTTCAGACTCTGGATTAAAAGCAAATTGAATGACTTTCATGCCAGGGAAGCCCGTTTTTTCACGCAGAGCAATCACTTCGTCGGTCATAAAGCCCAAATCCTCAGCGATAATATTTAGTTCACCCAATTCTTCCTTTACAGCTTTAAACAAAGCATAATCAGGACCTTTTACCCATTTACCTGGAGCTGCTGTGTCAGAACCCGCAGGGATTTCCCAGTAAGATTCAAATCCACGGAAATGATCAATACGTACTACATCATAAATCTTGAAGCTTTCACGTAGGCGTTTAATCCACCAACTATAACCATCTTTATCCATTGCTTCCCAGTCATAAATTGGGTTCCCCCAGAGTTGGCCAGTCGCAGAGAATTCATCTGGTGGGCATCCCGCTACACATGTAGGTTGCCCTAGCTCATCTGTTTTAAAGAAGTGTGGTTGTGCCCAAACATCACAGCTATCAGCTGCTACATAGATTGGCATATCGCCAACAATTTCAATGTAATGTTCATTGGCATACGCTTTTAATTCTAACCATTGTTTAAAGAAAAGATACTGCGTTACACGATGATAAGTCAATCTGTCAGCTAATTTTTTACGATAATGGGCTAAACTAGCTGCTTCACGATGTCGAAGAGCCGCATCTGGCCATTCGGTCCAAGCTTTCAAGTCAAAATACTCTTTAATCGCCATGTATTCAACAAATACTTCGAGCCATGATGAGTTGTCAGCCACAAACTTTTCATAAGCTGCTAAATCATCAACTTCTAAGAAACGTTTCACTGCCTTTTCCAACACAGGCCTACGATTATTAAATACCTTTGCGTAATCTACTTTTCTGGGATCTTGACCAAAGTCTAGCCCTTCAAGATCACTTTGCACAAGCAATCCTTCTTCAATCAATCGATCAAAATCAATAAAATGTGTATTTCCCGCAAATGCAGAAAAAGATTGATATGGAGAATCTCCATAACTAGTTGTTCCTAGCGGCAATATTTGCCAGTAACGTTGCTTAGTTCTCACCAGAAAATCGACAAAATCGTAAGCACTTTTCCCAAATGAACCAATTCCGTATTTTCCTGGTAGAGAAGAAATATGCATGAGAACACCACTTTGACGCTCTTTCATCTTTTTCACCTCAATAAATTTTTCTGTTAAATTTTGCATTCATTTAACGAAAACGTTTGCGTTGATTTGATTATAACTTAATTCCAGAATGGACGCAACCATTTTTCTGCTTTTTTTATAATTTTTTAAAATGTTTTGGATGTTTAAATCATTTTCTTCTATTGTTTTATTAAATTTTTTGGATAGGAAAATAATTTTTTTAAAAAAGTGTTGCAACCGTTTTCCATTTGTGCTATAATAATCTTAGTTTAAGAAAACGTTTGCGTAAACTAATTAAATTATTATCTATTATTTTATTCTTTAGGAGGAATAAATCATGAAACGTAAAATGTTGAAAAGTGTTGCAGTCCTTGGAACTGTAGGATTGGCTAGTTTGTTACTAGTAGCTTGCGGTAGCAAAAATAATAAATCAGCTTCTTCTGGTGATGGTAAAAACCTCACTGTTTACGTAGAAAAACAATACGAAAAATATGTAAAGAAAGCAGCTGAAGCTTTTGAAAAAGAAAGTGGAACAAAAGTTACTATTAAAACTGGCGACCAACTTAAAGGTCTTGAAAATCTTTCACTTGACAACCAATCTGGCAAAGCTCCAGACGTTATGATGTCTCCATATGACCGTGTAGGTAGTCTCGGTTCAGACGGCCAACTTTCTGAAATGAAACTTGATAAAGGTTCAATGACAGATGATACTACCAAAGCACTCGTAACAACAAAAGGTAAGACTTATGGCGCACCTGCTGTTATTGAAACATTAGTAATGTACTATAACAAAAATCTTATCTCTAAAGCTCCAACTACATTTGCTGAATTAGAAGAACTTGCAAAAGACAGCAAATATGCTTTTGCTAACGAAAATGGCAAAACAACTGCTTTCCTCGCTGACTGGACAAACTTCTATTATACTTATGGTCTTTTAGCGGGTAATGGTGGATACGTCTTTGGTAAGAACGGTACCGATCCTAAAGACATTGGACTTGCAAATGACGGTTCTATCAAAGGTGTTGAATACGCTAAAACTTGGTATGCAAAATGGCCAAAAGGAATGCAAGATACTAAAGGTGCCGCAAACTTAATTCAAACTCAATTCCAATCAGGTAAAACAGCTGCTATCATTGAAGGCCCTTGGAAAGCTGCATCATTCAAAGAAGCTAAAGTGAACTATGGTGTTGCCACTATTCCTACACTTCCAAATGGTAAAAATTATCAAACCTTTGGTGGTGGTAAAGCTTGGGTCATCCCTGCAGGATCTAAAAATGCCAAAGCAGCTCAAAAATTTGTTAATTTCTTGACTTCGACTGAACAACAAAAAGCTTTCTATGATGCTACAAACGAAGTACCTGCAAACACAGAGGCTCGTAAATACGCTGAAGGAAAAAATGATGAATTGACTTCAGCTGTTATTAAACAATTCCAATCTGCTCAACCTATGCCAAATATCTCTGAAATGAGTACTGTATGGGATCCAGCAGCAAGTATGCTCTTTGATGCTGTAAGTGGTAAAAAAGATACTAAAACCGCTGTAAATGATGCCGTTAAATTGATTAAAGATACTATCAATCAAAAATTTGGTAAAAAATAAAACAGATTGAGGTAAGATAGAACTCGATTGGCAGCACCAGTCGAGTTCTATATTTTAGAAAAAGGAGACTCTGATGACTACACAACAACAGCCACGTAAAGCATTGCTGCTCTCCCTCATCCCAGGACTTGGGCAAATTTATAATAAACAAAAAGCAAAAGGGGCTATCTTTTTAGGAGTTACCATCTTATTTTTGATTTACTTTTTCGCCATTGCTGCTCCTGAGTTAGGAAACTTAATTACTCTCGGTGAGGTGCCTGGACGCGATAACTCTCTTTTCATGCTGATTCGTGGTGCATTCCACTTTATTCTTGTCATTGTTTATTTCATCTTTTATGCTCTCAATCTAAAAGATGCTTATACTATTGCGAAACGTTGGAATAATGATTATCCAGTTCCTACGACTTTCAAAGATATGTTAAAAGGAATTTACGCTAATGGTTTTCCTTACCTATTGATTATTCCTTCATATATTGCAATGACTTTTGCTATCATTTTCCCTGTATTGGTCACTCTTTTAATCGCCTTTACAAACTATGATTTCCAACATCTGCCTCCAACCAAGCTCTTGGATTGGGTTGGCGTGACAAACTTCACTAATATTTGGCGACTTAGCACTTTCCGTTCTGCTTTTGGAGCCGTTCTTGGTTGGACTATTATCTGGGCACTGACTGCCTCAACCGTCCAAATCGTTATTGGTATTTTTACCGCTATTATTGCAAACCAACCATTTATTAAAGGAAAACGCATTTTCGGGGTTATCTTCCTACTGCCTTGGGCTGTCCCAGCATTCATCACTATCTTAACTTTCAGTAACATGTTCAACGATAGTATCGGTGCGATCAATACCCAAGTCATTCCGCTTCTTGGTAAAGTATTGCCATTCTTAAATGGACATCTGATTCCTTGGAAAACAGATCCAACCTGGACTAAAGTTGCTCTAATTATGATGCAAGGTTGGCTTGGTTTCCCTTACATTTATGTATTGACACTTGGTATCTTGCAATCCATTCCAAACGATCTTTACGAAGCAGCTTACATTGATGGTGCAAATGCATGGCAAAAATTCCGCAATATCACTTTTCCAATGATTTTAGCAGTTGCTGCTCCTACACTCATCAGTCAGTATACTTTCAACTTCAACAACTTCTCTATCATGTACCTCTTTAATGATGGCGGTCCTGGTACAGTTGGTGGTGGTGCAGGTTCGACCGACATCCTCATTTCATGGATTTATCGTTTAACGACAGGTGCAGCTCCTCAATACTCAATGGCTGCTGCGGTAACACTTATCATTTCTCTTATCGTGATTTCAATCTCCATGATTGCGTTCAAGAAACTACATGCATTTGATATGGAGGATGTGTAAGATGAATAATTCTATTAAATTTAAACGCCGTTTAAACCACTTTTTAACTTATTTCTATCTAGTGGCTTTATCTATTATCATTATCTATCCTCTCTTGATTACGATTATGTCTGCTTTCAAGACAGGGAATGTCCTTGCGTTTAAGCTAGATACAGATATTAATTTTAGCCTAGAGAACTTTAGCAAGCTTTTTACTGAAACTCTTTATGGGACTTGGTACTTTAACACCTTAATCATTGCTATCTTGACAATGATTATCCAAACAAGTATAGTTGTACTAGCTGGTTACGCTTATAGTCGTTATAATTTCCTAGCTAGAAAACAAAGTCTGGTCTTCTTCTTAATCATTCAAATGGTACCAACAATGGCTGCTCTGACCGCCTTCTTCGTTATGGCTTTGATGTTGAATGCACTCAACCAAAGTTGGTTCCTCATCTTCCTTTACGTTGGTGGCGGTATCCCAATGAACGCTTGGCTCATGAAAGGGTACTTTGATACGGTTCCCATCTCACTCGATGAGTCCGCGAAATTGGACGGTGCTGGTCACTTTAGACGCTTTTGGCAAATTGTATTGCCACTCGTTCGCCCAATGATCGCTGTACAAGCTCTCTGGGCTTTCATGGGACCATTTGGAGACTATATCTTATCTAGTTTCTTACTTCGTGAAAAAGAATTCTATACAGTTGCTGTTGGTTTACAAACCTTTGTTAGTGATGTGAAGAATTTGAAGATTGCCTATTTCTCAGCAGGTGCTATCTTGATTGCCTTGCCAATCTGTATCTTATTCTTCTTCCTACAAAAGAACTTTGTATCTGGTTTAACAAGTGGTGGCGACAAGGGATAATCTTGTCCCACCCTCTTTTATTTATAGTTGTATGATAGCTAATAAATTTAATTTTATTAGCCATCACCTGATTATAATTTTTTAGAAAGAGTGTCTTATGCTACCTTATCCATTTAATTATTTTTCTAGTATTTCCGGTTTTAAAAAGCCTTTTGTTAATCGCAAATCACTTACATGGTTTCAGCTGATTTTTACAAGCATTTTTTTAATTTCTCTATCCATGATTCCGGTCGCCATGCAAAACGCATCTCTCAAAACTTATCCACTCACTACCTTCGTAGACGGTGTTTTTGATCCTATCACAAAGGAGGCGATGACTGATATCACAAAAAATGCTAAAATTGAAAATCATCAATTTCACTATGCTGGTCAGCAATCAACCCACAATAGCAAAGCTGGCACTATTCTTCTAGGACAAGAACAGTCTACCTTAGGAGAAAAACTAACACTTGCTTTTGGATCCAAACAACTGATTATCAGCAAAAAAGGAAAAAAGCTGGCAAACATTCAATATCAGTATATCAATCAAGCTGCTTTGAACAATAAAAAATCTCTTAGTGCAGCTATTTCTCAGGATTGGTTCCAACAAAATCGTGTCACCATTAGCCTATTTTTGACGCTGATTTCAGGTTTTTTACTGACATTAAACTTCTTTATTGTCCTTTTAGGAGCCACTTTCTTCCTTTACTTAACTAAAAAATCCCGTCTTTTTTCTTTTAGAACAGTCAAAGAATGCTATCACTTTGCTTTGAACTGCTTAGGTCTGCCGACATTGATTGCTGTTGCAGCCGGATTATTATTCGGTCAAGCTATGACAACTATGATTACTATTCAAAATATTCTGTTTGTTCTCTATCTCGTCATCATTTTTTACCGAACACAGTTCCGTGATGAAAAAATTAAGAAGTAAGGAGTTTTTTATGCGAGTCACTATCAAAGACGTTGCTAAATTAGCAGGAGTTTCACCTTCTACCGTTACCCGTGTGGTCCAAAACAAATCTAGCATTAGCGATGAGACCAAAAAAAGGGTTCGTAAAGCTATGAAGGAATTGAATTATCATCCTAATCTTAATGCACGTAGTCTTGTTAGCAGTTACACACAAGTCATTGGTGTTGTTTTACCTGATGATTCCGATGCTTTTTATCAAAATCCATTTTTTCCTTCAGTCTTTCGCGGGATTGCTCAGGTAGCTTCTGAATTTCACTACGCTATTCAAATTGCGACCGGGAAAAATGAAAAAGAACGCATGGAAGCTATTTCCCAAATGGTTCTAGGGAAACGTGTGGACGGACTCATTTTTCTCTACTCTCAGGAAAATGATCCATTAGTGAAAATGGTCAGCGAAGAACAATTTCCTTTCTTAATTTTAGGAAAATCTCTTTCACCATTCATTCCTTTGGTGGACAATGACAATATTCAAGCCGGATATGATGCAACAGAATACTTCATCAAAAACGGTTGCTGCAACATTGCTTTTATTGGTGGTAGCAAAAGGTTATTTGTGACACAAGATCGTTATAAAGGATATCAAAAAGCACTAGAAGATTACAAATTAGAATCCGATCCTCAAAACACAGCCTTTGTGAATGAATTTTTGGAAGAAAAGGGTTATCAATTCACCAAACGACTTCTCAGTCATGATTCAAAAATTGATGCCATTATCACAACAGACAGTCTCTTAGCTGAAGGGGTTTGTGAATACTTAAAAGAACAACACTTGACCATCCCAACATTATCATTTGACTCCATCAAGCCAAAACTTGACTTAGCAGCCTATGTTGATATTAATACGCTAGAACTGGGGCGAATTTCTTTTAAAACCATCCTGCAAATTATCAATGATACCAAAGAAAATCGACAAATTTGTTATCGCCAATTAATTCCACATCGCATTATCGAACAATAAAGAAAGGAAGTTTATGGCTTTCCGAACATTCCAAGCCTACTTAGATGACCAAAGTCTCATCACGATCGAGTTAGAAAAACAATTTTATACTGAACAATTACAATTTACAATTGAAGCGGTTGATAGCACACAAACTTTACAGATAAGAGCTCTGGAAGAACAAGACGACTTCGTGCAATACAGTCTTGCTCCTCTAACACCGCTAGACGTAACCAAACATTATTGGATTTATGACCACGATCGTAATAAAACGTTCTTACAATTTCGCCATATTGTGAGAAAGCCAATTTTTGACCAGACGTTTGCTTACAACAAAAATGATTTAGGAGCTCATTATACCCCAGAAGCAACAACTTTTAAGCTCTGGGCACCAATTTCTGAACAAGTATTACTTCATTTACAAAATTCCGTTTACCCAATGACTCTCGGAGAAAAGGGAGTGTGGAAAACAGAAGTATCTGGAAATTTTGATGGAGCTGCTTATTACTATCTACACAAAGTAAATGGTCACTGGGTAGAAGTTCACGACCCTTATGCCCTATCGTCCGAAAGCAATTCTGGAGCTAGTTACGTAATTAACCTAGAGAAAATTTCTCGTCCTATCCATCGAGCACAGACACAAATATCAATGACAGAGGCCGTTATTTATGAGATGAGTGTGCGAGATTTTTCCATGCAAAAAGAAGCTAAGTTTACTTATCCTGGTAAATTCAAATTTCTGACAGAGTCTCCGCAGTTGCAAAAACACACTTTAGGGATGGAGTACATCAAACAGTTAGGTGTAACTCACATTCAGCTCATGCCTTTGTATGATTTTGGCAGCGTTGATGAAAATCATCCAGAACTCGTATACAACTGGGGATACGACCCTATGCAATACAACCTTCCCGACGGTAGTTTTACAACTAATCCACATGATCCATATGCAAGAATCGTTGAATTGCAAGAAGTCATCGCTACTTACCACCAAGCTGATATTAGCGTTATCATGGACGTTGTTTATAATCATGTCTACGATCCTAAAGCCTATGCTTTTGAAAAAATCGTTCCAGGTTATTTTTTCCGCTACGATCACAATGGTAATTTAACAAATGGTACATTTTGTGGAAATGATGTAGCAAGTGAACGAGCAATGGTTCGTAGCTATATTAAGCATTCCCTCAAACAATGGTTAACGATTTACGGATTCGATGGATTCCGCTTTGACCTCATGGGGATTTTAGATATAGAAACCATGAAACAGATTGCAGAGGAATTGCAATCTCTCTATCCGAACGTCTATCTTTACGGAGAAGGCTGGCGTATGAATACAGGCCTAGATAACAATAGACTGGCTCACCAGTTTAATGCTGACAAATTACCAAGTTATGGTTTTTTCAATGATCATTTCCGCAATACAATAAAAGCAACCATTGCAGAAGGAAAACAATTACAAGAAAAGCATTCGATAAGTTCCATCGAGAATATCCTAACTGCTAATGTCGGCGTCACAGGCACTAAACACTTTATCGCCCCACATCAAGCCATAAATTATGTAGAGTGCCATGATGATGCAACTGCCTTTGATTACTTCGCGATTCAGAATTTGAAGATTGATTTGAAAGAACAGCTTGACAATGCCCGACTTGCTCTGCATCTCTCCATCCTTGCACAAGGAGTACCTTTCATCCACAGTGGACAAGAATTTTTCCGCAGCAAGAATCTCATTGAGAATACTTATAATACTCCAGATACTATTAACCGTCTAGATTGGTTACGCTCAATTGAATATGAAAAAGATGTGGCGTTTATCCGTCAGCTCATTCAATTCAGAAAAAAACATCCACTCTTACGTTTGAAAACACGTACAGAAATCAAAAATTGTTGCTCTGCTCAATGGCTGAATGAATCTATAGTCGAATACAAAATCAAAGAAAAAGAAAATCAAATCACTATCCTCATTAACTTTGGGAACAATTCATTTATCTATCCAAATCAGGATAAACAAGCTGTGTTTATCAACTATCCCAAAATCAGCCTTGATACTCCTCTCGACGCTAACAAAGATTACTATACTGTCCCTGGAAAACAAGTTCTCGTACTTAAATAATCATGAAAAAACCTTGCTTTGTCAGTCCTATCCACCTTTCAAAGCTGTACTTTTTGAACTCAGCTATTGTATCGATTTACTTCATTCTATACTTTAAAACAAAAACTCTTTGGCTCACTTCCTATTGATTTTGATCTTAAAAAAGGAAGACAGTCTTAAAGGTGACTAACCAAAAAACCATCAGATTAGCTGAACTAGCTAATCTGATGGTTTTATTCTTCCACGAAACGTCCAAGAATGTGAACATTATCCGCTACTGATACAAAAGCATGTGGATCTACTTTTCGCATGATATGCTTGAATTCATTAAATTCAGCACGCGTAATAACTGTAATTAAAACTGCTTTTTTCTCATGATTGTAGGTACCTTCTGCACCATTGATAATCGTTGCACCACGATGCAACTTATTGTGGATTTTTTCAATAACAGC
Organism: Streptococcus intermedius SK54 = ATCC 27335; assembly: GCF_000413475.1. Lineage (GTDB taxonomy): Bacteria > Bacillota > Bacilli > Lactobacillales > Streptococcaceae > Streptococcus > Streptococcus intermedius. The sequence goes on along the minus strand of NZ_ATFK01000006.1, from coordinate 105,162 downwards.
TTCAGGATAACTGGTAATAATCATAGCTTGCATCCTCTTTTGCTTGGTAAAGACGGCATCTGTCACCCGACTCGAAACAAAAATCGTAATCATCGAATAAAGCGCATATTTCCACCCAAAGGTCACACCCGCAATAATCATAATCATCCCATTGACAATAAAAGAAATATTTCCGACATTTCTGCCTGTTTTCTTCCGAACTGTCAAACTGACAATGTCTGTCCCACCACTAGAAATATTGGAACGCAAAGCAAAGCCAATTCCCATTCCCATAATAACCCCACCAAACAATGCATTGATAATTGGGTCATTTGTTAAACTCACTTCAGGAACAAACTGGATAAACAGTGAGCTCATGGAAACCGTAATAAAAGTAAACACTGTAAACTTGTGCCCAATTTGATACCAAGCCAAGATCATTAGTGGGATATTGATGAGATAAAAAGTTACAGAAACAGGAATGGCAAATCCCAAAAAACGTGTACTTAAAGCGGCTAAAATCTGTGCCAATCCCGTCGCCCCACTCGAGTACACATGCCCCGGTTGAAAGAAGAGATTAACTGCAACTGCAGATAAAAAACCATAGATTAGTGAAGCAGATATTTTTTCATCATACTTCTTACGGGAGATACTTTTAAGCACTTGTATCAATTTAAAATTATAAGCCAAACGGCGCAAATAATAACGAAATCGTTTATAAATCTTAGTTTTCTTCATGAGTTTCTACTTGTAAACTTAATTCCTCAAGCTGCTTAGTGTCAACTAGGCTTGGCGCCTGTGTCATAGGATCGCTTGCTTTATTATTTTTAGGGAAAGCAATCACTTCGCGGATATTTTCCTCACCAGCTAGCAACATGACAAAGCGATCTAGTCCAATAGCTAACCCACCATGTGGTGGAAAACCGTAATCCATAGCTTCTAGCAAGAAACCAAACTGATCAGTAGCTGCTTCTTTAGAAAAACCAAGGGCTTTAAACATTCGTTCTTGCAAATCTTTATGGTTCATACGAAGACTTCCACCACCCAATTCATAACCATTCAAGACAATATCATAAGCAATAGCACGAACTTTACTCAAATCACCTTCTAACTCATGAGCTGTGTCTGCTTGTGGAAGGGTGAATGGGTGATGTGCACTCATATAACGCCCTTCCTCTTCTGACCATTCAAACATTGGCCAATCCACTACCCAAAGATAATTAAATTTTGACTCATCAATCAAGCCTAGTTCTTTTGCCAAACGGACACGAAGTGCACCCAAAGTTGCATTGGCAACTTCTACAGTATCAGCTACAAAGAGAACCAAATCATTTTCTTCTAGCTGTAAAGCATCTGTCAACTCACTTGTCAAGCCTTGCAAAAATTTAGCAATTGGGCCATTTAATTCATCTGAAGCCACTTTGACCCAAGCAAGTCCTTTTGCACCATATTGTTTTGCCTGTTCTGTCAGCTTATCAATATCTTTACGAGAATATTTATCAGCAGCATTTTTCACAACAATAGCTTTAACTACTGGTGCTTCTGAAAAAACTTTAAAGTCAATCCCCTTGACAATATCTGTCAAGTCTTGCAAAAGCATTTCAAAACGAGTATCTGGTTTATCACTTCCATATAAAGTCATTGCATCATCATATGTCATTCGTGGGAATGGCAGTGTAACCTCAATCCCCTTTGTTTCTTTCATCACTTGAGCAATCAAGCCTTCTGTAATATCTTGGATTTCTTGATCAGAAAGAAATGAAGTTTCCAAGTCAACTTGTGTAAACTCTGGTTGACGATCGCCACGCAAATCCTCATCACGGAAACACTTCACAATTTGATAATAACGATCAAAACCAGCATTCATCAACAATTGTTTTGTAATCTGAGGACTTTGTGGCAATGCATAGAAATGCCCTTGGTTCACTCGACTTGGCACCAAATAATCACGCGCACCTTCTGGAGTTGACTTCGTAAGAAACGGAGTTTCTATATCAATAAACTCAAGCTCATCTAAGTAATTACGAATTGAATGTGTTACTTTAGCTCGTAATTTCAAATTTGCTAACATTTCAGGACGTCGAAGATCTAAATACCGATAACGAAGGCGTGTATCATCATTCGCTTCAATACCATCTTTAATTTCAAATGGAGTTGTTTTGGCTGTATTGAGAATTGTCAAAGTCTCCACATGCAGTTCAACAGTTCCTGTTGCAAGTTTATCATTTGCCTGCGTACGTGCTTCTACTTTTCCAGTCACTTCAATAACATATTCGCTTCGCAACTTTTCGGCAGTTCCCATGACTTCTTTAGTCACATTCTCGGGATTGATAACCAGCTGCATAATGCCTTCGCGGTCACGTAAATCAATGAAAATCAAGCCTCCCAAGTCACGACGACGAGATACCCAGCCTTTTAAAGTGATTTCTTGACCGACATGTTCACTACGAACACGTCCAGCATACATTGAACGTCTCATTTTTATTCTCCAAACTTTTAATTCTTTTACTATTTTACCACAAAAAAGATGAAAAAGAAGTCCGCTTTTCAAAAACTTCTTATCTTAACCTAATCTCTCATAAAAAGGAGATTAAGTTTCATTTCTTAATCTCTCTTTCATATAATTCAGGATGCAAAATCTTAACAACATAACTTGAGGCTAAGCGCAACAGTCCTGCCGCTAAACCAAAAATCGGTGCTAAAAATCGAAAGAAAAAGTCTCCTCTCACAAAATAAGCAATACCACCTATTGCTAAAAAAACTATTATAAATTGAAGTATAGATGGAATGACAATTTTTTTCATCAGTTATTCAACCTCTGTTCACCTTACACAAATAATAGCAGAAAGCTAGTACCTAGTTTTTGCACTTCTCAACTAAAATCCTACTTGCTTAAAAATTGCTTGAAAATCTTCTTGGATCTGATTTAAATCGACAATTAATTCTTCACGCGTTTGGTTGTTTTTGACAGTGACTTGCTTGCTTTCAATTTCACTTTCGCCAAGAGTTATTAACACTTTAGCACCAAAGGTATCTGCTGACTTGAATTGCGCTTTTAACTTACGATTTAAATAATCACGCTCAACTGTAAACCCTTGCCTGCGAAGTGCTTGCACAATTTCCAATGCTGTATTATTAGCACCTTCTCCCAAAACTGCAATATAAACATCTAAGCTATCCTCTAGCGGCAATTCCACACCTTGCTTTTCAAGAACGAGGAGGAGGCGCTCCACACCCATTCCAAAGCCAAACCCAGCTGTCTCTGGCCCACCAAAATAAGCAACAAGGCTATCATAACGCCCCCCTGCACAAATTGTCAGTTCATTACCTGCTACATCTGCGGTAAATTCAAAAATCGTATGATTATAATAATCTAATCCACGAACCATATTGGTATTGATAGTATAAGGAATTTCCAGAGCCTCCAACAGCGACCGCACAGCTTGAAAATGAGTTTGGCTTTCTTCATCTAGATAATCCAAAATAGACGGTGCATTTTCAACAGCAAGTTTATCTTCTTTTTCCTTACTGTCTAATACACGAAGAGGATTCTCTTCCAAACGCCGTTGGCTATCTTTAGACAGATTGTCTTTTAATGGCATCAAATAATCAATCAAGGCCTGACGGTAAGTGGCACGACTCTCCGCATTCCCCAGACTGTTCAATTGCAACGTCACATTGCGAATACCAATTTCATTAAAAAATTGGGCTGCCATAGCAATCGTCTCTACATCGGTCGCAGGATTGTTTGAGCCAAAACACTCTACACCAATCTGATGAAATTCCCGCAAACGACCAGCTTGTGGACGCTCATATCGAAACATTGAACCCATATAGTAAAGTTTTACCGGTTTTTGGATTTCTGGCGCAAATAGCTTATTTTCCACATAAGAACGTACGACAGGTGCTGTCCCTTCAGGACGCAAGGTAATATGGCGATCGCCTTTATCATAAAAATCATACATTTCTTTCGTCACAATATCGGTCGTATCCCCAACAGAGCGACTGATCACTTCATAGTGCTCAAACAGTGGTGTGCGAATCTCAGCATAGTTGTATTTTTTAAAAGTATTACGAGCAAATTCTTCCACATACTGCCATTTCCCAGAATCCTTTGGAAGAATATCTTGTGTGCCCTTTGGTTTTTGTAATTTCATAGTCTTTCCTCGAATTTATATAATATAATTATTGTACCACAAGTCCGTTATTTTGCGGGACATTTGAAAATATTTCCCATAGAAAACTTCCCTTTGCTGAAAAAAACTGGCTAGTTTGTCAAAAAAATTGTCAAGTAACTTTACTTTACAAAAAAAATTTGATATACTACTAAAGTTGATGAAATTCATCATTGAATAGATTTTAAAAACTAAAAGGAGAATTTAAAATGGCAGTACCTGCACGTCGCACTTCAAAAGCGAAAAAAAACAAACGTCGCACTCACTACAAAATTACAGCTCCATCTGTAACTTTTGATGAAACTACTGGAGATTACTCACGTTCTCACCGTGTATCCCTTAAAGGATACTACAAAGGACGTAAAATCGCCAAAGCTGCTGCAGCTGAATAATAGAAGGGAGCTATCATGCGCGTAAATATTACACTTGAACACAAAGCATCTGGTGAACGCTTGTACCTTACTTCTAAAAACAAACGTAACACTCCAGACCGTCTTCAATTGAAGAAATACTCACCAAAACTTCGCAAGCACGTTGTGTTTACAGAGGTTAAGTAAGGGTTTCAGTACACGTCAATAGACGTCAAAATATTGATTTTAAGCGATTTTTGATTTTTTGAAACTCATTATATCGCACTACAAATCAATAAAAACTCTACCTTTTACTCTACCTTTTTTAGATAAATATATCATCTGGATATTGAAGTTAAGCCCTGCTATCATTTCGATGGCAGGGCTTTTTAATATTTGGTACATTAACTTCTTATCTATATTTTGGTGGATTTTAAGTTGACATCTACAAAGTTTAATGTTAGAATACATTCAAAAATATATTTGAATGAGGTATTTTATGATTCAAAATGTTGTTACTTCAATAATCCTGTATTCTGGGACAGCCGTAGACTTACTTATTATCCTAATGTTATTTTTTGCCAAAAGAAAAAGCAGAAAAGACATCATTAACATCTATTTAGGACAGTTTCTAGGCTCTGTTAGTCTAATATTGCTAAGTTTACTTTTTGCATTTGTCTTAAATTATATTCCTAGTAAAGAGATTTTAGGTTTGCTCGGTTTGATTCCAATTTTCCTAGGACTCAAAGTTTTGCTTTTAGGAGATTCTGATGGAGAAGCTATTGCAAAAGATGGTTTGCGAAAAGATAATAAAAACCTGATTTTTCTAGTCGCTATGATTACTTTTGCAAGTTGTGGTGCTGACAATATTGGTGTTTTTGTCCCATATTTTACCACCTTAAATTTAGCGAATTTGATAGTGACTTTACTTACTTTTCTAGTCATGATTTATCTCTTGGTTTTTTCTGCCCAAAAATTGGCACAAGTCCCTTCTGTTGGAGAAACTTTGGAAAAATATAGCAGATGGTTTATTGCCGTTGTCTATTTAGGATTGGGGATGTATATCCTGATTGAAAACAACAGCTTTGACATGCTATGGACTGTGTTAAGCTAGGAGAAAATATTATGAAAAAAGATAGTATCTGCCAAGTGAATGTTATAAATCAACAAAATGTTACAACCGCAACGAACTACCTTGAAAAGGAAAAAGTCCAAAAATCACTTCGCATTTTATCAAAGTTTACCGATAATAAACAGATAAATATCATCTTTTATCTCCTTGTTGTTGAAGAACTCTGTGTCTGCGATATAGCCTGTTTACTAAATCTCAGTATGGCATCTGCCTCCCACCATCTTCGTAAACTAGCCAATCAAAACATCTTGGACACTAGAAGAGATGGGAAAATTATATATTATTTTATAAAAGATGAGGAAATCAGAGATTTTTTTAATCAACTAGGATAACAACTATTTTTACTACTTTTCCATGATTATAGGGGGATTATATATGAAATTTTTTGAAGAAAATTATTCACAAGAAATACCTACTCGTATCAAAAATTTAAGAAAAAAACACAATATTACACAAAGCGAACTAGGCAATGCAGGTCAAGTTAGTCAAGTTGAAAGTGGTAAGCGACCAATTACGAGTTCGATGTTAGTTTATTTAAATGCTCTAACCGCTTCGAGCTATACGTATATCGTTTTTGGAGAGTTAGATGAGTTTATTGAGAATCTGTTTCATTATTTTTTCAGTTCTATTTTATATAGAGATTTAGAGGCTGTAGATGAAAACCTATATTCTTTCATGAGTGATGATTTAATTTCAATCCAATCTAGCTGTCTTAGACTTTCTAAGACATTCGCAAATTTCAATATTAAAAGAAAAAATTTTTTGGTTTCTGATGAAACTGAAATGGATACTTTTCACAAGAAAGATGACATTGATATTACTGTTGGTGAAAAAAGTTATAACCTCGCTAGAAGTTTTAGAACCCGTACCATCAATGAATTGACTGTCATTGATTTTGAAGAAATGTTTGATATTCTTTGGTTGATGTTAGGGGATAATTTAATTAAATCATTTGAAGTTAATGTCTGTGGTATCCTATTTGAATTGGACGGAAATGGCATACCCTCAACATTTAGGAAAGAAAACATTGATCCTCTCATCAATAAATGGTGGTATGATAACGTTTCGACAGAAATTATCCCTAATCTAATAAAAAAACTCAAAGAAAATCCACTATTCAATATCGGATTTCTGGTTGATGATATTCTAGAACGAATGTATAAAGAAAATATCCCAAAATCTTACCTTACGTCCGTTCCGTTAGTTAGTTCCAAAAAAGCAAGGTCAACTTTATCAGTTAAGTCAAACGGAAGTCAAAAAATAGATAAATCAAAATTTGCACAGATAAATTATGACTTTATGAAGTTAGTAAGTCAAGGTAAAGATATCACAGACTTGTACCAAAAATATTCTGAAAAGGAGCTAACAAATATGGGTATTCGTATTCATAAATCCACTGATATAGAAAGGATTGAGGAAAAAACTTTTGATGAAATAATCAGCTGGGTTTCCAATCCTTATGCAACAAGACCAATTCAGGAAATATCCAGTATTCAAATAGAGCCCACAAGATTTTCACTAGAGGATAAGAAAAGAATTGAAGAAGCTGCAGCTCAAGGACTAAGCGAAATCGACCTTATTGATTTAGTTGACCTATATGATATTAATTTAGACAATACAAGCGTCAATCGCTATATTGAGGGATTATTGACGAATAATACACAAGTAACATACTATTTCCAAGAACAATTAAACGAGGAATTACTCGCAATGGCTTCGACTTTAGATAGAGTTCAACAAGCATTTATTAAACTATTAAGCGAAGAAGAGATACGAAAATTTGCTCTTTAAAAACTAGGTGAATCGCCTAGTTTTTTTTGCGCTTCGTTTTACAAATTAGTCTATTGAAGTAAAAAAAGAAGTAAAAAATAAAAGAACATTATGCCTTATACTGAATATATCAAGAAAAACTCTTGATAAAAATTTTAACAGTCCATATTGATGGCCATCAAAGGACAGATTGAAACAAATATGATGATATGACAATAAAGGTCATGTCTTGCATAGAATTGTTTCGCTGTTTCTTTGTTGTGCCTTTTAGCATACTCAGCGTTCAATATTTGCTCATATACGTTTCTTTCTGTCCAAGGACGAGAAAGGATCATATATTACTATGAGTAATAAAGTACAAGAACGCCGTGAGCGTAAAATCACAGAAGCTATTAAAGCTAAAAATTGGAATGAAGTAACTCGTTTGCTTCAACAAGAACAAAGTAATGCAGAACGGCGTGACCGATACCACCATAAACGAAGTATGGAAGAAAACATAGCTCGTAATGACGGTAAACGACGTGAACGCTATGAAGTAGTTGCAAGTTCTGATTTGAATCCCGAAGAAGCTTTAATCCTAGAGGAGTTAATACAAGCTATTCGTGAAGCTAAAGCATCCCTATCAGAAATTGACAGTAAGATTGTTGAAATGATAGCGGAACAAGGTTCAAGCTATAAAGAAACGGCTCGCTATGTCACTGAACATTATAAAAAAATGAGTGATGTAACAGTTAAATCCCATTATTGTAAAGCGCTAAAAAAATTAGCACCTTTATTAAAAACTTATCGCTAATCCCTCAAATCCAGTGTCTCTTATCACTGGATTTTTTTGTAAAAAAATTAAAAATTCAACAAATAACTTTGCGTTTAGCTGTCTCATTCTCCTTAGTAATAAGGAGGTGGTACACAACCAAAACAACTACGTCCAGCTCACGACCAAAACCGAGCAACTCGCATTCGCATTATTTCTCAATAATAAAGGAGGAACAGCCCTATGGCGTTTAAAATGAAAACCACAAAAGGTGGTTATACAACTACATTGGCTGATAAAATTATCAGTCAAAAACAACCGATTTACTCACTTAGTACCGAACTTGAACCACAACAACGGTTTGAAGAAGGAAAACCAACAGGAGAAATCGTAGCCTATAAAGCATGGTTTGTACAGGAAGGGCAAGACCCTTTCCAAGTAAAATTCGAAGATAGGATTGAGCTTCCATCGTTCCAATCCATGATTCAATTTGACACCCTACAAGCTTGCGAAGTAAAATATAACGTTTACTTCAAAGCAAATGGTATCAAGGAGGTGCGGTAATGACCTCACAATCTCGTGATGCGCTGAACCAATCTTTCCTGCAATCTTACCTGCTCCAGAGCCTAAACATGGCTCTGGGGGCTTTAATGCAGGGGGAAACCAGCTATACTAATTCTTTTAACGTCATTATTCAAGAAGACGGCTTTGTCTTTGTCCCTCGCCTGCCTTGTGCTTATATTCTTGATGATGACTTGTACAAGAAAATTTTTCTGATTGCTAACGCTTCTCTCTACCCTCAATTTACTCTCTTGAAACAAAATGCAACCTATTTTGTTCCACTCAAAACAGATGACTTACACATTCAACGTGGATTGTTTTTCCCTTGGAAAAAGGGAATTTCAGAACGTTTAACTATTCCTGATTTGGATAAATTTTCAGCTAGCCTACCACAAGGAAAAATTCCCATTATGAAGCACTTTGAACTAAACCTTGAAAAGATAAATCACTGGGCTATTGCTGGAAATTCAGGCTCTGGGAAAAGCTATGCTTTAACGTACTTTTTGAGTGTTCTGAAACATATGTCTGACTTAATTATAATTGACCCAAAATTCGATACACCAAGCCGATGGGCAAGGGAAAATCAAATTGCAGTTATCCACCCTGTCGAAAACCGTTCAAAATCTGATTTCGTTTCACAAGTCAATGAACAATTAAGCCAATGTGCAACCCTCATTCAGAAACGACAAGCTATCTTATATGATAACCCCAACCATCAATTTACTCATCTAACCATTGTCATTGATGAAGTCCTAGCCCTATCAGAGGGAGTCAATAAGAACATCAAAGAAGCCTTTTTCTCTTTACTCTCACAAATTGCCTTGTTGGGACGTGCTACCAAAATCCATCTCTTTTTAGTAAGCCAGCGTTTTGACCATAACACTATCCCCATTTCAGTGAGGGAACAGCTAAACGTATTGATACAAATTGGAAATATCAATCATAAAACCACTCAATTCTTATTTCCAGACCTAGACCCAGAGGGTATTGTCATTCCAACAGGACATGGAACAGGCATCATTCAAGTTATCGACAATGAACACCCCTACCAAATTCTGCCCCTACTCTGTCCAACCTACTACACTAAGCGAGGTATTTTATGACCACTAAAACATACTTTATGAGAAGTTTCAATCTCATACTATACTTACTTCTATTTGCTCCTATCTGTTCTGCATTTGGCTGCTTATTCAATTTTCTTTCTGTTCAATTAACCAACATCACATTTTTCAATCTAGATACGGTCAAAAGTACTACGGATTTCATTAGTTCCGTTTGTCATAGATTTGCTCTTGTTTCTCTACTACTTGCCTTATTATTGGCTGGGATAGAGATGATACAACGATTGAAAACAGATAGTTTTTGGAATTACTGTCAATCTGTCTATCGTACTTTCATGTTGCGACACTTCCTGTTTCAGCGTGAACGAGTACAGAAGATAAGCAACCTTGAACATCAGACCGTTACCACTATCAATCCAATCCATAACGGATTTAACCGAGCTGTTCGCAAGTGTATTGTAGATATACGAAAAGATACCATCACTATTTTTCTAAAAGTCCCTAGAGACCAACAGGGGCAAAAAATCCTAAAAGAGATGGAAGCACAATTAAAAGAAGAAATCGTCAGCCAACACGCAGACTATTATTTCTCCTCTCCTATTCGAGTTCGTAACCAATTGTGGTTCACTGGACAAAAACGTTAATACCTTGGGGCTGTGGCTTGCGTTAAGCAAAAGCCAGACAGCCCCTTTTTATATTCTTATCTATCATGACCTATTGGGGTTACTACGACCCCCAATAGGTCAATAATCAATAATCATAAAAAATTCAATTTTTTCAAAAAACTTTGCATCTGACCTGCCATTTCTCCTTAGTAATAGAGCCCAAAAGAAATGAGGTAACTGCCTATGGCAAAAGAACAACGCTCAACCAAATGGACGTTTCTCTTCTACGAGGAAAGTGCACCAGAGGACTACTTGACTATCTTAGAGGAACTTCATATCCCCTTTATTCTTAGTCCTTGGCATGATAAAGATGTTAATAAACAAACAGGAGAGTTCAAAAAGTCGCACAAACACGGTGCTTTCTTCTTTGATTCACTGAAAAGCTATTCTCAAGTATCAAATATCATCAGTGACAAACTGAACGGTCCAGCACATGTGGAGGTAGTTATGTCTCCCACTGGTTTATTTGACTACTTTACCCATGCGGAAAATCCAGATAAGACCCCCTACAACATTGAGGATATTGAAGTCGGTTGTGGATTTAATTTGGAAAAATTCTTGATGGAGATGAACTCCTCGGATTTTATACATGAAGTAGTCGATATTATCGAAGAGAACGACTTTACCGAATTTGAAGAATTGGTCTGGTATGCCCGAGCAAACAATACCAATTTATTAGGACTTATCATTGAACGTACATATTTCTTCGCCAAGTACCTAGATTCACGACGATACAATCCTAATCGACTCCATAATTCAAACACAGAGGAGAAAGAGAATAATGAATAACGAAAAATTAGAACAAATTGAACAATCATTGCAAACACTTATCAAACTCATTCAAATCAAAGAACAGAACATACAACTAAAGATAATACAACTAAAGATAATACAACAGCGAGAATTGTTAAAACAGCTAAACATCTCTCCAAACACACTAAAAACTTGGGAACAAAAAGGACTAAAAAGGTTAGAACCTCCTATCGAGGGAACAAGAACTGTCTTCTATCTATTAGATGATATTATTGACTTCTTGCAACCCTAATTTTGAAAAATTGTGCTAAAATAGTTTTATCTAAAAGAAAGAGTGGTAACTATTTTAGCCTACTTCAATATTCATGAAGAAAGGCAACTATGAAAATAGAATTCATTATCCATAACGGAAAAAAGATAATTAAAAAAATCAAAAAAGATAAGTCCATATCATACACCTTAAAAGGTGCATTTCTAGGAAAAGATGTAAAAACTGGTAAACAAGTTACTACTACCATTACAGCCAAGACACTAAAACAGTTAGATAGAGCAATCATTCAAGCTCGACTAGAATTTGAAAAAAATGGCTCAACACGAGAAAAAGTTATCATCATTGATACACTTGAAGATTTAGCTGAAGAATGGTTTAAATCATACAAGACCTGGCTTAACTCGCATAATACACTGAACAGAGTAAGAGGTTATCTTGATGATTATATTATCCCTAAATTTGGAGATTACAAACCAGATAAAATTGAATCTGCGGATATCCAGCTTTGGTTAAATGATTTGGCAAAGAAATCAAAAGAGTCCATTGAATCTGGTGTAAAGCGTGCTGATAAAGGTAGTGCTAAAGATTTTGGTGCTGTTATCCATAAGTTGAAAGATATTTTTGACTATGGAATTACAAACTATGGACTAATTACTAATCCTGTTGTCTCTGTCAAGATACCACCTAAGCCAAAATCAAATAAGCAACGCATCATGGTATTACATGATGATAGTCTTGTAGTATGGCTTAATTATCTTGAAAGTTTAGATAACACTAGAGCCAATCGTAGATTTAAGTTAATTTGTAATACTTTATTAGCCTCCGCTTTGCGAATAAATGAACTACTTGCATTAACGATTGATGACCTAGATTTTGAAAATTCTTCTATTAACGTCAGTAAAACATTGATGTGGAAAACTGCAAATAAAAAAGATGGGACAAAAGGGGAAGTTATCTGTAAAGCTACACCAAAAACTGATGCAGGAAATCGCTCTGTTCCTGTCCCTCTCCCCATAATAGAAAAACTCATAGATTTCCACAATGAAATGAACAAGTATCTCGAATTGCACAACAGACATAGAACAAAACTGATTTTCCCTACAATCTATGGGAACTATATGTGTGATAGAAACGAGAGAACAACTCTTAAGAAAAGGTTAGTAGGTCTTGGATTACCAAACTATGGTTTCCATTTATTCCGACATACTCATGCTTCAATGCTACTTAATGCTGGAACAAATTGGAAAGAACTCCAAGTCAGAATGGGACATAAATCCATTTCAACTACAATGGATACTTACGCTGAATTAGCACCACAACGAAAGTTAGAAGCTGTGGGGATTTATCTTGAAAAGATTGCTGAACTAACGCAATAACTACTCTACCATTCACTCTACCTTTTATTATGTAGCATTCTAAAAACATTGATGTACCAACGTTTCTAACAGCTAAAATAGAAATTATTTAACTCTTACAGAGGTTAAATAATTGAGATAAAGAAAAGCCTATGGAATCAATGTTTCAAAGGCTTTTTTATTTTAGCAAATTAACTGAATTTCAACTGATTAAGTCATCTTAGCAAAGCAATAATAGCACTAACAGTATTGGTCTTTGTGTAGTTTATTTCTGTTAGCACTCTCAAAACGGAAGACGTAAGTAAAACTACCTTTTTATTTATCTAAAAATTAATGTTGGATATGAGTTATAGGTATCTATTCCTTCTTGAAAAAATTCTCTGAAGACAATACAATCGTTAAAAAAGCAATTAGTAAAAATATAATCCAAGTTATATTCGTGTTCCAAGAAGATGTTAAACTAAATATGGCAGCTCCTAAAGGAATAGAGAGTGTAAACAATAAAGAGAGAAAATTACTCGTTTGAGCCAAAATATTAGATGGCAAATTTGTTAATAAAAGTGAATTAATTTTTGGATTGACTTTTCCTGATAAATACGTCGCGAATGCAAGTATTAAAATTCCAATTAAAGGGGTAGGACTGAACAAATTTGAAATTGCTACAAGTAGAAAAATGACGGAATTAATCCTTACCAATTTCCCAATCGATAGTCTAGAAAAATAATCATTTGGTGTTAGGCTTCCCAACAATATTCCCCCCACTAAAATTACTTCAACAACAAGCAATGATTGGCTATAGGTAAAACTCAATAAATTGTGTTCTAGTAAAAAAATATTGTATACGGCGGTAATTGACCCTCCTAAAGAGTTTAGAAGAAGAATTGAAATTAATAAATTTATAAAATTTCCTGAGTTGGTATCGTTAAATATCATTTTGACATTATTAAACATTTTTATAATTTGTTTCTTCAGGGATAATTTTTCATGATTATTATCCTCATCAATAATTTTATAAGTCATCTTATCTTTAATCGTAATTAAAACAAAAGAAGATAGGAAGAATGAAATTCCATTAATAAAGGCGACGAATGCAAAGTTATTATGCGATATAGTTAAAAGCCATATACCTATAGCTTGTCCTGATAGACTGCAAATGTATGAAATAAACTGTGTAAATGAATAAGCTTCAACTAAATCCTCTTGTGAAACGTTATTTTGGATAATTGGCATTCGTAGGCCATTTGCAAAATCACTCAACGTATCACTAATTACATTGATTAAACAGACTAATGAAAATACAAGTAAAGTAGATTCATGAATAATTAATGATGCAAACGTAAAAAGCACAGCTTGGATAATACCTATATAAATTAGCCAGTTTCCTTTTTTTCTAGTTTTATCAGCTCTTATTCCTACAAATACCGTAAATATTGTAGGAATAACCATTGTTATATTTGCAATCCCCACAACTAACTTCGAATGGAATACGGTAGCAGCATAAACTACGAATACAATGTTATAGAGATATGAACCCATTGAATTTAGAAGGCGTGATAATGTTAACACACCATATAGATGATTTTTCAAAAATAATTTCATCATCTTCTCCCTTCCTTAATTGATTGGATACGATTATAAATGGTTAAAAATTCTGAATTTTCTATTCTACTTGTATTCAAATAAAAGCTTGATGAAATGATTAAAACATTCGAATATTCCAGATATTTTTTACACTTTGTTAGTTCGTACACATCTAATAAAGTATCAGCAATTCCCAACATACCATCCCAATAGGTCGGACGCTGAGCAAAATTAACTAATAACCCTTCAGCAAATTCTTCTATTAGAGGACGAAACTCTAGCGCATCAATTTTACATAATGCTTTTATAAAGCCAGCTGATCCATTTTTTAAATATGGAGACGCAGTTTTATCAGAGACCTTTACCATCCGACCAAAATTAGTTTTAAGAGATTTAGATAGAATTTCAGCAATTCCATAGTTAATAATGTCTTTATCTACTGATAAATTATCTAAAAGTATCAAAACTCCGGATAATCCGTATAGACCAAAATCACTTTCATTATTTATAAAATGTTTGATTACTTCTAAATTATCTAGATTATGAATATACTTTTCATATTTTTTATTATGCTTGTAAACTAATTCTTCAATGCTTAAATATGGAGATTTTAAAATATCATACTTGCAATTATGTATAGTTGGATTAATTAATATTGTTCGTTCCTGAATTGATTTGGCATAAATAGTTGACATTATTTTCATTGCTGTATTTATATCTGGATTTTTACTAAATAAATATCTAATAAGAATATCTATATTAGAGTCTATCCCATAAAAATATAGAAATTGTTTTAAAATCTCAACTTCTTCTTTTATCTGCCTTTTTATGTGTAATCTCCCAACGAGGAATAAAATCATATTACCCACTTTATGACAATCTGAAACTTTCCCATCTAGAGAATTCCATTCCTTTAAACTTATATTACTAAAAATTCCTGTAATTGGTTTTTTACCATATTTATAAGAATGCTCTAAATCTACAAAATATATATTTCCATTTTTATCAATTTTAAAGTTATCTGGATGAATATCATTTAAAATTAAATCATTTTTATGAAAATGGGAAATTAATTTTAAAGTTTTAAAAAATGCTTCTAACAATTTTTTAAATTTATTAGTATTTTCTACCCACTTATTTAATTCGTATCCATATAAAGTATAGTTACTACTATAATCTGAAAATGTCTTTCCATCTATATATTCATAAATATAATAGTGGTTTATCCATTCATTCACACTTTCTATAGCCTTTGGAATATATGCTTTTATATTGCTTGAAAGTTGAAATTCATTTTCACGAAGCTGTTGTTTTTCGATATTTTCATAAAAAAGTATATTTGGTCTAGCCTCTTTCATTACAATCTCCAAATTATTCCTTTTCGAAATTCCTTTGTAGACATTCCCGCCGCTTGATGTTTTAAGAACTTCATTTATGATATAATGTTCGGACAAATATGATTCTTCAGATAAGTCACTTTCTTGTATATCCTCTATCCAACTTGGTAAATCAAAATAATTTTTAGGATAATCTTGCCATATTTCTCCGTTTGGACTATTCAAAGTAAGTTTACCGTCCTTAATATAATTTATATCCTCTTTAAAGAAGCCATATCGGTAAAAAATATTATTAGAATCTCTGTATGAACGATCGCTCATTACATATATCCCATCTGTTGTTTTTGGAATACGGTCATACAATTCAGAAAGAATTTTTTGAAAACTTAATTGGTCTTTTGGATATATTGTAATAAGTTTTCCTGATGACGACATACTTGTTTTAATCGAAAAATTTTGCAAAATATCATCTTTTTCATAGATGTACTTGTAAGAAAGCTTATTATTTTCAAGATAAGGTATCACAATATTGAGGATTTCATTAAAATTATAAGGCGTTGCAGAGATATGGATTTTATAACCAAATGTTGGCAATAACTAACTCTCTCTTATTCTATATTTAAAAATACTTGACATATGTTTATGTTCTCCTAATTCAAAAAATAGAGCTTATACAAAGCTCTATTGTATTAAACAATGAGTATCCAAAAATGATGTTAACATTTTTCCTTATGAAATGATTGGGCATCCAATAGTAATGTTAATATTTTGGTCAGATTGTACAATTTCTTTTTTATTGATATTATTGATAAATTTTGTCATATGCTACTTCCTTACTAATAAATTTAAGGTGTAGAAAATACTTTATGTATTAGTCATGTACAAAAATTATTATGAATTATCATGGTCGACTTTCCTTCCTAATTTCTATAGTTCCATTATACTTTCATTTTTACTTTTCAAAATTAATCTTGAATATATTCAAAATTTATAAACTGCTTTATTTCCCTAGAAAAAATTATTAAAACTGTCCAAAAGACACTCTTTAGTGTGATTAAAATTTGTATATTTAATTTTTATAAAAGTGTGACATTGAATATATTCAATGTCACACTTTTATTTCTCTATCTGATGAATCATTTTTTCTAGTGCTTTATCATAATATTTAGCAGCTTGATGGCAATCTAGACTTTTGAGAATAGTGGTTGCTTGTTTACATTGTTCTATCCCTTCTTGTTTCTTTCCGTTTTTATAAGTTAATAAACCTTTAGCCCAAAGATAGATTATCCTATAATATGTTTCGTTTTCTTTGTAAAAGTTAGACTGAATTTGTTTATCAAAAAAATTGGCATTAATAAAGTCATCTTTTTCAATACATAGTAATAAGCCATTTAATAACATTGTTTGTATAATAACCCTATTATCATTCATTGAACCTAAAAAATCTGTCCTTCTAAGCATTTCTCTAGCATATCTAGTAAATAAGTCTGGCGTCAAGAGAGTGGAACTAATTGAAAACAAAGTTAATTCATATTTACCCCATATTTCAATGCCAAATAAATAATCATATAAAAACTCTTCTTCATCTTCAGTTAACTTTGTAGTGTCGTCTAGTCCTTTTAAATGAGCTTTTATAACTAACGCATTAACCATATGACTCTTTAAATCTGTTTTATAATTTTCACTAATCTCTTTGTAATATAGCTTTTGTAAACCTTTATAATCGTTCTCTAATTCTAATTGATGGATTTTTTCTTGTAATTCAACCAGCCGGCTTTTAGAAAAACCTCTTGCTAAATACAAGTACTCATTCACCTCAATATGTGTATTTTCTAATGCCACAAATAACTTATAAGCAGAAATATCATTTTTTCCAGATTCAAATCTTGAAAGCATTGAGGGAGAAAATGCTTCGCCAGTCGCCTCAGCTAAAGAAATATGCCTAGCTTCTCTTAATTCCTTAAAAGCTTGTCCTAAATTTTCCATAATTGAACTCCTTCAATCTCACTATTTCACATGTCTGCTCTCTATACTCTGTTCTTTTATACGCTTCAAATCCCATATGTTTATAGAAACCTTTGACAAAAGGGTTCTGTTCGTTAAATTCTTCCTACTCATATTTTAGCAGTTTCTTATCTCTATGACAACCTGAGCTATTTTTTTCGATGTTCAAGAAATAATGGTTTCAGCTGTCTTCTTTTTCAAACTTGTTAATAACAGATTTGACACTTTTCAACAGCTCCTTGACAGAGGAATGTTCCATTTTTTATTTCCCTTATTCCTCATTTTCTCCACCAATACAGCATTCTTCGTGCTCATCTAAACTTTCGTCTGTCTGAATGGTGACTTTTGTAATTCCATACATTTTGAAATGTTGGCGAATGAGCTGCTGAGTTTCTTTTACAGAAGTTTCCCATATTTTTAACAATTGATTGCTTAGCTAACTCTTATTTCTATAATTTTCAATTATACTCTCCATCTGAATTTCTTTTGCAGACTAAGAATCGATTTATTATGTGTATACCCATGACTGACAACTCTGCTAATTGCGAAATTGATTGCAATTGTAAAAATTCCCATAACAACTTGACCTCCCCTTAATAGTATAGTAGTATAGTACAAGTATTACAAGGTTAAAGCTAACACTACACTGAGGGAGGATTCGCATGAAAATAAAACATTCTATTTCATTAGCAATGATTTTATACTTCATAGGCATTCTTATTTATATCATTAATTTCGTAGCACTTATTGACACAATGACACAAGAGCTTTTATCTACCCTTGCCATGCTAGTTTCAGGTTACCATGTGCTACTAGAAGGTGTTGAAGAGACGATTCAAAACACAAAAAAAGCTGGGAAATTTTTACCCAATACACATATCCTGATGGCTTTGGCAGCTCTTGGTACCGTTTTATTAGAAAATGCAAGTGAAGGTGCTTTGCTCATCTTTATTTTTGCTGGAGCTCATTTTTTAGAGGAATATGTAGAAAATCACAGCCAAAACGAGATTACTCAACTCTTACAGCTAAATCCTACAGAAGCCAGACGAATCAATCCAGACGGCGGCATAGCAGTTGTTCCAGTTTCTGAATTAATTGTAGGAGACCATGTCCAAGTGCTAAATGGAGGACAAGTACCAACAGATGGTATTATTTTAGAAGGAATAGCCAACATCAATGAAGGAACAATCAATGGTGAAGCCATGCCGTGCGAAAAAACTGTTGGCGATCAAGTGTTTGGTGCAACTATAAATGGTGCTAGCACTTTTATTATGCAAGTTACCAAAGATAGCTCGGAAACTGTTTTTGCAAAAATTCTAGAATTAGTCAAAAATTCTCAAAACAATCTCTCCCCAACTGCCAGTCGCATTCGTCAATTTGAGCCAATTTATGTAAATATTGTACTGTTCATTTTTGGCATGTTGTTACTTGTAGAGAGCTTTTTATTTCACCAACCTTTCTTCACCACTCTTGAGATTGGACTGACCTTTATGGTATCTGCTTCTCCCTGTGCTTTCGCCGTATCTGCCATTCCAGCAACCTTAGCCAGTATTTCACAACTTGCTCGGCAAGGAATCCTTTTCAAAGGCGGAGCTTTCTTATCAAATTTAAGCAATGTAAAAGTCGTTGCCTTCGATAAAACAGGAACTCTCACCGAAGGCAAACCGAGCGTTGTTAGTTATAAATTTGAGCAAAGTACGCTTACTGACGATAAATTAAAAACCATTATTGTAGCAATGGAAAATCAATCCAATCATCCTCTAGCGATTGCAATTGGAACTTATTTTAAAACACGGCAGAATAATTTCCCTGCGTTAACAGTTGAAAATAAGGTGGGAGAAGGCCTAATAAGTCATTATCAAGGACAAGAATTTCGCATTGGTAAACCTAGTCTCTTTGTCAATGTAGCACAGAGATGGATTTCAGTAAAAAACGAAAAGGAAAAACAAGGCTGTACAGTCGTGTTTGTTTCTATCAATGAAGAAGTTGTTGGATACATTGCCTTTCAAGACAAACCACAGCATGGCGCCAAAGCAGCAATTCAGTATTTCAAAGCAGCAGGTATAAAAACAGTCATGCTTACAGGAGATGGGCTTTTGGCCGGTCAAGCCATTGGACAAGAGTTGGGTATTGATGAAGTCATTGCAAACACTTTACCAGAGCAAAAAGCCGCAATCATCCAAAAACTAAAAAAAGAGAATGGTATAACTGCTATGCTTGGAGATGGGATCAACGACGCTCCGGCACTAGTCACATCCGATATTGGTATTGCAATGGGAGAAGGAACAGATATTGCTATTGAAACAGCTGATGTTATCCTGATGAAAAATGATTTAAAAAAACTTATTATTGCTTATCAAATGTCAAAGCGATTAAAACGTAATATTTTTCAAAACATCGTTTTTTCCATGACCGTTGTCGTATTCTTAATTATCTTTACATTTTCAAAAAACCTCTCTATCATAGCTAGTATCTCATTGCACGAAAGTTCCACCCTGCTAGTATTACTGAATAGTTTGAGATTATTAGTTTCAAAAAAGTCGGCCTAATAGCTTGTTTTAAAAATTTATAGTTGTCTTGCTTACAATTTTTATTCTTTCTATGATATAATCTTTTAAGAACTCTTATAGGAGCATTTATGAAAAAACAACATTCTGTTTTCTTTTTACCAGGAATTATCATGGTGGGTGTCGCTTTGCGAACGCCTTTTACAACGCTTCCAACTGTCTTGACGGACATTGCTAGTGGACTTCATGTTTCAGTGAGCTCACTTGGTCTTTTGACCAGCCTACCCTTAATTATGTTCGCTCTCTGCTCTTCATTTTCAGCACGTCTAGCGAAAAAAGTTGGATTGGAAAAATTATTTACTCTTGTACTAATGCTACTTGCTGTCGGATCCTTTATTCGGATTTTTAACCTACCACTTCTTTATATAGGAACCCTTCTCATTGGAGCTGCCATTGCAGTACTCAATGTTTTATTACCAAGTGTGATTCAAGCCAATCAGCCACATCGGATCGGGCTATTAACAACGATGTATGTCACCTCTATGGGATTGTCAACAGCTATTGCTTCCTCTATTGCCGTGCCCATAACAGAAGCCAGTTCATGGAAAGGACTAGTCCTTGTATTGACATTTATCTGTCTTCTAGCACTTTTAATTTGGCTGCCCAATACATTTTATAATCATTTCTTAGCGAGTAAAAACAAAGAGCAATCAAGCTCTTCTATTTTGAAAAGTAAGAAAGTTTGGGCCATTATCATTTTTGGCGGCTTGCAGTCACTACTCTTTTACACTTGCCTAACATGGTTGCCGACGATGGCCATACAAGCTGGCATCTCAAACGCTTCTGCTGGATTTTTAGCTTCTGTTTTTAATCTGATTAGTTTGCCATTTTCAATGACCATTCCTAGCTTAACAACTCGGCTCTCTCCTCGCCATCGTCTCATCATGCTTGGTTTAATATCTACATCCGGTCTTATTGGTATTAGCATGCTACTGCTACAAACAAATAATTTTATATGCTGGCTCGTTATCAACATTCTTATTGGTTCGGCAGTAAGCGCACTTTTCCCTTATCTTATGGTTACTTTTTCAATGAAAACAAGCAGCCCTGATCAGACTGCACAGCTATCTGGATTAGCACAAACAGGTGGCTATGTCCTTGCCGCTTTTGGTCCAGCTCTTTTTGGTTACAGTGCAGATTTTTTCCGCTCTTGGATACCAGCTATTATCATTTTGCTTGCTCTTACAGTCATTATGATTATTGCGCTCTTTTATGTAGAAAAATCTGATAAAATTTTATAAAAAACGAGAATGAAATTCGAAACTAGATTTCTATGAAATCACACGTTCGTTTTCATTCTCTTTTTTCTTTAACAATTCGAAGTCTGTTTCTAAATCACTATCCTATTACAAATATCCGAACATCAAAAAAGAAACTATTTAGTGTCATGCCTTTTATCAATCATATGACTCCAGAAAATCAAAAAATAAATTCATCATCGCCACAACTTCTGCAAACATTTCAACATTCGTCATCAATAGACTTTTTCCATGTTTCTTCATCTGGTAATAACCCTATTTTTGCAATTTTTGACACATGGCGATTGCCAGCTACATAAAAGCAAAGTGGCTCTTCTCGCCAATGATCTACACAAGTAACACCAATTCGTGGACGTGAACTAATTTGCAAAGGAAGTGCATCGGCTGCCAGTTGCAAACGTGATTCTTGTAAATTCTGACCATCAAAAGCTTTACTAATCCCTACAAATTTGGTTAATTTCCCCGGACCATTAGCAAGTAATGTACCATCTGGTAATTCCAAGGCCCGAATCAAGACGGCTTCTGCTATATTTTCAGCCCTCGTCACTAAATTCAGCATCTGATGACCGTAAATCTGATAGACATACCAATGCCCTGCTGATAAATACATAGATTCATTTTTCGGACTGCGTTTACCATGCGCACTATGGCAAGCACTATCTTTTGCACCCAGATAAGCTTCCGTTTCAACAATTCTTCCTATGGACTGTCCATCCAAACAAAGTTGCATGCCAAGCAAGGCTTTTGCTGTAGCAATTGTATCTACTCGCATCAGCTCTTGAAATTCTTTTGAAATCATGGTCTTATTATAACATGAATTTTACACAAAAAAGCAATCGTATTTGTCCAACTTTTGAAGGCAGTACAATTCGATTGCTTTTTTCTTTAGGAGATTAGTATGAGAAAAGGTTTTTAGGATTATCTATAGTATAAGAAAGTTAACTTAAATTTGCCTTAAGGTTTTACAGTTGAACCACACTGTTAAAAAACTTATAAAACATTAAAAAAACTTGTAAACACTTAATCTCTATGTTAAAATGAAATCATAGGAGGAAGAGTATGTATCAAGAACAACGATTAAATAAAATATTAGAATTACTTGCAGAGAAAAGACAGCTTTCTGCAAAGGAAATGGTTGACTATTTTCACGTTTCTAAAGATACCATTCGCAGGGATTTTGCTATTTTAAGTGAGCGCAAGCTCGTACAACGGACTCATGGTGGAATCCTTCCTTTAGAAAACAAACAACAAATCCTCTCCTTCAATGATCGTAGCAAAAAATTTACCAAGGAAAAAAGAAAAATTGCTCAAAAAGCGTACGAATTGATTGAGGAAGAACAACTGCTTTATTTTGACGTCTCAACAATTATCTTGCAATTAGCTCAATTGATGAATCAAAAAAACACTATTTATTCACATTCTTTGGACAATGCTATCATGATCAGCGGGCATGAACAAGTTGATTTTCATCTGTTGGGGGGTAAATTCTATCCCAAAAACCGCTTCTATTATTCCTTAAATGAAGCTGAATTATTAGAACATCTTCAATTCGACATTGCTTTCTTTGGAGCAGCAAGTTTGAAAAATGGACAAGTTAGCTATGAGGATGCTGAAGATGCCTATATTAAAAAACTAGTCATGCAACATAGCCAAACGAAAGTATTGCTAGCCGAGCAGGAGAAATGGCAAAAAAATTCCAATTATATTTTAAGCGATATCAGTTCATTCGACTATTGGATTACAGACCAAAAGCCAACTACAGAAATCAAGGCACTCCTATCTAACACTTTAAAAATTCTCTACTAAATTTACAGAGGTACAACTATGAAGAAACAAAAGATTCATTTGATTGTCAGTGATATTGATGGAACTATTTTAAACGATCAACATCAGGTTGACCAAAATCTGAAAGATCAAATCCCACTTTTAAAGAAGAAAAATATCCCCTTTGTCTTGGCATCTGCTCGCTCTCCGCTTGGCATGGAGCCAATTGCACACGAATTAGGACTTGGTGGTAATCCTTTAGCTTGCTACAATGGCGCTCTCGTTATTAAAGGTAATCCGCAACATTATGAAACTATCATTGAACACCCTTTGGATAAAAAAGAAATTCGGACTTTCATTGAATTAATTAAGCAAGAATTTCCAACAGTTTCTATCAATCTCTATTCTGGAAAGAACTGGCTAGCCGACCGTTTTGATAAGTGGATCCAGATTGAAGCTGGCATCACTGGAGAAGTCCCCACAATTCAAAATCTACTCATTCCTGTCTTAGATGTACTTGTCCCAATTCACAAACTTCTCTTGATTGATGAACCTACAATGATTCAGCAACTTTACAGGTATCTCCAAACCCTTGATTTTCCTAATACAGCTTTCTATCTTTCAAAAGATAATTACTTAGAGGTCACTGCTAAGAATGTCTCCAAAGAAAATGCCCTTCAAGAAATCGCTCAACACTATCAGGTTCCGCTTCCTCAAGTCATGGCAATCGGAGACAATTTCAATGATCTTCCGATGATAAAGTTAGCTGGTTTTGGAGTCGCTATGGGAAACGCCCCTGAACCTGTGAAAGTTCAAGCCACCGCTATTACTCAAACCAATAATCAGCACGGTGTTGCCAAAGCCATTGAAGATTTTATCTTTATTTAATGTAACTAAAGTTGTTAAAAAACTGAAGCAAACGTCCCAGACTTTCAAATTTTCATGACTGGCTCAAAGTATGGTTTAAGGTAAGCAATAAAGGCTCTGTAAGAATAACAAACTAATTACTAAGCTTTTATTACCCCTGCAGCTGATAACTGTTGCGAGGGCCGAACAGCATAATTAGACTCTACAAGTTGCCAGTTTTAAACCTATTATCTTTACACCTTTTTATAGCTAAATTTCAGTCTATCCTACAACATGATAATAATCAAAAGCAAAGCGTGAACTCCCATCTGCTACATAAATCACACCACACTCTTGAAATCCAAATTTTCGAATAGCCGCCTGCATAGGTCGATTATCCTTATGAGTATCAATTCGCAAATAAGAGACTTTTCGGCTGCAAAACTCAAAACATTGCTTGGCCAAACCCTTTGCTTGACCATTTGAAGCAAGGCGGTGAATTGTCCCATAAGGTTGATTCAAGTGCCAGTCTCCCTTTTCAATAAATTGATACGTCTCATCCTCTCCGATTATTAAAGTAAAGACACCAACAATTTGTCCCATTTTTTCAAAGACATAGCATGTTTCATGCTCAATATCCTCTATCACTAATTTTCGGCTAGGATAAGTCGTGCCCCACTGAGTTGGATTGCCCTGCTGGGACATAAACTTTCTAGCATAAGAAAAAATTGACAAAATCGCTGGTAAATCTCCTCTTTTTGCAAGTCGTATCATAACACTTCCCCTATTCTAAAAAGCTGAGAGGTTCTCAGCTTTGATACAATCATTATTTAAAATCTTTGACATCACCATCATAATTCGCCCATTCTTGGCTAAAGAATCGATTATCAATTTGATAAGTAGGAGCGGGTTTTGGATTTGAAATAAAAGGATTCACAGCCTTATCAAAGGCTAGCCATCCAAGCCATCCCATATGAATCGTATCCTGCATAAAGTAAGGTTTTCCACCATCATTTGAAAAGTCTGCAATATTGGTAAAACCTTGGCTTTCTAATTGATAACGAATTTTTTTCACAGCTTGTTGGTATTTTTCCTGACTCAAACCTGTGTAAGCCATCCACTTAGCATTGACAGGGGGGATGACAAAGATTGGATTCGTTTTTGACTTTGCAAACTGATTCAAGACAAGTTGCAAATCATTATACTCAGGAGATTTGATATACGAAAACTTTGCTTGCGTTCCCTTCAATTTTTTTATGTGTTTCCGCAAGCGATGTCTATAAAACTTATTAGCAATTCCTAAGTTATTATTAGTGGTATTTCTCTGAGCATCTTTTGTTGCAAATTTTTCCAAATCCTGATAAGAGAATTTATCTGGTAGTCGCTTGACCTGAGGTTGTACTAATTTTTCATAATTCTCATTATGTTCGGCAAAAAGGGAGCCAAAAAGAGCATCTTCGCGCTTATTTAAGCGGCTTATAAGGCGAATGTACTGTTTATCGAAATTTGAAGGTTTCTGATTATTAGCTACTTTTTTTACATTATCCTTCATAGCGACTGTCGGATATAGTTGCAAGAGACGCTTCGCAGCATATTGAGCAGCAATGTCTCCTTCTTGTTGGTTCAAGAAACTAGTTAATTGATCACTATTAAAATATTGTTGAAAAGCTGCAGGGCTGTAGCCTTTTTTTGTAAACCATTGAGGAGAAATCACATAAACAGCTGTTTTATTTTCTATTTGGGGAAGCATTTGTTGCATCCCAAAATATTGTGTGAGAGATGCTGCTCCACGTTGTCCCAAAAAATATGGACGATAATTCCGCTTGTATTTTTCAGACAAAACAGCCGGATGCATACTATCAAATCGCAACCATTCACTAGAACCGAAATAAGGAACAAAACGATGTTTTTTATCTGTCAGAGCACGTACCTTTTGTGCTCTTCCCTTAAAACTCCCTGCCGTTAGAGTAACCGCTGAGCGCTTTTCAGATTGATAATCATGTTGCTGCTTCGTTGGATAGAAAAACAGTAAAGCCACGACCATCAAAAAGGCACAAAAAACTGGACCTAAAATGAGCCACAATCGTTTAAGCATTGCGAAGCTCCATCACACCTTCGACAATTTTATTAGCGGTATTCCAATCGTCACGACCAAATTCTGAGACTGGAACATGAATATCAAAATGATTTTCCAATTCAACAATCAATTCAACTGTACCCATGCTATCTAGAACTCCTGCATCAAACAAATCTTCATCCATCATGTCAGATACGTCTTCCATAAACAAATCTTCAATAATTTCTAATACTTCTGCTTTTACGTCCATTAGAGAACTCCTTTTTATTTTTTAAACCATAAATCATTCAAAAATCCTGAGAAGATTAAGAATGAAAACATTACAACGTTAAAAGTGATAAAGATTCCCACTGCTTGCGTCCATTTATTATCCGGCAATAGCGGTAAATTCTTCTTTTTCCGTTCTTTATTGATTGTCTTCTTCTTCCGTAGCCAAGCATCATTCACAACGAGACCTAGGCCATGGAAAAGTCCATAAGTAATATAATACCAAGTAACACCATGCCAAAAACCCATGACCAGCATATTGATGATGTAAGCAACACTTGAAGTCGTGTTGCGATTTTTAAAAACTTTATTTCGTATGAGCACTGTAACTAAACGCATGAAAACAAAATCACGGAACCAGAATGATAAACTCATATGCCAACGATTCCAAAATTCTTTCAAATCGCGCGAAACAAACGGTTTGTTAAAGTTAATCGGACTTTTGATTCCCATTAAGTTAGAAACTGCGAGTGCAAACATGGAATAGCCCGCAAAATCAAAAAACAAATCTAGACCAAATACATACATTACTCCTAGGGTTGGAAGGTTGAAGATCCCCCCCATTTGAAGAGCATACTGCTTCAAAGGTGGTAAAATCATGGAACCAAAGATATGCGCTAAAATAAACTTATATAGGAAACCCAACATGATATATTGAACGGATGTTTCTAGCATATCCAACAATTCATCACGTTCTGGAATAGTCTCATAGTCTTCGTTAAATCGCTTAAAGCGATCAATTGGTCCACTTGAAAAAGTTGGCATAAAGAGCATGAAACGTAGAAATTCCCACAAACTAAATTCTTTTAGCACTCCATCTCGAAGTTCAATAATCATTCCTACTGAACGGAAAGTTAAGTAGGAAATTCCTAAAAAGCCCAAGAATGATTGATGACCATAAATAGCTGGCGTTACCTTTACAAAGAAAAGCGGTAGGATAGACAAAGCAATGTGCAAATAGAAAAGCCATTTGCTATCTCCCGTTTTTCGATAAATTTTATAAGTCCAAACCCAAAGCATTTGCCAAAGAACATAAAACAGTAGAGCATAGATTTGCGTTAATTTAGGTCCAATTAACATAAAAATGATGAAAGCTAAACTAACTAAGGCCTCATAAACGGGAAATCTCTTTTTGAAGAACAAACCAACAAAGATTGGCAAAACGGCTAAAATGATATAAACAAAATACTGCGGATCCCCGTACGGTTCCAAATGAGGAATCTGTCTTATGAAATCCATCATCGATTGTTAACCTCACTAATCAAACCTTTAATATCAATCTTCCCATTCGGTGTTAGTGGTAAAGATTCACGATAAAGGAATTTTGAAGGCATCATATAAGACATCATAATATCTTGTAAGTCATCCTTGATAGCTTTTGTGATGTCGATCTCACGCTCAAATTGTTCTTTCACTCCGTCTTTCAAGATAACATAGGCTAAAAGATTTTGTACTTTATGATCTTTGTTATATCGCGGTACAGCCACAGCCGAATCGACATATTTGGATTTGTTCAGATTTTGTGAGACATCTTCCAGCTCAATGCGGAAACCATTAAACTTAATTTGGAAATCCATGCGACCACCGTAAAGAAGTAAACCTTCGTCAGTCATGGTGCCAACATCTCCTGTATGATAGGCTGGTAGCCTTTCAAATTCAAAGAATGCTTCAGCTGTTTTTTCTGGATTGTTCATATAGCCTTTTGACACAGCGGGTCCAGAAACGATAATTTCGCCTTGCTCACCGTTTGGTAACTTGTTTCCATCTTCATCAATAATAAAGGTTGGTGAATCTAGTTTAGTATAACCAATCGGCAAGCGTTTCATGTTTGCTAGCATATCATCTGTTATGGCAACGGCAGATAAAGCCACCGTTGCTTCTGTCGGACCGTAAGCATTGATAATACGCGCATTTGGGAAACGGTCACGCAATTTTTGTGCTGTTTTAACCGTCAATTCTTCCCCGTCAAAGTAGAAATGCGTAATGCTTGGCATTTTTTCAGCGTTGAAATCTTCCGATAACATCGCCATATCTGCAAAAGACGGTGTTGATGTCCAAATGGCAATCGGCAAATTCAAGATAGTTTCAAATAACTGCTTGAAATCTTGCGTAATGGCAGACGGAACCGCAAAAAGTGTGCCTCCAAGTGCTAAGGTTGGCGCCCAATACATAACCGATAAATCAAAAGAATACGGTGGCTGTGCCAGCATTTGTGGCTGCTCTGGAGTCGCAAATTCCTTATCTGTAATCATCCAGTTAGTGAAACTGAGCAAATTATCGTGCGAGATTTGCACACCCTTTGGCCTTCCAGTCGTTCCTGAAGTGAAGATGATATAGTAATTATCATCCCCTTTAACAGAATGTGTAAGCTGGTAAGGCTTTTTTTCTGCAAAAGCTGCTTGAACTGTTGCTAAATCAAGAATTGGTATCGATTTATCTTTCAGTGGAAATTCATTGATCGCAATGATGAGACTAGGTTGTGCCACTTCCACAATTGCTGTCACACGTTCAAGGGCGGAATGACTATCAATCGGGATATAGGCATGACCTGACTTCGTTAAGGCTACAAAAGTCGCCAACATGTCGTATTCTTGCCCACCAAAAACTACTACTGGTGATTTCTCAGGAAGCGCAAGGCTATCAATCTTTGCAGCAAGGGAATCTGAGTCCACTTTCAAATCATGATAAGTATGAACTTCTCCGAGGACATTGTAAACTGGAAAATCTGGTTGAGACTGAGCAAAATACTCAATCGTTTCAATCATATCATTAATTACTGAATTGGTCACAATCTGCTCCTAAAATTCATTGTAGATAAAACCACCTTGACCTTGGCCAAGATAATTAAAGAAATAAAGCAAGGCTAAAAATATCACAAAATAAAGTAGCGTCTGCCCAAAAAATTTAAAAATTATTTTATGTTTTTTCATTATATTCATCACTTTTGTCTTACTTCTAAGATAGACTTAGTATATTTTACCATTTTCTAGCGCAATTTTTCAATACAAAACATTCTTTAATTAATGAATTAAGCTAGAATTAAGGTTTATTTACAACAAACCTAGGGAAATCACAGATGTGCTGTCTCAAAAAACTAGAAAAGAAAATGGGTTTAGACTTACATTTTAAAAATATATAAAAATTTTATATATTTTCTTGACTTTGAAAATGAAAAGCACTATACTATGTATAGAAAAATTATATATAAAAATATTATACATAGGAGGTGACTCATGTATTTTCCAACATCTTCTACCCTGATTGAATTTCTCATTCTAGCGATTTTGGAAAGTGAAGATTCCTATGGCTATGAGATTAGCCAAACGATTAAATTGATTGCCAATATCAAGGAATCAACCTTATATCCTATTTTAAAAAAGTTAGAAAAGAATCGTTACTTAACAACTTATTCTCAAGAATATCAAGGTCGAAAACGAAAGTATTACTCTCTTACTCCAAATGGACGGGAGCAATTAAGTACCCTTAAGGAGGAGTGGAAAGTGTATACAGCAACAGTCAACGGTATTATAGAAGGGAGCGTTCGTCATGACAAGAACTGATTATTTAGCCGCATTAGAGAAATCCTTAAAAACATTACCTGAGGCAGACTATAAAGAAGCGATGGATTATTTTACGGAATACTTTGAAGACGCTGGATCTGAAAATGAAGCATTAGTTATTAAAGAGTTAGGAGATCCTAGAGACGCAGCAGAAGAGATTATTCGCTCGCTTTCAGCACATTCGACAGAAGAGATAAATTCTGATAGTCCAGCAAAACAACCATCTCCGAATATTCATCCTTCACAATATGCTAGCGACACTTATATCTTTGAAGATTACTCAACCGTCTCTGAATTGCATATTGATGTGAGTACTAAAGATATTCAAATTGAGCCTTCACCTGATGCTTTCTTTCATATCAAATACTACAACGGAAAGAGCAGCAACCAGTTAAGCTCGATTGTTCGTGACAAGAAATGGTACATTACAGAAAAAGGAGCAGTATATGCTAGCGGTCTGAGTTGGATTATTAACGTTATGAAAAATGGTCTGGATCATCATCCAGTTTGCATTCAAATCCCAAGTGGAACTCTTCTCCAATCCTTCTCATGCCAATCTTCTTCGGGAGACGTCAATATCTCTCAACTGCAAACGCAAGAAGGAACGATTGAACTTGCAAGTGGTGATCTGTCCATGCGGCATTGTCAATTACAACAAACCGATGTGACCCTTACTAGTGGCGATATCCATCTGGCACATGCCAAATTAACAGATTGTAAAATTACTCTTGTATCAGGTGATCTCGACACGCATTCTTTAGAAATTGCTGGTAAAACCTCTATTCAAACAACAAGCGGAGATGTTACGCTTCATTTGTTGCACCATGATTTTAGCTATGATATTGAAACGGTACATGGAGATATTTCTATTTCTGAGCAGCTCCAGCCAAGCCACCAAATTGTTGGCAACACAATCCGTCATAAAGTATCAACTTCTACAGATTCTCTTGCTATCCAAGCTGTCAGCGGAGACATCAATCTTTATTAGAGGTTTAGCATGAAACAGATTGATTGGTTATTCTTTGATGTTGGCTCAACTTTGGTAAATGAAGAAAAAGCCTATCAAGAGCGGATTAAACAGGCTCTTGCTGATACTAATATTTCTTATGCAGCATTTTATCAAACTATGATCCACTATTTTATGGAAAATAAAAAAGGCGATGTAGAAGCTCTGAAATATTATGGTCTGAAACCTCCAGCTTGGAATTCGGATTTAGAGGTGCTTTATCCTGATTGTAAGAATGTGCTGAAAACTCTTCACTCACACTACAAGATTGGTATCCTTGCTAATCAATTACCGAATCTACTGGTAAGATTGAGAAACTTTGGTATTGATTCTTACATAGATCTCGTTATTTCTTCTGCCGATGTTGGCTTGGCAAAACCTAATCTAGCCATTTTTAAGCTGGCTCTCCAACAAGCAAACTGCTTGGCTGAACATGCTATGATGATTGGCGACCGTTTAGACAATGATATTCTTCCAGCTAAACAACTTGGTATGCGAACTATTTGGATCCGGCAGGGTTTTAGTCGCTTGACTCACATAACTAACCCAGCAGAAACTCCAGATTGGACTGTTGATAATTTGACAGAAATAGGAGATATTTTGAAGAATTAGTAACATAAAAAGCTAGAGCAAGAAACTCTAGTTTTTTAATGTCATTAATTTTATTATAGCACATATTTTCCTTCAAAAATAGACTTGTTTTTTGCTATTGTGCTATATTGAAGCCCAAGGAAGGGGAATTGTTTAAGCAGTTCCTTAGTGTTATTCTTAAATTGTATGATTAGTTTTATTGTGAAGGTCAAACGAAAGAGGTTGGGGCTCCCCAGCCTCTTTTCATGCTATTTCCGACCTCCGCCCATCCCATTTGCATTTTGAGTAGTTAGGCTAGCTATTGCAGTCGTGGATTGTCCATTGACTGTAATGGTGTAGCTTTTACCGTCTTTAATAGCAGCTGAGCTCGCCAGAACAGATTGGAAATTCTTAGCAGCGGTGTAGCTGAGGATTTCTTTTCCTGACGAATCAGAAATCGTCACCTTAGCACCAGCATTCCCAGATACATTCGTAAGGATAGAGGCCTGTTTAGAGTTTGAGCCAAAGCCCATTGCCATGCCATTGCTACCGACCATTACAACGGTGCCACCAGTAATGGTGCCATTGCCATCATAGTCAAGAGCACCATTGCCACCATTTGTGGGACCGTCCACATAAACTTCCCCACCTGAAATGGTCAAATCCCCATTAGAATCCAAACCGTCACCTTGTGCATTAATCTTTATCTTACCACCGGTGATTGTCAGGCTGACACCAGCAGTAGCTTGCCCCGGAGTCTTTTTACTACTACTGCCGTCTGCAGCATTGATACCATCATTATTAGCTGTCAAATCCAAATTCCCACCATTAATGGTCACAGTCTTGCCTTCAAGTGCTTCCTCACTCTTTTCTACCTTAATCGTACCACCGTCAACAAGAGCAATGTTAGAAGCATGAATACCATCATCTCCAGCGTGAATGGTTATCTTGCCAGAATGGATATAGAAATTCCCCAGAGACGTTTTTTTATCATTGTCTGCATGAATTGCATCATAAGTAGCAGTCAAATTCATTGTTGCGTCTTTGATATTGATTGCGTCATTAGCTGAAAGGGCGTTTTTATAACCTTTAATCGTATAAGTTCCGCCTGAAATACGCAAATCATCATTAGACTCAATAGCATTCCCATAATTGCCTTCTACCGTCAAACTGCCAGAACCATTGAAAGTGAGATCATCTTTACTGTAAATTGCAGCATCATACTTTGTATTCTTGTGATGGGCAGAATCCGAAATCGTATTCTTACTACCTTTTGCAAGGGTGATAAAAGTCTTATCTGCATTTTCTACGACAATTGCAGCATCTGTTCCAGTCATCCTGACACCATTCAGAACTAGCTGAACCTTATCTTTTTTCTTAGCTTTCACAATGATTTGAACGTTTTCACTTGAACCCGATAAGATATATGTCCCAGCTTTAGTAATTGTCACCGTAGATCCCGACACTTCTGCACCAGAACCAGAAGCCTTAGCAGATGACCCGCTCAGACTAATCTTAGTTGCTTTTGATTCATCATAAGAAGCATCTTGGTCACGCTTGGTAAAATAATTGGACAGTTTAACGGTCGTTACCTTACTGGTGCTAGAGGAATTGGTACTGGTTGAACTACCGTTTTTCGCACCACATGCTCCTAAAGCAACTGTCAATAGAACAAGCGGAATCAAACGTTTGAACTGTTTTCGTTTTGAGGTTGATCTTCTCATGGCTATCCTCCTTTTATAGTTCATTTTCTTTTGTGACATAGCGGCTAATGGCAATCTCTAAATTCCCATTTCGCGTGCGCAAAGCATCCATTAACTCTTTCTCTGTCATTGTACCATTTAATTGGACAATATACTTAATTTTAAACAAACTTCCCATATCAGACGTTTTGACATTTGCTAATTCGATATAATTGGTTGCTTTTTGAAAGATGTCATCAAAGACAGTTTCATAATCCAAACTTTCTGGAATGACAACAGTCACTTGGCGCATAGAATGCTTCATCTGCCCAAAATTCACCGTTTCCAGCAACAACATAACCACCGACATAATGATTGTAAAGACGCTAGCAAAAATAAGATAGCCCATGCCGACAGCAATCCCAATCGTCATAGCAAGGAAAATTGCGAGCAATTCCTTAGCACCACCCGGTGCTGAACGAAAACGAATCAAGCTGAAAGCTCCCATTACCGCAACCCCTGCTCCCAGACTACCATTGACTAAAAAAATGACAATAGCAATCAAAGTCGGTAGCATAACCAAAGTCATCATAAAGGACTTGCTGTAAATGGTTTTGTACTGATAAACCTTAGCTAATATCAGTCCCAGCACGAGGCCGACACCAATCGCACCAAACATACTGGCTGGATTGATTGTTGTTCCTGTAAAAACGTCATTAAATAACTGATCGAACATGTCTGATTACTCCTTTATAGTCTGTTGTTTTCTTGTAGGCAACCCCATATTTTGAGAAAGATTTTGGAAAAACGTGGTAGCAGTCCAGAATCTCTGCCAGCCAGAGTGGATACGCCCCAGGTACCTTAATTTCCATGATAACATGGTTGTCAGGTAGCAGGTTCTTGCCATCTTTTCCTGCTAACAAACTTAATTCTTTCGTTCGATAAGCGACATCATAATCGATGGTAATCCGCACATTTGAATCTTCCAAACCTTTTAAAGAGTAGCGGTTGTAGTAAATATACATCATGGGCTGCACACCTCCATACCGCTTGCAGAGCCATTCGATTTCTTTCTTAATCTGTGAATCCTCAAGCTGGCATTCCCCTGCAAGATACTGCTCTGCCACCAGTAAATCAGTCGCAATCCGGCGCTTGTACACAACCTTACGCACTTTTTTCTTGATTTCCAAAAAGACTTGGCTATCAGCCTGAGGGCTAGCGTCATAAGTCCGCACGCGCAATTTTTCCTTGAAATAAGGCTTCTCCAAAGACTCCCGAATCATCTGATAGGTCGGCGTATCATAGTAGAGGTTGCCAATCGTTGAATAGGCATGCTCGTCCTCTGCCATATACGCTTCAAACTCCTTTAGCAAATCTGCCAACGTTTCCTTTGAGATGACATACTTGGTTTCTATCCGTTGAAATTTATCTTTAAATGTTTTTTTAGCCATAAGATTGCTCTCCTTTGTCGTTCTTTATCTACGTAGTTTACGGGCAAATCCTTAAAAGAAAGCTAAAGAAAACTTAAAGAAAACAAAACACCCTCATTTTCTGGAGGTGTTTAATAGATGTCTGTGGAATGAAATAGGAAATAGAAGTTGTCCCATCTTATTCTTCACTCTTCTCTGCTTTTTCTCTTTTGATAAGAAAAGTACAAATAACGAGAATATCTGCTATCAGCAAAATCCAGTACCACACGGTATCACCGCTTATTGGACCAGAAGAGAAAGTACGTAAAAAATAAAACATCATATACAAGGAAATATCATTATAAAATTCCCAGTTAAAATGATAGCTGCCTACTGGATAAGATCGCTTATGAGAACACTCTGGCACAAAGATCTGTAAGAGCAAAAATATTCCCAGTACAGTAAAATAAATCACATTGAATACGTCCCATTTCGCATAAGGGTCGACCGAGGAAAAGAATATCATCATGCTCAACAGATAAAACCGCCACCGAAACCAAAATTCGTTATTAAAATGAAATCTTATCATCCCATCACACTTTCTAATCCTCTGCTCTTCCTATTCTTAGTCTTTATCCTACTGCTCTGACAGAAAAACTTCAAGTAAGATGAAGGAGAAATGTTAGTTGATTTCTGCTACTTTTCCTGCTTCTGCTTTAGACTCTTTGCCCTTGCGACGGGCAAGGATATCCGCATAGTGTTTGCGGCTGTTATTGAGTACGGAAAGGAAGATCGCATAAAAGCTATCGTCTTTGTCTTGGTGCAAAATCACCACATAGTCCGCCAACTGTTGGTCAGGCGTCCGACCCTCAGACGAATGAAAAATCTTCTCATTTAGTATAACGTGAATGGGAAATTATAGGAAATTTTCTGGAAAAGAGGAGTGTTTTTTGAAAAAGTTCAATATTTCGTTATTATATTAAACCATTCTGGTAAAGTCGTCTGCTCTTCATTCAAGACTTCAAAACCGTTGTCTTTTTTTAAATAAATCAGCGTAGGTACACCAGTCACATTATATTTTTCCATCGCTTTCTTTATTTGAGAATTCTTATGAGAATCTTCTGTATTTATTAAAAGGCGTATGATACAAGTCTGATGTTTCTTTCAAGACCGGAAGAAATTCTCTACAAAACGGGCACGTCTCACGACCAAAATAGAGCAAATTTCCCTTTGTTAATTTATTGTTTACAATATTTTCTGCATTCGTCTCTTGAAAGCTCTTTACAATTTCTTTGTATAATTTTGTCAATTTTAAATTGTGTTCTACCTCATTTTCACTTGTTGAAACCTGAGAAACACTTGAAACTGTAGAGCTTTCAGAAGCTTGTGATGAAGAGGTGCATGTAGAGAGGAAAAAGAGAGTTGTGCAAATAATAATGAAGTATAGACTCATGCGAATACATTTCATAAAAATTCTCCTTAATCTTTTGGGAATTTTTTTATTATTGTCGTTAAAAGCAGAATTATATATGCTCCCAAAAATAGAAGATCACCTATCACATCATCATGTGAGAAATATAAAAAGTACAGTATCAATACAATTGTATAAAAATAGAAATGATATTTCTTATAAAAGTATTTGTCAAAAGAATATTTTTTCTTCATTATTTTCACTCCTTTTTTAACACAGAAATAATAAGTCTATTTCGCTATGCTTTTAAGCATTGATATACTACTGGTCCATACGCCATAAGCAGAGAATACCATGTGGTTGAAAAGCTAAATACACCAAGCCCTAAAGCCCATAAACAATCTCTTTGCGCTGGTGTAAGAGTAGCCGAAGCACTCCCATCTTTCAAACAATATCTTTTGTAAGCATAGCTATTCTTGTTCATATCTCCACATACACCTCGATCCCGGAAAGGAACTACTTCTTCATATTTCATACTATTCGCATAAATAACAGAAGTTGAGGACGGTATAACTGTTGCACCAATCATAAAAGCTGCTGCAATCGTAAGGAAAATTTTATATAATTTTTTCATAGTATATACCTTTTTCTTTATAAAGACAAATACTTTTAAAAAAACAATACTAATTACATCAACACTTATAGTACATTGGTTTCACTCCTCCCTTTCTTTAAATTGTAGCACTATATACCAAATGGTGGCCACCATGGAAATGTACCAATTATTGCAGTAATAAAAGATAGTATTGAGAAAAATCTAAATTTTTTCATATATTTTCATCTCCTTGTCTTTATTTATCCTTATGATATAATATGATGAAAAGGCATTCACAAAATGCCCACTGTTTTCACATTTCATATTTAACACAAGGAGTCGCCTATGCGTTGAGATATTGGCACAGTTTACAAGACGATTCGAAAAGCAAAGGGAATCACCCAGCAAGAGATTTGCGGAGATTGGATTTCTCGCTCCAATCTTTCCAAGTTTGAAAGCAACCAATCCGTTCCCAGCTATGAAACCATGGAATTTCTGCTCCACCAGATTGACATGAGTTTTGGGGAATTTGAATATATTTGTAATTACTATAAACCGCGGACAAGACAAGTGATTATCAATCAAATGTCAAACCACTTATCTATTGTTAATAATACAGAACTTAAAAAAATTGCTCATCTATGCGAAGAACATCTTAAAAAAGTCAAACATGATTTGCCAATCCAAAATATTCTCTCCACAATCAATATTATTATGGAAGTACGAGAGCATAACTTTAGCGATAAAGCAAAACAATTGACAGAGCAAATTTGGACAGCCTTAGAAAAACGAGATACTTTTTATGAAAGTGACTTAAATTTACTAAGTGTTATTCTTTACTTCTTCCCACTAGAAACCATTCAAAATATAACGGAAAAAATCTTAGCCAGTCTCAACAAGTATAAGCATTACAAAGAAATTCACAGTACACAATTCTCCATTTTAGCCAACCTTTCGACCATCTACCTTTACAACAACCGCCTTGACGATTGCCAGCGTATCACCGAGATGATCTTACCGCTCGCCAAGCAAACAAAACGATACGACAAGCTCGGCTTTGCTCAGGTTCGTCTGGGTATTTGTCAGGGAGACGACGACCTTATCCAGAAAGGTATCCAGTTGCTTGAGCTGACAGAAGAAACGACCTTGCTCGAAAACTTGAAAGAAGAAGTCAAACAATATCGTGCTTCTTATTTCTCTCATATTTCACATGGAATTTCAACCACTTCAATAGAAACGGAGAAGTAAATGACTTACAACGGATTTGTATTTTTTGATATTGATGGTACTTTAGTAAATAGTCAGGGACAAGTTCCGATAGAAAATAAAAGAGCCATTGCTCAACTACGAGCCAATGGCTTTCTTCCCATTGTCTGTACCGGACGTGGCCGCGGAGAAATGGGAACGGTTCTGGAAGACGCTGGGATTCATTCTGCCATTTTGCTAAACGGAATGGAAATTCTCCATGAGAAGCAATTCCTGTTTGAAGGACGGATTGCACAAACCAGCATTCTCAAACTCCTGCAATTGGCAAAAGAAAATAAACACGACCTCGGCTTTTATTCACAAGGAGAAATGCGTGTGACAGCACTCAGTTCGACCGTCCAGCAAAATTTCCACTATTTTCACCAAGATCTGCCACAAGTTGGACCGACCATTTACCAAAACCAGCCTTGTCAGATGTTGCTCATTTTTAGTGAAGATCCCGAAAAAGACACTCAGTACCAAACAGAAGTCCCTGAACTGCACTTTTTCCGTAACAGCCCTTACTCAATGGACATCACGCCGCACGGTTGTAATAAAGGCTCTGGGATTCAGCACCTACTGACCTTATTAGCAGACGAAGCACCAACTTACGCATTCGGAGACGGGCTCAATGACCTATCAATGTTTGAAAGAGTGGATTATTCAATTGCAATGGGCAATAGCCAAGCAACCGTCAAAGAAGCAGCCACTTTCATCACGCGCTCTAATGATGAAAATGGCATTCCGTACGCATTAACACATTTTGGTTTAATTTGAAAAAAGAAGCTCCTGTATTCGAGATACAAGAGCTTTTAGATTAGACTAATTCTTTTTTATTCGGATTGTAGACCAAAAAACCAAGACCGACAAAAAGTACTAGAATAACTGTCATGAAGGCAACTTGTCTACCGACTTGCCCTGTTATCGAAATTGTTTGACGCAAAGCCGAAACAGAGTAACTCATTGGCAACCAAGGATTGATATTTTGGAAAATCTTGTCCGTCAACGGAAGTGGGTAAGTCCCTGCACTAGAGGCTAGTTGCAACAATAACAAAATCAAGGAAGTGAAAGCACCAAGCTTAGTGTCCCACGTTACCAGAGCTGTCACCACTGCCATGAAGCACATGCTTGTTAAAAGAATGATTCCAAGCGTCGCCCATTCATGATTGGCAGTCAATCCAATCATGTGCACTGCACCATACACCAATAAACCTGCCAAGAGAGAAATAACGCCATTGACCTGAATACGTGCTTTCAGCCATTCCATACGTGTCTCAGGTTTCTTACCAGAAGGCAACGTGTTAAAAATGATATTGGTTGAAATCGCTGCTACAAAAAGTGCCACAGAAATCATGTATGGAGCCATACCGATACCATTTTTACCAACATGGTCTTTATCTATTTTCTTCGTTGTCAATGGATTTGCGAGAGCTTTAGCATTGGCGTTATTGGTTGTCACCATAGATAATTGATTTTTGGCATCTGTCAAACCTGCTGTCAAGGTGTCCACACCCGACACAAGCCTTCCCAAATTAGACGTCATCATTGAACTACCATCCGCCAGCTTCGTAGAACCATCTGCTATTTTACCAGCACCATCAGACAACTTACCTACTCCTGACACTAGTGCCTCAGAATTGCTAACTAATTGATTGGCTCCGTCTGCCAATTTTGCCAAACCCGCATCAATTTGACCATTATTACCAGCTAATTGATTGGCTCCAGAAGCAACCTTTGCCATTCCAGATGTCAATTGACTGTTTTGACTAGCTAAAACCTTAGAACCTGAACTAATTTTTGCCATGCTAGATGTTAGTTGCTCGCTATGACTAGATAAGGTGTTAGCTCCTACCGCAATCTGAGCGACTCCATTAGTATAGTCTGTCACACCTTTCACAAATCGACCAGCGCCTGTTGCCAAGCTCGTTTGCAATTGGTCAACTCCTGCTGCCACTTGACTAGCACCCGTAGTCGATTGTTGTAATGCCGCAAGAATGCTTTCTTGAGATTCTTGTGCGTTCGTTTGGAGACTTGAAAGTGCACCTTTGGCTTGCTCGATGACAGCGATGCCTTGTTGATTGGAGGATTGATTTGGCAAGTTTGTTACTTGTGTCTTAAGCGTTTGAATCGTTGTCAACATATTTGTCGCAGTCGTAGCGGTTTGACTTGGAGCTTGTGAAATAGCGGCATTGATTTCTGCTTGTTCACTAGCACTTAATTTTTGATAAGCTGCTGTAGCAGCTACGTTATTTGTAATCGTAGCCTTATCTGTCGTCGCACTATTAGCAAGTGTATTCGCAGCTGTCTCCATATCATTCAAAGCTTTCATCATGGCCGTTTTCGCCATTGACAGATCAACTCCATTTGAAAGAGTCTTTTGAACGGTTGTTAAGCCTGTTTGCAAAGCTTGTAGTTTTTGAACTTGCTCAGCTGTCATACCAGATTGTTTAACAGTCGCCATCAAAGTGTTCAGACCCGTAGCTAATTGATGCGCACCGCTTGATAATTTTTGAATTTCCTCATTAGAAGCAGTTAATTGATTGACCCCTGCCAATAAGTTTTGTGATTGATCATTTAATTGATTGGCACCACCTGCAAGATTTGCCACACCATTAGTATAGTTGCTAAAGCCATCTGACAATTGTTCTGAACCGTCCGCCAACTGACCAACAGCATTTGTATAGCCTGTCAATCCTTTTGATAATGTAGTTGAACCAGAAGCTAATTGACTGACGCCTGACGTATAGGAAGACAGTTTTGTAGATAGCATGCCAATCCCATCTGAAAGCTGACGCACACCAAGTATATAACTTCCCAAACCTGTCGTTAACGTATTAGCACCATCTGCAAATGTCATGCTAGAGTTAGACAAGGTTTGCAAATTATCTGTCAATGTTTGACTACCGTCTTTTAATTGTTGACTACCAGAAGCGAGACGACTGCTGCCAGAAGCTGCTGCTACCATCCCTTTCCTTAAATTATTCATATTCTTAAAGAGAGAAGTCGTATACGTATTGGTCACATTGTTAGCGACAGTTTGTTGAAGCCGAGTCATAGCCGAATCACTCATCTTGCTGGCAATAAAGCTACGTCCGCTAGATGTTTGATAATCAATCTGCATCTTTTGTGGCTTATTATCCAGAATACTAGCTGCCTTTTGGGATAAATCACTTGGAAGGGTGATAATCATATAATAATCACCCTTCTCCAAACCTTTCTTTGCCTTTGCTTCAGATACAAAATGAAAATCTAACGCATCATTCTTTTTAAGGCTTTTCACCATATCATCCCCAACAGACAATGTGTTACTGTTAAATCTTGCATGTTGATCTTTATTCACCACCGCTACTGGTAATTCCGATACTTTTCCATAAGGATTCCACATTGAACTCAAAAAGATAACATTATAAAGAGCAGGAATCAAGGAAACACCAATCATGACAACAATAAAGATTGGTTTTTTGAAAATTTCTTTCCATTCTCTGAACATTTTTTCTCCTCTATCTTAGACACTCTATATAAAAATTTTAATTTTTGAAATATTTTTATACACATTGTCTAAATATTTGATATAATAGATTATACAGTTTCTACATTTTTTCACAAGAGAAAAAATTCAATTTTAGACATGTTGTATAAATTTGTTCAAAAGAGGAAAACTAATATGGCAGAAAGTAACAAGCGCCAAAAAACAAAAATGATTATTGAAAATGCAATGGTCGATCTGCTTAAACACGAATCATTCGATCAGATTAGCACTGTCAAGTTGACAAAAACGGCTGGTATCAGTCGCAGCAGTTTTTATACACACTACAAAGATAAATATGATATGATTGAGCATTATCAACAGAAACTTTTCCATAAGTTAGAATACATTTTTGAAAAGTATGCTCAAGACAAGCGTAGCGCGATTATAGAAGTTTTTGATTTTCTCACACGCGAATCCCTCCTTTCTGTTTTGTTAACAGAAAACGGAACAAAAGAAATTCAAACATTTTTACGCCATAAATTCCAAATCATGCTGGCTGAAGACCTACAAGAACGCTTTAGTAGTAAACTACTAAGTCAAGTGGAGAAAGAATACAGCCATGTTTACCTGACAAACGCCTTTTTTGGAGTTTGTCAAATGTGGATTGCTAGAGGGAAAAAAGAACGCCCTGAACAAATGGCAGATTTTCTTTTAAAAATGTTGGATTAGAAATAATTCTATTTTGCTACTCGAATAAAGCCATTTAGTGTTAAAATGTGAAAAACTTTAAGACAAAAATGCTCATCACTTTTAAAACTAGAAAAGAGAAAACAAAATTCGTTTTCTCTTTTTTGATCTTTTCAATGAGTCATAAAAAAGAAGTTGGGAAGATTCCCAACTTCGGATAAGTCTTAGCTTAAAGTTGTTTGTTGTAGTATTCAACGACAAGCGCTTCATTGATTTCTGGATTGATTTCGTCGCGTTCTGGCAAGCGAGTCAATGAACCTTCCAATTTTTCAGCGTCGAATGATACGAATGCTGGACGTCCAAGAGTAGCTTCTACTGCTTCAAGAATTGCAGGTACTTTTAATGATTTTTCACGAACTGAAATCACTTGACCTGGAGTTACGCGGTATGATGGGATATCAACGCGTTTTCCATCAACAAGGATATGACCGTGGTTTACGAATTGACGAGCTTGACGACGAGTAGTTGCAAGACCAAGACGGTAAACAACATTATCCAAGCGACGTTCCAAAAGAAGCATGAAGTTGAAACCAAGGATTCCTTCTTTAATTTTAGTAGCTTGTACGAACAAGTTACGGAATTGTTTTTCACCTACACCATAAGTGAAACGAAGTTTTTGTTTCTCAGCCAATTGCAAACCGTATTCTGACAATTTGCTACGGTTGTTTGGCCCATGTTGACCAGGTACATAGTTACGGCGAGCCAATTCTTTACCTGTACCAGTAAGAGAAAGACCCAAACGACGAGCTTGTTTCCAAGATGGTCCTGTATAACGTGACATATAAATGTCCTCCTAT
This sequence comes from Streptococcus intermedius SK54 = ATCC 27335, assembly GCF_000413475.1. GTDB lineage: Bacteria > Bacillota > Bacilli > Lactobacillales > Streptococcaceae > Streptococcus > Streptococcus intermedius. Next base: position 62,146 of record NZ_ATFK01000006.1, on the reverse strand, counting down.
AAAATAATAATTTGAGGAAATAGTCACTTAGAAAGCCCTGATTCGTGCAGAACATTTTCGCCTAAACAGCCAAGGCTACTTTTATAGCTATGTTCTGTTGACGAGCTTCATGCTCTCCTGCTGCTATTTCACACAAAAGCCATTATATCAAAAAAAATCCTATCTGTAAAGACGGATTTTGTCAGATTATTTCTTTCTATGGAAAGAACCTTTCTTTTTCAATAATTCCTCTATCGCAATTATATTTTGCTGTTCAGATGTTGCTAAAATAGTTTCAAACCCCAGACTTTTAGCAGTGTCTAGATTAACCTGTAGATCATCTATAAACACACATTGACTAGCTTGCAATGTATACTGGGTCAGTAATTTTTGATAGATACTTTTATCTGGTTTTGCACATCCTACTTCGTAAGAAAGGATTTTCCCCGTCAATACTTTTGTCATTGGTAATAAGCCGGCATTTTCAACCGTATAAAAGATCTCACTGGTAGTAGATAAAATATAAATACTATACCCCATCTGAACCCACTCAAAAATTTTCTCTTGTAGCTGATAGTAGCTATCTATTGCCTCATACCAACGAGTAAAAACAGCTTCAACAGTAGGAGCATACGAACCATCTAGCAATTTTTGAGCTTTCCGAATGGCTTGTTTCAAGCTTAATTCTCCAATATCCGTCTGAGCCCAAATTCCCGAGTCAAAAACAGCCGTTTTGACACGCTTACGATCTTCTTCATCCTCTACGAAAGCAGCTAAAATCTTAGCAGGGTTCCATTCAATTAAAACATTGCCAAAATCAAAAATTAGATTTTTAATCATTTCTTACTCCAGCCGCATTACATTAAAATAAATTTATCTTAATCTAAATACCGAATCAAGTTTTTCTCTGTTAAAATATCCGAATAAGTATAGGATTCGACGTAAGTATTTTCAATCTCACCTGGATTACTACTATTGTTGGTATATTCAACAATAAACAAAGAAGGATAGACTTCAATTAAACGACCTTGCTTATTTTTTTGACGTTTACGACCGTTTTCAAGAGTCATTTCCACCATTTTTCCTTCATGAGCCTTGATTTCTTCTTTAATTTTTCTCATTTTTGCAACATCTGTAAATGCATCACTCATTATCTATTCCTCTCTCTTAGAAATACTTGAAAACTTATTGTACTCTTTTTGGAAAATCAATTCTACCGTACCACGTGCGCCGCTACGATTCTTTTCAATAATTACTTCAACCTTGTTATTTGGAAGTCCTTCAGCTTCTTCACCACCACGTTCATAGTAATCATCTCGATATAAAAATGCAACAATATCTGCATCCTGCTCAATTGAACCAGACTCACGAATATCTGATAAAACAGGCCGTTTGTCTTGACGTTGCTCCACGCTCCGTGATAATTGGCTCAATGCAATAACCGGCACTTTCAGCTCTTTTGCTAAAATCTTTAATTGACGAGAAATTTCCGAAACCTCTTGCTGGCGATTTTCCCGACCAGTTCCTGTAATCAACTGCAAGTAGTCAATTAAAATCAAACCAAGATTTCCCGTTTCTTGTGCTAATTTTCGAGCACGTGAACGAATCTCTGTGATTCGAATTCCTGGAGTATCGTCAATGTAAATGCTAGCTTCTGCTAGATTCCCTTGCGCAATCGCATACTTTCCCCATTCCTCATCCGTTAATTGTCCTGTTCGGATTGAATGCGACTCAATCAAGCCCTCTGCTGCCAACATTCGATCCACCAAGCTCTCAGCACCCATTTCCAAAGAAAAAATAGCAACTGTCTTATCTAGCTTAGTTCCAATATTTTGTGCAATATTAAGGGCAAAAGCAGTCTTACCAACTGCAGGTCGAGCTGCCACAATGATTAACTCTTCTTCATGTAAGCCCGTAGTCATGTGATCCAAATCTTGGTAACCTGTTGCAATCCCTGTAATATCAGACGTCTGCTGAGATCGCATTTCCAAGCTGCCAAAATTGAGATTCAAAATCTCTTTAATATTTTTAAAACCACTTCGACTAGCATTTTCACTAACATCAATTAACGCTTTTTCCGCGCCAGCAATGATTTCATCTGCAGGACTAGCACCATCATAAGCTAGGTTGATAGAGTCTGTCAAACGTGAAATTAACCGCCGCAAGACAGCCTTTTCTGCTACAATTTTAGCATAATACTCAGCATTGGCAGAAGTCGGCACTGAATTTACCACTTCAACCAAGTAAAACAAACCACCAATGTTTTGCAAATCACCCTGACTGTCTAAAATATTACGAACAGTCGTTGCATCAATGGCATCACCTCGATCTGCCAAATCAATCATCGCTTTAAAAATTAAGCGATTAGCATATTTAAAGAAGTCGCTTGGCTCGATATATTCACGAACAAAAACTAGCTTACTCTCATCAATAAAAATCGCACCTAAAACAGATTGTTCTGCCAAAATATCTTGTGGCTGCGCTCGTAATTCATCAATATCTGCCATAAGACCTCCTCTCTTAAAAAATCATTTTTTCATTAGCCTTCTTTTACACGTAAATTGATAACGCTAGTCACATCTTGATAAATTTTCACTGGCACATCAATCAAGCCAACAGAACGAATAGGATTCTTGACTTGAATCAATCGTTTATCAATCTTAATTCCAAATTGCTTTTGTAATTCTTCAGCAATTTTTTTACTGGTAATAGAACCAAAAGTACGTCCATCTGGCCCTACTTTTTCAGTAAATTCAACAATTGTACTTTCTGCTTCCAGCTTTTCTTTAATGGCTTGTGCTTCAGCTAACATTTCGGCATGTGCTTTTTCTTCTGATTTTTGTTTACCGCGAAGCTCGCCGATAGCTGCTGCAGTCGCCTCTTTTGCAAGATTTTTCTTAATCAGAAAATTCTGTGCATAGCCAGTAGGCACTTCTTTAATTTCACCTTTTTTTCCTTTACCTTTTACATCTGCTAAAAAGATTACTTTCATTCTTCTAACTCCTTATCTTTTAGTACTTCACGAACAATAATTTCATTTAAGTGTTGTACGACTTGTGCAATTGTCTGGTCAGAGATTTGCGCTGCTGCCAAATTAAAATGACCGCCTCCACCCAGTTCTTCCATAATCCGCTGTACATTGATTTTACTACGACTGCGAGCAGATATCGATATATTATTTTGTTTGTTTTTGCCAACAACAAAGCTAGCTTCAATCCCTGACATTGCTAGCATAGCATCTGCAGCTTTACTAATAACAACTGTATCATGACATTTTTCTTCTGTCCCAGTAGCAACGAGAACATTTGGCAAAATTTTCTTACCGTTTAAAATTAGCTCATTCACTTCACGATATTCATCAAAATCTGTTGCTGAAATATCTTGAATAGCCACACTGTCACTTCCGCGTGTGCGTAGATAACTCGCCACATCAAACGTACGACTAGTTACACGAGAAGAGAATCTTTTCGTATCCAGCATAATTCCAGCCATCAATACACTAGACTGCATTTTGCTCAAGCGTTTTGACTTAGAATTTTGGAATTGAATCAATTCTGTTACCAATTCACAAGCACTGCTTGCTCCACTTTCAATGTAGCTAATAATGGCATTTTCTGGAAAATCCTGGTCTCTTCTATGGTGATCAATGACAATCATTTGATTAAATAAATCATAAAAGTCTTTTGATAAAGTTAGCGCTGTTTTTGAATGATCCACCATGATTAGCAAAGAACGATTGGTTACCATTGTCATTGCATCAGCGACTGAAAGAAGATTGGTCTCGCCTTCATCCTGCAACCTGTGGACTGCTCGTTCAATGTCTGCCGCCATTTGATGAGGATCATAGACTGCATAGGTTTGTTCAATAATATTGCTAGAAAACATTTGCATTCCCACAGAAGAACCAAGCGCGTCCATGTCTAGATTTTTGTGTCCAACTACAAAAACTTGGTCCACACTTTTAATCTTATCTGAAATAGCTGTCATCATAGCTCGTGTGCGAGTACGTGTCCGCTTTACAGATGCAGCTGAGCCACCACCAAAGTAAACAGGATTTTTTAATTCATCATTTTCCTTTACAACAGCTTGATCACCACCACGAACTTCAGCAAGGTTCAAGTTTAACAGAGCTACTTTACCAATCTGTTCATGATTGCTATCTCCATACGAAAATCCCATACTCAAAGTAAGAGGAATTTCCCGCTTTTTCGCCTCTTCCCTAAACTGATCAATCACTGTGAACTTATCTTGCATTAACTGATCCAAAACTGTGTAATCTGTAAAAATATAAAAACGATCCATCCCCACACGACGAGAAAACATGGCGTATTTTTCGGCAAATTCAGCAACAAACTTTGCGATGAAACTATTAATATGACTAATATCTGAATCCGAGACAACATCCTCTAGATCATCATAATTATCAACTGAAACAATGCCAATAACTGGTCTTGTCGTCACGAGTTCTGTAGTTGCTTCATATTCACTAGATGCATCAAAAAAATAAAATACACTTGAAGCATGATCTAAATACACTGAATATTTAGTATCTCCAATCGTTGCATACGAGCCTCCACCTTCCAAAGGTGTTTTAGTTATTTTTTGCAGCAAATCCACATCAAATTCACCGTCTTCATTCGTTAGAATTAGCTCTGCATAAGGATTAAACCATTCCACATTTCCAGATGCTGGATCAACTTTCACAACACCAACTGGCATCCTTTCAAGTAATGATGCCAAACTATTTTCTGCTTGATCGTTTACATACTGGATTTGTTCCACTTCGTTAATTTCATAACTCTTTTGTTGGAAAATCAATAGAAAAATCAAAACAGCTAGCACCAAAAAAAGAGTCAATAACATCAAGATGCTACTACCAAGAACTCGTAACAAAATGGCTAAAATTCCAAAAGAAACAATGCCCATGATTATAAAATGTATTGGAGTAAAACGAAATTTTTTCATCATAAACCTCTTAACCGCCATTTTACCACAAAAGCTCTAAAAAAGCGAGCTTTCCCTAAATAAAACCACACCAATTATATCGTTAAGCATCTAAAATACAAAATCTTTCTACTCTCCTAAGTAAACTTGACAATAAAAATAAGTTATATCCCCTTTATATCAACTTAAATAACCTATTGCTTTACAATGCTGTCAACTTCAATTTATAAAAAATACTTGCTCAACAGTATGAACAAGTATCTTCATCATTATTTTTTTGTTTTTTCCTGGTTTTTCGAAATACTTCGTGATTTTCCTTCCAAATAGACCATCAGAATTGAAATATCTGCAGGATTGACACCAGAAATCCGACTAGCCTGACCAATAGTTTCTGGGTTTATTTTCTTAAACTTTTGACGAGCTTCTGTAGCAATAGAATCAATATCATCCCAATCTATAGTTGCTGGAATGCGTTTTTCTTCCATGCGCTTCATTTTTTCAACCTGATCCAATGCTTTAGAAATATAGCCTTCATATTTAACTTCAGTTTCAATCAATTCAATAATCTTTTCATCTAAAACTTCAGCTGCTGGACCAATAAAATTGATAACATCTTCATACGAAACTTCTGGACGACGCAAAAATTCTTTCGCTGTAACTGCGTCTGTCAATGGTTTAAAGCCTAATTTTTCAACCATTTCATTCGTTTCTTTAATTGGCTTTAATTTAATAGAATTCAAACGCTTCATTTCAGTTTCATATTGATGTTTCTTAATTTCAAAACGCAGCCAGCGCTCATCATCAACCAATCCTACTTTATGTCCAATTTCAGTCAATCGCATATCCGCATTGTCATGACGTAAAATGAGACGATATTCGGCTCGACTAGTCAAAAGACGATACGGCTCTACCGTTCCCTTAGTGACCAAGTCATCAATCATGACCCCAATATAACCATCACTGCGTTTCAAAATCAGTTCTGGTTTTTCTTGAACTTTTAGAGCTGCATTGATCCCTGCAACAATGCCTTGTCCTGCTGCTTCTTCGTAACCAGACGTCCCATTCGTTTGCCCAGCTGTAAACAAACCTGAGATTTTCTTAGTTTCTAGAGTAGCACGAAGCTGATGTGGCATAATCATATCATATTCAATCGCATAGCCAGTTCGCATTAATTCAGCATTTTCAAGTCCCTTAATAGAATGCACTAAGTCTTTTTGAACATCTTCTGGCAAACTCGTTGAAAGCCCCTGAATATAAACTTCTTCTGTATCTCGTCCTTCCGGTTCCAAGAAAAGTTGGTGGCGTTCTTTGTCCGCAAAACGAACAATTTTGTCTTCAATGGATGGGCAGTAACGTGGACCAACCCCCTTCACCATACCTGAAAACATTGGTGCACGATAAAGATTGCTTTGAATAATTTCATGACTCTCTGCATTAGTATAAGTCAACCAACAAGGAATCTGATCTTTAAGGTAGTCCTCATCACGAGAAATATAAGAAAAATGATTCGCTTTTTCATCTCCAGGCTGAATATCCGTTTCCTCATAATTGATAGAAGAGGCTTTAATACGTGGAGGTGTACCCGTTTTAAAACGTCCAATTTCAAATCCTAAGTCACGTAAGTTATCTGCTAGGCTAATTGCGGCTAAGCTATGATTCGGACCAGAAGAATACTTCAAATCTCCAATAATAATTTCTCCACGCAGGGCTGTACCAGTTGTTACAACAACTGCCTTTGCAGCAAACTCTTGATGCGTAGCTGTTTTCACACCAATGACTTTCCCATTCTCGACTAGAATCTCATCTATAACGGTTTGACGCAAAGTCAGATTTTCTTGGTGTTGAACCGTCTTACGCATTTCTCTGGAATAGAGTTCTTTATCTGCTTGAGCACGAAGAGCACGAACAGCAGGCCCTTTCCCAGTATTAAGCATCTTCATCTGAATATAAGTTTTATCTATATTCTTAGCCATCTCTCCGCCTAGAGCATCCACTTCCCGTACAACAATTCCCTTAGCAGAACCTCCAATAGAAGGGTTACAAGGCATAAAGGCTAACATTTCAATATTGATTGTCGCAAGTAAAACTTTACAGCCCATCCGGCTGGCAGCCAGAGAAGCTTCAACTCCTGCATGCCCAGCACCAATCACGACAATATCATAACTTTCAGTAAAATTGTGTGTCATCTTTTTTCCTTATTCTTCACCAAAAAAGTCAAACCTCTAGAAGTGCAGGACAAAAGTCCTACAACATCCATGAGCTTTGACCATCATAGTTATTGCTATATCTATTTTAGCAGATTGTTTCAATATGTCAATTTAAATATACTGTTGAAGCTTTCCATTTTTATAAGCATTGTCAATTAGGCCTCCACCAAGACACTCTTCTCCATCATAAAATACAACAGCTTGTCCAGGTGTAATAGCGCGTTGCAATTCTGCAAAATTGACAATTGCCTTGTCACCCTTTACAGTAACTGTCACCTTAGAATCTGGCTGACGATAGCGAAACTTAGCAGTACACTCCATAGTAAATTCTTCTGGCATTTCTTTTGTGAAATGAACCTGACTAGCGTCAAGACTGGTTGACATTAAGTTGTCATGATAAAAGCCTTGACCAACATAAAGAATATTTTGACTGAGATCTTTTCCAACAACGAACCAAGGTTCATTATCACCACCATTCTGACCGCCAATTCCAAGACCACCTCGCTGGCCAATAGTATAATACATTAAGCCTGCATGCTGGCCCATATCTCGACCTTCAAAGGTCATCATGCGACCAGGTTGGGCAGGTAAGTATTGGCTCAGAAATTCTTTAAAATTCTTTTCGCCAATGAAGCAAATACCAGTTGAGTCTTTTTTCTTAGCAGTGGCTAAACCTGCTTTTTCAGCAATTGCTCGAACTTCTGGCTTTTCTAGATGCCCCAGAGGAAACATAGTCTTCTGAAGTTGTTCCTGAGACAGTTGACTTAGAAAGTAAGTCTGATCCTTGTTATTATCCTTACCTCTCAGCATGTGGACTAGGCCATCTTCATCTCTCTTTACCTGAGCATAATGACCAGTTGCAACATAATCTGCTCCCAGTGTCAAGGCATAGTCAAGGAAGGCTTTAAACTTGATTTCCTTGTTACACATGACATCTGGGTTTGGAGTCCTACCAGCTCGGTATTCTGCCAAGAAATATTCAAAAACGCGATCCCAGTACTCCTTTTCAAAGTTGACAGAGTAGTAAGGAATGCCAATTTGATCTGCAACAGCTGCTACATCCTTGTAGTCTTCTGTAGCTGTGCAAACACCAAATTCATCTGTATCGTCCCAGTTTTTCATGAAGATGCCAATCACATCATAACCTTGCTCTTTCAAGAGCAAAGCAGTTACTGATGAATCAACACCTCCGCTCATACCAACAACGACACGAATTTTAGAGTTATCACGCATTGTATTCTCCCATCTTTTCGTTATTTCACGATTGAAGGTCGTGCTGTGCTTTCAACGATTGAAGGTCGCTTGAGCAAGATTTATTATAACATGAAATAAGTTTAAGAACAAATTTCAACAGCCAAATCGTTCTACCTTTACACCGCTGTAAACTAAAAATGTGATAGACAAATTATTGAGATAGTGATTGAAAAATGGAAATTCCTTCAAAAGAGTTTTTCAAAACTTGATATACTAGATTTCTAGCTTGTCGCTAAAAATGATGGTCCTTTTTGCAATCAACTACTACATTAAAAGCTTACACCTAGAAAAAATAGGCTGAGACATTTTGTCCCAACCTCAATCACTTTTTATATGTATCAATACCAGCCATTTGCTAGCCAGAAAGCTTTAGCAGCTGACCAAGAACCATAACGACCTGATACATAAGCATCTGCTACTTTTTCTTGATTTTCTGCTGATAAGTCACCATTTAAGTAAGACAAGCTCAATTGATATCGGCCATAATATTGGCCATTTCGCGCTGTGTAACTACCACTTGATTCTTTTTGTGCAATCCATTCTTTTGCTGATGCATCTTCAGCACTCAAACCAGATGATGCGGCAGTGGTAGTCATTGCAACTGAATCATTCAACTCTAAGACCTGCCCAACACTAATCAGATGGATATTACTAATCTTATTTTTCTGAGCAATGTGATCAACTGTTGTATTATGTGATGTAGCAATAGCTGAAAGGGTATCTCCAGATTTCACTGTATAGCTATCCGCATTTGCAAATGTAGGAAGAAAAAAGATTGCTGTTACAGCTAAGGTCATTAAACCCACTTTTGTTCGTTTGCTCGCATTATTTAAATTCAATATCATTTAAATTCTCCTTTCCTGTGATAGAACTATCATATACCTTAATTATTACTATTCTTTTTGTTTTCCATTAAAAATATTACAAAGAAATTGAGGAAAGGCTAAAATTCGCCCTCTATTTCTTTGTTTTAAGCTTCCTATAAGAAGACTGCCCTCAAAGCAAGTCTAAATTTAATCCAATTTCCCTTTATCACCTAAAAAGGCAGAAAAATATACTGAACTTTGATATAATGAAGATAATGAATCTATAAGGAGTTATGATGAACTCACTAAAATTTCAATCTGTTTTTGATATTATTGGACCTGTGATGATAGGTCCATCTAGTAGTCATACAGCAGGTGCTGTTCGTATTGGAAAAATTGTTTCATCCATTTTTGATGATAAGCCGACTGAAGTCGAATTTCAACTATTTAATTCTTTTGCAAAAACCTATCGAGGGCATGGTACAGACTTGGCTTTGGTAGCGGGAATTCTGGGAATGAATACAGATGATCCTGAAATTCCAAACAGCCTTGAGATTGCTCATCAGCGAGGCATTAAAATTATCTGGACGATTCAAAAAGATAGTAATGCTCCACATCCAAATACAGCTAAAATCACCATTAAAAATGATCGTAAAATGATTAGTGTTACGGGTATTTCTATTGGTGGTGGGAATATTCAAGTGACTGAGTTAAATGGTTTCTCTGTTTCGCTCAGCATGAACACTCCCACAATTATTATCGTTCATCAGGACATCCCTGGAATGATTGCTCATGTTACGGAAGCACTCTCTCGTTACCACATCAATATTGCACAAATGAATGTCACAAGAGAAAAAGCTGGTGAAAAGGCAATTATGATTATCGAGGTGGATAGTCGTAGTTGTGACCAAGCAGTAGAAGAAATCCGCAAAATACCCCACCTCCACAATGTCAATTTCTTCAAATAGGAGAACTCATGTTTTATTCAATCAAAGAATTAGTAGAACAAGCTGATTTAGACTTTCAAGGTAGTGTAGCCGAACTTATGATTGCTACTGAATACGAGCTGACAGGGCGTAAACGTGACGAAGTTTTACGGTTAATGACCAGAAATCTAGACGTTATGAAAGGTTCTGTCATTATGGGATTGGACGAAAGTAAATCTCGGAGCGGATTGACAGGTGGCGATGCAGCCAAACTTCACAAATATATTCAATCAGGAAAGGCGCTTTCGGATTATACGGTCTTAACAGCAGCCAAAAATGCTATTGCTGTCAATGAATACAATGCGAAAATGGGGCTAGTTTGTGCAACACCAACAGCTGGAAGTGCTGGTTGTTTACCTGCCGTTCTCACATCAGCTATTGAAAAATTAGAACTTACTGAAAAACAACAACTAGACTTTCTATTAACTGCTGGAGCTTTTGGTCTAGTTATCGCTAATAATGCGTCCATTTCAGGAGCTGAAGGTGGTTGTCAAGCTGAAGTTGGCTCAGCAGCAGCCATGAGTGCAGCAGCACTTGTTCTAGCAGCAGGTGGTACAGCATTTCAAGCTAGCCAAGCAATTTGCTTTGTTATTAAAAATATGCTTGGCTTAATCTGTGACCCTGTTGCAGGTTTAGTCGAAGTCCCTTGTGTTAAGCGAAATGCTATGGGAGCCAGTTATGCTTTCATTGCTGCTGATATGGCTTTGGCAGGTATTGAATCTAAAATTCCTGTTGACGAAGTGATTGATGCAATGTATCAAGTTGGGACAAGTATGCCAACTGCCTTTCGCGAGACTGCTGAAGGAGGTTTGGCAGCTACACCTACTGGTCGTAAATTATCCAAAGAAATTTTTGGTGAATAACTTCTTTTACACAAAATATTGGTGTACTAGTTTCCAATTTCAAAATAAATGGAGCTAATTATACTTGAAACACTGCTTTGAGGCTATAGATAGGATAGAGCTTATCAAGGAAGTTCTATCACTATTCACTTTTTAAACCCAGAAAAGTATTTTCAACAAAAACTCTACTTCCTCCATTCACTATCTTTATCGTTCTCACGAACTACCTCATCTCTTATATATAGACTATGCAAAATTTTAAATATATTTTTTTCGATTTAGATGGAACTCTTGTTGATAGCTCAATAGGAATCAAAAACGCTTTCCATTATGCATTCACTTCATTACATATAAAAACTCCAGAAAGCAAAAAACTAGATACCTTCATTGGACCACCTTTAGAAGTAAGCTTTGCTTCTACTGTCCCAGAAACTGATCTTAATCAAGCTATTTCTTATTTTAGAGAATACTATAAAGATAAAGGTGTGTTTGAAGCTCAACTTTACTATGGTATAAAAGAACTTTTAATAGAATTAGAAAAGTCAGATTACCACATCTACATCACTACTAGTAAAAATGAGTCAATGGCTAATAAAATGGCACAATATCTAAAAATTGATAAGTATTTCAATGGTATTTTTGGTTCACTTCCAAATTCTTACTATAAGGCAGATGTTTTAGCACGCGCTTTAAATCATTCTCACGCCACTCTGGAACAGTCTGTTATTGTTGGAGATACAAAGTTCGATATGATAGGTGGGAAATCTGTTGGCATTAATACTCTAGGAGTTTTATGGGGATTTGGAAAGAAAGATGAATTAACTATCAATGGAGCAGATTTTATCTCAGATTCACCTCAAAATCTTTTAACAACATTGATAAATAAGACTTGACACAATTTGTAAACTACGTTTACAACGTTACGTACCTGCGTTTATTTGTCTCACACCTTACACCTAACAGAGCGAGATAGACTGAAAGTCACAAAAATCCAAAAAAGATGAGTAAATCAAGTACAGATTTACTCATCTTTTAATTAACTCATTTATTGTTATTCCGCTTAATAATTCCAAGCAGATAATCCTTGTGCCTTATATGCACGATAAGCAGCTTGAATTTGGTCATTTACTGTAGCTGTTGAACCCCAACCTGGCATTGTTTGAAAAAGACCACTAGCTCCTGATGGATTGTAAGCATTTACTTGCCCATTTGATTCACGAGCAATGATATGTTCCCAAGTTGACGCTGGAACACCTGTCAATTCTGCCATACGAGCAGCTGCATAAGCTCCTGTAGTACCAGCAGTGTTTCCATTAGGAAGAACCACATTTGAAGAACGGTTTGCTGTAGCTGGTTGTGAATAAGTAGTTGTCGTAGCAGGTGCATTATATGTCGCAGCTTTGTAAGTTGTAGTTGTTGAAACTTTCGAACGTTTTTCTTTATCAAGTTCTAAAATTTGTCCAACTTTAATGAAGTCAGGATTTTCAATTTTATTAAGTTCAACTAGCTTTTCAACTGATGTATTTTTTTCTTTAGCAATTTCTGATAAAGTATCACCTGATTTAACAGTATAAGATTCAGCACTTGCAATAGTTCCTGTTGCAAAAAAAGCAACTGCAGTAAAAATTCCTGATAGCGTTAATTTCATTGTTTTCATGTATATATTAATTTCTCCTTTTTTCGTATAATACTATATTACACGTAAAATATTTCTGTAATCTTAGAATTGTATTACAAAGATTACAGAAATATTGATTTTATACGCAAAAAACGCTTTAAAAGGCGTTTTTTTGCTAACAATAATATAACTTTTTAACTTTTCAAGAAAAATAACATCAGAGCCAAAACAAATATAGTAAAAATAGAGAATGTATCTTCTTTTTTCCACCTCAACTGTCGATAACGGCTTCTTCCCAAACCGCCTTGGTAACCTCTTGCCTCCATGGCAGTCGCCAAAGCATCCGCACGTTTAAAACTAGAAGCAAATAACGGAATTAAAATAGGAATGGTTGATTTTACCTTTTGCACAATACTCCCTTCACCAAAATCAACACCACGTGCTCTTTGAGCATTCATAATTCGTGTTGTATCATCCATCAAAGTAGGCACGAAACGTAAACTCATTGATAACATCAAACCTATTTCATGAATAGGTATCTTTAATGCCGCTAAAGGTTGCAATAATGATTCAACTGCATCTGCCAAACTAAGTGGCATTGTTGTTAAAGTCAGGAGAGTAGAAAAAATAATAATTAAAAGAAAGCGGCTAAAAATGATGCCTGACTGAGCTAAACCTACCTCTGTGATTCTTATAAAGCCAAATTGAAATAACACCGAGCCACCAGATGTAAAAAATAGTTGGAATAAAGTCGTAAAAGCAATCAAAAAGACCATAGATTTTAATCCTTTAAGAAAAAATCCTAAAGGAATTTTGGAAAGTCTAACCAATAACATTGTAAAGGCAAATAATAAGCCATTAGTTACAATATTATTTGCCAAAAAGATAATTAAAATAAAGAGAAACATTGACAAAAGTTTGCTGCGAGGATCTAATCGATGAATAATTGAGTTCCCAGAAACATATCGTCCTAAAATCATGCTATCCATGTAGTAACTCCTTAAATTCTTTTAATGTAATAGGTAGATATGGAAGAGTTAGCCCTCTATTTTTTAATTCTTGTGCAAACTTTGTAATTTTGGGGACTCCTAGTTGAATACTTTCCATAAACACTACATCTTGAAAGACTTGCCGAGGATCTCCACTTTTTACTACTCTTCCTTTTTCCATTATATAGACAGTATCTGCAAAATTAGCAACATCATCCATCAAATGTGTCACTAAAACAATGGTCATCCCTGCTTTATGTAATTGCTTAAATAGACTCATCAATTCTTTACGTCCAGCAGGATCCAAACCTGCTGTTGGCTCATCTAACACAAGAACATCTGGTTCCATGGCTAGAATGCCAGCTATAGCTACTCGCCGCATCTGTCCCCCAGACAATTCAAACGGACTACGTTCAAATAATTCTTCTGAGATTCCAACAAGAGCTAAATTTTTACGTGCTAAACGTTCCGCCTCCTCTTTTGATACACCAAAATTTTGTGGTCCAAAAGCAACATCTTTTAAAACAGTCTCATCAAAAATCTGACTTTCTGCAAACTGAAACACCAATCCCACTTTTTTACGTACTTGCTTAATATCTTTGTTTACAGACGTAGAAGTAATTTTGAGTTCATCAATCACTACACTTCCTTCAGTTGGGACTAAAAGCCCATTCAACAATTGTAAAATAGTTGATTTTCCACTACCTGTATGACCAATCAAAGCAGTATATGAGCCATCTTTTATTTCTAAATTGACTTCAAAAAGGGCAGGACCCTCAAAGGGAGTGCCTACTTGATAAGCATAACTTACATTTTCTAAAGTAATTCCCATAAATTATCCTGCAATTCTTTTTCCGTTAAATAGTGCTCTGGCAATTGAAAACCTAATTTAAACAAAGTTGATTTTACTTGGTTTGTAAAAGGTTCATCTAAACCTAAGTCTTCTAAATCTGTTCGTGAGAAAAGTTCACTCGGTGTACTAGTTGATTCTACCTTTCCTTCTTTCATCACCAAAACTCGATCACTAAGGGCTACTTCATCCAAATCATGTGTAATAGAAATAACAGTCATACCATGCTGATCTTTAATCTTTTTAACTGTCTGAATCAACTCTAAACGCCCTTCTGGATCCAACATACTAGTTGCTTCATCTAAAATAATAATATCTGGGCGCAAAGCAACCACACCAGCAATGGCTACGCGCTGCTTTTGACCACCAGAAAGTCTTGCTGGTTCACGTTCTTTAAAATCTTGCATTCCAACAATGCTTAATGCTTCATGAACTCTATCAAACATCGTTTGGTAATCAACCCCTTGATTTTCCAAACCAAAAGCAACATCATCCTCAACAGTTGCCCCCACAAATTGATTATCTGGATTTTGAAAAACCATTCCAATATGCTGACGCTTCTCCCAAACATTTTCAAGAGTTAATTTATCTCCATCAATGAATATCTCACCGCTTTCTGCTTCCAATAAACCATCTATTAAACGAACTGTTGTAGACTTACCACTGCCATTGTGCCCAACAATAGATAGCCATTCTCCTTGTTTCACGTGAAACGTAACATCTTTAAGAATATAATTATTTGCATGATTATCGTATTTGTACTTTAAATGCTGAACTTCAATGATATTTTTCATATTATCTAAATGTATCTTTAAAAAGATAGGCACTTCCTTTGAAATAGTCATAACCGGAATAAATCGTAAAAATTAATGCAATATATAGTAAAATTTGCCCTAGCCATGTCCAATGCAGTAACAGAAAAATAATGGAAAACATCTGTGTAAATGTTTTAATTTTTCCCGGCATAGCTGCAGCTAAGACTGTCCCCCCCGTTTCAACCAATAATAATCGCAAACCTGTAACAGCTAACTCTCGGCAAATGATAACTGCAACAACCCAAGCAGGTGCCATATTCATTTCAATCAACATAATAAAAGCCGACATTACTAATAACTTATCTGCCATTGGATCAGCAAATTTCCCGAAGTTCGTTACAACATTCCATTTACGAGCTAAATAGCCATCCAAGTAATCTGTAATACTAGCTACTGCAAAAATAACTGCTGCAAAGACATGCATTCTAATAGAATGACCTAAGGACAATACTAAAATAAAAATCGGAATCAAAGCAATCCGTAACAAAGTTAAAGCATTGGGAATATTTTCTTTTTTCATTTTTATTTCCTTAATATTTTACTATAAGTGTAATCGTACCAGTCAAGCTTGTCAAGCCTGATGTATCAATTTGTTGATTATCAATTGTAATGGTTACACCTTTCACCACACCAAGAGTAATTGTTGAAGTGGTTCCAGGAGAAATGACAGTTGACACAGTTTCTTTTTCAGGGCTTAATGTAACCCCACCTTCCAAGTCTGTACCTGTAACACTTACCCAACTGCTTGTACCACTAACAGATAATTTTAAGTTGACAGGGTTTGCAACACCTGTCAACGTCGCTGTCAATTTATCACCATTTCCAGATACAATCAAATTTGTTTTTGAACTACTAGATGATTCACTAGAAGTAGACGAACTAGAAGAATTAGTTGTCTGTTTATTTACAATACTATAACTTGACGAAGGGGTTGTTTGTAATGAATTGTGTTGAACATATGTCCAAACATAATAACTAACAAACGATAGAATAGCTAGTGCTAAAATAGTCAAATAGAACAATGGTAAAAAAGAAGTTCGCTGTTTTCTTGTTCTTCGACTTCTAAAATTCTCTTCCTCATTAACATCTACTTCATCATAAGCAATCATACTCCCTTCTTCATAAGCATCAAGAATAATCCGTTCATCTAAATCAACAGCCCAAGCATATTTTCTTAGAAAAGAACGAGCATAAAAAGGACTAGGGAGACGATCAAAATCATCAGCTTCCATAGCTTCCAGTAACTCTAACTGAATATCTGTTTTCTTTTGTAAATCTTCTAAGTTCATCCCTTGATTGATACGAGCTAATCTTAGGACTTCACCAATTGTTTTTTTTCTCATACGCTCTAGCCTTCTTTCTATTAAACACTATTTTACCAAATTTCGCTAAAACATGAAATCATTTTGGAAAAATAGTAAAGTCAACCATTTCACAAGAATCAATAAAATGATGCCCTATTTCTACTATGTCGACTAAACTGATTGTCTGTAATATTTTGGGTAAATCAAATAAATTCTCACCCTCTACAAAAGTTTCATATTGAGTTGCAATATATTCTAATGAATTAAGCCCATGCAAAAAATCACCAAACATTTCACTTTTTATGGTATCAAGATGTTCTTCTGTCACATCAGGATCGTTTTCAAAATTCCAAATTACCGAACGAAATTGGTGAGAGAGAGCAACTGGTTCACTAGTATCCATCGTCAGCATCACAAAGTGAAAATCTTTTTCAACCTCAACTTCTAATGATAGTGAGTTATCGATTTTTCCAAGTTCATAAAGTGATTGAAATCTTTTAGATGTCCAACCAAACATCATTGCAAACAGCAGCTTTAGGCTAATCTTATAACGAAATAAATTAATTCCTACTAAGGATTGATTCCCACGTAATCCAATTGCGAGTTTAGAACTCGCCACTTCCATTCGCACACTTCCTGTAGAAATAACGGGATTTAATGTAAGTGGAAAGCGTGGAATAAAATCTTGTTTAGCAAAAGACTCTAAACATTCCTGCTGCTCTTGAATAACAGTAATGGTCTTTTCTAAGTCAAAATCGCCAATCAACAGTAAGCTCATATTAGATGGACAATAAAAACTTTCAAAATTTTTATCCAAATCTTCAACTGTTATTTCTGTAACTGATTCAATGCTTCCTGCAATATCTTCTGCCAACGGAGTATCTGGATAAAGGTTTGCTAAAGTGTGAAAGTACAAACAATAATCTGGATTATCCTTATACATATCAATTTCTTGCTGGATAATTTCTTGTTCACGTTGAACAGATTCTTCTGTAAAATACGCATTTCCTAGTAAACTTTGCAACAAACTCACACTTTCTAACACATTATCTGTCGCTGAAAAAAGATAGCTAGTCTTAGTAAAACTTGTAAAAGCGTTGCCCTCTGCACCTAATTCAACAAATTGTTGTAAAATATCTTGACCATGTTCATCTTCAAATAATTTATGTTCTAAAAAATGAGCAACTCCTGCAGGATATTGAACAACTTGATTAGCGCCATGCGGAATAAAACGAGTATCAATTGACCCAAAATTTACAGTCATAATCCCATAGACTTCATTAAATTCTTGTTTAGGTAAAAAAAATACTCTTAGACCATTTTGTAAAGTAGATTGATAGACTACCTCTCTAACTGCAGGATAATCCTTCCTCTCTATTTTTAAAGGTTGCATTAATTTCCTTCCATAAAATAAACTGCCTGTAAACTAAGTTGTCTTGCAACAACAATAATATCTTCTCGACTAACTGCATCTAAAGTATTTAACAAAATATCAATTGGCATAAATTTTGTCTGAAAAACAGATGCCATATAAGCTCGTTCCATCAATGTATTTTGCTTATCTAAGGAACAAAGAATAGTATTTCGTAGCATTTTTTTAGTCTGATTTAAATCTTCATCTGTAAAGCGACCCTTTTTTAAATCTCCAATTTGTCTATAAATGAGACTTACTGTTTTGGTTCGATTTGTTTTATCAATTCCAGCATAGATACGCATCATACCTGAAAAAATATCAATAGTGCTAGAAATTGTATAAGCTAAGCTTTCTTTTTCGCGAACATTTACAAATAATTTTGAATGAGCAAAACCACCTAAAAGTCCATTCAATATAATCAGAGGGATATGATATTTATCTCCATATTGAATTGAAAAATGATAGCCTAATTCAATTATGGATTGATGAGCATCATTTCGTTCCAAACCTTCTTTTAAAATACTAGAAAATTCTTGATGATATTGTGGTTGTAAAATAAGTTGACGAGGTTGTAAAGCAAAACTTTTCAAATGCTCACAGACTTCAATCTCATTAAATTCACCTATAAAAAATATATCAATCTTGTCATTTTGAAGCATTTTTTGAAAAATGGCAAAACTACTTTCTGACGTTTCTTTTTTTACAAGATCTAATGTAGCAAAAGAAGGAATCTGCATCTCCGGTTTTGTATAAAATAATTTATTCAATTTTTGATGGGCATAATAAAAGTGATCTTCAATTTCAGCCCTTAAATCATTGAGTATATTCTTCTTTTCAACTTCAAAAATAACCTGATTAAAAGATTTGCCATCTACTAAAGGTTTTAACAAGCTATCTTTCAAAAAATCAAGTATCTCTCCTGTTAATGTATTTTTACGACTTAAAAATGTGTCACTAACAAAAGAGACATCTAAGTCTACATAATGAGTTAACCCTCTTCGTGATAACCTTGTTGAAAAGTTTGCACCATAAAGATTTGCTAATCGCTCACGAAAAATTTGTGGCGTGGGATAAATTTCATTGGCTGTTTCAAGCATATTTGCCAACAGTACACGCCCTGCAATCGTATTCACAGACATTGGAGCTGAAAATCTCATCTTTATTCGATTGGTTTTAAATTTTTTGGATGGTATAAAATGGAGATCTACTCCAGAAACTAGCTCCATAGCGTTCCTCATATTCTTTTAATACTGACTTCTATTATATCACGAAACAGTGGCCAATTTCTCATTCAAGCATTACTCTTTTTAACTTAAAACGTTTTCTTCAAAATATAATTTAATTATTTTAATATCATCTTTTCTTTCAATTATGATATAATGACAAAGATTGAGGTAAATTATGAAATACAAATTATTTGATGAGTATATTACTCTACAAGCGTTACTAAAAGAAGTTGGAATCATTCAAAGTGGTGGTGCTATTAAAAGTTTTCTTCAAAAAAATAAAGTTTATTTTAATGGAGAACTAGAAACTCGACGCGGAAAAAAAATTCGTATTGGTGACATCATTACTCTTCCAAATCAAAAATTAGAAATACTTCTGACTGTACCAAATCAAGAAGAACGAGCTGAACACGATAAGGAGCTTTTAGAAAAAAAGCGAGTTGCCTCTCTTGTAAAAGAAATGAACAAAGATATCAAAAAAGCCAAGTCAACAACAGCCAAACTAAAAGCCAATAAATATGAGAAAAAAGCTCTAATTCGCTTTCCAGGTCTTTAATATGTGGTTAAAAAACTTACAAATTCAATATTTTCGCAATTATAAATTAACTGAAATAGATTTTCACCCTGGTCTCAATATTTTTTTAGGGGAAAACGCTCAAGGAAAAACAAATATTTTAGAAGCTATCTATTTTCTTGCGTTGACACGAAGTCATCGAACTCGTTCAGATAAAGATTTAATTTATTTTTCTAACGATTCTTTAAAAATTTCTGGACAACTTGCCAAAGAAACTGGGAATATCTCTTTAGAAATTGACTTGACCCCTAAAGGAAGAACTACAAAGGTTAATCATTTAAAACAAAGTAAATTATCCGATTATGTTGGAAATATGAATGTTGTTCTATTTGCTCCAGAAGATTTACAACTGATTAAAGGGACACCAGCTCTTAGACGGAAATTTATCGACATAGAATTAGGGCAAATTAAACCAATCTATTTATCTGATTTATCACAATATCATCATGTTTTAAAACAACGAAATGCTTATCTAAAGGCAGCCCCAAAAATAGATGAGACTTTTTTAACTGTCTTGGATGATCAGCTAGTAGAGTTTGGTTGCCGTGTTATACAACATCGGACAGAGTTTCTCAAAAAACTAGAACACTTTGGTCAACAAAAACATTTAGAGCTTTCAAGTAATTTAGAAAACTTAACCATTAAGTATTGCTCTTCTATTCCACTTTCAGATCCCAATAAATTGAAAGAATCTTTCCAAATTGCATTAAGACAAAGCCGTAGTAGAGATTTATTTAAAAAAAATACTGGAATTGGTCCCCATCGAGATGATATCGCTTTTTATATTAATAACATGAATGCCACTTTTGGTAGTCAAGGACAACATCGAAGTATGGTCCTATCTCTTAAGTTGGCAGAGATTGAACTTATGGAAACTGTGACCAAAGAAAAACCAATTCTTCTACTTGACGATGTTATGAGCGAACTTGACAACAATCGTCAATTGAATTTGCTTGAAACTATCTCTCAAAATATACAAACATTTATCACAACAACAACTTTAGAACATCTGAAACATTTGCCTTCTGATATTAAAATTTTCTCAATTCATGATGGACATTTTATGGAAAATCAAGTGTAAAGTAACTGTTGTTATAGTTTACAAGGATGTCAATCTCGTTATAAAAACTCTGTACTCTGTATAGTTTGACAAATAATTATTGGAAGGGTTTAGCTCTGTTGTGGATAGGACTAAGTCCTTTTCTACCATTTGTTAATACCAATATTTTCAATAAAAATTATTTTTGAGACAATGGTAAATCTAGAGCCCTTGTCTTTTTTCTTACTATGATAGACCCAAAGCACACAAAAAACAACACCTTATTTCATGAATAAGGTGTTAGAATGAACATACATAAGATTTTGTATCAAATCGTAATCGTAAAACTTATTCTGCGTAATATGTCATACTGCTAAAACGATACATGGAAATGATTGTATGTAGTCGTGTTGAAGTGCCTGGTAACTATCTTTTTCAGTTCTTATGGAAATCTGCGATATGACAGAGATTGCTATAACTAGCAGAAACAGTGTTATAAATGCACTTAAAATCCTTCTAACAGTATTTCGAAATGCGTTCCTTGACCATCAAATCTCCAAATTCATAGTGTTGTAAGTCAATATTGATAAAAGCCTTATTTTGATCAGCAGATTAAACACAACAAATGTCGCCTTATCTCCCCCCAATAATAGATATAGCAGTTGTTTCACTGATACCAGTAATTGAGATATGCAAGCAAGTTGCACAACTTGTATCATATATTTCAGGTTAGAGAGCTCCACATAGTGTCACTGACTATGTGAAATTCTGTCTTATTTCAGTTTATAAATCCATCTTTTAGCAGCATCAATTAATTTTATAAGAAAACACCCCAATTCTTAGATGTTGTTTCCAACTTTTGGAGTGCAGTTTTCTTATAATTTATTGTACAGAATAGTTTGGAGCTTCATTTGTAATTTGTACATCATGTGGGTGACTTTCTTTCAAACCAGCTCCACTCATTTCAATAAATTGCGCCTTATCATGTAGTTCTTGGATATTAGCTGCTCCACAGTAACCCATACCAGAACGAATCCCACCAATCATTTGGAAGACGATATCTGCCGCTGCACCTTTATAAGCTACACGACCTTCAATACCTTCTGGAACTAGCTTGTTCGCCTCATTGACAGAACCCTGGAAATAACGATCGCTGGATCCTTTCTTCATAGCAGCAATGGACCCCATCCCACGATATGTTTTAAACTTACGGCCTTGGAAAATTTCTGTTTCACCTGGTGCCTCATCTGTACCAGCAAACATTGAACCAAGCATCACTGCATTTCCTCCTGCAGCAAGTGCTTTCACGATATCTCCTGAATACTGAATCCCACCATCTGCAATAATTGTTTTCCTGTATTCACGCGCCACTTGTGCCGCATCATAAATTGCAGTCACTTGAGGTACACCAACTCCAGCAATGACGCGAGTTGTACAAATTGAACCTGGACCAATCCCGACTTTTACAACATCAACTCCGGCATCATATAATGCACGTGCACCTTCTGCTGTAGCAATATTTCCTGCAATCAATGTTCGTTCCGGAAAATATGTACGAATCTCAGCAATCTTCCGAAGGACGCCTGCTGAATGTCCATGTGCTGTATCAATGACAATAGCATCTGCACCTGCTTCAAATAAAGCTTCTGCACGCTCAAATGTATCAGAAGTAACACCTACAGCACCTGCAACTAAAAGGCGACCATACTCATCTTTAGCTGCATTTGGAAATTCAATCACTTTTTCAATATCTTTAATTGTAATCAAACCAGACAAACGACCATAGTCATCTACTAATGGTAATTTTTCAATGCGATGTTCATGAAGTATCCGTTCTGCTGTTTCTAAATCTGTCCCAACAGGCGAAGTAACTAAATTTTTACTCGTCATATGTGCTGAAATAGGTTGAGTATAATCTGTAATAAATCGCATATCACGATTCGTAATAATCCCAACTAATTTACGGTTTTCAAGCGTTTCAACAACAGGAACTCCACTGATACGATAACGCTCCATCAATTCTTCTGCATCTGATACTGTATGAGTAGGTGTCAAGAAGAATGGATCGATAATAACCCCATTTTCTGATCGCTTGACTTTCCGAACTTCATCTGCTTGTTGCTCAATAGACATATTTTTGTGAATAACACCAAGACCTCCAGCACGAGCAATAGCGATGGCCATTTTACTCTCTGTAACAGTATCCATTGCTGCAGTGATAATTGGAATATTGAGTGTCAAATTTTGAGCCAATTTTGTTTGTAAATTAGCATCATTTGGCAAAACATGACTCTCAGCAGGGATGAGTAATACATCATCAAAAGTAAAACCTTTTTTCAAAAATTTAGCGTCCCAGTTAGACATCCACAAATTCCTCTTTTCTTTATTTATTGAGCATAGCTCGTATTTATTGTTAATATGATACCATTCTATCTGTATTTGTCAATCTCTATTTTATAAAAAGTAAAAACCATCACGTTAGGTGATAGTTTTGCTTATTTTTATTGAAAATAGTTAATCCCCATAGCAGACTTTACCTCAAAAAGTGTTTGACTAGCCACTTGCCGTGCTCTATCACTACCTTTTTGTAACATGGTATAGACTTCTCCCATATCTTTTGAAAATTCAACACGACGTTCACGAATTGGACCTAATTCACGCTCTAAAATTTCTAATAAATAGCGTTTTGTTTTCACGTCTCCCAGTCCACCTTGTTGATAGTGTTCTTTCATTATTGTAATTTCTCGCATATCTTCTGGACGACCAAATACATCTAAATAATGAAAAACCATATTACCGTCAATTTTACCAGGATCTTCAATCTTGATATGGTCAGGATCTGTATACATGCTCATCACTTTCTTTTGTAGAGTATCCATATCATCAGATAAATAAATACCATTATTTAAAGATTTCGACATTTTTGCATTGCCGTCAAGCCCTGGCAAACGCCCTGCTGCTTCATTTTGAGGATAAAGTCCCTTAGGTTCTACCAAGACATCACAACCATAAGTATGATTAAAAGAACGGACAATTTCACGAGTCTGTTCAATCATTGGTTTTTGATCATTACCTACTGGAACATAATTCGCTTTAAAAGCAGTGATATCTGCTGCTTGTGCAATTGGATAAACTAAAAAACCAGTCGGAATACTTTCACCAAATGCTTTTTGAGCAATCTCTGACTTGACAGTTGGGTTACGTTCTAAACGAGCTAGTGATACCAGATTCATATAATACATTGACAGTTCTGACAACTCTGGGATTTGACTTTGAATAAAAATAGTTGTCTTTTCAGGATCTAAGCCAACAGCTAAATAGTCTAATGCCACATTCCCAATTGACTCTACAATTGTCTTAGGATCCTTAGCGTGATCCGTCAAAGCTTGTTGATCAGCTAAAAATACAAATAATTCATATTCCCCTTTATCTTGTAATAAAACACGATTTCGCAAACTTCCTACATAATGACCAATATGTAACTTTCCTGTTGGGCGATCTCCTGTTAAAATAATAGGTTTTGACATCACATTCTCCTTGAATTTTCTTGATAATATTATACCATTTTCAAGAAAAAAGTGTAGGGGCTATTTTGTCACTTCTTAAAATTAGTCGACAAGTGAATTTCCTGCCTTCATACGCCAATTATAATCAGATAAAATAATATCTTTCAAAGAATAAAATGCTTGCCAATTTAGAAATTCTTTTGCTTTGGAGGCGTTTGCTAATACACTTGCTGGGTCTCCAGCACGACGTGCTACAATTTCATAAGGGATTTTTTGATATAAAATTTGTTCTGCAGTATTGTATATCTCCTTGACAGTGTAACCATGTTCAGTTCCTAGATTGAAAATCTGTGAAGTTGACGAATCTGTAAACAAATAATCAAATCCCTTTACATGTGCTTGTGCTAAATCTAAAACATGAATATAGTCTCGAACACATGAACCATCTCGTGTTTCATAATCATCTCCAAAAATTTTTAAACTATCATTTTGTCCAAGAGCTGTTTTATTAATATTAGGGATAATATGTGTCGGATTTTTAACTCTTAAACCATTTGAAGCATCCATAGCAGCACCTGCAACATTAAAATATCGAAAAATGACATATTTCCAATTATAGCGATTGGCCATCCAATAAATCATGCGTTCTCCCATCAATTTTGTCTCAGCATAAGGATTTATCGGATTTAATAATGTATCTTCATTTGCGAGTTTATCTATACAATTGTTACCATAAACTGAAGCTGTAGAAGAAAATATAATTTTATCAATCCCTACTTCTGATAATACTTTTAACACATGATTCATTCCTGCCACATTTGCAGCAAAATATTTACTTGGATTCTCAACACTTTCGCTAACAACAATTTCACCTGCACAATGTAAAACAGCATCTATTGGGTGATTTTCTAAATAATCTTTTAAAGCAACTTCATCATAAACATCAAGTTGTTTAAAATGTGCTCTTTTATCTACAGCCTCTCTTGAACCTGTTACTAAATTATCTAAAACATGCACATCGTAATCAATATCTAAAAGTGCTTTGACAGTGTGTGAGCCAATATATCCAGCTCCTCCTGTCACTAAAATTGATTTCATTATTTTCTCCTCGATTTTTATGTCAATGCAAAACTATCTTTTACTAAATATTGATATGTTTCAACTAAACTACCAATTCTATCTCCAATAAGAATACCATCAAATCCAATAGTTAAAATCTGTTCAACATCTTCACAATTTACACCGCCACCAAAAATCAACTGATATGTAAATCTAAACTTTACACTTAAATTATCCAAATAGTTTTTTAAATCTTGAAAATTTTCTTCGACTTTGGTAAATGAATAATCCTTTTCTCCTTTTAATGTTGCACTTAACATTTCATAAGCTATGATAATATGATTATCTTGAAGGTTTAAACCGTCTAAATATGTTGCACATTCAAAAATAGGATTTTCATTATTTCCTACACAAATAATAGGAGTAATCTCTGTCTGTAAAGCATTGTCAATCTTTGAACGAATAATTCTTACTGTCTCATTTAAATATTTTTGCCTTTCTAGATGACCTACAAAAGCATAATTTATGTTGTAATGTTTTAAATGTTGAGGTGATAAATCTCCTACATTCTTTCCCTTCATTGACAAATTTTGAACTGCAATATCAAAATGATATTTATCATAATCTGGTATAATAGGAGCTATAATCAATTGATGCTGCTTGCTTATTGGTTTATTGAACTTCTCTAATAATTCTAACTGTTGCTCAATAGACATCTGATTTTTTAAATTAAACACAACTAACACTTTATTATTCCTTTACAATTCTTTTGAAATATAATCTTCCACTGTCTGTTTGTAAAGTTCAAATTGAGGATTTTTTACAACATTATGAAAAGATAGTGTTTTTCTTTTCTTTAAGCCACAAAATTCCATAGTTTTATGAAATGAAATCAAAATATCATCCACATCTTTCCCATTAAAAAATGCAGTTGAATTGTTAAATGCTTCTTCTGGTGCATTCCAAGTTGTGGATAAGATATACTCCTTCTCTTTCATCAAACCACCTTGACCATAAATATCTGCAAACGAATAAAATTGACCATATTCAAAAACTTTATCCATATATAATTTTAACTTCCCTGGTACATTAAACCAATAAATAGGAAATTGAAAAATAATCAAATCTGCCCACAAAAATTTATTTCTTTCGTCTATTACATTGTAGTCCTCAACTGACGATAATTGAACATCATGTTTGTGTCGTAAATTTTCCAACATAATGTTATACAAACTAAAATTTAATTCTCCTTTACAGAAATCATGTTTTTGATAACCATTTATTAGTAAAATTCTCATTTTTTCCTCCTAAAAACTTTATAAATTTATTATACATGAATTTATTTTTCATACTTCACTCTATTCTAAAATGTAATATTTTATCCCTGAATCATTTGAAAAAAGTCAAATTTTCTAGTAAAATGAAACTAATTACAGAATTAGGAGAAAAACATTGCTTACAGTATCAGATGTCTCACTACGATTTAGTGATCGAAAATTATTTGATGATGTCAATATCAAATTTACAAAAGGAAATACCTATGGTTTAATTGGTGCTAATGGTGCCGGAAAATCAACGTTTTTAAAAATCCTAGCTGGGGATATCGAACCAACTACTGGAAGCATCTCACTCGGGCCTGATGAACGTCTTTCAGTCCTTCGACAAAATCACTTTGACTATGAAGAAAATCGAGTGATTGACGTAGTTATCATGGGAAACGAGCATCTTTATAATATTATGAAAGAAAAAGATACCATTTATATGAAACCTGATTTTTCTGATGAAGATGGTGTCCGAGCAGCTGAGTTAGAAGGTGAATTTGCTGAATTAGGCGGCTGGGAAGCTGAAACCGAAGCTTCTCAATTGCTACAAAATCTTCATATTCCTGAAACCCTCCACTACCAAAATATGAACGAATTATCAAATGGAGATAAAGTAAAAGTTCTCCTTGCTAAAGCTCTATTTGGTAAACCAGATGTTCTATTACTAGATGAACCAACAAATGGCCTTGACATTCAATCCATCTCTTGGTTAGAAGATTTTTTGATTGATTTTGAAAATACTGTTATTGTTGTATCTCACGATCGTCACTTTCTTAATAAAGTATGTACCCATATGGCTGATTTAGACTTCGGTAAAATCAAACTTTATGTTGGTAATTATGACTTCTGGAAAGAATCTAGTGAATTAGCTGCTAAACTCTTAGCAGACCGAAATGCTAAAGCTGAAGAAAAAATAAAGCAACTACAAGAATTCGTTGCTCGCTTCTCTGCTAATGCTTCCAAATCAAAGCAAGCAACTTCTCGTAAAAAAATGCTGGACAAAATTGAATTGGAAGAAATTGTCCCATCCAGCCGCAAATACCCATTTATTAATTTCAAAGCAGAACGTGAAATTGGAAATGACCTCTTAACAGTTGAAAACCTTTCTGTCAAGATTGACGGTGATATTATTCTTGATAATATCAGCTTCATTCTGCGTCCTGGAGATAAGACAGCCTTGATTGGACAAAACGACCTTCAAACAACTGCTTTGATTCGAGCTATTATGGGAGATATTGACTATGAAGGAACTGTAAAATGGGGTGTTACAACTAGTCAATCTTATCTACCAAAAGACACTAGCAAAGACTTTGCTAGTGGGGAATCTATTCTTGACTGGCTCCGTCAATTTGCAAGTAAAGAAGAAGATGACAATACTTTCCTTCGAGGGTTCTTAGGGCGTATGCTTTTCTCTGGTGATGAAGTTAACAAATCTGTCAATGTTTTATCAGGTGGGGAAAAGGTTCGTGTCATGTTATCAAAACTCATGCTTCTCAAATCAAACGTTTTGATATTAGATGATCCAACTAATCACTTAGACTTAGAATCTATTTCTAGCCTAAATGATGGTCTGAAAAATTTTAAAGAATCTATTATTTTTGCTAGTCATGATCATGAATTTATCCAAACACTTGCTAATCATATTATTGTTCTTTCTAAAAAGGGTGTCATTGACCGAATTGATGAAACCTATGATGAATTTTTAGAAAATCAAGAAGTACAAGAAAAAGTCAAGAACCTTTGGAAAGATTAAACCTTTTCGACAGTAGGAGCTGATAAAAGATTCAGTTCCTTAATTTTTAGCATTTTATTATTTATCATAACCTATGAAAAAAATCAAAAAACTTCTTAAACCTTATTATCTATTTGCATTTTTTATCCCATTTTTTATCATGTTTTTAACTTATTTTATAAATGGAATTTATTGGAAAAGTGACACTTCTCCACTTTTGGGAGATGGTTTTCATCAGTATGTCATTTTCGATGTTACTTTAAGAAATATTTTGCATGGTACAGACAGTATTTTTTATACATTTACAAGTGGACTTGGATTAAATTTTTATGCTTTATCTAGCTATTATCTTGGAAGTTTTTTATCACCTTTAGTTTACTTTTTCAATTTAAAAAATATGCCAGATGCAGTATATTTATTTACTCTGATAAAGTTTGGTTTGATGGGATTGACTTGTTTCATAAGCATTAAAAATATATTCAAAAAAATTTGTCCTTATTATATTTTAATACTGTCAACATCCTATTCTTTAATGAGTTTTGCAGTTAGTCAACTTGAAATAAAAACTTGGTTAGATATTTTTATTATTATTCCACTAATTTTACTTGGTTTACACCAATTAATTGTTCAAAATAAACGTATTCTTTACTTTACATCTTTGTCAATCCTTTTTATTCAAAATTATTATTTTGGATACATGATGGTCATTTTTCTGACTCTATGGTATTTTGTTCAAATTTCATGGAATTTTAAAACTAGAATTAAATCTTTTCTAGATTTTACAGTTATATCAATCTTATCTGGAATAACAAGTCTCATTATGATTTTACCAACCTTTTTAGATTTAAAAACGCATGGTGAAAAATTGACAAAGGTGACAACTTTACTAACTGAAAAAAGCTGGTACTTAGATATTTTTGCTAAAAATTTTATTGGTTCGTTTGACACCACTAAATATGGATCTATTCCAATGATATATGTTGGCCTCATTCCATTATTGTTAGCAGTTCTATTTTTTACATTACAATCTATTAAGTTTCACGTGAAACTTGCTTACTTTATTTTAATTACGATTTTAGTATCTAGTTTTTATTTACAACCATTAGATTTATTTTGGCAAGGCATGCATGCTCCAAATATGTTTCTACATCGTTATTCTTGGACATTTTCCATTGTCATTATCTTCTTAGCTGCAGAAAGTTTAGAACGCCTAAAGGAATTTAAACTAACAAATATTCTAGTTAGTTTTTCTATCTTAGGATTTGGGTTTATTTCTACTTTTATTTTTAAGAAACATTACAAATTTTTAGGTTCTGTTAATTTTATCTTAACATTAGAATTTTTAGTCGCTTATCTTTTAATTTTTTGGGCTTATACAAAAAAATATATCCCTTCTAAAATATTTACAGTTTCTACTTTATTATTTGTTTGTTTTGAACTCAGTTTAAATAGCTTTTATCAAATTGAAGGAATTGCAAAGGAATGGATCTTTGCAAGTAGGAATGCTTATGAACAAGATTTAACATCTATTGATTCGCTTGTTAAATATAGTAAAAAGAAAAATTTAAATTTCTTTAGAACTGAAAAATTGGCTATTCAAACTGGAAATGATAGCATGAAGTACAATTATAATGGTATCTCTCAATTTTCTTCTGTTCGTAATACTGTGGCTAGTTCTATTCTTGATAAACTTGGTTTTAAATCATCTGGAACAAATTTAAATTTACGTTATCAAAATAATAGTATTATTATGGATAGCTTATTAGGAGTAAAATATAATATTTCAACAAATAATCCTCAGAAATATGGTTTTTCGTCTATTAAGACTAAAGATAATTTAACACTCTATGAAAATAGAAATGCTAATTCACTAGCATTTCTAACAAATTCAATTTACAAAGATGTAAAGTTTAATCATTTAACGTTAGATAATCAAACTCATTTTCTCAATCAACTTTCTGGATTAAATTTAAAATACTATCATAGATTGTTTTCTCTAAAGACTCATAATGTCAAACAAGTTGGAAATAGAATAGTTGCAGAAGTAGATAAAAATGGTCATGATTCTTTTGCCAGTGTCACTTATACTTTAGAAGTTCGAGCAAATAGTCAAGTTTATTTAACTTTACCAAACTTAACTTTCTCAAATGACAACCAAAAATCAGTTGACATAACTGTAAACAACAATCAAAAAATGCATTATGGTACTAATAATGTCTTTCCTTTTTTTAATCTTGGATACTTTAATCAAAAGCAAACCATAACTGTAAAAGTAACTTTTCCATATAATTCAAAAGTTTCGTTTGATAGTCCTGAATTTTATACTCTTGACACAAATCGTTTTCAACAAGCAATAAACAAGATTCAACAACAAAAAGTATCAGTAACAACAAAACATAATACAATAACAGCATATTATCAAGCTCAACGAAATAGTTCTTTATTCTTCACCATTCCTTATGATAAAGGTTGGTCTGCAACGCAAAATGGGAAAACAATCAAAATTTCAAGAGCGCAGAATGGCTTTATGAAGGTTAATGTAAAAAAAGGAGAGGGAAAAATTAAATTGACATTTATCCCGAATGGTCTAAAAGAAGGTAGTATAGCATTTTTATCTGGAATCTCATTCTTTATTATTTATAATAAGATACGAAAGAAAAAATTGTTATAATTAAAAACCCAAACTGAACAAAAAGACAGTTTGGGTTTTATTATATATTACTAATATAAAAAAGCATCCTTTATGAATGCTTTGTAGCTCCGGCAGTAGGACTCGAACCTACGACATCATGATTAACAGTCATGCGCTACTACCAACTGAGCTATGCCGGATAATATAGTCCGTACGGGATTCGAACCCGTGTTACCGCCGTGAAAAGGCGGTGTCTTAACCCCTTGACCAACGGACCATATATGCTCTTTCACAGAACATATACTATTATACCAGTTTGGAAAACTTTGTCAATAGTTTTTATTTAAAAATTTAGTTTTTATTCATCCTTTTGACTCCTCTAAAATAGTTTTCAACTTTCCAATTTTCATTCGAGTAATTGGGCAACGGTGATCTTCATAAAAAATAATTTCTTTCATTTTTTTGTCATAACTCTTAATATTTCCAATATTAACTAAATAAGATTTATGAGGTGAAAAGAAACGCTGTGTCTCCTTGTCTTTTTCTTGAATATCTGCAATAGTACCATAAAATTCTTTAAAAAAGTTTTTACCTACAATTCTTAATTTATGAGAAGAACCTGTCGTTTCAATATATAAAATATCATTAAATGGCATTCTAACTTCTCCACCACGAAAACTATATTCAAAATAATCAACCATATCTTTATTTTCAATCAACGTTGCTTTTGTATACTCGATATTATCTTTTATATGTTTTTTAAAAGCAACATCATTCAAATTTTTATCAACAAAATCTAGTGCAGAAACTTTATATTTAAAAGTCATAGTAGCAAATTCTGATTTCGTTGTAACAAAAACAATAATAGCATACGGATTATGATGACGTATAAATTTTGCTATTTCTAAACCTTTTGTCTCTTCCCCTTTAATATCAATATCTAAAAAGTATAATTGATTTACTTCATCATTCTCAATATATTCTTTAAATTCTCTTATTTTTCCAGTTACTTTAACTTTGATAGAAATTCCCATTTCTTTTGCAATCTCTGCCAAAGTTGTTTCCATTCTTACTTGATGTGAAATTTCATCTTCTAATACTAATACTTTCATTATAAACCTTCTTTCCTTACTCTCATTGCTTGTATAAAATATTCATCTTCGATTTTAGTATCCAGAATAATTCCTTCATAGTTATTAATAATTTCTTTAATATTACTTAAACCTAAACCGCGTCCCACACCCTTTGTTGAAAAATCAGTTTGGTAAATTTCTTCCAAATCTAGAGGTCTTTTCTTACGTGAATTTTGAATAACTAAGATCGTTTCTGTATCCAGATCTACTAAAGAAACATTCAGCGTTTTTTGATAACTTTCTGCCGCTCCCTCTATTGCATTATTTAAAAGGACACTTGTCATTCTAACCAAATCTAACAATTTAATTGGCAAAGGTTTAACAAAATCTTTTACTTCAAATATTAATTCTATATTGTAATCTCGTGCCTTAAACAATGTTTGCGTCATAACACTTCTAAGTGCTGAATCTCCAACATTATTTAAATCAAAATACGTATATTTATCAGAACGAAGCTGTAAATTAGCATTTACGAGAACCTCCTGATAGATTCGCTCCACTTCTTTTATATCACCTGTATGAATAGCTGATTGAAAACTTGCCAACATCCCACCATAATCATGACGAAAACCTCGAATTTCATTATACAGATTAACAATTTCATCTGTATATTTTTGTAATTGCAGTTGCTCCTGTTCTTTTTGCTTAATTTGTTCTTCTTTTTCATATTTTTCGCGAATAGATTGTAAGTAGAACAAAATTGACATAAACATTAAAAAGCAAATTGTAGCAATCATACTAGAAAAACTATTTAAATTTTTCATGTTACTAAGCCAATGCGATATATTTAATAAAAGATGAATAAATAATAGATAAAAATTTAATTGTACAATATTTTCTTTAAAATCTATCTTTTTAAAATATTTAAAATTAAACTTAAAATAATCAATTGCTTTTAAAATGAAAACTAAAGAAATAATATTAATAAAAATATAGAACAATCCCCAATATCTATCAACAAACTTATCACCTGTAACAGAAGAAATAATAACTGAAAAGAAGGTTTCAGAACCTGATACAGCTAAAGATAAAAATAGTGCTAAAAATAAAGACGAATGTTTTTTAACTTTTTTTACTTTAACAAAGTATAAATAAAAAAATAATGGTTGAATAAAAAACATTATATATCTAACCGAATAATGTATTATTGTAGTAAAATCAGTCAAAAATACAATTCCTAAACATAATAAAGTAAAGTGAATATTCACTTTATTCACTCTACTTATCTTCTTATAACAATATACAACAGAAATAGCTTCTATAATGGAGAATATAACCCAATATATAAATTCTATTTTCACCATACTTACTCCTGAACATTTATTTACCAAAAAGTTTAGAAAAATCAAATCCCATTCTGATTCGACTATCCCCACCAATAACTTTATCTAACTGTTCATCATTTAACTCTTTAAATTTCACAACTTCCTTTTTTACTACCTCTTTTTTAGCAAACAACTTTTTCATAATTTCTCCTTAATATTTTTTGTAAGAAACCTTACAAGAAAATTATACAAAATCTTGATAACTAAATTAAAAAAATTTCTAAACGATACATTTTTACATCTCAAAAGACTTTTTGCACAGATAAGAAAAAGGCACGCCTCTTTCGTGCCTAAAACTTATATGATCCCAGCAGGATTCGAACCTGCGACCGTTCGCTTAGAAGGCGAATGCTCTATCCAGCTGAGCTATGAGACCAATGCTCTATCATTTTAACAAAAAAAGCCTATAACGTCAAGATTACTTGTGATAAGGACTTCCTTGTTGAATCATAAACGCTCGATAAATTTGTTCTACTAAAACCAATCGCATTAATTGATGAGGAAGAGTCAATTTTCCAAAACTCATTAATAAATTAGCTCTTTTTTTAACAGCAGTAGATAAACCAAGGCTTCCTCCAATTACAAAAGTAATATCTGAGATTCCACGAATAGTTATATCACTTAATATCTTACTAAATTTTTCTGATGGAAATTGTTGACCTTCAATAGCTAAAACAATCACAAATTCTTTATCAGCTAGTTTTGATAAAATACGAGCTCCTTCTTTATCAAGAATTTGTTGATTTTCTAAGTGGCTTGCTTTATCTGGTGTTTTTTCATCTGGAAGTTCAATTATATCAAACTTAGTAAAGCGGTTCAGCCGTTTAGTATACTCTGAAATTCCATCTTTAAGGTATTTTTCTTTTAGTTTTCCAACAGTTACAAGTTTTATTTTCATATTTTTATTTTACCATATCCACAATTATTTCACATCTTATTCACATAATAACAAATTAAATATTCTTTCAAAAACCTTATAAATCACTAAGAAACTCACAGTTTTTAAAAGTTTTCCACAATTTGTGGAAAAACTTAATATTTAAGTTATAATTAAGATAAATTATTTATACTTTCAGTAATTGAAATAACTAGGAGGAAAATATGAAAAACTCTTCAAATTTCACACAAAAATTCTTATGGCTTTTCATGGTCTTAGCTATAGGTTTTATTGGTGGTTTATTAGGAAATGTAACTTCTTCAAAATTAAATAAAAACAACACAACTACTACTAAGGTTAACCATGTTACTACATCTTATAAAAATACCAATTCTACAACACAGGCTGTCAATAAAGTAAAGGATGCTGTTGTTTCTGTTATTACCTATGCTAATAATAAATCTCAAAATAGCATTTTTGGAAATGATGACTTTAATAGTAACAATAATAACTCACAAAGAGTAGCAAGCGAAGGTTCAGGGGTTATTTATAAAAAAGACAGTAAGTATGCCTATCTTGTAACTAATACTCATGTTATTAATGGTGCTAGTAAAGTGGATATTCGTTTAGCGGATGGTAACAAAGTTCCAGGAGAAATCGTAGGCTCAGATACTTACTCAGATATTTCTGTCGTCCGTATTAGTGCGAGCAAAGTCAAGTCAGTTGCTGAATTTGGTGATTCTAGTAAATTAACTGTTGGAGAAACTGCTATTGCTATTGGTAGCCCACTTGGATCAAATTATGCAAATACTGTTACTCAAGGAATTATTTCTAGCTTAAATCGTAATGTGTCTTTAAAATCTGAAGATGGTCAAACTATCTCTACTCAGGCTATTCAAACAGATACAGCGATTAATCCTGGGAATTCTGGTGGTCCACTTGTAAATATCCAAGGGCAAGTTATTGGTATTACTTCAAGTAAAATTGCTAGTAATCGTGGAACATCTGTAGAGGGATTAGGTTTTGCTATTCCATCTAATGATGTCACCAACATCATCAGCCAATTGGAATCAAACGGAGCAGTTACGCGACCAGCTTTAGGAATTCAAATGATTGATATTAGTAATCTATCTAGTTCTGATTTATCACGTTTGAAACTTCCAGCAAAAGTGACTGCAGGAGTTGTTGTTCGTTCAGCTCAGTCTGGAATGCCTGCAGCAGGAAAACTTCAAAAATATGATGTTATTACAAAGATAGATGGAAAAGACATTTCCTCAGCAAATGATTTACAATCTGCTTTATACAAACATTCAATTGGTGATGATATAAAAATTACATTTTATCGTAATGGAAAAGAAACAACCACCACCATTAAACTTACAAAATCTACAAAAGATTTAAATTCAAATAATTGATATTTTAATAACACACCTTTACAGAATTGTAAAGGTGTGTTATTCTATAGGAACATGGAAAAATATCAATACATTACACTTAATGACATACAAACCAATCCTTATCAACCAAGAAAAGAATTTTCAGAAGAAAAAATTACTGAACTTGCTAATTCTATAAAAGAACATGGAATTATTCAGCCCATCATTGTACGAAAATCTCCAATAATTGGTTATGAATTACTAGCTGGTGAAAGACGTTTTAGAGCTGCTAAATTAGCAGGTTTAACTAATATACCAGCTATTATAAAAGAATTAACAGATGATGAAATGATAAAGCAAGCTATCATTGAAAATTTACAAAGAGAAGACCTCAATCCTATAGAAGAAGCACAATCTTATCAATATTTAATTGACAAGGGATTGACACACAAAGAAATCGCTCTAACAATGGGAAAATCTCGCCCTTACATTACAAATTCTATTCGTTTATTAAATTTACCATCCAATATAATTGAAGCAGTAAAAGAAGGAAATATCTCTCAAGGACATGCTCGCCTGCTTATCAATCTCTCAGAAAAAGAGCAAAATCACTGGTTTAAAAAAATTCTATCTCAAGAACTTTCAGTTAGAAAACTAGAAAAACAATTGCACCCAAAACGAACAAAAACTGTAACAAAAAATAAAAATCAACTTTTTATTAAAGAAGAAGAAGAAAGGTTAAAAAAGATATTTGGTACAGATATTTCACTCCAATTTTCCAAGCAGTCTCAATCTGGAAAAATCTGTATTCATTTTTCAAATCAAGAAGAATATCAAAGAATTATTGACAGCTTTACATAAAGCTGTTATTTTTATTTTTAAAATTCACAGAATTATCCACTATATTCTTATAAGGAAAACTTGATAAATCACAAAAAAATCGTTTTATCAACAATCTGTGGAAAACTCAGAAAAACATTGTGAATTTATTTCCACAGATTGTGGAAAACTTTGGTGTTTTATGGTAAACTATTTTCTATAGACTACTAAATAAGACTTAAAAATAATTGGTAAAGGAGGTTTTTTATGACACAAGAATCTCGTTTTTGGGCGCGTGTTTTAGAATTAGCTCAAAAACAAATAAAAAAAAATACGTATGACTATTTTGTTTCAGGAGCTAAGTTAATTAAAGTTGAAAATTTTCAAGCTACCATACTTCTTGATAGTCCAGTCAAACAATTATTTTGGGATCAAAACTTAGCAGACGTCATCATTACTGCAGGTTTTGAAATTTTCAATAATCAAATTACAGTCCAGTATATCTTTCAAGAAGAAAGTAACGAAGTTACTCAGTCAACAAATACAAACCAGTCAGAGGTTAAAATAAGTCTTCCTCCTATTGAAACTGGATTAAAAGCAAAATATACATTTGATAATTTTGTCCAAGGTGATGGGAACGTTTGGGCTCTATCAGCTGCACTAGCTGTTTCTGAAAATTTAGCAACAACTTATAATCCATTATTTATCTATGGTGGACCAGGATTAGGAAAAACTCACCTACTAAATGCAATTGGAAATCAAATTTTAGAAAACATTCCAGATGCCAGAGTGAAATATATCCCTGCTGAGACCTTTATCAATGACTTTTTGGAACATCTTCGGTTGGGAGAAATGGAAAGCTTTAAGAGAACTTATCGAAGCCTTGACCTCTTATTGATTGATGATATTCAGTCTTTGGGAGGAAAGAAAGTTTCCACTCAAGAAGAATTTTTTAATACTTTTAATGCTTTGCATGGGGAAAATAAACAAATTGTGCTAACAAGTGACCGTAGTCCTGACCATCTGGATAATCTTGAAGAACGTTTGGTCACGCGCTTTAAATGGGGATTAACTCAAAACATTACCCCACCAGATTTCGAAACAAGAGTTGCCATTTTACGCAATAAAATAGAAGATTTGGATTATATTTTTCCAAATGATACCTTAGAATATCTAGCAGGTCAATTTGATTCAAATGTTCGCGATTTAGAAGGTGCCTTAAATGATATTTCTCTCATGGCTAGAGTGAAAAATCTTAAAGAAATTACAATTGATGTTGCTGCTGAAGCTATTCGAGCTCGAAAACAAGATGCAAATCAAATTTTGGTTATTCCAATTGATAAAATTCAAACAGAAGTTGGAAAATTCTATGGAGTCAGTGTTAAAGAAATGAAAGGAAGTCGCCGAGTTCAAAATATTGTCCTTGCTAGACAGGTAGCTATGTATTTAACACGTGAATTAACTGATAATTCCCTTCCAAAAATTGGAAGAGAATTCGGTGGCAAGGATCATACGACAGTTATACATGCTCATGGGAAAATAAAAACAATGCTCGAAACAGATGATAATCTTCGTTTAGAAATAGAAAACATAAAAAATAAAATCAGATGATTGTGGATAATTTGAGAAAAAAGCTAAAGTTATTCACAATTTATAAACAAGTTCATTTTGGTACTCTGTCACTAATTTTAAAACTTATCCACACATTTCACATAAACTACTATTACTATTAACCTAATAATCATAAAATAATAAAAGGAGCTTCTATGATTAACTTTTCAATTAATAAAAATTTATTTTTACAAGCTTTAAATACCACCAAAAGAGCTATTAGCCACAAAAATGCTATTCCAATACTTTCCACAGTAAAAATTGATGTCACAAGCGAAGGGATTACATTGATTGGTTCTAACGGACAAATTTCTATTGAAAATTTTATTTCAATTAAAAACGAAAATGCAGGACTTTTAATAACTTCTTCAGGGTCCATTTTACTTGAAGCAACATTTTTTATTAATGTTGTATCAAGTCTTCCTGATATAACATTTGATTTTAAGGAAATTGAACAAAAGCAAATTGTTTTAACAAGTGGTAAATCAGAAATCACCTTAAAAGGAAAAGATGCAGATCAATATCCTCGTATTCAAGAAATTTCAGTAAGTACCCCTCTAGTGCTTGAAACAAGTGTTCTTAAAAAGATTATTAACGAGACAGCTTTTGCAGCTAGTATCCAAGAAAGTCGTCCAATTTTAACGGGAGTTCATTTTGTTTTAACGGAAAATAAAAATTTAAAAACAGTTGCAACAGATTCTCACCGCATGAGCCAAAAGAAGATTATTTTGGAAGAAAATGGGGATAACTTTGATGTTGTTATTCCTAGTCGTTCTCTACGCGAATTTTCAGCTGTTTTTACGGATGATATTGAAACAGTAGAGATTTACTTCACAAATAATCAATTACTCTTTAGAAGCGAAAATATTAGCTTTTATACTCGACTTTTAGAAGGAAATTATCCTGATACGGACCGTTTAATTCCAACAGAGTTTACTAGTGTCATAACTTTTGATAAAAATAACCTTCGTTATGCAATGGAACGTGCGCGTCTTCTTTCAAATGCAACTCAAAATGGAACAGTTAAATTAGAAATTATAAATGGCTTAGTTAGTGCTCATGTTAATTCTCCTGAAGTTGGTCGTGTGAACGAAGAAATTGATACTGAAAGTATTTCAGGCCAAGATTTAACTATTAGTTTTAATCCAACTTATTTAATTGATTCTTTAAAAGCTATTGATAGTGAAAAGGTTACAATCAGCTTTATTTCAGCGGTTCGCCCATTCACTTTATTACCAAGTGATGACACAGAAAACTTTATTCAATTGATTACACCAGTGAGAACAAACTAATGTATGATGTAGGAAATTTTGTTGAGATGAAAAAGCCACATGCCTGTACAATAAAGTCTACAGGTAAAAAAGCAAATCGTTGGGAAATTATTCGAGTGGGGGCAGATATTAAAATTCGCTGTACAAATTGTCAACATCTTGTAATGTTGAGCCGATATGAATTTGAACGAAGACTAAAAAAGGTGCTAGGACATTAATGTTTTAGCACCTTTTTTAGTCTTATTTTAATTTTTCAAATTTATCATCTGTAATTTCTTTAAATCCTTTACCTGTTAGGAGAGTTTTACTGGCTTTCATACTAACTTTTTTGGATTTTCTCGTATTCTTATCTGTATACATTCCAGGCAAAGTTGCTAATTTATCAAAATCCACTTTGTTAAAGTTAATTTCTACAGTTTCTTTAACTCCGTTCTTTTCATAAGTAACTTTTTCTTTAATTCCTTTGATATTTTGATACCTTTGAGAAGCTTTATCAATTTTATCTTTTACATCTTCTTTTTTAGTGGCCCCTAAAGATTTGTAAGATAAAAATGACTTAGTAGTTTGTTTTGTGACAACATCATTCTTATAATAATAGGTTAGACGCAAGTCATATTGTAAATTTTGATCAATTCTTTGAA
Source organism: Streptococcus intermedius SK54 = ATCC 27335 (assembly GCF_000413475.1). Lineage (GTDB taxonomy): Bacteria > Bacillota > Bacilli > Lactobacillales > Streptococcaceae > Streptococcus > Streptococcus intermedius. The sequence continues at coordinate 21,995 of NZ_ATFK01000006.1, read as the reverse complement.
ATGACATCTTTTTTTCCTGAGTTCCACATGCAATAAGAGTGATGAGTGCAAACAATGCAACAAAACCGACCAATAATGGTTTTAAATATCTTTTTTTCATAGTATTACCTCCTATACCTTAATAAAATTATAATATTTTTATAAGGAAAAAACAACATTTTGTTAAAATGATTCAGTTATAAGTAAAATAATTGTAAATATGATATAATTGTTTATTGAATTGAAAAGATGAAAGGAAGAGCTAAATGGCTTTAACAGCAGGAATTGTAGGATTACCTAATGTTGGAAAATCCACTTTATTTAATGCAATTACAAAAGCAGGAGCAGAGGCAGCTAATTATCCCTTTGCAACAATTGATCCTAATGTTGGACGGGTAGAAGTTCCAGATGTTCGGTTGGATAAATTAACAGAACTCATCAAACCACAGAAAAAGGTAGCAACGACTTTTGAATTTACAGATATTGCAGGGATTGTAAAGGGAGCTTCAAAAGGAGAAGGGCTTGGAAATCAATTTTTGGCTAATATTAGGGAAGTAGATGCCATTGTTCATGTAGTTCGTGCTTTTGACGATGAGAATGTTATGCGTGAACAAGGACGTGAATCTGATTTTGTAGATCCAATGGCTGATATTGAGACGATTAATTTAGAGTTGATTTTAGCAGATTTAGAAAGTATCAACAAACGGTATGCACGTGTAGAAAAAATTGCTCGAACGCAAAAAGATAAAGATTCAGTAGCAGAGTTTCAGGTTTTACAAAAAATTAAGCCAGTCTTAGAAAATGGGTTATCAGCTCGTACCATTGAATTTGATGAAGAAGAACAAAAAATTGTTAAAAGATTATTTTTATTGACCACAAAACCTGTTCTTTATGTTGCAAATGTTAGTGAAGACGAAGTAGCAGATCCAGATAATATCGAATATGTTCAGCAAATTCGTAAATTTGCAGCAACTGAAAATGCAGAGGTAGTAGTTATATCAGCGCGTGCTGAGGAAGAAATTTCTGAGTTAGATGATGAAGATAAAATTGAATTTTTGGAGGCTATGGGCTTGAATGAATCTGGAGTTGACAAATTAACTAGAGCAGCCTATCACTTATTAGGACTTGGAACTTACTTTACAGCTGGTGAGAAAGAAGTACGGGCTTGGACTTTTAAACATGGTATGAAAGCACCACAAGCAGCTGGAATTATCCACTCAGACTTTGAGAAAGGCTTCATTCGTGCTGTAACTATGTCTTATGATGATTTAGTAAAATATGGGAGTGAAAAGGCAGTCAAGGAAGCAGGACGGCTGCGTGAAGAAGGAAAAGAATATATTGTTCAAGATGGCGATATTATGGAATTTAGATTTAATGTGTAAAGTATTGTAAATTAATATGAACGAGGTTGGAAAAATAATTCCAGCCCTTTTGGTATTTTTAGAGGTAAAAAATGGTAAAGATGATTGTAGGATTAGGAAATCCTGGAGAGAAATATTTTGAAACAAGACATAATGTAGGGTTTATGCTCATTGACAAAATGTGTAAAGAAAAAAATTTAAAGTTTACAACTGATAAAATTTTTCAGGCAGAAATTACTTCTACATTTTTAAATGAAGAAAAAGTATATTTTGTTAAACCAACAACTTTTATGAACGAAAGTGGAAAAGCTGTTCATGCTCTTTTATCTTACTATGGTCTAAATAGTGAAGATTTATTAGTTATTTATGACGATTTAGATATGGAAGTAGGGAAAATTCGATTAAGAGCAAAAGGTTCTGCTGGTGGTCATAATGGCATTAAATCAATTATTAAATATATTGGAACTCAAGAATTTAAACGAATAAAAATAGGTATTGGTCGTCCCCAAAATAAGACAACAATTATTCACTATGTATTAGGAAAATTTGTAAAAGAAGATTATATTACAATTTTGAACACACTTGACAGAGTTGACAATGCTGTAAAATATTATTTACAATTTAAGAATTTTGAACAAACAATGCAACAATATAATGGATAAAGAGATGGATATTATTGAGTTATTTAATCAAAATAAACAGATAGCTGATTGGCAAAGAAACCTAAATAAGTCAACTAGACAACTATTGATGGGGTTATCATTTTCAACTAAAATTATTACAATGGCATCTTGTGTAGAGAGTAATCATAAAATTCTCATTTTAACATCTACTTATAGTGAGGCAGAGAAACTTTCTAGTGATTTGATTGGCTTGGTAGGGGAAGAAAAGGTTTATACATTTCTTGCAGATGATACTCCCTTATCTGAGTTTATCTTTTTTTCTCAAGAAAAGATTTTTTCTCGTTTAGAAGCTCTAGATTTTTTATTAAATTCTCAACAATCAGGGTTTTTGATAGTTAATGTGGCTGCTAGTCAACTTTTTTTACCTAATCCTGTTAATTTTAATTCGGCTTATATCAATCTAAAAATAGGGCAAGAATATGATCTAAATGATTTGATTTTTCAATTGTCAAATTCAGGTTATAAGCGAGTGTTACAAGTATTGAATCAAGGGGAATTTAGTCTTCGAGGTGACATTTTAGATATTTTTGAACGTTCTAGTCAAATGCCTTTTAGGATTGAATTTTTTGGTGATGAAGTTGATAGTATTCGTTTATTTGATCCAGAAAGCCAAGTCTCTATTCAAAATGTAGAAAGTGTGTGTATTCATCCTGCCACAGATGTTCTATTTACTACAATAGACTATAAAAATGCACAGAAAAAAATAGAAACTCAGATAGAAAAAACTGTAGATTCAACATTAAAATCTTATTTGGAAGAAATTTTAGATAGTATAAAAAAACAAATCCAACATGCTGATGTAAGAAAACTATTATCTATTTTTTATCAAAATAAATGGACAATTCTTGACTATCTTCCAAAACATAGCCCTATTTTCTTTGATGATTTTCAAAAAATTATAAATAAACATACTCAGTTTCAATTAGAAGCAGCAGATTTATTGACAGAAAATTTACAAAACGGTAAATCTGTTGTAAAACAATCTTATTTTGCAGATGTCTATTCAGTATTTAGAAAATATAAACCAGCTACCTTCTTTTCAAATTTTCATAAAGGATTTGGAAATTTAAAATTTGACTCTCTTTATCAATTTAATCAGTATCCTATGCAGGAGTTTTTTAGTCAATTCCAACTTTTAAAAGAAGAAATCAGTCGTTATAAAAAATCTAATTATACAGTCATTTTACAATCGAATTCTTCATTAACTTTTCAAAGTTTACATAAAGCTTTACAAGAATATAATATTCCACTTGATTATGTCAATGATAATAAAATCCATGAACATGCTATTCAATTAGTGAAAGGATCTTTAATTCAAGGCTTTAATTTTGTAGATGAAAAAATTGTGTTGATTACTGAGTATGATATTTTGCAAAAAAAAGTAAAACGGAAAGTTCGAAGACAGAATCTCTCTAATGCTGAACGTCTGAAAAATTATAATGAGCTAGAAAAGGGAGATTATGTTGTTCATAGTGTTCATGGAATTGGTCGATATTTAGGAATTGAAACAATTGAAATTTCAGGAATTCACCGTGACTATCTTACTATTCAGTATCAAAATGCAGATCGTATTTCAATTCCTGTTGATCAGATTCATTTACTTTCTAAATATGTTGCGAGTGGTGGTAAAGAGCCTAAAATCAATAAATTAAATGATGGACGGTTTCAAAAAACTAAACAGAGAGTGCAACATCAAGTTGAAGATATTGCTGAGGACTTAATCAAACTCTATGCAGAGAGAAGTCAGTTAAAAGGGTTTGCTTTTTCTAGTGATGATTCATATCAACAAGAATTTGATAATGCTTTTCCTTATATAGAAACAGAAGATCAACTACGTTCCATAAAGGAAGTTAAAAAGGATATGGAAAGTGATTATCCTATGGATCGTCTTTTAGTTGGGGATGTTGGTTTTGGAAAGACTGAAGTAGCTATGAGAGCTGCTTTTAAAGCAGTAAATGATCATAAACAAGTGGCAATTTTAGTTCCTACTACTGTTTTGGCACAACAGCACTATACGAATTTTAAGGAACGTTTCAATGATTTTCCTATCAATATTGAAGTATTAAGTCGCTTTAAAAGTAAATCTGAACAAAAAATAATTTTAGAAAAATTAAAAAAGGATCAAGTGGATATTATTATTGGAACGCATCGTCTTTTGTCAAAAGATGTTGCATTTGCTGATTTAGGACTCATTGTTATTGATGAAGAACAACGTTTTGGGGTTAAACATAAAGAAAAATTAAAAAAATTGAAAACGAAAGTTGATGTTTTAACTTTGACGGCTACTCCAATACCTCGTACACTTCATATGTCTATGTTAGGTATACGTGATTTATCAGTTATTGAAACTCCTCCAACAAACCGCTATCCAATTCAAACTTATGTTTTAGAAAGTAATTCAACAGTTATTAGAGATGCAGTTTTAAGAGAAATGGATAGAGGAGGTCAGATTTACTATCTTTACAATAAGGTTGACACAATGGAGCAAAAAGTTTCAGAATTAAAAACATTGCTTCCAGAGGCTTCTATTGGATATGTGCATGGTCAAATGAGTGAAATCCTTCTTGAAAGTACTTTACTTGATTTTATCAATGGTGAATATGATCTTTTAGTTACAACAACAATTATTGAAACTGGTGTTGATATTCCTAATGTTAATACTCTTTTTATTGAAAATGCAGATCATATGGGGTTGTCAACCTTATATCAATTACGAGGACGTATTGGTCGTAGCAATCGTATTGCTTATGCTTATCTCATGTATCATCCTGATAAGTCTTTAACAGAAGTTTCTCAAAAACGTTTAGAAACTATAAAAGGTTTTACAGAATTGGGTTCTGGTTTTAAAATTGCTATGCGTGATTTATCCATTCGTGGTGCAGGAAATATTTTAGGAAGTTCACAGTCTGGCTTTATTGATTCTGTTGGATTTGAAATGTATTCTCAATTGCTGGAGGAAGCTATTGCTAAGAGACAAGGAAAAGAGATAAAAAGGAAAAAAGGAAATGCTGAAATTAATTTACAAATTGATGCCTATCTTCCTACAGATTATATTGCTGATGAAAGGCAAAAAATTGAAATTTACAAACGGATTCATGAGATTGACAGTCGTGTAAATTATGAGGAATTACAGAATGAGTTGATTGATCGTTTTGGAGAATATCCAGATGTTGTTGCCTTTCTATTGGAAATTGGCCTTATAAAATTTTATTTAGATCAAGTTTTTGTACAACTCATTGAGAGAAAACAACAATCTGTAGTGGTTCGGTTTGAAAAAGTTTCTCAACGTTTTTTCTTAACTCAAGATTATTTTGAAGCTCTTTCCATAACAGATTTAAAAGCAAGAATAACAGAAGATAAGGGCTTGATTGAAGTGATATTTGATGTAAGGAATAAAAAAGATTATAAAATTTTAGAAGAAGTCATGAAATTTTCAAAAAAATTAATTGAGATTAAAAACAAAAAGAAGGATTACTAACTTTACAATTTTGTAAAGTTATGTTTTCATCTATAATATTTTCTTAAAAAATGGTAAAATAATAAATTGAGGTAGCTTTATGAGATTAGATAAATATTTAAAAGTATCCCGTATTATAAAACGTCGTCCTATTGCTAAAGAAGTGGCGGATAAGGGAAGAGTTAAAGTAAATGGAATTTTAGCGAAAAGTTCAACAGATTTAAAAATCAATGATGAAATAGAAATTCGTTTTGGAAATAAAAATTTGCTAGTTCGAGTTTTAGAAATGAAAGACAGTACTAAAAAAGAAGATGCTGCTAAAATGTATGAAATTATAAAAGAGACAAGGGTAGAAGTAGATGGTTAGAAATATTGTTCAATTAAATAATCGCTATATACAAGATGAAAATCAACATCGTCGTTATTTAGAGCAAGAAAAAAGAAAGAAGAATCGCTTTATGGGTTGGGTATTGATTTTAGTTATCTTATTGTTTATTTTACCAACATTTAATTTGGTTCAAAGTTATCAAAATTTATTAAAACATCGAGCACAATTGACACATTTACAAAAGAAATATGAGGAAATAAGCAACGAAAAAGAATCTCAAAAAGCTTTTGCTAATAAATTAAAAAATGAGGAGTATGCTGCAAAGTATGCTCGTGCTAAATATTATTATTCTAAAAAAGGGGAATATATTTATACAATTCCAGGATTGTTACCACAATAAAAATGGAAAATTTATTACAAACAATTGAGCAATTTTTGGATTTTTCAGATGAAAAGTTAGAAGAGTTATCTAAAAAAAATCATGCTATAAAGTTAGAGATGATCAAAAAAGAAGGGAGAGAACATGCGTAAGTTACTATTTTTATTATTGTTGCCAGCATTCTTTACTGCAAAAATAGTGGTAAGTACAGAACAAGATGTTAAATTGACTGCAAAGCAACAGTATGAAATCACTAGTACAGTATACAGTAACTATTACACTGATCTTCCAACAAATCCAAATGTTTATGAGCAAATTCCAACTTATACATCATTAAAATTGGAAAAAGTAGCTGGGAATTTAACTCCGAATACATCAATTAAACTTTCTGAATTACAGGTCAATGAACAAGGTATTCCAGTATTTAAGCTTGCTGATGGAAAATTCGTTCCTGCTGATAAACGAATGATTTATGATGATGTTGTTCAATCAAGCACAGCTGTTTCTCAAACAATGTGGCTCAAGCCGTCATTTGTAGTTTATAATCAAGCTTTTGTAACCGGAACAAAGGAAATTAAGACAAATCTGCTGCCTTATCATTCAGTAAAAATTACTCAACTTGCTGAAACAATATCTGGGAAATATGCCTATGTTGAAGAAAAAGGTTGGATTGACATGAAATATTTGTCTGATACAGATAATCGTATGGATAAAGTTCAAGAAATCTTAACAAGTAAGTATAATAAGGCAGACTATTCTATCTATGTGAAACAATTAGGTTCTGGAAAAACGGCTGGTATCAACCCAGATTTGGAAATGTATTCTGCTAGTGTAGCAAAACTTCCTATTCTTTATTACGCTCAAAAGCAATTGAATGAGGGAAAATATATTCTATCTTCTGGCTTAAAATATATTCCAGAAGTAAATGATTATTTAGGAGCTTATAATACAGAAGGTAGTGGAAGCATTTCTAAAAAAGCAGATAATAATCATTACAGTATTCAAGATTTGATTAATCATATTGCAAAAGAATCAGATAATGCAGCTACAAATATTTTAGGATACTATATTACCAATCAATCAGATAGTACTTATCAAACAACCATTGAACAAATTGCTGGGAAAAAATGGGATGTAGAAAAACGTAATGCTTCAGCAAAGATGGCAGGAAATGTGATGGAAGCTATCTATGAACAAAATGGTGATATTATAAATGCATTATCGCAAACAAATTTTGATGCACAGCGCATTTCTAAAAATATAAATGTAAAAGTGGCTCATAAAATTGGGGATGCTTATGATTTTAAGCATGATGTTGCTATTGTTTATGCAACCTCTCCTTTTATCTTATCTATTTTTACAAATAATTCTGATTATGATACCATTTCTCAAATCGCAGATGACATTTATGAGGTTTTGAAATGATAGAACAACGATTTTTTCAGTTGGTGCAAAAAAAAGGCTATTTTAAACATCATAGAAAAATTTTACTTGCTATTTCTGGTGGACTAGATTCTATGACCTTACTTGACTGGCTTTATAAATATCGTAAAAAATTAGAAATAGAAATTTGTCTTGCTCATGTTAATCATGGACTGAGAGAAGAATCAGATTTTGAAGAACAAGAATTAAAAAAAATAGCAAAGAAACTTGGTGTAAATATTTTTACATCGAGTTTTTCTGGACCTTTTTCAGAACAAAAAGCACGTGCTTTTCGGTACAGTTTTTTCAAAAAAATTATGAAAGAGGAACAGTGCACAGCCTTAGTAACAGCACATCATGCTGATGATCAAGCAGAAACAATTTTTATGAGAATTTTGCGTGGTAGTCGTTTATTTCATATTTCAGGAATAAAGGAAAAACAAAGATTTGCGAATGGAGAATTGATAAGACCATTGCTGTCTTTTCAAAAATCAGATTTCCCTACTATTTTTCACTTTGAAGATTGGACAAATCAAGAAAATCATTACTTGCGCAATCGGATTCGAAACGATTATTTCCCAATTTTGGAAAAAGAAAATCCACAACTAAAAAAACATTTAATAGAATTGGGAATAGAGATTTCTCAAATGCAAGATGCATTAGTATATTTAACGAAGAATATTGAATTAACAAATGTAAAGGAATTCCAATACCAACCTTATTGTGTACAAAGTTTTTTACTACAGACTTATTTAAAGAAATTTCCTGATTTACAGATAAGTAAAGCACAGTTTTCTGATATTTTAACAATCTTAAACAAACATTCTAATTATGAACAACTACTTAAAGCGGATTATGAGCTATATAAAAATTATGATTATTTTGAGATTCGTAAAATCAGTCCACAGTCTGATTTAAAAGTGGATTCAATTTTGTTAAAATATAACGATATTGTGGAATATGGTAATTATCGCTTTTCTTTTGGAAAAGAACTTCATGGTACAGAAATTCAAGAAGTATTTGTTTCACGTGAAACAGAAATTATACTTCGACGCAGAAGAGAACAAGATAAAATATTCTTGAATCAACATTATAAAAAACTTCGTCGGTATTTTATTGATCAAAAAGTTCCTATAGATCAAAGAAAAAATGCTGTTATTATTGAACAAAATGGGGAAATCATAGCAATTGCTGGAATCGTAACAAGTAATTTGAGTAAGAGTCAAAAAAATGATATAATGTATAACAAACTTTATATTCAAAATTTAGATAGGTAAAAAAGATGCTAGAACAAAACATTAAGAAAGTTTTGGTTTCACATGATGAGATCGTAACAGCAGCTCAAAAGCTAGGGGCTCAATTAACTGGTGATTATGCAGGAAAAAATCCTATTTTTGTTGGAATTCTTAAGGGTTCTGTTCCATTTATGGCAGAATTGATAAAGCATGTTGATACTCATATTGAAATGGATTTTATGTTAGTATCAAGTTATCATGGTGGAACTTCTAGTAGTGGTGTTATCCATATTATAAAAGATATTGATCAAGATGTTGCTGGACGTCATATTCTTTTTGTTGAAGATATTATTGATACAGGGAAAACGTTGAAGAGTCTTTGTGAACTATTTAAAGAAAAAAAAGCTGCGTCTGTTAAAATTGCCACACTTTTAGATAAACCCGAGGGCCGAAAAGTTGATATTGAAGCGGATTATACATGTTTTACGATTCCAAATGAATTTGTAGTGGGTTATGGTTTGGATTTTGATGAAAATTATCGGAATCTCCCATATGTGGGTGTTTTAAAAGAAGAAGTTTATACAAAATAAAAAGGTATATTGATAGATAAATGAAAAATAAACAAAATAATGGTTTTATAAAAAATCCTTTCCTATACATTTTAATCATTGTCGTTGTTATTACAGGTTTTCAGTATTTTTCAGCTGGAAGTTCTGTGGGTCGCAGCCAACAAATTAACTATACCGAACTAGTTAAACAAATTAAAAATGGCAATGTAAAGGATATTAGCTATCAACCAAATGGTAGTGTTATTGAAGTTACAGGTACATATAGGAAAGCCAAGAAAGTAAAAGATAATACAGGGATTCAGTTTTTTACGCCTTCTTCTACATCTGTAAGTCGCTTTACTAGTGTTATTCTACCTTCAGATTTAACAGTAGCTGAATTGCAAAAATTAGCATCAGCTAAAGGAACTGAAATTACCATTAAACGTGAAAGTTCAAGTGGTGTTTGGATTCAAGTTCTGACAACTCTTGTTCCATTTGCAATTTTTGCTTTCTTCTTGTTTTCTATGATGAATCAAGGTGGAGGCGGTGGAGCGCGCGGAGCTATGAGTTTTGGACGTAATAAAGCTCGTGCGACAAATAAAGAAGATATAAAAGTGCGCTTTTCTGATGTTGCAGGTGCAGAAGAAGAAAAACAAGAACTAGTTGAAGTTGTTGAATTTTTAAAAGATCCTAAACGTTATACAAAACTGGGAGCTCGTATACCAGCTGGTGTCCTTCTTGAGGGCCCTCCTGGAACTGGTAAAACCCTTCTTGCTAAAGCTGTAGCTGGTGAAGCAGGTGTTCCATTTTTTAGTATCTCAGGTTCCGATTTTGTTGAAATGTTTGTTGGTGTTGGTGCTAGCCGCGTTCGCTCACTTTTTGAAGATGCCAAAAAGGCAGCCCCAGCTATTATTTTTATTGATGAAATCGATGCTGTCGGTCGCCAACGTGGTGTTGGTCTTGGTGGAGGTAATGATGAACGTGAACAAACTCTTAACCAACTCTTGATTGAGATGGATGGTTTTGAGGGGAATGAAGGGATTATCGTCATAGCTGCTACTAACCGAAGTGACGTTTTGGATCCAGCTCTTTTGCGTCCTGGTCGTTTTGATCGTAAAGTTCTTGTTGGTCAACCAGATGTAAAAGGCCGCGAAGCGATTCTTCGTGTTCATGCTAGGAATAAACCCCTTGCTGAAGATGTAGATTTAAAACTGGTTGCTCAACAAACTCCTGGTTTTGTTGGTGCTGACTTGGAAAATGTCTTAAATGAAGCGGCTCTTGTTGCAGCACGTCGGAATAAAAAAGTTATTGATGCTTCTGATATTGATGAAGCAGAGGACCGAGTTATCGCAGGACCGTCCAAAAAAGATAAGACAGTTTCACAACGTGATCGTCAAATTGTTGCTTATCATGAAGCAGGACATACAATTGTTGGACTTGTTTTATCAAATGCACGTGTTGTGCATAAGGTAACTATTGTACCTCGTGGTCGTGCAGGTGGATATATGATTGCTCTCCCAAAAGAAGATCAAACTCTTTTATCTAAAGAAGATATGAAGGAACAACTTGCAGGATTGATGGGAGGACGTGTTGCTGAGGAAATTATTTTCAATGTCCAAACTACAGGTGCTTCAAATGACTTTGAACAAGCTACACAGATGGCGCGTGCTATGGTAACAGAGTATGGTATGAGTGAAAAACTTGGCCCAGTTCAATATGAAGGAAACCATGCGATGTTTGGTGCTGCAAGTACACAAAAATCAATTTCCGAGCAGACTGCATATGAAATTGATGAAGAAGTTCGTAATTTGCTTAATGAAGCGCGTAACAAAGCAGCTGAAATTATCCAATCAAATCGTGATAAACATAAGGTAATTGCAGAAGCTCTTCTTAAGTATGAAACACTTGATAGTCATCAAATTAAATCGTTATATGAAACGGGCGAAATGCCTGAGGAGCCAAATACAAGCTCTTCACATGCTTTGAGCTATGATGAGGTGAAGTCACAAATGGAAGAGCAAAAATCAGAATAAGTGGTACAAACTTTATTACTTTTTTGATTCAAAATCAGAGTCGATATTTGTTTCTATTTCTTATCTTTATAGAATAGTTAGTGCAATTGAATACTATACTGCCAAGTTTTAAGCAGCATATTTAGTAAATCACTGTGGATTAGTTATTTCTTTAATCGTAAATGATTTTGGAAATACTCTATCCACAGTTTTTTTGTGTTAATTGATAATGAGTTTGATACATATAAATATTTTACCTTGAAATTCTTAATATTTTTCATGAGAAAATATTAAACCGTTACTTATTTACCCCTTTATTCATCAAAATATTTATTAAATTATTTTCATGTTGTATAAGATAAAGACAAAGAAAACATATTCATATTTTACTCTTAAACGCTTTTCAGACCTTAATAGTGAATTGTTTAGGTATGGTAGCAAGAAAAAAATTGAAGAGTATAACATGTTATATTAGACGGTTTAAGAAACATCAGATTACTTGGTAAATCCTAATACTAAATATTGAGATATTATTTTTCCTTAGCTTCATCAAGTTGTTTTCAAAGATTTTGATGATATCTATGTGTTGCTAAAATTTTTCTTTGCTTAATAGAATTGAATAGAAATGTTAAACATACTCAATTTAGCTATTATCATCCTCAATAGTTGTGATGGTTGTGACACAGCAACTTTCTTTTAATGCGTATAGAAAGTACTTTCACAAAAATTTTAATATTAAAATATATTAAAAGTAAAATCTATTCTATACCAATCCCTATATAACTTTAAGTGTTTGTTGTATAATAAGGGAAAAATCATATGAGAGAGGAGGGATTTTCTTACTGATCGGTTTAAAAACAGAACAGTAAATAATTGAAGGGGAGAGAAGTTTTTAATCAGTTTCTTAATTTCTTTTTGTTTGTATTTTAATCTGAAGAATTAAAAATTTTCGATAAAAAAGAAAGCGCTTTATTTTTTGGTTTGAAAGGAGAAAAAATGAATTGGTCTTTTTTCGATTGGAAAAAACAAGATAAAATTCGTAAATTAGTGGTTGGGGCAACTTTCATAGTAATAGGAATAGCTATTTTTTTAGCTTTGTCAGGCTTGAAACAGGTAAATACAGTGCTTGCGAATACTAAAAAAGTTGAATCAGGGATAAATAATTCTATAGCAGATTTGCTAAAAGAAACTAATGTTATTCCACGTGATTACTATGCTAGACAATTGGAAAATGTTCAGACGATCTTTGAAAAAGAGAATGTTGTAACAAATGATTCAAATAATCAGAGAATTGACCTTTCAGGGGAATTAGATAAATTAAAACAGCTTCAAACTGCAACAATTCATATAGAATTTAAAGCAGATGCTAATGCGCCACGATTTTATAATCTTTTTTCCGTATCTAGTGATAAGGTTAAGAATGAATATTTTACAATGGCAGTTTACAATAATACTGCTATCGTAGAGGGTCGAGATAAAGATGGAAAACAATTCTACAATAGTTATAATGATGCACCCTTAAAAATTAAATCAGGTCAGTGGAATTCTGTCACTTTTACAGTTGATGGACCAAATTCGGATCATCCAAATGGACAAGTTAGGCTCTATGTCAATGGTGTTCTATCTCGAACAAGTAAATTATCAGGACGTTTTATCAAAGATATGCCAGATGTTAATCATGTTCAGATTGGTAAGACTAACAGAGCGGGAAGTATGATGTGGGGTTCCAATTTGCATGTTAGAAATCTCACGGTTTATAATCGTGCTTTGACGTCAGAAGAAGTTCAAAAACGTAGTCAACTTTTTAAGCGATCAGATCTTGAGAAAAGGCTACCCGAGGGAGCTCTTTTAACTGAAAAGACAGATGTCTTTAAAAGCGGATATAACAATCAACCCAATAGTGAAGGCATCAATAGTTATCGTATTCCTGCCCTTCTCAGAACGGATAAAGGCACTTTGATAGCTGGTGCTGATCAAAGACGGTTACACCACGCTGACTATGGCGATATTGGTATGGTAGTGCGTCGTAGTGAGGATAATGGAAAAACTTGGGGGGATAAGAAGGTCTTGTCCAATCTAAGGGACAATCCTGATGCAAAGGATCCTGTTGCACCATCTCCTCTCAATATTGACATGACTCTAGTTCAAGATCCAACGACGAAGAGAATCTTCGCAATTTATGATATGTTCCCAGAGGGGAAGGGCATTTTTGGAATGCCTAAAATTAATGAAAAAGCTTATGAACAGGTAGGGGATAAGACTTATCAAATCTTGTATAAACAAGGAGAATTTGGGCATTATACTATTCGTGAGAATGGCGAAGTTTATGATGCTAATAATCAGAAAACAGACTATCGTGTTGTAGTCAATCCTACAAAAGCAGATTATAGAGATAAAGGAGATATTTACAAAGGTCAGGAATTGGTTGGAAATATTTATTTTGCCCAGAGTAAGAAAAATCCATTTAGAATAGCTTATACAAGTTATCTGTGGATGTCCTACAGTGATGATGATGGAAAAACGTGGTCTGCACCAAGAGATATTACATCAGGGGTTCGTAAGGACTGGATGAAATTCCTTGGAACAGGTCCTGGAACAGGCATTGTGCTGCGTACAGGAAAGCACAAGGGGCGTATCTTGATACCAGTTTATACGACCAATAACGTATCACATTTGAATGGTTCTCAATCTTCTCGTTTGATTTATTCAGATGACCATGGGGAAACTTGGCATGCTGGCGAAGCAATTAATGACAATCGTCAAGTAGGAGGTCAGAAGATACATTCTTCTACCATGAATAATAGGAATGCTCAAAATACAGAATCAACAGTTGTTCAACTGAATAATGGAGATATCAAACTCTTTATGCGCGGCTTGATGGGAGATCTTCAGGTTGCTACAAGTAAAGATGGTGGTGCAACTTGGGAAAAGGAAATTAAACGCTATCCTCAGGTTAAAGATGTCTATGTTCAAATGTCTGCCATTCATACCATGCATGATGGCATAGAATATGTTGTCCTCAGTAATGCAGGTGGACCAGAACGTACGAATGGCTTGGTGCACTTGGCGCGTGTTGAAAAAAATGGTGAGTTGACTTGGTTGAAACACAATTTGATTCAAAAAGGAGAATTCGCTTATAACTCTCTTCAAGACCTAGGAAACGGAGAGTATGGATTATTTTATGAACATCGTGAGAATGGGCAAAATCCCTATACTTTATCTTATAAGAAATTTAACTGGGATTTTTTGAGTAAAGATTTAATTTCTCCTAAAGAAGTCAAAGTGAAAAAAGCTGTGGATAGGGGAAAAGGAGTTGTTGGCTTGGAGTTTGATTCAGAAGTTTTAGTCAATCAGGCACCAACTCTCAAATTGACTAATGGGAAAATAGCAACTTTCATAACCCAGTACGACAGCAAAACTTTGCTATTTAAGGTTGATAAGGGAGCTATTGGTCAAAAAATCACTGGTTTAGCATCAGGAAGTATTGAAAGTATACACAACCTCCCTGTGAATCTGACAGGTGCTAGCATTCCTGGAGGAGTAAACGGCGGTAAAGGAACTGTAAATGAAGTACCAGAATACAAAGAGAAAAAATCTACTAAAAAACCTGCTACAGAGAAAAAGCAGGCTAATAAAGTCTTGACAAATCATCATAACCTTCCATCTACAGGTAGCACAACTAATGTGTCAATACTGTTTTTAGGTATTGCAACGATAATCTTAGGATTGTTGACAATGATAAATAAAAGAAAACAGTAAAACTAGCTTCTAATTATAGTCTTTTTGGTTTGCTTTGAGGTTGTCGTTAGAGACTGATAAAGTCAGAAACAAGTATAGGTGCTAAAATATCCAGAATAAATAAGTAGATATCAGACAATATATTGAGAAGATCAGTTTGATCTTCTCAATTAATACGGGTTCGTTCATCTCTAATCGGCCCCTATTTATCCCAGAAGTGTATCTTCTAGTCCTAAGGTTGTCAGAAAGCCCCAAATAGAAGTCAGAAGAGGGCGAAGTAGTTTTTTCTGTTTCTCTACATGATATCCTAAAGATGTAAATCTAAGGAAGGAGAAGAGGATATGGATTTCAAGGAGTTATATGAGAAAGTAAGGGGAATTGTGCTGAAGTGTCGGCGGGAATATTATGTCCATCTGTGGGAGCTAAGCGATTGGGATCAAGAAGGGATGATAGTCTTGTATGAGTTGGTAAGTCGCCACCCCTATTTGGTAGAGGAAGAAGCCCATCTCTATGTCTACTATAAGACAAAGTTTCGGAATCACATAAAGGATATTCTGCGCAAACAAGAAAGTCAAAAGCGCAAACTGGATCGCCAAGTGTATGAAGAGGTAAGTGAGATTGGGCACAAGTTAAGTCTGAAAGGTCTGTATCTAGACGAGTTGGTAATACTCCGCGATCAATTAAAGTCCTATCAAAAGCAACTGAGTCCCGCCAAGCAAGAGCAGTATGAGCGGTTACTGGCAGATGAAAGGTTCAAAGGCCGCCAAGCGATGCTTCGAGAGTTACGAACCTACTTAAAAGACTATGAGATGTAGCGTAATCAAGGGAAATATCAGAGCGTTAGAAAAAAAGATGAAAAAAGGTATTGACAAGAAGAGTAGTAGGTGATATACTAAGATAGTTGTCGCTTGAATGGCGATAAAGACCTTTGAAAACTGAACAAGACGAACCAATGTGCAGGCGACTGTTGAGAGACAGTCAGTCAAACATAAGCAAATAAATCTGTCAGTGACAGAAATGAGTGAAGACTCAAACTATAAATGAGAGTTTGATCCTGGCTCAGGACGAACGCTGGCGGCGTGCCTAATACATGCAAGTAGAACGCACAGGATGCACCGTAGTTTACTACACCGTATTCTGTGAGTTGCGAACGGGTGAGTAACGCGTAGGTAACCTGCCTGGTAGCGGGGGATAACTATTGGAAACGATAGCTAATACCGCATAAGAACATTTACTGCATGGTAGATGTTTAAAAGGTGCAAATGCATCACTACCAGATGGACCTGCGTTGTATTAGCTAGTAGGTGAGGTAACGGCTCACCTAGGCGACGATACATAGCCGACCTGAGAGGGTGATCGGCCACACTGGGACTGAGACACGGCCCAGACTCCTACGGGAGGCAGCAGTAGGGAATCTTCGGCAATGGGGGGAACCCTGACCGAGCAACGCCGCGTGAGTGAAGAAGGTTTTCGGATCGTAAAGCTCTGTTGTTAAGGAAGAACGAGTGTGAGAATGGAAAGTTCATACTGTGACGGTACTTAACCAGAAAGGGACGGCTAACTACGTGCCAGCAGCCGCGGTAATACGTAGGTCCCGAGCGTTGTCCGGATTTATTGGGCGTAAAGCGAGCGCAGGCGGTTAGATAAGTCTGAAGTTAAAGGCAGTGGCTCAACCATTGTAGGCTTTGGAAACTGTTTAACTTGAGTGCAGAAGGGGAGAGTGGAATTCCATGTGTAGCGGTGAAATGCGTAGATATATGGAGGAACACCGGTGGCGAAAGCGGCTCTCTGGTCTGTAACTGACGCTGAGGCTCGAAAGCGTGGGGAGCGAACAGGATTAGATACCCTGGTAGTCCACGCCGTAAACGATGAGTGCTAGGTGTTAGGTCCTTTCCGGGACTTAGTGCCGCAGCTAACGCATTAAGCACTCCGCCTGGGGAGTACGACCGCAAGGTTGAAACTCAAAGGAATTGACGGGGGCCCGCACAAGCGGTGGAGCATGTGGTTTAATTCGAAGCAACGCGAAGAACCTTACCAGGTCTTGACATCCCGATGCCCGCTCTAGAGATAGAGCTTTACTTCGGTACATCGGTGACAGGTGGTGCATGGTTGTCGTCAGCTCGTGTCGTGAGATGTTGGGTTAAGTCCCGCAACGAGCGCAACCCTTATTGTTAGTTGCCATCATTCAGTTGGGCACTCTAGCGAGACTGCCGGTAATAAACCGGAGGAAGGTGGGGATGACGTCAAATCATCATGCCCCTTATGACCTGGGCTACACACGTGCTACAATGGCTGGTACAACGAGTCGCAAGCCGGTGACGGCAAGCTAATCTCTGAAAGCCAGTCTCAGTTCGGATTGTAGGCTGCAACTCGCCTACATGAAGTCGGAATCGCTAGTAATCGCGGATCAGCACGCCGCGGTGAATACGTTCCCGGGCCTTGTACACACCGCCCGTCACACCACGAGAGTTTGTAACACCCGAAGTCGGTGAGGTAACCGTAAGGAGCCAGCCGCCTAAGGTGGGATAGATGATTGGGGTGAAGTCGTAACAAGGTAGCCGTATCGGAAGGTGCGGCTGGATCACCTCCTTTCTAAGGAAAATACGGAAGACATTGAGTTCGTTTTGTTTAGTTTTGAGAGGTCTTGTGGGGCCTTAGCTCAGCTGGGAGAGCGCCTGCTTTGCACGCAGGAGGTCAGCGGTTCGATCCCGCTAGGCTCCATTAGGATATGGAATTCACCTTTAGTTGATGATATCCTAAAGTAGCACATTGAAAATTGAATAACGATATCAAATAGTAACAAGAAAATAAACCGAAAACGCTGTGAATATTAATGAGTTTATGACTGAAAGGTCAAAATAAGGTTAAGTTAGTAAGGGCGCACGGTGGATGCCTTGGCACTAGGAGCCGAAGAAGGACGTGACAAACGACGAAATGCCTTGGGGAGCTGTAAGTAAGCGTTGATCCAGGGATGTCCGAATGGGGGAACCCAGCAGGTTGATGCCTGTTACCCATTTCTGTTAAGGGAATGAGGAGGAAGACGCAGTGAACTGAAACATCTAAGTAGCTGCAGGAAGAGAAAGCAAAAGCGATTGCCTGAGTAGCGGCGAGCGAAAGGGCAGAAGGGCAAACCGAAGAGTTTACTCTTCGGGGTTGTAGGACTGCAATGTGGACTCAGAATTTATAGAAGAATGATTTGGGAAAATCAGCCAAAGAGAGTAAGAGCCTCGTATTTAAAATAGATTCTGTACCTAGCAGTATCCTGAGTACGGCGGGACACGAGGAATCCCGTCGGAATCTGGGAGGACCATCTCCTAACCCTAAATACTCCCTAGTGACCGATAGTGAACCAGTACCGTGAGGGAAAGGTGAAAAGCACCCCGGGAGGGGAGTGAAAGAGAACCTGAAACCGTGTGCCTACAACAAGTTCGAGCCCGTTAATGGGTGAGAGCGTGCCTTTTGTAGAATGAACCGGCGAGTTACGATATGATGCGAGGTTAAGTTGAAGAGACGGAGCCGTAGGGAAACCGAGTCTGAATAGGGCGTTTTAGTATCATGTTGTAGACCCGAAACCATGTGACCTACCCATGAGCAGGTTGAAGGTGAGGTAAAACTCACTGGAGGACCGCACCAGGGCACGTTGAAAAGTGCTTGGATGACTTGTGGGTAGCGGAGAAATTCCAAACGAACTTGGAGATAGCTGGTTCTCTCCGAAATAGCTTTAGGGCTAGCGTCGACAGAAAGATTCTTGGAGGTAGAGCACTGTTTGGGTGAGGGGTCCATCCCGGATTACCAATCTCAGATAAACTCCGAATGCCAATGAATTATGGTCGGCAGTCAGACTGCGAGTGCTAAGATCCGTAGTCGAAAGGGAAACAGCCCAGACCACCAGCTAAGGTCCCAAAATAATTGTTAAGTGGAAAAGGATGTGGGGTTGCACAGACAACTAGGATGTTAGCTTAGAAGCAGCTATTCATTCAAAGAGTGCGTAATAGCTCACTAGTCGAGTGACCCTGCGCCGAAAATGTACCGGGGCTAAAACAATTTACCGAAGCTGTGGATACCTTTATAGGTATGGTAGGAGAGCGTTCTATGTGTGGAGAAGGTGTACCGCAAGGAGCACTGGAACGCATAGAAGTGAGAATGCCGGTATGAGTAGCGCAAGACAGGTGAGAATCCTGTCCACCGTAAGACTAAGGTTTCCAGGGGAAGGCTCGTCCGCCCTGGGTTAGTCGGGACCTAAGGAGAGACCGAAAGGTGTATCCGATGGCCAACAGGTAGAGATTCCTGTACTAGAGTATAGAGTGAAGGAGGGACGCAGAAGGCTAACTCAAGCGTGCGAATGGAAGAGCACGTCTAAGCAGTAAGGTGTGATATGAGTCAAATGCTTATATCTCTAACATTGAGCTGTGATGGGGAGCGAAGTTTAGTAGCGAAGTGAGTGATGTCACCCTGCCAAGAAAAGCTTCTAGCGATAATTTATACTCTACCCGTACCGCAAACCGACACAGGTAGTCGAGGCGAGTAGCCTCAGGTGAGCGAGAGAACTCTCGTTAAGGAACTCGGCAAAATGACCCCGTAACTTCGGGAGAAGGGGTGCTGATTTAGGTCAGCCGCAGTGAATAGGCCCAAGCAACTGTTTATCAAAAACACAGCTCTCTGCTAAATCGTAAGATGATGTATAGGGGGTGACGCCTGCCCGGTGCTGGAAGGTTAAGAGGAGTGCTTAGCGTAAGCGAAGGTATGAATTGAAGCCCCAGTAAACGGCGGCCGTAACTATAACGGTCCTAAGGTAGCGAAATTCCTTGTCGGGTAAGTTCCGACCCGCACGAAAGGCGTAATGATTTGGGCACTGTCTCAACGAGAGACTCGGTGAAATTTTAGTACCTGTGAAGATGCAGGTTACCCGCGACAGGACGGAAAGACCCCATGGAGCTTTACTGCAGTTTGATATTGAGTGTCTGTGCCACATGTACAGGATAGGTAGGAGCCAATGAGATCGGGACGCCAGTTTCGATGGAGGCGATGTTGGGATACTACCCTTGTGTTATGGCCACTCTAACCCGGTAGGTTTATCATCTACGGAGACAGTGTCTGACGGGCAGTTTGACTGGGGCGGTCGCCTCCTAAAGAGTAACGGAGGCGCCCAAAGGTTCCCTCAGATTGGTTGGAAATCAATCGCAGAGTGTAAAGGTATAAGGGAGCTTGACTGCGAGAGCTACAACTCGAGCAGGGACGAAAGTCGGGCTTAGTGATCCGGTGGTACCGTATGGAAGGGCCATCGCTCAACGGATAAAAGCTACCCTGGGGATAACAGGCTTATCTCCCCCAAGAGTTCACATCGACGGGGAGGTTTGGCACCTCGATGTCGGCTCGTCGCATCCTGGGGCTGTAGTCGGTCCCAAGGGTTGGGCTGTTCGCCCATTAAAGCGGCACGCGAGCTGGGTTCAGAACGTCGTGAGACAGTTCGGTCCCTATCCGTCGCGGGCGAAGGAAATTTGAGAGGATCTGCTCCTAGTACGAGAGGACCAGAGTGGACTTACCGCTGGTGTACCAGTTGTTCTGCCAAGAGCATCGCTGGGTAGCTATGTAGGGAAGGGATAAACGCTGAAAGCATCTAAGTGTGAAACCCACCTCAAGATGAGATTTCCCATGATTTTATATCAGTAAGAGCCCTGAGAGAAGATCAGGTAGATAGGTTAGGAGTGGAAGTTGTGTGAGCAATGGAGCGGACTAATACTAATAGCTCGAGGACTTATCCAAAAAGAAGTAATGAAGGCGAAACCAGTAAGGGTTGAGCTTGAGTACGATTTCATTGAGAATCAGCGTAGAAGGGATGATCTTGAGAAGATTTGAGAAGTTATTCAATTTTGAGTGTGTTACATACTCAGCAGTTAAGTGACGATAGCCTAGGAGATACACCTGTACCCATGCCGAACACAGTAGTTAAGCCCTAGAACGCCGGAAGTAGTTGGGGGTTGCCCCCTGTCAGATATGGTAGTCGCTTAGCAGGATAGGAAGTTAAAAGACTTTCTTTTTTGGAGTTTAACTCAGTTGAAATGGAGAGGGTATTATCATTTCAATCAGTGGATAGAGAAACAATGTTTCTTACTGCTAGCTGAGTTAATCTCACATTGGGAGTTTAGCTCAGCTGGGAGAGCATCTGCCTTACAAGCAGAGGGTCAGCGGTTCGATCCCGTTAACTCCCATTTCTTAAGCGGAAAAGCTTAATAGGTCCCGTAGTGTAGCGGTTATCACGTCGCCCTGTCACGGCGAAGATCGCGGGTTCGATTCCCGTCGGGACCGTTTTAGTGTATAGAAATACATTAGAGCGACTCGTTAGCTCAGTTGGTAGAGCATTTGACTTTTAATCAAAGGGTCACTGGTTCGAGCCCAGTACGGGTCATAGTCACAAGCGGGTGTGGCGGAATTGGCAGACGCACCAGATTTAGGATCTGGCGCTTAACGGCGTGGGGGTTCAAGTCCCTTCACCCGCATAGAAGATAAGCCGGCTTAGCTCAGTTGGTAGAGCATCTGATTTGTAATCAGAGGGTCGCGTGTTCAAGTCATGTAGCCGGCATTAGAAGGAAAGAAGTGAATGCGAACGTAGTTCAGTGGTAGAACATCACCTTGCCAAGGTGGGGGTCGCGGGTTCGAACCCCGTCGTTCGCTTGAGGAAGCCGGGGTGGCGGAACTGGCAGACGCACAGGACTTAAAATCCTGCGATTGGAAACAATCGTACCGGTTCGATTCCGGTCCTCGGCATAGGAATAGAGAGCACCCTTAGCTCAACTGGATAGAGTACCTGACTACGAATCAGGCGGTTAGAGGTTCGACTCCTCTAGGGTGCATA
>NZ_ATFK01000005.1 GCF_000413475.1 Streptococcus intermedius SK54 = ATCC 27335 | reverse complement strand
TTTTTATCTTTTTTGAATTGAATTTGCATATAAATTTTTCCAATTTCTTTTTGAAGAGTTTCTTCCGCAAGTTTCTGTTCTGCTTCCAAAGCGATAACTTTTGCCTTTGATTCTTCAAGCTCTGATTTAATTTTATTGATGTTCTTTTTTGCCATTTTAGCACTCCTTTATATTCTATTTTATTTAGTATAAGAGATATTCTTTTTTTAGTTTTTAATGGGACAAATCAGAAAAATAATTTTTAACTTGACAAAAATAAAAATTATTTTAATATAAAAAGACACCCCCTAATATAATTATTAGGGAGCAGCATATTTTAAAAATCTTTCTTCAGTAAACCTTCAGCGTTTTTTGTAAAAGCAGCCTTTCGACTAAGTTTAAATTTAATTAGTATGTGACCAAAATCTTCCTCAATTCCAAATGGATAAACCCTAAAAACAGGATAATAAATCGTGTCTACATCCATAAAAGCCCGTTCCTTTTCTTTCTCAAATGGCACTGCTTTATAACTGATACCTGTAATTACTTCTCTATTTAGAAAACTTAATTCGACAACTCCCTGATACGTTTTTTTGATCACATGTTGGTTCATCATTTTCATCCGTTTGTCCGCATCTTTTTCATCCGCATCTGTGTAAAAATTGCACTCTGGAGGTAGCTCATCTGTTGTTTTTCGGATTCCTAAATAAGTTTTATTGAGCACATTTTTGAAGAGATGGACCTTAAATAATCTCGGTTGGATGACAATTACCAGTATTGTCAAAACAAGACTAATGAACCAAAACGTAAAGAAACGATTGACCAAAAATTCTGTCAAAGTATGTTGTTTAATATAGACATTACCAGCTAGAAAGAATAAGGACATTACTCCTAACAGAAGAGGGTTTTTCATCCGTCTAATTTCTTTTGAAAAAATCGTATAGATAACATCTGTCGTTATTTTAAGCATGACTATTAATTCTAAAACTCTTACTGTAAATAATTGGATATCTTGCGGCATGTAATAAGTCAGCAATCCTAAAAAAACAGCTGAGAAAAGATAAAATTGTCCCTTAAACAAGAATTTTATCAGCCAGTTCAAACCACAAATCAATGATAATTTGATTCCATTCTTATTTAGTTCTTTCCATTTTTGAGTGTAATTTTTCATGATTTTTTTCCTTTCAATCTAACTTAATTGACCAACTTGTTTCCGGCAAAAACAATGAGTGTATCTTTGATTTTTGTGAAGTTACTCCATAAATCTCCATCTAGTCTTTTTAGATCAATAACATAAATTTTATGATCATCCCATACAGGCTTCTTAATGGTTATTGTAAAAGCTTGTTCATCTATGATAATTTCCCCTATAGCAAGATACATTGAAGAAAACATGTCCCCTGTATGTCCAGTCTCACTATTATAAGTTATTCCATTTTCATCAATGTCTAACATCACCCATCTTTGTTTTCTAAACAATCCTTTTGTACTTGTAAATACTACACGGTGTTTTCTAATAGGTTGTTGTCCTTTTGGTGCGAGTTTTCCATATATTTTTTCCATAATTTTTACCTCTTTACTTCCGCATTTTGTTATTTCATCTCTACAGTCTCTATCGGACTTGAAAATTCAAATGTACCATCTTTGACAGCTGCCTTCTTCTTTTCTAACGAAGTTGTTTTTTCTTTTAAAATGTCTATATTTTGGTTAGCTGTTTCAATAGAACGATTCTTCGTTTCTGTATCAGAATCAATCTGTTCAATGTCTTTTTGATTCTTGGTTAAGTCATCACCTGATAAATATTTTGCTTCTGTCAGCAAGCTTTCTTTAGAAGACTCATTATCTTTGATGAGTTCTTTTAGTTTTTTTATCGATTGAGTCAATTTCTTCATCTGCTCTTTTTGAAAACCAATTTCTTCTTCAATTTCTTGAAGAGCAAATTCTTCACGAGAAATATTTTTAACAGTTACTATTTCCATTTTTTTGTTTTGTGGAGTGACAAAAAATTGAACCACATTTTCTGAAGATTTATCTTCTTGTTTGAAGCCTTTAAAATCATCATCTGATGAACTAGATGGCGTAGAAATATCTACATCAATTTGATTTGTAGTCACTCTATTATTTTTAATATCAATCGCAAAAGCTCCAAAACCTTTCGGAACATTTTTGATAATGACGGATATTTTTTTATCAGTAATTGGAATTACTTCCATACTTGTATCAGAAGATTTATGTTGTGCATATAGTTTCCAATTTAACCTTTTACTATCTATTCCACGTGCAATAGATGAAGTAGAATCCGTTGTTTCAAACTGAAGAACAATCACTCCTGTTTTTGGAGAATAGATTTGTTTAACTAAACTAATTTCTCCTGTTCCGTTTTCAAATACTCGCTTAGTCGCAAGTTGGTCTGTTGTAAAGGTTTGACGCTGCGGGGAAAAAATAGCGCCTAATAACAGACTACTCCAGACAGCTAACAGAAATGAAAAAGTAATCAATTTTCGCTTCACAACATTTTCTTGACACCATTCTTTTATTCTGTAAAAGAATTGAATAACTGCACTTTCTTGAAGTTGTTTAATCAATTGTTTTATTGTATCTATCATTTTTCTTGCCTCCACTCACGAAGATGAATTTTACTATCTGGATAAATGATTTTTAAAAGCATCATCAACACTAAAGAAGCTCTGTAGATTCGTTTCTCTTGTTCAAAGTTCCGAATAATCGTCACATGAAAAAGTGGAAAAAACCAAGCTGTCAGCAGAGCAGACATTGTGATAACATGCCCGATAAAATTAAATAAATTACTCACGGAATGCCTCCTTTATTGCTTGTTTATTAGCTGCGAAATCTCCCTTGTTGTTCTTTTTAGCATACAAGTAAGACTTGATAACTCCTTTACGAATAGAGACTACGGTAGCTGCTTTTTTTACCTCATATTGATGCACTAATTTTTGTCCCTCTTTCGTTTGAATATTGATATAAAACGTTGGATAATCACTCTTACTAGCAGCTTTAATCACTGCATTTTTAGCAGCTTGACAATAAGGACAAGTCTTTTTATAAAAGACAAGCTGAACATTTTGCTCAAGTACTACATCGTTGTATTGCTTTTGAGTTAAATGACTGTCATAAGGGGTATCAAACTGGAAACCGCTATAAATAGCCATACCAAACAATAAAACTAATCCAAATATTCCGATCAGAAACATTAGTTTATTTTTCATCATGATTCCCTCCTTCTTCTTCAAGAAAATCAAATAAATTGCCTTGAATCATTTTAAATTGAGCCAATTCTTTTATTTGGCTGTTTAATACTTGAAAAGTATTTTGCATTTTCTTTTGGAGCTTTGGATCAAAAGAATCAAAGATATGAACAATTGGAAGCATTGGAAGATGATCATTCTTTTCAGCTTTCAATAGACTAGATACAACATTGTCTGATTTAATAATATGATCTACTCGAATTAAAGCAGGAATACTTGTAATGACGTCTTGGTTTTGATAGAAAGTCAAACAAATATCTCCTTCAGCAATAAATTCATAATCAGAATGTTGGTCATCCATTTTAAAATAATTAGCATCTTCTTCTTGACCTACGCCTGTTAAATAATAGCCACGAAGAATTTTATATTTCTTTTCAGTCATTTCTACTCCTTCTTTCTAGCTGACTTTATGAAACCGAAACGGTGCATCATAATAATTTGACAAACAAGTAAACTTCTTAGTTGTCGAAATAGGCTCTTCTTTGTGGTAATGCTTCTGAATATACTGACAAGCCAATCCTTGACTTTCAAAAACCAAAATCTTCTCTTCACTATCACGAACATAGTCCCCTAATAAAAAGCTAAAGATAATATATTTCATTTGTTTTCCTCCTTGTATATTTTTACCAATTCACTGTCTTCAGCAAGTCTATCCCTATCAATACTCTCTACAATATAGATCAAAGTGATAGTAAGGAAATAGCTTATCATAATTAGAAAACAGTAGGAATATGCATATTTTTCTCTCAATTCCGGAGCTGTAGAAATAAAGTGAATTTTATCATCTACTGTACCGAAACCAGCTTTAGATGTATAAGTAACATAAGTGCTTGACAAGAAATTGACTTTTAAAGGAGAAGAATACCAACGAAGTTTGGTATAGGTTTCCAAATTGATAGGAATAGTAAATACATCTTTATTTTTATCATACTGACTCAGAGTAATTGTATAAACTGTTTTTTCATTTTTGGTTCCAATGCCTTGAGTTTGACTTGTCAGACGAACAATCCGATAAATATTGTTATTCTGAATTTTATTAGCAGCAAAAATATCTATTAGACAATAACTAATGATACCAAGCACAATGAAAAGAATTGTACTTCTCACAAAAGCTGATGCAAATAAATCTCTATTTATTTTTAATTTCATTTTGTTTTCTCCTCTAATTTTTCAAAATAAAATTTTCCATCAAATGGTTTGATTGCAATAATTCCATATTTTTCACATAATCTCGGTAAGAACGGAAGAAGTAATCTCTCGTGAACGGACTTTAAATTGTTTCTAAACTGTTCAATCGTAAATACAGATTTATAATGGTTACACTGATGGCAAGCTGGCATATAGTTTCCTTCCTCATCTAGACCACCTTTTTGAAGTGGCAAAAAGTGATCCACTCTCATAGATTTAAAACTTATCTCACATCCACAATATGCACAATGATGATTGTATTTTTGTAACACCTGTAACCTCATTGTTTTTGATATATGTTTACGCTTAATCGTCATGTATAACCTCCTAAAATAGTTCTAGCTGCTTATTAGGCTGAAAATTCATCCAAAGAACCTCTACTCGTTTCAGACCACCCTCTGCCAGCGATGCAAACTCTATTCTTTCCCAATTAGATAACCGTTTATTATAAAGTTCGCTATCATAACCGCTAAGTAATATTTTTGCCTTAGACTGGTTCAATTCTCCTAAAAGTTCTATATGATCTTTATCTTCCATCTCAACAGTATATTGTTTTCTAGCTCTGGTACTTAATACGTATGGTGGATCAACATACATACAAACATCTTTCCGACTAAATTCTTGAATTAAATCTAATGCTGGCCGCTTTTCAATTTGAACTTCTTTTAAGCGCAAGGCTGCCTCTTGAATAATTCCAGGTAATTCATTCCAATGCTTAACTGCATAAGATCGTTCACGACCATTAACATCTCGCTTCCATCCTGATTTCTCTGTATTTCTAAAACCATGTGACATCATGGAACGAATGAGGAAACTAAGAGCTTTTTCTACTTCATCTTTTGGACGAAATTCCCAAGCTCTATCATAAACAGCTCGACTATAAGGAGTTAAAAATACTTTTTTAGTCAGCTCTTCTGGACAACTTTGAATCACTTGAAACAAATTTACGACATCTTCATTCAAATCATTAACCGTTTCAATTGAACTTGAAGGTTTATTAAATAAAACTGCTCCACTTCCAAAAAATGGTTCTAAATAGCTCTTATGAGCTGGAAACAATTCAATAATCTTATGTGCTAGGTTCCATTTACTTCCTGGATACCTTAGAATTGATTTCATAATTACTCTCAACCTTCCTTTTCATATAATTCAATAATGAATCTTATATCATTATTTAAAGCTACAAAATCCTCTTCAGTAGAACTAGTATGTAGCAATAATTCATATTGACTTTTACAAAGTTCTCCTAAGCTCTTATTTATGTTTATAAGCTGATAAAGATTTTGTTCTATCTTCTTTCTTAGTTTTTCTAGCATAGAAATATTCTCCTACTAATAGATTATTATTTTTTTACATCTATTTTTCTGCTCACAAATCCCTCACGGTATCCTAGATATAATGTAATGGGAGTTTGCGGGTTTTCGATCTAGCCTACGTCAACCTCAAACAAAGAGACTTCTTGAACCTGTTTAAAAGCCATCTCTGCTCTTTGAAGTACCTGTTGGATAAATCCTAATCTTTCTTCAAAGAAAGTGGCTATATTGGCAAAATAAGCTTCCTGACGCTCTCTTTTAATCTGAATAACAGATAAAAGAACAGATTTGATAGAAGCAATTCGAATACCTCCACCTCGACCAGATTTTACTTTCAAAAAGATTTTTTGTTCTTTCTTCAAAACTTTCAATACCTTATCTAAACTTCTTTCTGGAATTGATAGTTCCTCTCGTATCGTTTTCTTTGTCGTCTGAAGAAATGGATCAGTATCTTGTGACAGACTTTCTAAATAGTTCATGACATCACTTTTCCATTCATGCAGATGACTATTTTTTCTTGCTTGTCGAGGTTTCTTAAACTTCTTCCAACCTTGTCGAATAAAAAGATCACTAGTTGTTAGTTTCTTATCCACCCAAGCTTTACAAAGCAAGAGAACAAAATCTCTACTAGCAGCTTCGTATTTCCCAGAATAAGCACTTTTGACAATCTTCAGACATTCGTCCTGAGAGAGTGGTTCGTCCAATCCTGCATTGAATTGTCCCAAAACTATCTCACAATCGCCCTGAGAGACACCTGATGAATAGTTCGCAAGCGCTAAAGTGAATAAGACATTGTTTCTTCCCATCAGGGCTTTAGCTCCCTTGATATTTGATTCATTCATCAGCATTCTATACCAGGGCTCATCAATTTGTTTTTTGCCTTCCGTTCCTGTGATAACAGTTAGATTTGCTTTCCGTTTTGAAAAGCTAAATTCTGACTGTTTCATAGACCATTGAAGCCATTCTTCAAACGAGTAGGTATACTCTTCAAAAAAGAATTCTACGTTGTCTGTTCGAGGAATTCTAGCGATTCCAAAGTGATTGCAGGTTAAGTCAACTGGAAGATGTTTACTAAAATGATTTCTTAAATTCTGAGAGATCTCTTTCGCAACTTTGATGACTTTGAAATTTGAATGAGCAGTCACGTAAGCTGGCTCTTTCAGTGCAAAGTAAGCTTGATAACCTTTGTCAGATTTTAAAATGAGCGTTGGCATAAATCCTAAATCCATTGCCACATTCAGGATGTCTCCAGAGGACATTTCTTCAGCTGATGAAGTAATATCAAAGTCAATGTAAAAGGTGTTAATTTGTCT
Source organism: Streptococcus intermedius SK54 = ATCC 27335 (assembly GCF_000413475.1). GTDB lineage: Bacteria > Bacillota > Bacilli > Lactobacillales > Streptococcaceae > Streptococcus > Streptococcus intermedius. The sequence goes on along the minus strand of NZ_ATFK01000005.1, from coordinate 237,045 downwards.
AAGATTCTCTTCATTGTGTCCTCGTGTAATTCGTCGTTTTTTGTCACTATAAGCTCCATATCGATAAACATTTGGTGTCCAATGAGTAAATCTATCTCGATTCTCTATAATCGCTTCTAACGAGGTTAAAACGACTCCAGTAGCATGAACCATATCATCTTTAGAACGATAGCCAAAAATAGAACCTTTATTCTCTTCTTCAGGAGAATTTTTAGGTCTTAATTGACTGTTCTTAAACTTATAGTTTCTAATCCCATTTTTTAAGATGAGATGGTAAATTGTCTCTAGCTGCATAATTCTCCTTTGTCTTTACCCCAACCGTAGTAGCAATGGCTACAAAGCGTCTCTGTTTCATCAACCCACCAGCATGCTCCATGTGCCTCATCAATACAAGGTCTATTCCAAGTGCAACCACATACTTTACAAATCCCAGTGTTATGTCTCTTTTTCTTCATGTTTCTTCTCCTCATCTGCTAAGGCTTGTTCATATGCTTTCCAGAAATCATTTAGCTTGCCACTTATTGGCAATTCTCCGTAATCGATGTAACATTGAATCGCTTCATCCAAATTAGTAGAATTAGTTCCTGCAAATGGTACTGTTTCTAGATCGACTGCTGTATTGTCAAGTATAGATGATTTTAGTCGATCCAATAGGATAACTCTGCTTCTCGCATTTTTTAAAGTTTGTAAGAATACTTTTCTTTCTGTAATAGCCATATCAGTCTGTCTCCTCTCTTTCTTTTTAAACAACTTCAGATAGATATACTTATCCTAATCATGGCTACTTCTCATCAGATATCAGCTGTTTTAATTTGCTAGGAAAACCATTTTCAATCCAATCTTCAATCATTTGATCTATATTTTCCTGATTTATAACCCATCCTCAATTTCCAAAAAAGTTGAATAAGCAACTATTTCTGATAATTGTTCTGGTGAAAAAAGCCCTACAACTTCCCATGAACTACAACTCTTTACAAGTTTTTTTAATTGTTTAGAGAGTTCGACGATAGCATAACGAGGAATATATTCACAATCTTTTAATAGTCCTATTCTATCTAGCAAAGAGCTAACTTCAGCCCTAATATTTCTTGCCGATATTGCTTTTGCATACAAGCTACCTCTCATACAATAAGAATAATACAGATCTAGACTATTTTTTACTTGTTTTAAAGACTTCTCCATAGAAATAAATATTTCTTCTTGTATCATAATTCTCCTTTCAGTTTCATACTTCCTGGTAAATAATTTTTTGACTTTGCATAACCAGCTTGTAAATCTTGCTTATTATAGATTACTGCAGGATGAGTCTCTACATATTGACTACGTTTCCATTGACTACGCAGTCGTTTAGCAGATCGATTCATCTTTTTTTCGATTTCTGCAAAACGAAAGCCTAATTTAAGGTATGTTATAACATCTTCTTCAAAACTCTCTTTATCAGATTGCTTTCTAACTTTTGTTTCAAAAGTATTTTCTGTATCATCTTCTCTAATACTTATCTGATATTGAATGTAGAGGCTTCTCATCTCTTCTATTTTCTTTTGCCATTGTGGGCTATAGCGTTCACCTGAATACTTATTTACTAATTCTCTTACTGGACTTTTGAACTTTAGCTGAAATCGATCAAATTCTCCTAAATCAGCGAACGGGTCAATGAAGCCTAATGGTTCACTCTTTATCAACTGTTCATAAAAAATATTTTTTTCCATAGCTATCACTCTTCATTCATACTTTAATAAATATTTGGATAGTCAATACTGAAATAATGTGACTTAATTTCTTAAAACTAGTAATAAGGGATTTTTATATTTCATCAACACTTCTCCTTTCCTACTTGTTTTAAACAAACAAAAAGAGAGTTGAATAATCAACTCTCTAAGTTACTTAAACATTATAAATATTGAATTTTTTTCTGATTCTACAAACTCTTACCACTTAGGTCAGAATATTTTTATCATAAATGAACCTTTTTTGTTTTTCTGTTAAATTTTTTCTAATTTTTTTCAATTATTTAACATGATCTGCAAGTTCTTCTTGAACTTTTTTATTAGATTTTGATCGCTCTTTATTCCATTTAGTCATAGCTTTCTTGTACTGATCTTGTGTAACAGGCTTATCTTGGAGTTCAAGATATTTATATAGAATGATTTCACTATTCCCTTTGTTTCCTGACCAAGCAAATGGATTAGTAAATGGCACTGTGCGAGAAAGAATTGGACGACCAGTCAAGGTTGTTGTCGGAATAACCAAAGCATTATCAGTCAACCAAGCTTGAGCTGCAGCATATTTTTCATAGCGTGCATTCGTATTAGTGGTTTCTTTTTCGGCCTCATTCAGTAATTTTTCATATTCATTCATACCAACTTGTGCCGCAGCAGCATTATTTTTACCTGAATCAAATCCTAGATAAGTCTTAGTATTTTCACCACTTGAAGGCTTGATGACATCAAGATAAGTAGATGGATCTTGGAAATCTGGACTCCAACCAACATTGTCTGAAAGATCCCAATCCTCTGCAGCAGCAGATTCAGCAAAGTAAGTGATATTATTTACATCGTCTTTAGACATTTGTTGAATGTCAATCACAACATTTTCTTTGCCAAGATTCTTTTCAATCGATTGTTTCAATGATTGTACACGTTGAACTTTATTCGTTGCCGTTTGGTCAACTGGCATATCAATGTGAATCGGGAATTGAACACCGTCTGCTTGAAGCGCTGCTTTGGCTTTAGCTAATTTTTCCTTGGCTTTCGTTGGATTGTAAAGCCCGTCTTGCGCATCATTTAAATTGACATCTTTCCAACTTTCATCGTAACCAACTAATTTTTCTTTGACCAATTCTCCAAAGTTCTTATCATTTGTTTGAACAAAAGTTGGCGGTACAAAGAGATTACGAAGCATCTTCGTCGCACCGTCTTTACCATTCACCTGTGAAGCATAAGCAGTACGGTCAAATGCAAAGGTAATTGCTTGACGGAAATCTTTATTCAATAATGCTTTCTTAGTAGATGTCTTTTGAGCATCTGTTGTCTTTGATGTATGATTGTAAGATTGACGATCAATGTTTGTAGCCACTAGATAAGTGGTTGCATCTTGCGGAGTATAAACGATGTTGTTTTTGTATTTCTTGCTGACAGAAGCATAACTTGGACTGGTTGGAAATACTTTGGCATTGGTAAATGAGCCATCGCTAAATCCTTTAGCCAGTTTATCCTGATCCTGACCATCATAGTAAGATAACTTGATGTGATCAATGTGCACGTTTTTCTTATCCCAATAGTTTGGATTTTTAGCAAATTCAACAGATGATTTCGCTGTGATAGATTTTAGCAAGTAAGGTCCATTGTAAAGAATACTAGATGGATCTGTTGCTTGCGCAAATTTATTGCCTTTTGATTTCAAAAATTCTGCATTAACTGGTGCTAAAACTCCCATTGTTGTTTTCGAGTTCCAAAAGCTTTCTGGTCGATTAAGCGTGTATTGGACGGTATAATCATCAACTGCTTTAATACCAACAGCAGAAAAATCTTTATTTTCACCTTTCATATAAGCATCCAAACCTTTAATGGAATCTTGCACCAAATAAATGGCATCGGATTTCTTATCTGCAGCGTGTTTCAAACCTGTCACAAAGTCTTGCGCTTTAACTTCTGCATACTCTTCCCCTTCTGAAGTATACCATTTAACTCCCTTGCGAAGTTTGTAAGTGTAAGTCAAGCCGTCTTTAGAGACGGTCCAATCTTTTGCCACAGAAGGAATTAAGTTCCCATAACGGTCATTTTCCAAGAGGCCATCAATGACGTTACTTGTAATGTTTGAAGTAGAGGCCTTCCCAGTTGTCAGATAATCTAGATTATCCGGATCTTGTTCATAAACATACGAAAACGTTTTGTTACTAGAACCTGTTTTAGAACCAGAACAAGCCGCTAATGTCCCCGTCGCGAGTAAGGCAACAGCCGTTAAGGCAATGATTTTACTTTTCTTCATGAATATTCCCCCAAAAATCATTATTTTTATACATTCTAGCACACAAAAAGAAAAAAGTAAATAGAATTTTCTAAATTTTATGACAAATTTTGGAAGTTGATTTAATAAGGTTTATATTAATCTATTAATCTTTAGAAATTAAAAAAGCAGGTTTTCCTCACCTTTTAGTGAGTTTCGCCTGCTTTTATAGGTTGTATTATTTTACATGATCAGCTAATTTATCTTGAGCTTTTTTATTAGATTCGGCTTTTTCTTTTTGCCATTTCTTCTTAGCTGCTTCATAGTCTTTCTTCGTGACAGCATCTTTACCGACTTTAATGTATTTATAGTAGGTTAAGCTACCTTTACTACCTGTTTGCGCAAATGCACCTGAGAACGGTTGAATGCGTGACACAAAAGTTCCGGCACCTGTTGAAGCCATTGTTGGTAAGACAAGTGAACTGTCTGTTAACCAAGCTTGTGCTGCTGCATATTTTTCATAACGTTTTGCAATGTCTGTTGTTTCTGCACCTGCTTCATCGACTAATTTATTATATTCGTCCAAGCCAACTGCTTTAGCACCAGCATTTTCACTACCAGAGTCAAATCCAAACCAAGTCTTCGTATTGTCAGAAGCCGTTGATTTCAAAATATCAAGATAAGTAGATGGATCTTGATAATCAGGACTCCAACCAACAGCACCTGAAATATCCCAGTCTTCTCCAGCTGCGTTTGGAGCATAGTAAGTGATGTTATTAAAGTCGTCTTCTGACATCATATTCAAGTCCATGACAACATTTTCTTTGCCAAGTACTTTTTCAACAGATTGTTTTAAAGACTGCATCCGAGCAACATAGCTCTTAGAAGTTTCCACAGTAGGAACATCTAAGTGGATTGGGAACTGTACACCTTGAGCTTGCAGAGCTGCTTTTGCTTTTGCAAATTTTTCTTTTGCTTTTGTTGGATTGTACAAGCCGTTTTGTGAATCAGCTAATTTAACACCCTTCCATGTATCACCATAGCTCGCTAACTTTTCTTCTACAGCATCACCAAATGATTTTTCACCAACTTGAACAAAGTTAGATGGCACAAACATATTGCGGATTGCTGTGGCAGCTCCAGCTTTACCATTGACTTGTGCTGCGTAAGATTCACGATCCAGTGCAAAGTTTAGTGCTTGGCGGAAGTCTTTGTTCAACAATGCTTTTTTCGTTGAATTCTTTTGCTCGTCTGTCTTTTTGGCAGTATGCTTGTATGATTGACGATCGATATTCAATGCTAAAGCTGCTGTTCCTGCACCTGCTTCTGCAGTATAGATATTATCTTTGAACTGCTTTTCAAAAGTTGCAAAGTTTGAGCTTGTTGGGAAGAGACGAGCATAAGAGTAAGCTCCATCTTTAAAGTTACGCGCAAGAGAGTCTTGGTCTTGACCATCATAGTAAGCAAGTTTAATCTTATCAACTTTTACTTTATCTTTATCCCAATAATGTTTATTTTTAACATATTCTACCGCAGATTTCGCTGTGATAGCTTTCATCAGGAATGGCCCATTATAAAGGATAGAGTTAGGATCTGTTGATTGGCCAAATTTATTTCCTTTAGATTTCAAAAATTCGGCATTGATTGGCCACATAATGGCAGAGGTGGTCTTAGAATTCCAATATGGTTCTGGCTTGTTCAATGTATACTGAACAGTATAGTCATCAACTGCTTTCACACCTACTGTTGAAAAATCTTTTGTTTGACCATTCACGTAAGCATCTAAACCTTTAATTGAATTTTGAACCAAATAAAGAGCTTCAGATTTTTTATCGGCAGCATGTTTCAGTCCAGTTACAAAATCTTGCGCCTTGACTTCAGCATACTCTTCACCTTCTGATGTGTACCATTTGGCACCCTTACGAAGTTTATAAGTATAGGTTAAACCATCTTTTGATACAGTCCATGACTTAGCCATTGATGGTACAAGATTTCCATATTTGTCATTTTCTAACAATCCGTCAACTCCATTTGTCACAAGATCGCTAGTAGTTGCTTTTCCTGATGTTACGTAATCCAAAGTTTCTGGATCACCAGAATACACATAACCGAACTTGGTCTCAGCGGAGTTCGATTTCGAACCCGAGCAAGCAGCTAAAAGGCCAGAAGTTAAAAGAGCTAACCCCGCAACTGCGATGATTTTACCTTTTTTCATAGTTACCTCCGAAAAGTATGATATATTCTAATTATACTATAACTTAACAAAAAGTAAAGAATTTTCAAACAAATCTTTTATTAAAAAATGCGATTGTGTTCCAAATGCCTTCAAAAAACAGCTTTACTTCTCGTATCCTATCAGTGAATGCACCGTTTTTATGTCTTTTTCTCTGAACAAATGACATACGTTTCAAACTCTAGATTCGGCATACATTCTGCTAAATCATTCTCAATGCGCTTCAGTGCTTCCAAACGCATTTCAACAGATGTATGTGCATTCCCTTGAATAATAAAAATGGCGTTTTGGGTTTCATCATCAAATTTATAGTGTTCTCCATCGCGAACATCTAGCCATGCTAAAATTCCTTTTTGATCACGATAAACATAATCAGTCTGTGAAACGTGTTTTTCCGTAGATAAAATCGGTAGAAACACATCTTCTTTTTGACTAACCGTAAATTCAATTTGCCCTGCTATTTTATCCAAATCATGCCCACCGATAGCTAATAAAGAATGTAAAGATTCAACATTATAAATATCAATAATACTATTAATATTCGGGATGGATCCACGATGTCGAATATTCCGAATAAGCGCCAAAACGGTAGGGGGATTCTTCTTGACACTACGTCCGATACTTTGCAATAAATCCTTGTAGCCTTGAATGACTGGAGTATCAGACACCTCATCGATATCGCAATTCAACGCCCACTTTTCCATCTCTTTTTGCTTTTTCAAAAATGAAGCAGGTAAGGGTGCATGTGGGTCTACATTTTTAGCGATGCCAATAACCACATTTTTAATCCCAAGCATTGCGAGACTTTCATTCAGTATAAACTTCATCATGATCCACCTCCGGTTAATAGCTTAGTTCATTGATTAACGATTAGAGTCTTATACTCTTTGAAAAAAGACTTATATTTTCTTTAAACTACTGCTTTTTATGATAAGCAAATTATAGATCTCATTAAAAATATTGTATTGGTTCATTCTACCGATAAAATTCTCTTATGAAAGAATGATGCTAAGCAGACTTTCATAATTGCAGTCATGAAAGTCTGTCTCGCTCTATTTATTTTCACTATTTTCAACTGCTGCTGTAACAAAAGCTGTATAAAGTCCTTCTGGACGATTAGGACGGCTAGATAATTCTGGGTGGTATTGACAAGCTACAAAGAATTTATTTTCTGGAATTTCAACAATTTCCACCAAGCGATTGTCCGGTGAAACTCCTGAGAATACAAAACCGGCATCTTCAAATTGTTGACGGAATTCATTATTAAATTCATAACGGTGGCGGTGGCGACGCTGAACAACTTCTTGATTATCATAAGCTGCAGCTGCTTTGGATCCACGTTTTAGTTTAGACGGATAAAGTCCTAAGCGAAGTGTCCCTCCCATATCTTCCACATCAATCTGATCACGCATCAAATCAATAACAGGATGTTGCGTATCAGGGTTCAATTCTGAAGAATTAGCGTCCTTAAATCCTAGCACATGGCGAGCAAATTCGACACAAGTCAACTGCATGCCGAGGCAAATTCCAAGCATTGGCACATCATTTTCACGAGCATATTGAATCGTCGCAATCTTTCCTTCCGTTCCACGATGACCAAATCCACCAGGCACAATAATCCCGTCTACATCTTTTAGCAATTCGGCAACATTTTCAGTCGTGACATCATTTGCGTTGACCCAGCTCAATTTAATTTCTGCATCATTGGCGTAACCAGAATGTTTGAGAGCTTCCACAACAGAAATATAAGCATCTGGTAATTCCACATATTTCCCAACCAGAGCAATTTTGACTTTTTTCTTCAAATTCATGACTTTATCAACCATAGCAAACCAATCTGTCATATCTGCTTCTGGAACATCCAACTTCAAATGTTCACAAACGATCTGATCCATATTTTGCGCTTGCAGATTGAGCGGAATTTGGTACAAATGTTCCACATCCAAGGACTCAATCACTGCTTCTGGTGCTACATCACAAAATTGTGCCAATTTGTTCTTAATATTTTGGCCAGCTGGTTTTTCAGTACGAATAACAAGCATGTTCGGTTGAATTCCAAGTCCACGTAATTCTTTTACAGAATGCTGAGTGGGCTTCGTTTTCATTTCCCCAGCAGCTTTCAGATAAGGAAGCAACGTCGTATGGATATACATGACATTATCTGCACCAACATCTGCCTTCATTTGACGAAGTGCTTCTAAGAATGGCAAACTTTCAATATCTCCTACAGTACCACCAACCTCGGTAATGATAACATCTGAATCGGTTGTTGTTGCCGCACGTTTAATTTTTTCTTTTAAAGCATCTGTAATATGTGGGATGACCTGAACAGTAGCACCAAGATATTCACCTTTGCGTTCTTTGCGAAGAACTTCACTATAAATCTTACCCGTTGTCACATTAGAATATTTGTTTAAGTTAATATCAATAAAGCGTTCATAGTGTCCAAGGTCTAAGTCAGTTTCTGCACCATCATCTGTCACAAACACTTCTCCGTGTTGATAAGGGCTCATTGTTCCTGGGTCAATATTGATATATGGGTCAAACTTTTGAATGGTTACCTTAAGACCCCGATTTTTCAAAAGACGACCGAGACTTGCTGCCACAATCCCTTTGCCGATCGAACTAACTACACCACCTGTAACAAAAATATATTTTGTTGCCATAAATTCTCCTTATCTAAGATACAAAACTCGTTTAGAAAACACACGAAAATAGGAAGCAACCATCACAAATCACCTTCTCTCTTTTCGACGCTTTCAGGCGTGTTCATCCCTAATAGTAAAAACAAAAACAGCTCCCTAGAGCTAGGGAGCTTTTGACTTCTTAAAAGAAGTGCCCGATATTATAATAACGCAGAATAAATTTTTTGTCAAATAAGAACAGAAGCAAACGTTAGCGGACTTAACTATTCTTCATCCTCTGAATCCACCTCATCATCTGAGTACTCCTCATCTTCTTCATTGAGTTCGACTTCTTCATCTAAATCATCAGGTGCAATTTCGTTAATTTCAGCATCGTAAGCTTCCACTTCGCTTTTCTCATCGTCTGAATTGTCCTCATCATAATTGAGAGCAGGATCCGCTTCGTATGAATCTTCGTCTTCTGGATCATCGTCATTATAGTCAATGGCGTTTTCATCTCCGTCCATAAAGGCATTCACACGCTTCTTCTTCCGTTTCTTAGGAGCTTCTTCATTATCTTCTTCAAGTGTAATGATTTCTTCATCTACTTCGTCAATGGCATACCAGGAACGCAAGCCCCATTTGTTATCCCCTAGAGAAATGAAACTACCGTCCACATTCAATTCTGTATAAAAGAGTGGCAATGCTTCACGAATATCACTATTTGATTTTTCAAGGTAATTTTGAATTTCATTGACAAGATCGTTAAAATACATTTCATGATGACGACCACGTGTCTCTAAGATAGCACGCGCCACTTCAATCATAGAAAGCTCACTTTTTTCTTGTCCAGCAAATACTTCTAATTCCAAAGTTGATCTCCTTCTAAGGTTTGAGAGCTTTTGCCCGCATTAGCTCCCAAAAATTTAATTGTTCAATTTTCGCTACTTTTTATTGTACGATAAAAATCTTCTTTCGTCAAAAGAATTTTACCCTCCATTCAATAAAATCATTCTTTTTCACCAACACGATTTCTACTTTTATATAAAAAGAAGCAAAAAGGCAATTCAGCCGAACCTCCGACTGAACTTGCCTTATGTCTCATTAGATTATTTTACTGTTGCAGTACTTGTAATCAATTCAACGGCTTTTTTAATAGTAATATCATGTTTCAACATATCTGCTGAAAGAAGTTGCCGAACACGCTCTACTTCCATATTGTAGTCAGTTGCAAGTGATGAAATTTCTGATTCAATATCTTCATCGCTCGCTTCAAATCCTTCTGCTTTTGCAACAGCTTCAATCACAAGATTAGTCCTAGTACGTTTTTCGGCATCAGCTTCATGTTGCTTGTGAAGATCTTCTTGAGTTGTGCCAGTAATTTGGAAATACATATCTGGTGAAATACCTTGTCGTTGCATATTTCCAAGAAACTCATTTACAGAGCGATGAACTTCTTCATGAACCATTTCCTCTGGCAATTCGATAATCTCTGCATTTTCTACAGCAAGATCCAGCGCTGCAGATTCAACGGCATCGTCAAAAGCAGTTTCTTTTGACTCAGCTAATTCCTTACGATATTTTTCTTTTAATTCATCCAGTGTTTCAACATCTTCGTCGATGTCTTTAGCAAGTTCATCATCCAATGCTGGAACTTCTTTTTCTTTGACTTCGTGAATTGTGGTTACGAACTTAGCATCTTTACCAGCAAGGTCTGTTGCCTGATAGTCTTCTGGGAATGTTACATTTACTTCCACTGTTTCACCAGCAGCATGCCCAACCAATTGATCTTCAAAGCCTGGAATGAATTGACCGCTTCCAAGCTCAAGTGAGAAGTTATCTCCTTTTCCACCATCAAATTCAACACCATCAACTGTTCCAACAAAATCAATTACAACTGTATCACCATTAGCAGCCTTATCTTCTTTCAATACAAGTTCTGCTAAGTTATTACGTTCACGTTCAATTTTTGCATCTACATCTGCATCAGATACTTCTTTAGAGACATCAACAGATACTTCTAAGTTTTTATATTCACCTAATTTTACTTCAGGTTTTGTAACCACTTCAGCAGTAATCGTCCAATCTTGACCTTTTTCCATAGACGTCACATCAAATTGTGGTTGAGCGACAACTTCGATTTCTGCTTCTTTAACTGCCGCCTCATAAGCAGCTGGGAGAAGAGCATTCAACGTGTCTTGGTAAAGAGCTTCTTCCCCAAATCTTTGGTTAAACACTGGCCGTGGAAGATGACCTTTACGGAAACCTGGTACATTCAGATTTTTCTTAACTGAGTTAAATACGCGATCCAATTCTGGCTTGATTTGTTCTTGACTAATTGTAAATGTCAAAACTCCGCGATTTGTTTCTTTGCTTTCAAATGATACAGACATTCTGTCATTTCTCCTTAAAATTTATTGAATACAATCAATTATACCATAAATACACATTAATTCACAAATTTTCTAATGAAAATTTGCCATTTCCCAACAACTTGCTGATTTTTCGCTTTACACTTTCCGGATTTTATCCTTTTGGTAAGCAGCTCGTGCTCCGCCGATGAGTTTTGGTCGACTGGCAAGTGCGGTCACATGCGCTTCTCCGAGTTCTCTCAAAATTGGTCGTACCGGAATTTGGACGTGCTTAATATGCATACCAATTGCCGTATCTCCGACGTCCATCCCTGCTTGAGCCGTAATAAATTCCACTTCAACTGGGTTGTTCATATATTTAAAAGCTGCTAATTGACCACTTCCACCAGCATGAAGAGTTGGCAACACATTGACAATTTCCAGGTTTTGTTTTTGCGCTAATTCTTTCTCCACGACCAAAGCGCGATTCACATGTTCACAGCCCTGAACCGCCAAGTAAATTCCGCGAACCGACAACGTATCCAACATAGTTTTGACAATAGCTTCTCCCACTTCTTGACTGGAATTTTTCCCAATATGCCCTCCAGTCACCTCACTAGATGACAAACCAAGGACAAAAATATCACCTGAAGAAAGTGCCGATTTCTCTAAAATATCTGCCAAAATGGTTTCAGTTTGTTTTTTCAATTCTTGTAAATCCATCATTCCACCTCTTTTCATCCCTATCATAAACCATTCTAAACATTTTTACAAATAAACATTTAAAAAGAGTGGAGCAAAAATCACTTTCGCTGCTCCACTACTCCCACGTAGATGGCTAAGTCAGACATTAGCCTTTGTTTGACAAAAAATTAAAGATACTCTTGATTACTGCACTTCATTCTAAAAATCTAGGTAATTTCACCTCAAAATCTTCAATCATACTTTCCTAAAATATCGGTCATCACCTTATTTAAGATAGCTCCAACAAGCATCCCCAAAGTGTTTTGACAAAAGTTAGGGAACACTTCTGGGAAAGCTGCTCCCCAACCGTGCATGATAGTAGATGCGAGAGCGTATCCTCCTACCATAACAAGAGTAGCTAATAGCAAGCCGAGATAGCGACTTTTCCCTTTCAAACCTGCAAAATATCCTTGTAGGCCATGAAAAAGCAAGCTAAAAAACATCCACTGTGGATAGCCAGAAATCAAATCAATGAGAAATCCAGCTAAACCACCAACAATTGCTCCTTCTTTTCTACCAAAGTAAAAAGCAGTAAAGAAAATCCCCGCATCAAGGAACGTTAAAATCCCCGTTGGTGTTGGAATTTTTAAATAGTAGCCCAAAACAACTGTCAACGCAGCAATCATGGATAAAAGGACAAGTCTATACGTCTGATTCTTTTTCATATTGAACGACCCCATATTGATCTGAGTATTGGATAGCTTGGTAAACAAATTCTTTTGAAATTTGAACCGCTTCAAAAGTGGATTTTCCTAGCAAAAGCTGACTGGCAATGCTGGAAGCAAAGGTACAGCCAGCACCTGTGTTATTGTTGTCTAAAACAGGTGATTCCAGAATTTGAAATTGCTCTCCATTATAAAAAACATCAACTGCTTTTTGAGAATCTAGACGATTCCCTCCTTTGATAACAACAGTCTTAGCCCCTAAGGAATAGAGAGTTCTAGCCGCTTCTTTTACGTCTTCCACCGTTCGCAACTCTTTTTGAACCAAGAGCTCAGCTTCTGGCAAATTTGGTGTGATAATGCTGGCATAAGGGAAGAATTTTAGTAATTCATCTCGAAGTGCCGAGACCTCAACGTCATGATTTTCTTTACAAACTAAGACAGGATCCAGTACAACTGGAATATTAACATGAGCTTTCACAAAATCTAAAGCTAAATCTGCCAGCTCTACATTTGGCAAAAGGCCTAGCTTAACGGCTGAAAAAGGCACATTTTTGAGAGAATCGAGCTGCTGAGCAAAGATTGTTGTATCTACCGGAAGAACCTCAAAACCTTGCTTTGTCATAGCTGTTAAGCAAGTTACCGCTACAAAACCATGAAGCCGGTTGACTGTATAAGTTGCTAAATCAGCATGTAAGCCACCACCACTAAAAATATCATTCCCTGATATAGCTAAAATATAATTATTCTTCATACCGTATCTCCTTTAGATAAAGTCCGTTTGGAGCCGCTGTTGGACCAGCCAAATGACGATCTTGCTCTATTAAAATTCTATCAATCTGCTCAACCGGCATTCGTCCATTCCCAATTTTCAGCAATGTTCCAACCATATTGCGAATTTGCTTATATAAAAATCCATTACCAGAGAAGGTAAAAATCAGAAAATTACGATTTTCATCAAACTCTAAACGTGCTCTTGTAATTGTTCGAACTTTATTTTCTACACTAGTCCCTGAAGCTGTAAATCCCGTAAAATCATGAGTTCCTTCTAGCTTTACGATTGCTTTTTCCATCAGTTTTAAATCAAGTGGATAAGGATAATGTGTTGCATAATGACGCATCATGGGATTTTTAGGGCGTCCAATATCTACTATAAATTCATAGGTTTTGCTATGTTTCCAATATCTGGAATGAAACTTATCATCCACCTCTTCTACACTAATAAAATCAATGTCTTCTGGCGTCTGTGTATCAAGAGCAAAACGTAGCTTTTCTTCATCTCTTTTTTGTGGCAAATCAAAATGAATGACTTGTTCCAAAGCGTGAACACCACTGTCCGTGCGTCCAGCTCCATGGATAACAACTTGTTTTCCACCATTGATTTTGATCAAGGTCTTTTCAATTTCTTCCTGTACACTACGTTCATGAGGTTGTCGCTGAAAACCAGCAAAATCATGGCCATCATAAGAAATAATCGCTTTGTATCGTGTCATGTGTTTATTGTAACAAGAAAAAATGCTCATCGCAAGACTATAAAAGTTAAACTGTATGGGTACAGTTTAACTTGACAAGATTAACGAAAGAATATACAATAAAGCAACTAAGGAGAAATAAATGCCAGCAGATATTAGTTACACAAATGGACAGCAGCGTTTTCGCTATCGAGTAGCTGCTATCATTATTGAAGAAGAAGCTGTTTGCTTTATACAAAACACTACCGAAGACTATGCCTACTCCGTTGGTGGAGCCGTTCAATTTGGTGAAACAACAGAAGAAGCTATCTTGCGAGAAATTATAGAAGAAACGGGACATCAGTATGCAATTGACCGTTTGGTTTGTCTTCATGAAAATTTCTTTTCAAATTCAAGTGGTGTTTTAACAGGATTAGATTGTCATGAGATTTGCCTATACTATCTTATGAAATCTAAAGGGAAACAATTTCAAAACCAAATAGGGAATGAACAGGTTTACTGGATTCCTATTCAAGAATTAGAAAATTACAAGGTATTTCCAAATTTCATTCCGCACATTTTAAACGAATTAAATTCGGGCGTGCAACACATCATTACAAGAAATAAAGAACAGTAAAACGGGGAACAGTGTGATCCCCGTTTATTTCATTCTCCTTCAAAAGCATCTTTCATTTTATCAAAGAAGCCCTTTTTCTTTGGATTGACTTTAATATCACCAGCTTCTGCAAACTCTTTCAGTGCTGCTTTTTGACGATCGTTGAGGCCAGTCGGCGTCACAACATTGACAGTTACATACTGGTCACCCATGCTTCCACCGCGCAGACTCGGTGCTCCCTTACCACGCAGACGGAATCGTTTGTCTGTTTGTGTTCCTTCTGGAATGGTTAATTGCACATCTCCGTGAACAGTTGGAATATCCACACTGTCGCCAAGAGCTGCTTGGACAAAGTTGAGATTGAGCTTGTAGTAAATGGTAGATCCGTCTCGCTCAAACTTGTCGCTCGGCTCAACTTGAACTACGACATAAAGGTCACCATAAGGACCACCATTAAAGCCAGCCTCACCTTGTCCAGACAAGCGAACCTGTTGACCAGTTTCAACACCTGCTGGGATTTTTACATGGACACTATGAGATTGTTTTTCATGCCCTGTTCCGTGACAGGTTTGGCAAGGTTCTTTAATTTCTTGCCCTCGCCCATGACAGACATCACAAGTTACTTGGCGACGCATCATACCAAGAGGAGTTTGCGTATCAACATTAATCACTCCTGCTCCGTGACAGCGACTACAAGTGACTGGACTAGTTCCTGGTTTCGCACCCGAACCATGACAAGTATGGCAGGTGGCCTCACGATGATATTTAATTTCTTTATCTGTACCAAAAATGGCTTCTTCAAACTTCAGGTTGACCCGATATTGAAGGTCATCCCCTTGACGAGGTGCATTCGGGTTGCGAGTTGAACCACCTCCGCCAAAGAAGCTAGAGAAAATATCTTCAAAACCACCAAAGCTAGAACCATCAAAGCCTCCGAAACCGCCAGTTCCACCGCCGAAGCCGCCATTAGCACCTGCGGTACCATATTGATCATAGGCTGCCCGTTTTTGCTCATCGCTCAAGGTTTCATAAGCCTCTTGGACTTCTTTATATTTTTCTTCAGCACCTGGTTCTTTATTGATGTCCGGATGATACTTTTTAGATAATTTCCGATAGGCTCTCTTGATCTCGTCTTGAGAAGCATTCTTGGAGACGCCTAGACGGTCATAATATTCTGTATTGTTCATGTAAGATACCAAGACCGTAAAATTCAACTGAAAAATAGGAAATCAGGCGACGGAGTGATGCTCCTAGGCTGATTTCTCTTTTTTCTGAGAATTTAGGTCGGGTTCAGTTCCTTTCTAATTTAGTATAAGAAAGAACCGGAAGTTTCCATTCCAATTTCTTTCTTACCGAAAAACAGAGGCTGGGCTGCAACCTCTGGATTTCTTCTTATCATTACGACCTTCTAAAACAAAGTCGATTACACTTTGTTTTAGAAGTAGTACAGCGTTTAGGCAAGACGCCATAGCGATTGCAGTAGAATGACAATCACTTTAGTGATTAATCATTCTTAACGAGTTAGGCTGAATTGAGTTTCGGCTAAAAGCTTCGGAAAAAAGATAAGCTATCTTTTGTGCATCGCACAAGGCGATGGCTCCCTATTTTTCTTTCGTTTTCCTAACGCCTCAACATCTTACTTTTCCGTAAACTCTCCGTCTACGACATCATCACCTTTGTTATCGCCTGTATTTGCTTGATTTGCACCTTCTGCTCCTGCTTGGGCTTGCTGAGCAGCAGCAGCTTGTTCGTAAAGTTTCATTGCTAGTGCTTGAGCTTTTTCGTTAAGAGCTTCCAATTTCGCTTTCATGTCGTCCAAGTTATTATCTTCTTGCGCTTTCTTAAGTTCATCAAGAGCAGCTTGGGCAGCGTCACGCTCTGCGTCGAAGCCTTTGCCTTCTGTTTCCTTGATAGTCTTTTCAGTCGCAAAGATAGCTTGGTCAACTTCATTACGAAGGTCAACCTCTTCTTTACGTTTCTTATCTGCTTCAGCGTTCGCTTCTGCATCCTTCATCATACGGTCGATTTCTTCGTCAGTCAGGCCGCTGTTAGATTGGATGACAATGTGTTGTTCTTTTTGAGTTCCAAGGTCTTTAGCCTTAACTGATACGATACCGTTCTTATCAATGTCAAAGGTTACTTCGATTTGAGGGATTCCGCGAGGAGCAGCTGGGATATCTGTCAATTGGAAACGTCCAAGAGTCTTGTTATCCGCTGCCATTGGGCGTTCACCTTGAAGAACGTGGATATCAACGGCTGGTTGGTTGTCTGCTGCAGTTGAGAAGACTTGTGATTTAGAAGTCGGAATCGTTGTGTTGCGGTCAATCAGTTTAGTGAAGACACCACCCATTGTTTCAATACCAAGTGACAATGGTGTTACGTCAAGCAGGACAACGTCTTTGACATCACCAGTAATGACACCACCTTGGATAGCAGCACCCATAGCAACTACTTCGTCAGGGTTCACTGATTTGTTTGGCTCTTTACCAGTTTCAGCCTTAACAGCTTCTACAACAGCTGGGATACGAGTTGACCCACCAACCAAGATTACTTCGTCGATTTCTGATAAGCTCAAGCCTGCATCAGAAAGAGCACGGCGAACTGGTTCTTTTGTACGGTCTACAAGGTCACGCGTTAAATCGTCAAATTTTGCACGAGTCAGAGTCATTTCCAAGTGGAGAGGTCCAGCGTCACCAGCTGTGATGAACGGCAAGCTGATTTGCGTAGAAGTCACACCTGAAAGGTCTTTCTTAGCCTTTTCAGCTGCATCTTTCAAACGTTGCACAGCCATCTTATCATTTGACAAGTCGATGCCGTTCTCTTTCTTGAACTCAGCTACCATGTGATCGATAATCTTTTGGTCAAAGTCGTCACCACCAAGTTTGTTGTCACCAGCAGTTGCCAATACATCAAAGACACCATCACCCAACTCAAGGATTGAAACGTCGAAAGTACCTCCACCAAGGTCGAATACCAAGATTTTTTCTTCTTTGTCAGTCTTGTCCAATCCGTAAGCAAGAGCTGCTGCAGTTGGTTCGTTGACAATACGCTCTACTTCAAGACCAGCGATTTTACCAGCGTCTTTTGTTGCTTGACGTTGCGCATCGTTAAAGTAAGCAGGTACTGTGATAACCGCTTTGCTTACTTTTTCCCCAAGATATTCTTCTGCATAGCCTTTCAAGTATTGCAAAATCATAGCTGAGATTTCTTGTGGAGTGTATTCTTTACCGTTTGCAGAAACTTTTTCAGAAGTCCCCATTTTTGATTTGATAGAAATCACTGTATCTGGGTTTGTCACTGCTTGACGTTTTGCCGCATCACCAACGATGATTTCGCCGTTTTTAAATGATACTACAGACGGAGTTGTGCGATTTCCTTCTGGGTTTGCGATGATTTTGCTTTCAGTTCCTTCAAGAACTGCAACTGCTGAGTTTGTTGTACCTAAGTCAATACCGATAATTTTAGACATGTGTTTTTCTCCTTGTTAATTAATTTTCTATTTTTGATATTTCCCTTAAGTGGTGGGGACGTGAGCAACTCCCTACGGGATTTCATCACTTATTTTTGAGCCTATTGTCTCAAAAATCCCCTGTTTCAGTAGCACAAGCTACTGAAACTTTCACCACGGCGGGAAATATCTTCCTTGCAAGCCTCCGGCTTGCCTCTTATCTTTCCTCATAGTTTATTGTCGTTTCGGACAAAACAAAAGATGTCAAACTTACCACTCAGTTGTAAACAACCACCATTGCTGGTCGAAGAATACGATCGTGGAGTTTGTAGCCTTTTTGGAAGACCTGCGCAATAGTGTCGGCAGGGTGCTCATCATCAGCTGGAACTGTTTGAATGGCCATGTGATAGTTATGATCAAACGCTCCGTCAGCTGGAATTTCTTCGATACCCTCTTCTTTGAGAGCATGAATCAAGCTTTCCTGCACCATCTCTAAGCCTTTTTTGACATCATCCGTCAACCCTTCGACAGCCAGAGCTCGCTCTAAATTGTCCAACGAAGGCAAGATAGCTTTTGCCAGATCCTGACTGCGGTATCTTTGCAGCTGCTGGCGTTCTTCATTAGCGCGGCGCTGAATATTTTGCATTTCAGCGTGAGCACGGAGATATTTGTTTTCAAAATCTTCTGCACGCTCATTAGCTAGTTCTAATTCTGTTTTTTCAGGACTTACTGATTCAACTTGTTCAGCTGTTTCTACAGCTTCCTCTTTTACTTCTACATCTTCTGAATGTTCTTCTTGTTTATGTTTTGCCACAAGGCACCTCCTTTTTAGGAATATTTATACTATAATTAATGGACTTCATAGTGATTACTACTCAGATATCGATAAAAATCAGTCAATTTCATGGTCAGCACACGGTTGACAACATTCATCTGGCTGACCAGCCGTTGGTAGTCAAGATTGACCGGACCAACAACTGCCAGCACCCCAAAACCTCGATAAGGAATCAGGAATTTGCTGGAAATTAGTGTCAAATCAGCCAAACAGCTTTCTCTACTGTCTGCCACGCGCACGCTTTGCATCTGATCTTCAGCTAAACTATCTCGAAGCTCAAAAGCTACTTTTTGAGGCTGATCAAAGAACTGATAACTCTCTAAATCTGCAAAATCTAATAATCTTACCTTCCCAGACACAATGACATTTTCTTTGAAAATATCACTAAAGATATGCTCGAAAAGATCCAGAACATTGTCGGTCGTTGTAAAATAACGCTGGATAATCTGAGGAATCTCTGTTCGGATTTTATAGTGAATATTAAGAACTGTTTGTCCTAAAAAACGATCTTGAATCAATTCTTTCAGCTGAACCAAATCACCTCGTAGAAAATTACGAGGAATCATGAACTGGCTGGTAATCGTATTGGACTCATCTAAAGTGAAAACTGCTAAAGCTGTATGTTGGCTGAGAATCACGATGTCAAAAGCAGTCAAGCGTTGTTGACTTGGCTCTACATCAAGTGCTACCACTGTACATCCGCTCAACATTGAAAGAACATCTGCTGCCTGTTGAAGAACATCCTCTAACTTGAAGAATTCACGATCAAATGCCTTTATCACTTCATAGAGTTCATTTTCAGCGAGACGATCAAAGGAAAGTGAATGTTTGACAAAGTATTGAAAACCTGCAACACTAGGCTTACGTCCACTTGATGTGTGTGCTTTTTCTAAAAGTCCTTGTTTTTCAAGAATAGCCATATCATTACGAATCGTCGCACTGCTTGATTTGATTGACTCTTGTAGCGCTTTGGAACCGACTGGCTCGTGGGTTTTGGTAAAGATATCAATAATCAAATTCAAAATCTCATTTTGACGCTCCGTGACCACGGCATCACCTCCAATCAAGATTCCAATCTCAATTAGCACTCAAACAACTCGAGTGCTAACTCATGATTCTATTATACACTCTTCCACACCAAAGTCAAGATAAAAACTCAAAAAATTAGCACTCTTTTTACAAGAGTGCTAAAAATCAGACTAGCGACCTAGATTAGTCGTCCAGAATTTGCAAATGGCGCATCAAATAGAAAGAAATTCCTGCAAAAAGAAGCAACCAAACTATAAGAGCCAAAAATTCTCCGCTCCATAAATGGAAATGAGACCAATCTCTCATATAGCTAGTAAATAAGCCCATAAAACTATAACGCAACACCTTAAATAAATCCTCACTCATATTTGAAAACATGGGAATAAATGCCGCCAAGAGCATAGCTGGAACACTAAGAGATTGTGCCATGACCTGATTTTTACAAAACAGACCAACCATTAAAAAGAAGAAAATTAAGACCAGCATGGTCAATAAGAGAACCAAACTATAGCTAAATACATGATTAGAAAGCTTAGCTCCTACCAAAATTGGAGTAATGACAATATAAAAAATTCCAATAATCGCTGGCCAGATTAAGACAGAGAGAATGTATTGACCAGCTGTCACACCAGCCAAGCGCAAACTTTGCAAATTATGTTTTTCTCTCTCCTCAGCTAGAATGATGATAATGGGCGTCCCAACAGACATAGCTAAGGAAAATGGCAGAGAGATATTGAGCAGCATCGTAGCCAGTCTATCTGCTCCTAGTTCTTGACCTGCTCCATTTAGAGAAAACATAAATTGATAGAGAAAAATGAGGAAAATCGGCATGAAAACCTGCAATAGAATACTTTTATTAGCTAGTGTCACTTGACCTCTCAGCCAAATCATACCTTTTAACTTACTAGACATTTAAGGTACCTCCTGTCAAAGTGATGAAAACATCTTCCAAAGTTGGTTCGCAGGAATGAATACTGATAACATTGGACAAATCCAAACTGCCTTTCAGTTCCTCAAGGGCCACCGTCTTAGTTGATAAATCCGCGTACTCTAAGCAAACTTTCTTATCTGTATTATACTTTTGGATAATATCATGCGGACTGCCTATTTCGACTAGTTTCCCTTTACTTAGCAAGGCCAAGCGATCACACAAAAGAGTAGCTTCCTGCATATCATGAGTCGTCAGAAAAATAGTTGTCCCCTGAGCCTTTAGTTCCAATAGTAATTCGTGAATGGTGCGAGAGGTTGACGGATCCAAGCCACTAGTCGGCTCATCCAAGAAGAGCAGTTTAGGTCGATTAATCAAGGCACGAACCAGTAACATGCGCTGCTTCATGCCGGTAGATAGTTTTTCAGCTACCTTGTTGCGGCTATCATAGAGCCCCACTTTTCGGAGAAGTTCATCGACTTCTGTCATCTTAACACCAAAGAGCATAGCATAGGCCTTGAGATTTTTATAAAGTGACATCTTTTCATAAAAACCACTGCCATCGCTGACAATCCCAATCTGCTCCAGTACTTCTGCTTTTAAATCCTCAACCGGTGCAGACAGCACATGGGCTATCCCGGCATCTGCAGACAACTGACCAGTCAAGATATTGATGGTCGTGGTTTTACCAGATCCAGACGGTCCTAGGAAGCCAAAAATTTCTCCCTCTCGGATGGAAAAATCGATTCCTGCCAAGGCTTCTTGTTCCTTGAACTTCTTTTTCATACCTTGAACTTCAATAATCGTCTTTTTCATTGTTTTCCTCGCTTTCAAAAGAGTATTTAACAAAACTGCAATCAGTCTTTCAGTTCCTGCCTCATTTTCCAAAAATGCAAAGCAATATGAACCAGTTGACAAAATAGAGTAAGCAATATGACACAGTCTATTGCTAAGACTGATTTGAATAATAGACTTGCTTTTAAACTCTTCTGGAAAATATCTAGAATGAGATAAGTAGTGACGCACAAAACCATGATGGCTGGCAAAAACCGCCACACTAGCAAACGCTTGACCATTTCTAGCTTAGACCATGCGTCATTATAGATTTCAAGATTGCTGTCTGCATCAATCTGAGAAACTGGCTTGCGGAAATAAGAGAACTGATTAAAGTTTGTAATATGCTCCCAGCCACAATCCTCAAACAGTTGATAATAGGATTCTTGTTCCGCTTTCTTTATGGGGCGAAAATCTAATTGATAGGCCACTTCCTGAGGCAGACATGCTTCAAAGGTATAGCGAACTGCAACAAGAAAGGGAGAATAACTTACTTTTTTCAATTTCCAGCCTTGGCCATGCATGTTTTTTAAATAAACCGCTTCTCTGTCATAGTCTGCAATGGTAAAGATTTTATAGACAATTTTCTTTTCCATCAAACTTCCTCCTTACTATTGCGATAAAGGCGCTCAATCCGCTGGATTTCTAACTCTAAAATCTGTCTTCCAAGCTTCGTGATAGAATACAGTTTTCTCTTTTCTTCTTCACGAACAAAGGCAATCAGACCATCTTTTTCCATCTTTGCCAAGGTTCCGTACATGGTTCCTGGGCTAATAGATAGCTGTCCTTCTGTCAATTGCTTGACTTTTTGAGTAATACTGTAGCCATGCCTTTCTTTCTGAAGACAGAAGAGGATATAAAAACCTGTCTCTGTCATAGGCACATAGACCCGCCTAAGCTTTTCTGTTAACTCACTCACTTTTTACCCCACTTTTATCTCGATATATCGAACCTTGATATAAAAATTATATCGCAGTCCGATATAGTTGTCAAGAATTTATAAATATTTTTTACAGAAAGTGATTCGTTTTTATCTTTCAATACTTGTAGCTTTAAGTCAGAAGCATAAGTGATTATAGAGCTGCATCCTGATAAATCAGAATAAAAAAAGCCAGGAAAACCTGACTTGCTTTTTTATTTCCCCGCTGCTTTAAGTAGGGCGATATATTCTTCCAGAACCAGATTGTGCTTCTGCATATACTGGGCATTCTCTACACCGACATAGCGGTAATGCCAGTTCTCAAAATCAACTCCAGTAATGGCACTCTTGCCATCCGGATAGCGAAGGACAAAACCATATTGGGGAGCTAGTTGGTCAATCTTGCCTGCTAGTTCATCCTCCTGGCCTTCTGGAACACTCATATCAATAGCCAAGCCCGTTTGATACTTGCTGGCTCCTGGAAGCTGCACCTGCTTCAACACGATGCTGACTGCTTCTTCATTCGACAAGCCTTTGGTTACTTCCCCAGCAACTTTTTCGTTATAAAGTTCCCCCTGCTCTACTCGGCTGCAATAGCCAGAGATTAGAGTGTCTTGCGGAGTTATCGCTTGGGCTGCAGCTAGGAATTGCCGAGTGTTTTCAGCAATGCGGCTGTCCACCTGTACCTCTCCAATCTAAGTCAGATCAGGCGTCTTTTCTTCTTGCTGGTTGTCACGATTAACCAAAATCAAATTCCAGTCAGACACCTTGGACAAATCAGACTGCGAACTCTCTGAGCTAAAATAGCCCTTTTTAGCAGAACTACTAAACGATCCCGAAAACTGAATCTTGCCAAGAAGGTTCTAAAACAGGGATGGACAGCAATAAATCGCCGTTCCTCCAGCTGCCAGACACAAGACAATTAACAGCAGAACTGTTAACCCAATATGCTTAGGCTTCGATTTTCTCTGCGATGTTTAGCGTGTTTCAACTTCTTCCTCCATTACTTTGGCACCAGTCTCTCGATAAGACATATCTCCGACACAGTCAATGGTAAACTGGCCATCTTCATAACCAATAACAGTCACACTGCCATTATCTAAACCATGCGGTCTCGTTTGGTTAATGAGATACACAAAGGTTCCGATGGTCATACCATGGCTAACAATTAAAGCATTTCCCCCACCAGCAGCTTCTATTTCTTTAGCAATATCTGAAAATCCTGTCCAAATGCGACCACTCAATTGTTCCCAACTTTCAGCCCAACCTGCAGTATCTACTTCTACTAGGCCTTCAGCCAACTCAGGATAACTCAATTGATGAACATGCTCTACGTTGAAAACATGGGGTATTACTCCCATAAACAGTTCGCCATCATAGGCTCCATCAAAACTGCCAAAGCACCATTCACGGATTCGTTTATCTGTGCGATAAGGAATGTGCTCTGTCAAGCCAAGTTCCTCTAAAATAATCCCCATAGTTTGTATGGTTCGCCCACTATCGCTAGAAAAGGCTTTTAAAAATTGAAGTTTGGATTCACGCAGTCCAATTCCAAGTTCACGAATCCCACGTTCTCCTACATCAGTCAAAGGCGTATCAGACCAGCCTTGTGCCCGACCAATGGTGTTAAACATCGTTTTCCCATGGCGAACAATATATAATTTTGTCTTTGCCATATTTCACCTCCGTTTTTCTTACTACATTATATCACTTTTTATAGAAAATCATTTGCGAGATGAATGAAAAAGGAATGAGACTGAATTAAAATTTGATTTTTTAGTTCATAGTCTCACCCTAACATGATTCAAATAGTCTACTAACCTATCTGAAGTTGTCAATAGGGAAACGGCATTTTCTTTATTAAATCTATTTCCAAACTTGAAGGCCAAAAGTTTCTCTGTAGTCTCACAGAAGACCTTTAAGCAACTAGCAGCTATATCTTAAAGCGAGGGAACATTTCAGTCTCTCTTAATTATTTTTGTCCTTCCAATATCTTAGCACCTACTTGACGGTAAGACAGGTCTCCTAATGTTTGAATGGTGAATTTTCCATTTTCATACTCTACGACCGTTACGCTGCCATTTTGTACACCAGGATTTAAGATAATTGATGGATCAATCAAACAAGCGAAAGTACCGATTGTCATGCTGTGACTAACAACCAGAATTGCCTCCGCCAGAACTTTCTACATCTTTTGCAATAGCTGCAAATCCTTCTAAAATGCAACCGCTCAACTGTTCCCAAGTCTCTGACCAGCCGGCCGTGTCCACCTCTACTAGACCATCTGCCAACTCCTGCAAGCTTAGTTTCTTATAATCTTCTACATCAAGCACTCGTGGAATCACACCATGAAAAAAATTGCCACCATAAGCTCCATCAAAACTGCCAAAACACCACTCGCGGATTCTTTTATCAAAAGCATAAGGGATATGACCGGTTAAGCCAAGTTCCTCCAACACAATCCCCATGGTCTGAATGGTTCGACTCGAATCACTTGAAAATGCTTTTGAAAATGTCAACCCTGATTCTCTCAGTCCAATCCTCAACTCACGAATCCCTAGTTCCCCTTCGGTAGTCAGAGGAGTATCTGACCAGCCTTGGGCTCTGCCAATGGTATTAAACATCATCTTCCCATGACGAATAATGTATAATTGCGTTTTGCCCATTTCAATATCGCTTTCAAAAGAAAAAGTCTGTCATACAGACCTTTTTAATTTTTAAAACTGTGAATCGGTGCTGGAATTTGGCCACCACGCACAATAAAATCAGCTGACGAAGCCTGATTGACCTTCATGACCGGAGCCGTTCCCAAGAGCCCGCCAAATTCAATCATATCGCCTTCCTTGCCTTTTGGAATAATCCGCACCGCTGTCGTTTTCTGGTTGACAACGCCGATAGCAGCTTCATCTGCAATCATAGCCGCAATAGTCTCAGCAGGCGTTGCCGCAGGAATCGCAATCATATCCAACCCAACTGAGCAAATAGCTGTCATAGCCTCTAATTTTTCTAAGTTGAGAGACCCATTTTGAACTGCTGCAATCATCCCTTCATCTTCTGACACCGGAATGAAAGCACCAGATAAACCGCCAACTTGATTACAAGCCATAACACCGCCTTTTTTCACTTGATCATTGAGCAGAGCTAAAGCTGCAGTCGTCCCATGCGTACCAACCGTTTCTAATCCCATTTCTTCCAAAACACGAGCCACTGAATCACCAATGGCTGGTGTTGGCGCTAAACTCAAATCAACAATTCCAAACTTGACACCTAGTCGTTCACTAGCCATCTGTCCGACCAATTGACCAATCCGCGTGATTTTAAAGGCTGTTTTCTTAACTGTTTCTGCAACCACATCAAAACTTTCACCACGAACTTTTTCAAGAGCTCGCTTAACGACACCAGGACCAGAAACACCAACATTGATCACAACATCTGCTTCGCCAACACCATGAAAAGCCCCAGCCATAAAAGGGTTATCCTCAACTGCATTCGCAAAAACAACTAATTTCGCAGCTCCCATATCAGAAAGTTCAGCTGTTTCCTTAATAATCCGTCCCATATCTGCAACTGCCGTCATATTAATACCACTTTTTGTTGAACCGATATTGACAGAGGAGCAAACCTTATCCGTCTCTGCTAAAGCTCGCGGAATGGAACGGATAAGGATTTCATCTCCTTTTTGATAACCCTTTTGCACCAGAGCAGAAAAACCACCGATAAAGTCAACACCGATTTCTTTTGCTGCTCGATCCAGCGCCTTTGCCAGCGGCACATAATCCTCACTATCGGTCGCTGCCCCAATTAGGGAAATAGGCGTGACAGAAACGCGCTTGTTGACAATGGGAATCCCTAGCTCAGCAGCAATTTCATCTCCGACTGCCACCAGATTTTTAGCTTTGGTTGTGATCTTTTGGTAAATCTTCTCCGCCGCCCGATCAATATTTGTGTCAATACAGTCCAAGAGTGAAATACCCATGGTAATGGTTCGAATATCAAAATTCTGTTCTTCAATCATGGCAATCGTTTCAGTAACTTGCTTTATATCCATTTTGCACCTCTGTTAAATATTGTACATGGCATCAAAAATCGCTGCACTCTGAATATTAATTTTCACATGGAGAGTTTCACCAAAGGTTTCAAATTCATTGCGAAGAGCTGCAAAATCCTTCTTCTCATCACTTGAAACAACAGCCATCATCGTGAAAAATTCATCTAAAACCGTTTGAGAAATATCATCAATATTCAAACCAAGTTCGGCAATCTTGCTAGAAACTCCTGCCACAATCCCTGTTCTATCCTTACCAACAACCGTAATAATTGCTTTCATCTTTTACTCCAATCAACACACTTTTTCCTATTGTAGCACAAGTAAATGAAATTTGCATAGACCAACAGAGAAAATATGCCTTTTGGCCTTCAGATTTTACTCAATCGTTATCAATCAATCGTTGATTCTTTCCAATGAACACTACAATCCAGCACTTGTTGCTTTTCTTCTTGATAACGTCCCTCAATCTGATCAATCAAAATCTTGGTTGCCTGCTGACCTTCTTCAAAAGCTGGTTGCACAATTGTCGTGATGCTCGGCGAAGATAAACTCGTCCATTCTGTATTATCAAAACCAATCAAGCTCACATTTGGCATGACAAAATTCAAGTCTTTCATAACGGTAAACACAAGCGGCAAAGCCCAACAATTGGGTGCAAAAACTAACGTTTTCTCTTCTGGATTGATTTCCCTTTGCAGAAATTCTTTCATTTTATCCAAGTCCGTGTGCTTGTCCTCAATGATTAGACTTGTATATTCAAAGTTAGAATCTGCCAAAGCATCCATAAAACCACTAGCCCGTTCAATCCGTGTACTCAATCGACTAATATCTGCTGTGATAAGAATATATTTCTCATACCCCTTCGCAACGCAGGCTTGCGTCACATCATATACTGCATCATAATTGTTAGTCTTAACCCAATTAGTCCGGTGCTCGTACAACTGACTATCAAAAAAGACCATTTTCTTCTTTTTTTCATCAATAATACGCGAGTACTTGCGGAAATTAGACGTCGGCTGAATAATAAACCCATCCACTCCTAAAAGAAGCATACTTTCTATATACTTATCTTCACTTTCTTGATTGTAATTACTATTCCCAATCATAACCTGATAGCCATTTTGATGTGCGATATCCTCAATTCCTTTGACAATTTGATTGGAAAAACTATTAGTGATGTCACCAATCAACACACCGATCAATTTGGTTCGTTTAGAGTTGAGACTTCGCGCTACAATACTAGGCTTATAATTGGTTTCTTCAATAACCCTTTTAATCTTGTCCCTTGTTTCTTGAGACATTTTTTCATACTTACCATTTAAATAAAAGGAGACAGTCGTTTTTGAGGTTTGAGCAAGTTCTGCAATATCTTTTATTGTAAGCTTTTTTGCCAATCTAAAGTCCCTCCTAAGCACTTATATTATAACATATTCTATTCAAACGGAATTTCTTGAAATCCCATAAAACCAGACTTTTCTAGCATTTTAGCCTGATTTTTGTACAAGTTTTTTTGTCATAAACAACACATTTTCCTCTCATTTTCACACCATCCACTACACACAATTTTTCTCCTTTGTAAAGGTCATCATTTAATACTAAGATAAGCTTATTTGTGTGATTGTTTTCTATTTCAATTGCAAGTGCATTAGGAAGTTGACCGCCATCTGTTTGATACACTTTATGATGCTTGACAGTAAATGATTGATCCGCAATCAGAGTAGCATCAATGATTCGATCTGAAAATTCCTGTATTTTAACCAGTTTAGAACTCTCTTCTAATTCGTTGTATTTCTTCGAAATAAATGTTTTTTCTAACTCTAGCGGAATCTTACTCCAAAGCTTGAGGTTATTGACTTGACTTGGACTGTAGATAACTTGACTATCTAGTATAAATTGAGTTCGTAACTTATGATCTCCGGCACATCTAATATCGTCTATTACAAGCCAAACACCTTCTTCCAACATGATGATTTTCCGAGTATGCAAGTAAGAAGATGGATTTGAAGCAAGATAACTCCCCTCTACATAGTGAATAGCTGCGTTCTCTTGATATCCGCAAAACAAAGATTGTGGATAATTTTCGTAATCCCAAGAACCAGATACCATTTCAGGTGGTGTTTCATCAAGGATACATCCGGTGTGACTCCAAGCACTTTTTAGAACAGAACGTTCTCCTATCTCTCTGTAGGTATAGCGCCCAGAATCCACAAAAATTAGCTTGCCTTGATCCTGTAGGCAAAAGCTATTTTGATCACTGTGAGTATGGGCACTACCCATTGGTCCATTTTTGAAAAAGAAATGGCTCCGAGGTGTCTGAATACAAACCTGACCAGAATCCTTGAAAAAAGCAGTTCTTGTTCCTTGTTTTTGAGCTTTTAATGTTGCTAAACGATCAGCACCTTTTCTCCCAACCAACAGCAAACTATATGGATCTAAGTATGGATTTTTTAATGAGAGTAATTGTTCATCTTCTAAAACGAGAGCAGATAAATTCAGAATATCCCACGTATCTGTACAGTCGCTATCACCAAAAGCAATCGTCTTCCCATCCAAGCCTGTCATCATCTGAATGTAGGTAGCCATTTTCCCTAACAAAGTCGCATACTTGTGCTTCAACTCTGGTAGCAAGATACACAATTCTAACAGAGCTTTATAAACTTCTACATGATACAAAATAGACTGCTCAAACTGGGTGCCATCTTCTAAAATTTGAATTTGTACCTGTTGCTGTAATTCTTCTATTGCAAACAGATATTCTTCTTCAATATCGAGCTGTTCTGAAAAGAAATGATAGATGGCAATCATTGGAATGGTCTGCAAAATCCCCCAATTACTGAGTGTATACTTGTCACGATAACACCTTCTCATAAAGTGAATCTGAGTTTCAAGAGAGCGGTAAATGATTTGCAACTCCTTTTCTTCCAGCAAATCCAATTCCAGTAAAAACAGCAAAATTTTCAACCAAGTAAAACAGCGAATCCCTGTATCTAAGGTTCTAGTCGTCAAAGATTGCGGAGAAAATTCCTGTACTTGCTCTATCCAATCAAAAATGAAAAACTTCAATTTTTGAATATACCGCATGTCTCCCTCAACCAAGTAACCAATAACAAAGTTCAGTAAATACTCCTGCCGATTGAGCATGTAAGCCCACTCTGGATCTTCTTCAAATAGCACTTCCCAATTCATCGGCTGAATCTGATGTTCTCTCGGACACGGCTCCATATCCCAATTTCCATCAAACAAAAAATAATGGCTAAACATTCGTTCAAGGGAGTGCTGAATGCGGCTATATTCTTCCTTTTGATAGCGAAGAATATAATGTCGATAATACTCTATATCAAAATCTTCAAAAAAAATAGTTCGTTCTTGTTTCATATTTCCTTACCTAAAAAATGGTTGATACAGTTCTGCTTCTCTAGAAATCTGCCTTTTATCCCACCCTACAAAGCAGATTAGGTTCTCTCCATTCGCTTTTTAAGCTTGGAAGAGAACCTAATCTGTCATCTAGTTGTTGATTTATTATACAGTACGCTTTGAGGTTAGAGATTTTTATCTCCAATCCATCATGAACAAAGCAAGCAGCATTCGTGTTACTATATTATCAATACCAATACCATATAATGCTACACCTTACCATTAATCAGAGGTTGGAAACTTCTGTCCTTGTTCCTTTGTCTTTCCCATTATGCTTTCTTTTTCCACATAAATCGTTACATTCTTAGCAATTTGCAAGGTCACCAACTCATCTTGAATGGAAATAATTTTACCATGAATTCCAGACAGTAATAGAACTTCATCACCAGCTGTTAAAGAAGCTAGATAAGTTTTTCGTTGCTCCATCTGTTCTTGAAGCATTTTTTGCTGACGGAAATGACTGATGCTTGACAGTATAATCGGAGTTCCTGCCAAAACAATCAATATTCCATAAAGTAAAGTCGTATTCATTATGCTAAAATCTTAAGCCAGCTGCCAATAATACCAATGATAACTGTCAGAATAACTAGTTTATAGGTTGTCCATTTCTTTTCTTTGATCAAATAGTAAACCAAAAGAGTAAAGAGAGCTGGCAGAAGCGCTGGTGCTACTTTATCAAGCATACCTTGAATGCTCACGATGCTTTGGTTTGTACCTGCTTTTACTTTTCCAGCGGCAAATGTAATAGGCACTGTCATCTTAACAGAAGTAGCTGCTAGACCTGCAATAACCGTCACGCCAATGATATTAGCAATCCGCGAAATAGTCGCCATTTGCTCACTCAGTTTGTCAATGACAGTTGTTCCCAACTTATAGCCATACAAACCAGTAGATAATTTAATCCCTGTCAAAATGGTATTCATAGCCAAGAAAAACAAGATTGGACCAATAATCAAACCATCTTTCGCAAAAGAAGCTGCGATTGTGGAGAAGAGTGGTGCCAAGCAGAATTGTGAAAGTGAATCTCCAATCCCGGCCAAAGGTCCCATCAATGCCATTTTAATGTTACGTGTTTCTTCTGTGGGACGATCATTTTCTAACATGACTAAGTGTAAACTCGTAATAAAGGGTAGAAAGTGAGGATTCGTATTGTAAAATTCACAATTTTCTTCTAATGCTTTATAGAGACCTTCTTGATTATCACCATAGTGTTTTTTCAAAGCAGGATACATAACATTTGCATACCCTAACCCTTGATAATTGCTGTAGTTAAAGCCATTTTGTAAAAAGAATGCCCGCAAAGATGTTTTGAGATAATCATTCTTGTTTAATTTAGATCCAGTCATCGTGTGCTTCCTCCTCTACCACATGATCTGCTGTTTTTGGTTTGTTGTAAAATTCGATTAAAGCAAAGATTGTACCTACAATAGCAATACCGATTGTCGGAATTTTTAGATAGGCCGCACAAACATAACCTAGTAATACAAACGGGATCAATTCTTTCTTAGCCATGACAGATAAGATCATTGCAAACCCAATAGCCGGAAGCATTTTACCAGCAACTGTTAAACCAGAAAGTAATACTGGCGGAATGTAGCCTACTAATTTCAGCAAAGTATCCATTGACAGAGCACCCAAGCATCCCAAGGCAAAGCCAATCACAGCAAACAACCAAATCGTCGCATTCAACGTAATTTTGAATTTCTTCATATCACGATTTTTCAAATGCTTCATAGCTGTTTCTGGCGCACCTGCACGTACCGTATATGCAAAAGTTTGTACAAATTGAATTGCAACGGCAATTGGAGTAGATAGAGCAAGTGCTGCTTCTGGTGTAACTTTTCCTGCACTTGTAATCGCCATCAACGTTCCAAAAATACCAGGTCCGATTGGATTTGGCGGAACCGTTCCTCCAGCACCAACACCAAATCCCATATAAGCCAATTCACCAATCGCTCCCATTGTTAAAGCAGTTGGCAGGTCTCCTAAAATAATCCCTACGCCAAATGACAAAACAATACATCTGTTCGTATAAATCCCTAACAGCATTCCACTAAAACAGAACGCTGTCCATAAACCAATTAAAATCGCTTGAAATAAATTAATTGACATCATGAATCTCCTTTTTAAATATAATCCAATATATTTACTTCTACAGCTCCATCATTACCGCTTGGAGTTGTTTTTGTATTAAAAGTTACCTGATAAGACTGACTCAGTTCCTTAATCGCTGCCTTATCCTCTTCTCCAAGGAAAATAGAACGTGTAACCTGTTCTTTTCCTTCTGCATTGTGAATATTTCCAATATTGATTTCCTTAATTGGAACACCACCTTTTACCAAAGTTAGTGCATCTTTCATATCTTTCAAAACAATAAATATCGTTTGAGCAGGATTTGCTTTGTGAATAATATCAATAACTTTTTGCAACGAGAAGAAGCGCATGGCAATAGAATCTGGTACAACCGTCTTCATCAATGTTTGTTGAATCTTATCAGTACTCACTTCGTCATTTGCCACGATAACTGTATTGCAGCCTAGATATTTCACCCATAACTGTCCTTGACCATGAATCAATCGTTCATCCACACGGGTCATAATAATATTTGGTGTTGTCATCTCTCTCCTCCTACCAATATAAATTCCAATCTTTATAGAAACGTATTAGAGCTTCCAAGTAATAATAATCGCCCCATATATTGCCTTCATCTACTCCTTTGCCAGAATGCCATGAGTACACTCCATGAAGAAGCGTCGTTCCTCCAGGCTTGTACTGATCACTAGCATAATCTTCTATCAGAGAGCGAAGCATAGCGTGCATCGCATGTTTGTAAATGTCTTTATCTTCATCTACTTCCGGCAAGTATTTCAGCATCTCATGAATCCCACAGACCGCAATAGCTGTCGCAGAAGAATCACGAGACTGTTCACTACCATCACTAAAGATTAAATCCCAATAGGAAACATGATCTTTTGGTAGGCGATTCAAGAAATAATTCGTTACACCTTTGAATAAATCAAAACAAGATTCATCTTTCAAATGGCGATAAGTCAATGGAATACCATACACACCCCAAGATTGTCCTCTTGCCCAGCAAGAATCATCGCTATAACCTTGTCTTGTTACACCTTTTAGAGGGTGACCTGTTTCAGGATCGAAGTAAAATGTGTGAAAAGATGAGGCATCATCACGAATGACATTATTGACAGAGGCATAAAAATGTTTTTCTGCAATCTCATAATATTTTTGCTCACCTGTTTCTTGATACGCAAAGAATAGCAACTGAATATTGAGCAAACAATCAATAATCAAACGATAATGTTCTTTCTTACCTAACTCACCCCAAGCCTGAATAAAGCCTCCTTTTTCTTGGTAGCGTTCAATCAGCTTATCTGCTGCTTTTAAGGCAGCCTCTTTAGCATTTTTGTCACCATCCAACTTATATTCACTCATGCACGATGGAGTATAAAGAAAGCCTAAGTCATGGTGATCTAGTTCTACTCTTTTATTGACCCGTTCCAAGAAAGACAAGACATTTTTATGAGCTATTTCTTTAAATTTTTCATCATGACTGTATTCATAAGCCAGCCACAGTTCTCCCGTCCAAAAACCATTGGTCCATTCTGTATTATCCATAATTGGATAAACATTATCAAAGGTTGCGGGAGTCGGGAAGTCTTCCTTAAAATAATCAAGATTTATATCTAACTGCCGAATGACTTTCTCAATTGCCTGTTCTACTTCATTTTTTGTCAAAAGCGGAACTTCTAAAAATCGTTCAGGAGTGTTAATTTCTTCAATTGTAACTTTTTTAATCATTCCTTTTACCTTTTTAAATTCCTGACTCAAAATCTTCTTCTATTACTTCTGAATCATCTGAAAACAACTCTCTGCCATTGACAACACCGCTATGTGCTGCTGCAACTGCTTTTTCAGCAACTTCATCAAATGAAAGTGTCATTCTCGCAAAAACGGTTTCCAGCAACATAGCTAAATTCAAACCTGACAAAACATTCATTTTCAAATCTGGTCTATTTCCCATTATCGTGGATGCCACCTTAAACGGCGTTCCACCTAATAAATCACACAAGACTAAGACCTCTTCGTCGCTTGTAATAGCAGCTAGAATTTTTTCTTTTAGTTCGTTTGCGGACATGCCTTCCACAAAATCAATAGCATCTACTTTCTCTTGCTCGCCCGCAATCAATTTCAAAGAACTATGAATCCCTGTAGCAAAATTTCCATGTCCTATAACTATGATTTTCATACCTTCTCCTCTCTTTTAAGTTTACCGGTTTACTTACATTTTCCATTGTAGCCTATTGTTTTTTACTTGTCAATACTTTTTTCAAAAAAATATTAGCGCTTACATCTCTTTTGAAATCTATATTCTTTTTTAACATTTCATAGATTATTTCCAAAAACCCGAAAAGCAGATTTTTACAAAGGTTCCACTACTTAAATATCAAAAAAACATTTTTTATCGTTGACAAAACCGGTTTACTAGAATATAATCTTGTTAGAATGAAATCTTACTAAATTGAAAGGAAATAAAATATGACAGAAAAAATTTTCTCCATAGAACAATTTTCTCTAAAGGGAAAAATTGCCCTTATCACTGGAGCTTCCTACGGAATAGGTTTTGCCATTGCCAAAGCCTACGCTGAAGCAGGGGCTACTATTGTTTTTAATGACATCAACCAAGAATTAGTTGACCGAGGTTTAACTGCTTATCATGAAGCAGGAATCTCAGCACATGGTTATGTTTGCGATGTTACTGATGAAGCTGGTATCCAAGCAATGGTTGAGCAAGTTGAGCGAGAAGTTGGCATTATTGATATTTTGGTCAACAATGCAGGCATCATTCGCAGAGTTCCTATGTGCGAAATGAGTGCAGCTGACTTTCGCAAGGTGATTGATATTGACTTAAACGCACCGTTTATTGTTTCCAAAGCCGTCATTCCTTCGATGATTAAAAAAGGACACGGAAAAATCATCAACATTTGTTCCATGATGAGTGAGCTCGGTCGCGAAACAGTTAGTGCTTACGCCGCTGCTAAAGGTGGACTCAAAATGCTAACGCGTAACATCGCTTCAGAATACGGCAGTGCTAATATTCAGTGTAATGGTATTGGTCCTGGCTATATCGCCACTCCTCAAACAGCACCATTACGCGAATTACAAGAAGATGGCTCACGCCATCCATTTGACCAATTTATCATCGCTAAAACACCTGCGGCACGCTGGGGAAATCCAGAAGACCTCATGGGACCAGCTGTTTTTCTCGCTAGTGATGCTAGCGACTTTGTCAATGGACATATTCTCTACGTTGACGGCGGTATCCTAGCTTATATCGGAAAACAACCAGAATAGAAAGAAGGAATAAAAATGAAAATTGCTTTAATTAACGAAAATAGTCAAGCTGCTAAAAACCACATTATTTATGATGCCTTAAAAGAAACAACTGACAAAAAAGGATATGAACTGTACAACTACGGTATGTATGGAAAAGAAGGCGAAAGCCAATTAACTTATGTTCAAAATGGTTTACTGGCAGCCATTCTCTTAAATACAAAAGCTGCTGACTTTGTCATCACCGGTTGCGGTACTGGTGAAGGAGCAATGGTTGCTTTAAATAGTTTTCCTGGTGTTGTCTGTGGCTTGGCTGTCGAACCAACAGACGCCTACCTCTTCTCTCAAATAAATGGTGGCAATGCTCTTTCAATTCCTTATGCAAAAGGCTTTGGCTGGGGTGCAGAATTAAATCTAAAATTGATATTTGAACGACTTTTTGCTGAAGAAGTTGGCGGTGGCTATCCAAAGGAAAGAGCAATTCCTGAACAACGAAATGCTCGTATTTTAAACGAGGTTAAAAAGATTACCCATAACGACCTGCTAAGCGTTCTAAAAAACATCGACCAAGATTTCTTGAGAGAAACCATTGCAGGAGAACATTTCCAAGAATACTTCTTTGCGAACTGCCAAGATAACGAAATCTCAGCTTACTTAAAAGGACTTCTTGATGCATAAATCCATTTTGCAACCCGAAAGGAATTGACACATGACGAAATTATTGCTATTTGGTGAGCCACTGATTCGAATTACGCCTGTAGACGTTGCTTCTCTTGGTGACCAAGTGGTCAGCACAACTTATTTTGGTGGATCGGAAGTCAATATCGCCTGTAATTTACAGGCCTTAGGAATTTGCACAAAACTTTTTACAGGATTGCCAGATAATGAAATCGGTAATCGATTCCTAACGTTTTTGAAACAGCATGACATTGACACTAGCACTATTTTCCGACTTGGTGACCGACTTGGGGTTTATTATCTGGAAAATGGATTTGGTTGCCGCCAAAGTGAAGTTTTTTATGACCGCAAGCATACTAGTATCAGTCAGATTCGTCCTGAAATGCTGGATATGGACTGCTTGTTTAAAGGAATCAGCCATTTTCATTTCAGTGGCATCACAGTTGCCATTGATGAGCAAGTCCGTGAAGTGCTACTATGTCTTTTGCAAGAAGCAAAGCAAAGGAACATCGCCATTTCTATGGATCTCAACTTGCGCACTAAAATGATTTCTGTATTAGAAGCCAAATATGAATTTTCAAAATTCGCTCGCTATGCCGACTATTGCTTTGGAATCGATCCAATTATGGCAGATGAAACAGATCTTGACATGTTTCCAAGAGAAACAGCAAGTTTGGCGGAGATTGAAAATCGCATGCGTCATTTAAAAGAAATCTATTCCTTTAAAGCCATTTTTCATACGTTCCGCTCCACTGATGCACAAGATAAAAATGTCTATCAGGCTTATGCACTCAGTGATACATTTGAGCAATCTGTCCAGCTAAAAACTGCTGTCTATCAACGCGTTGGAAGCGGAGATGCTTTTGTTTCTGGCGCACTCTATCAATTACTCATGCAAGCTTCTTTAAAAGATACACTTGACTTTGCTGTTGCTAGTGCGACCATGAAGTGTACTCTTGCTGGCGACAGTATGAGCAAATCTGCTACAGCCATTGAAAAATTGCTAACAACCACCAAAGATATTATTCGTTAGGAGAATAGCATGACTAAATCAGATATCATTATTGAATTAAAAACACAAAAAATTGTCGTTGTTGTTCGTGGAAAGACAAAAGAAGAAGGCCTCAAAGCATCTATCGCCTGTATCAAAGGTGGTATCAAAGCTATTGAAGTTGCTTATACCAATCAATACGCTGGCGAAATTATAAAAGAGCTAAACCACCTATATCAAGATGATGCCAGTGTTTGTATCGGAGCTGGAACTGTACTGGATGCTGTAACCGCAAGAGATGCAATGCTAGCAGGTGCTCATTATATTGTTTCTCCTTCTTTCAACTCTGAAACTGCAAGAATCTGTAATCTCTACAGTATTCCCTATATTCCGGGTTGTATGACCTTAACAGAAATCACCACAGCACTAGAAGCTGGCAGTGAAATCATCAAACTCTTTCCAGGAAGCGCTCTAAGTCCAAAATATATCTCTGCCGTTAAAGCACCGATTCCTCAAGTAGCTATCATGGTGACAGGCGGCGTCAATTTGGATAATGTTTCAGATTGGTTTTCTGCTGGTGCGGATGCCATTGGTATTGGTGGAGAATTTAACAAACTTGCCAGCCAAGGTAATTACGAAGCGATCACAACAATTGCTAAACAATATACCGCACTGAAGTAAAAAAGCTAGTCCTTTTCTATTAAAAAAGAAAAACAAGAAATCTATTTTTGAAAACACAAGCTAAACAGGCTAGGAAAATCCTAGCCTGTTTTAATAACTATCTTACACTATCAAAAGCACCTATAAAGGACGATTTGTCAAACCAGATAACCCTACTTATTTTTTCGTTTTGCT
This sequence comes from Streptococcus intermedius SK54 = ATCC 27335, assembly GCF_000413475.1. Lineage (GTDB taxonomy): Bacteria > Bacillota > Bacilli > Lactobacillales > Streptococcaceae > Streptococcus > Streptococcus intermedius. The sequence continues at coordinate 199,088 of NZ_ATFK01000005.1, read as the reverse complement.
AAGTAGATACCCCCGTTAAGAACTACCACCCCTACAACAATCAAGGCGCCCATAACCGTTGTTCCTGTCCTTGGTAAAATCTTTTGTTTTGGTGCTGGCGGTTGAGATGGATCATACAGATTTTTCAATACAAAACCTGATGCTGTATCCCCACTAATCTCTGAGCGATAAGAAGCAACAACCTCTTCAGTAATGGTATAATGAATTTCTTTTCCATTTTTATATTTTGGTTTATTGGTAAATTCTGCACGCCATTCACCGTTTTCATTTGGTCTAATCGTTTGAGACTCTATCTTTTTCCCGTCAGCCAGCAAATTCACTGTAATATGATTTGGACGTTTTCCGGCTTGATTATCTTTGTCATCCCAATGTTTCACAACCGAGATATTTGTTCTTACATCATCAAACTGATCTGTAATATTTAATGTATCATTTTTGACAGTCGCTGTATTGTTCTCAGCTTTAAGGATATTCACTTGTCCAGCTGCTGTTACTTCAAAGACAATATCACTAACAACTGTGTAGCCATTAGGGGCCGATTCTTCATGGAAAGTATAAATTCCAGGCTCTAAACTTAATTCGTGTGCTTTACCTGACTCTGATGTCCAAGAAGCAACGACGTCACCCTGTGTTCCTTCTCCCTTATAAACATGAAGCTTAGCACCCGCAATCCTTTTACCATTTGGATTTAACTTACCGATTTTGATCTTCTTATTGCCTATTTTTTGATTGACAACTGTTTTTAAAACAGATTGTTCTGTTCCAAAATCAGAAGAGGAAATCTTAAACTCTTCATCAGTTTTTTTATAACCATCTGGTGCCTTGCTTTCTTTCAGGGTGTACTCATCTTTCACAAGATGTGACAATTTCCCCATACCATTCGTATCCGTGGTAATGGTTCCAACCACTTCTTTAGTACGATTGCGAATCACTTGAAACTCCGCATTTGCAAGAGGCTGCCCATTAGCATCAATTTTCTTAACCTTAATCGTGAAGTCTTGCCCATCCGCTTTACCGTTAGCTTTTACATAGCGTGTTTCAACTTCTGTAGTTCTGTTACCAGTATTGTCGGCTGTTAATTTGGCTTTGTTTGTGAAAGCATCCCCAATCTTTGGCTCACCATTTAGTTTAACTTTATAATTGATATAATAGCCCTCGTTTGGAGCAATATCGCCAATCTTGACAGTAGCTTTTCGCTCATTTACTGTAATATTAGCTTTCAGTTTAGCTGTCACATCTTCTGCGTGCTGCAATTCCCACTCAGAAATTTTCGAATTGTAAAGCCATACTCCCTTGATAATCTTGACAGAGTCAGCCTCAATAACACCATTGCCCATAAATTCATCTTCAACAACAGCATTTTTAAAGAGTTCTTGTGTCCGATTTAGTGCTACATCATAACCCAAACGTTCTGGATCATTTGTTAAAGGCCATCCACCTTTTACAATTGAGAATTTTTCGGAATCGCCTGCACCAGCAAATCCTGGACTACCTGCATTTGTAATCTTACCATCGATTTTAAATTCCAAATCGACTTTTCCATTAGCTTTGTGCTCCCGATGATCAAAACGAACATGAAAATCGAATGTCCCTTTAATGTCAGAATGTTTTTCAACATAATCTGTATAGGTCAGGACAATTTTTTTCTTCGCTGCATCAATCTTTGCTACTGCAACAATATCTCCCTGACTGCTTACAATATTAAAACTTTTATTAGGCGAGTTATAAACAAGCTGTTTGGGGAAATCAATTGTGGTCGTATCACCTGCTTCTACCGTATTATTTGGCAACGAGAAGGTTGCACTAACCTTGAAATCCTGCCATTTTTTAAGATCACCCTGTAAAGGTTTACCTTCACTACTTGTGACTTTCATTGACGTAATAACATTCGGAATCGTTTTGGCATGAATCACCTGATTACTTATTATATTAAAACCAAATATCAGTGCTAGCAAAAATAATACAACAGCAATTCTCTGCTTGGCTTTTTTTCCAATCTTTAACACTATTATAGTTCCTCCAACCAAATAAAAATCGTAACAATCATTAAATAGTTACCTCATGTATTATATTATATAATATTTTAGTTAAAAATAGGCAACAAACTTCTAATTTTATGTAATTTTTTTTTATTTTTCTATCATCATAACTATTAATTAAGTAACAATCATGACGGAGCAAGATAGACGGAAAGTTACATAATCAAAAAACCGAAAACCTAATCCTTAGATTCTCGGTTTTTGGGGACTTATTTCAATCGAAGACTAAAATAACCGCTTCCCATCAATAGCATACCTACAAGAGGTAAAACGCCGCTATATTCCCCTGTTTGAGGAAGTGTTGGCTGATTTTCTTTCGTTATTTTTCCTGTCTTTTTTGACGAATCTTCAACAGTTGGTTTTGATGCTAATTCTTTAAAGACACTATCTTTACTAGCAGAGTTCTTTGTTTCTGGATTGTAGTAAGAAACTTTATAGCCACTATTTTCCTTACGAATAGTATAGATCCCTCGTTTCAAAACTTGGAATTTATTGGAAATTGTGGACGCAGAATCGTCATATTTGACAATTCCCCAAATTTTCTGCTTCGCATCATAGACTGCTTGTAATTTATCATCATTTTCAAGAAGACTACCCTCTAAATCTTTCACCATTTGATTAAAAGTAGCACGATCTACATTTGGAATAAGCATATAGCCATAACTATCCCCATTTTGTTTATGCGCCTGACTAATTGTGATAAATTCATTTTGTAATTGAGCTGCTGGCTGAGCATCATTGATATCTTTCCACGCACCTTTTTGGATAGCTTTCATCATTGTAAGATTGCTCTTTTTAAAGAAGAAATAACCAATACTCCTTTTCTTATCTGCAGATTCAAGAAAGACACTCTTCGTTTCATTGTATGCTTGTTCTTTATCCGTCAAGTTCGCTTCCTTATCATTGACATAGACCTTATATGGGCTATTTTTTTCAACCTTTCTTTGCTCAATAGTTGTTGATGCCGCATCCTTTGATGTATTCTTGATATTACTTCCAAGAAAAGCTATTTTATCATTCAGCATAAACCAACTCTTATGAACCGTTAAAGTTTTGTTCCAGTTAGTGAAGTCCATTGCTGCGGTTGCATTTTTCTCATCCAGTTTATTGGTTCCTACAAAACCAGATGGCAACACTTTCCCAGTTTCTGTATCAGAACGCTTGGCATCTGTCTCTGTTGTTCCTGGCATCTTATAAGGATTCACTGTTGGCCAGTAGCCATTACTATAATGGCTCAAATCACCATTATACAGATAAAACATTCCATCACCAGTGTGCCAACCACGTTTATTTTCCTTGTTCATACTTTCATAATTTAACGTACGACTAGAAAACATAGATAGCCCAAAGCCAAAATCCTTTTCTGCATTATACATAGCAGTTTTATCCATATTGTTAAAAGCTGATAAATAACTTTCTCGCGGAGTGACCGGCACTGTATCATCTTTCAACAAAGCTTCCATCAAATTAATATCTTTGTAAGTCTTCAAATTTCTAAAGACATCATGGTAAGTATCAGATTTTACAATTGTCTTTACAAGAGATTTCAGATTTTGTTTTATTTCTCCTTCAGACATTTCGGCAATGCGATGAATCCCTCTAAGTACTTCAACTGCTGCTACATGATCTTCACTATTAGCGCGACTAATAGAGCGTCCGCGGCTTAAGTCCATTAATTCTCCATGAACCATCAAGGGCGCAAATGACTTGTTAATCCAATGATACATTGTCTGCATTTTTGCTGTATCAATTGGAGTGTCTGTCTTTTGAATAACTGGTAACAACTGAGATAAACCATCAATTAAAACACTACCGTAAGCACCTGTATAAGCAACATTTGTATGGTCAATGTAAGAGCCATCTTGATAAAAACCCTCGCCTTTATTAACCAAAGTAAATACTTGTTCAATTGAACGAATCGTTGATGAAATTTCTTGATCATCTTTACGTAAAAGACCTGCAATTACTTTAACTCGTCCCATATCAACTAGGTTTCCGCCCAAAGCTTTAAAAGGATTATTTGTTGTTTTTCGGAAATTTTCTGGATCCGGCACAAATTTCTCAATAACATCGGTATAAGTTTTGATTTCATTATCGGAGAAATACTCTTTCATCAAAGATAGCGTATTATTGATTGCACGTGGTGTACCGATTTCATAATCCCACCAGTTTCCAACAATGCTTTTTGAGCTGTTATAGACATTTTTATGAAGCCATTCCATCGCATCTCTTACTGTACGAATAACTTTAGCATCTTGATAATATTGAGATGAAGGATTGGTCACTTGTTTCGCCATTTCTTCTAATTTACGATAAGTAGCAGTTAAATTAGAGGATTTTTGATAGTCTGATAATTCCTTCCAAAGGCTTTTCCGATCAGCTTGTGAATCAATACTTTCTAAACTCTTCTTGACCTTTCCTTCTAATTCTTGGTTCAATTTCTTCATATTGTCATTACTAGAATTATAGTATTGATTTCCAGCAATAATACCATTCCAATCATCCAATCGTTCTGTGTATTTATCCTTTACAGAAGGCTTTACTGTCAAAGGAATCTTTTTGATTTCTTTCCCATCTTTAGAGACTGTGATAGTGGTTGTCCCTTCTTTCAAAGGTTCTACAATACCATTTTTTACAGTCGCAATACTACTATTTTCAACAGTATATGTATAATCTTCTCTAGTGAAGACGTACTTTTTCCCAAAAGGCAAATTGACCATTTCCTCTAAACTCTTTTCAGATGTTTGAGATTTGTCAACTGACTGATTGGGGGCTTCCACCAATTCTACATCTTTGAAAGAAACCGTTCCTGTCCCTGTTTCGTAGAATAATTCTAACTTGATCTTGTTCACGGATAAAGTTGGACTATAATCAGTTTCAACCGTCTTCCAGTCTTCGGTTCCTTTAAATTCAGAAGAATTCCAGAATTGTTTCTTGTCTCCTACTTCTTCAATAATTCGGACTTTGGCAATTCCCGTCTTATTTCCCGTTTTAACCTTAAAACGCAATTTATATTTTTTATTTGGCTGTAAATTCACTTCTTGATAAACAACCGCTCGCAAAGTTTCTGTTCCAGAAATAGTAACCGCATTATCTTTTACTTCAATCGTTCTTGCTGAAGTATTGGTAGAGCTTTTTGTAGTATCAAGCCAAGCATTCCATCCAACAGCTTTTACTCCTGTCCAAAGGCCACTTTTTGCTTCTGTTTGACTGAAATTTCCATTTTTTACAAGATTTTTTTCTACCTGTTGCACTTTTTCAGCAGTAGATTGCTTCTGAGTTTGCTGAGTGGCATTTATTGGCGTTTCGTCTGCTGTAACTGTCAATAAATGATGAAGTAAAAATCCTGATAATGCAAGAGATGACAGACTAAATAGCATCTTTTTTGTTTTTGATTGCATGTATAAACCTCAATTAATTATTCTATAAAATAAAGAGCTATAAATCTCAAAATGAAATTTATTCTTTTAGTAAACCGGTTTATACAAATCATATCATTTTTAATTCTATTTGTAAACGTTTTCTGATAAATATCTGTTTTCGTCTTGTAAATATTATCTGTTTTTTTATACTTCATGACTGACACGATACTTCCTAAACTTTTTTCAATTTTATTGAATATAACAAATCCATTCTAAATGGAAAATCTTTTTAGAATCGACTAATAAGATAAAAACTGTTACAATGAAAGAAAAATAGGAGAGAAGCACTTATGACTAAAATATATGATTTTTCCATTTTCGATCAGAATAATCGATCTATCTCCCTAGAAATTTATAAAGGGAATGTTCTGCTTATTGTCAATACTGCAACAGGTTGTGGCCTGACCCCCCAATATAAGGGACTACAACACCTCTACACCCGCTATCAAAACCAGGGCTTTGAAATCCTCGACTTTCCTTGTAATCAATTTATGGGGCAGGCACCAGGTACAGCAGAAGAAATCAATCGTTTTTGCAGCCTCCACTACCAAACTACTTTTCCACGTTTTGCTAAAGTTAAAGTCAATGGTAAGGAAGCAGATCCTCTCTATATCTGGCTAAAAGAACAACAAGCTGGCCCCCTCGGAAAAAGAATCGAATGGAATTTTACTAAATTCTTAATAAACCGAGAAGGGCAAGTTGTGAAACGATTTTCATCTAAAGCAGAACCTAAAGAGATTGAGGAAAGTTTACAAAAGCTATTATAACATTATAAAAAAGAGCACCTTTCGAGGTGCTCTTTATAAGTATCGTAATTCTTTTGAATTAACGTTTTGAGAATTATGATGCTTTACGAGCTTTCTTAAGATCTGGTTTGGAAAGCGTGGGTTTCAGTTGGACTAAAAATAGCGTAATATCAAGGCTTTTCAAAACGATATCTACTGATTAATTTCATAAAATTGGAATCAATATTTTTTAAATAGGGGAATTTCTTAACTCAGAACTTTCAATCCTATCCTCTTCCTTCTTATCCTAATAAAGTTTGTAATATTGGAATAACAACTATAAATAGAATCGTACTTAGAGTCACTACATTCGTAGAGAATTCCACATCTCCTTTTCCTTGATTAGCAAGGATCGGGAGAACAGCTAAAGCTGGTGTAGCGGACTGAATCATAAAGGTCTTAAATTCTACTGTCGCCATATTTGGTGCAAAGAACTTCAATACAAGAAGCATGATTAGAGGAGCTAGGATAAAGCGTCCAACTAAAGTGACAATTGTATCTTTATCAAAAGTAATAGTTTTCAATCCTGCCTTTGCAAGAACGATACCAATATAAATCAGAGATAGGGGAGTGACGATATTTCCAACATAGGTTAAGGTATTCGTTGCGAAATCTGGAATAGAGATTCGAAGAATCAAAACTATTAGAGCCACAAGAAAACCTACAAGCGGAGCTGGTAGCAATTTCTTCCAGTCAAATTTAGTTGTCTTCTTGCTTTGACCCGATTTACTATCGCTCGTCATCAAATACACGCCCAATGTCCAGGTGGAAATCGTATTGGTGATATAGTAAATTAAGAAATAAGGAAGAGCCTGATCACCAAAAAGAGCAACGTTTAATGGTAAACCGATAAAAATAGTATTGGCATTCACAAAGGTATTAATCATGGTCCCTCGCCGTCCTGGACGGACCTTGAAAAGTATAACTGCAATATAAGCTACGATATATCCCAAGATAAAGGCTATAAAAGTATAAAGGAGACCTCCAGAAAGACTGATTAGTTTATCTAGTGTTAGGTATTTCATCACCGACACAAAGATTGATGCTGGCAAGGCTACATTCATGATCAAACGAGATAGGTTAGGTCCAAAGGCATCTCCAAACCATCCCTTCACCTGAAGAATATACCCCAAAACAATAATAGCGATAATCGGAATGATACTCGTAATCGAAGTTAAAAAGAGTGACATAGGTATCCTTTCTAAATTTCTTAAGTCCACAGCCCATACAAATCTGTCGCTATAGAAGGATAGCAGCAGGAATGAATTATCTATACTCTGGATACCACTTCAAATCACGAACGGCTTTGGCCATATCTGTTTCCTTAGCGCGTGCAAGACCTTGCTCTTGCGCTTTTTTAGCGACTGCTTCCGCTACTTTAATAGAAACATCTGCTACATACTTGAATGGCGGCAAAACAGGAGCTCCTGGTTGACCTGGATTGACAATACCACTCAATGAATGAGCCGCTGCTCCAATCATTTCATCAGTCAAAAGACTTGCTTCAGAAGCCAGCATACCTAGACCAAGGCCTGGGTAAATCAAGGCATTATTTGCTTGACCAATCACATAGTCTACACCTTTATAAGAAACCGTATCAGCAGGAATTCCCGTTGCAACAAAAGCTTTGCCATCTGACCATTCGATCAAATCTTTGGCACTTGCTTCTGCCAATTTGGTTGGATTTGACAAGGGGAAGATCATTGGACGTTCTGTGTTTTCACACATAGCTTCTACTACTTCTTTAGTGAAGGTATTAGGTTGAGTTGACGTTCCTACAAGAATGGTTGGCTTCACAGTCTTCACTACTTCAAGCAGGTCAGTCAACTTGTCTGCGTTAGTAAAGTCAGCACGTTTCTTAGCAAACGGTTTTTGCTCAGGAGTTAGGTCATCCATGTCATCAAAGAGAAGACCCTGCTTATCAACCATAAAGAAACGTTTATAAGCTTCTTCTTCAGAAAGACCTTCACTCACCATTTCACGAAGAACACGAGAGGCAATTCCTGCACCCGCAGTACCACCACCATAGCAGAGATAAACTTGATCTGTTAATTTTTCACCACTAATATCCAGTGAACCAAAGATACCACCCAAGGTAACGATTCCTGTACCTTGAATATCATCATTAAAAGTTGGAATTTGTTTCCGGTATTTTTCAAGAATATTGGCAGCATTTAAGCGGCCGAAGTCTTCCCAGTGAAGGTAGAGTTTAGGAAAGAGACGTTCTGCTGTTTGAACAAATTGGTCAATGAAGTCGTAGTAACGATCTCCGCGAACCCGTTCGTGACGATTCCCTAAGTAATTAGGATTGTTACGAAGTTCTTCACGGTTAGTCCCTGCATCAATGACTAAAGGAAGGACCATAGAAGGATCGATTCCAGCAGCACCCGTGTAGACCATCAATTTCCCAACAGAAATATCGACACCATTTGTTCCCCAGTCACCGATTCCAAGGATTCCTTCTGCATCTGTTACAACAATGAGACGAATCTCGCGATTCCCAGCAGCATTTTTCAAAGTGGCTTCAATATTTTCAGGATGATTAATATCAAGATACCCCGCATATTGCGGATCTACAAAGAGGTCACTGTAGCCTTCAATGGTATCTGCAATGGTTGGATCGTATACAATTGGATTGAATTCCTCCAAATGTTGAGAAAAGAGGTAATAGAAAAGAGTCCGGTTGGTATTAAAAATTTCCATTAGGAAAAGACGCTTTTCCAAATCATTGGCTTTTGTTTGCATCTGTGCATAAGTTTGCACCGCTTGTTCTTCAATGGTTTGAACATAAGGTGGCAATAAACCAATAAGACCTAGTTCCTTCCGCTCCTCTAAGGTAAAGGCAGTCCCTTTATTAAGGAAAGGATTGTTTAAAATATCATGTGCAGTCATAGTGCAACCTCCTTTTTGATAATATTATACCACTTAATATGTATTTTGAGACGAACTTTGTTATTTAAAAAATACAATCGTTAGTGTATATGTTATAATGAGTCTAGAAGTAAAGCGTTATTGAAAACTCTTTATTCTGTAGATTATTACTCAAAGCACCATTTTGTGATTCTTTAATCTCTCTATGTTATAAATTTCTATACTCATAAGATTTTCGGTAATCGCTCTTTACCATCGGACAAATAAAGCCATACTAAAATATAAATTTATAAGGCAAGTTACAATAGATAAAAATCATTTAAGTTTTTTATACAATACTTCGTATTTTTTAAGGTGTTTTTTTATCATACAAAACTTGTATTCTATTTATATGACAACTAAAAACTATTTACAACAATATATTTCCAAAAAAGTGAAATATTTTCGAACACAAAACAAAATGAGCCAGGAAGAACTTTCGGAACAAGCGGGACTTGGACTTAAGTATATCAGCCAACTCGAAAACCAAAATGTGAATCTGACCATTCACAGTCTTGAAAAAGTGATTGACGCCCTAGAGATGACCCCAGAGGAATTTTTCAATTTTGATAGCCTTGAATCAACCTCTGATAAGACTGACAATCTTTCACTCAAAAGAATCAACATGAAGATTAAACAGCTCCCTATTGATAAACGAGAAAAGATCTTGGTCATTTTTGAAAGTATCTTAGATAATCTTTGATATCCCTGACTCACTTACATTTTAACCAGCGAATACTCGTATAGTCAAATTGTAGGATACGGATAAAAATTATTTATCTTGTGATTTCCACTTATTTTTTCTCCAATTAATGAAAGTGAGCCCATATGAATTTAAAAGATCTACAATATTTTTATGACCTCTGCCAGCTTCAATCCTATACGGAAGTAGCAAAACAACATAAAGTCAGCCAACCATCTATTTCTTATGCTATCAAGCGCTTAGAGGACTCCTTTAATTGCAAATTGATTCACCATGATCCCTCACATCGCTCCTTTAAATTAACTAATCAAGGACAAATCCTTCTGAAGCATACAGAACTGATTTTACCTGAGGTCATTTCTACTCGCAAAGAAATTAATCGCTCTTTGGTGCATTGCTCTACTGTAGGATTCCCTCCTATTATCATTCAGTATCTTTTCTCTGTCTTAAATAAAGAAACTGAATTTGATTTTTTAAAAAAGGTACGTCCTATTCGTGGTGGATCCGTAGAATTATTAAATCTTCTCCTTAAGGGAGAACTAGATGCGAGCTTACTCGGATTGATTGAACCACTCAATCATCCTTCAATAGAGACACATGAACTCTTTCATAAAGAACTGTATGTCGTTTTATCTAAGAACCATCCTCTTGCCACTGCTCCTTCCCTCACTTTTGAAGAATTAGTAGATCAATCCTTTATACTTTTAGACGAACACTTTGTTCACCTGAAAGCTTTTGAGCTACTTAATCAAAAGTATCAAAACAAGGCAGAAATATTCTTTAAGACTGATGACATTGTCATTCTTAAAGAACTTTTAAAGAAAGGGATTGGCGTTAGTTTACTGGCTGATATCGCACTTTCTGATGAAGATGATGATTTAATAAAAATCCCTCTAATACCGGAGGACCAGATAACATTTACAGTTTATTACGCTTATCTCAAATCAGCTACACCGTCATCAGAAGTAGAGGCCTTATTTAATCTAATTAAATCATATGAATAGAAAAAAACTCTAACTATCAACTACCTGATAGCTAGAGTTTTTTACATTATAGGTATTAGACTAAAGTACGAAGAAATAGGATATTATCAACGAATCTTTTCATTTACCTGATACCATTCAACGAGATTCCCAATTATAAATCTACAAAGTGTCGATAAAAAAGAACACCCCGAAAGGTGCTCTTTGTATTTATTGTAATTCTCTCGAATTAACGTTTACTAAATTGTGACGCTTTACGAGCCTTTTTCAAGCCTGGTTGGAAACATTTCTATTTGAATAAGTTCCAAGATGGGCTTAAAATCAATGTTTTCCCACGTTTTCAGAAAGAACAATTTCATCTAATTTGAATATATTTCATTTAAATAGTGTGAACTTTATCCTAAAAATACACGAATTGAGCTGATAAATACTAAAAAGTTCACACCATTAGTTAAATTATTTTTTGTTACATACATTTTTTTAGATGATAGACCTCCTAATTTATTTCTTATAGCATTTGAGCAAACCTCCGTTATCAGAAAACAACCAGAAAGAAAAACCGCAAAATTAATATTTTCTTTCTGGTTGTTTTTTTATAAATTGAATTTTCAGTAAAATACTTTACTCATTTATACTACCCCTTACTTCTATGTACTTTCTTTCATCTAAAGAAAAATCTCGTATTCATCAATTTTATTTCGTTATAGGTAAGAAAGAAGAACAAACAAGAAAAACACGGCATAAAAACCTATTCAGTTCATCGTCCTCAATCCTTGTCTGCTTCATTTTCTTTTACGAGATCGTTTTGTGAATCTTTTTCAGAGAGTTTTTGATCGATATACTTGTCAATGTTTTCGTAAAATTTCTTGGTCGTCTCACTATCTAATTTTGTCGAATTATGGACTTGATTGACTTTCAATTGAACAGATTGAATACCGTAAGAGGCTTGTTTTTGGCGAATGGTTTCTAATTCTTCTGAAATTGGATCTCCAACAACCGTCAAGACCAATTCATTATTCCTTGACTTGTAGACTTGATTAATGACCGTATGATTGGCGAACTCTTTTCCTACAAACTGTTTGATCCCTTCTTTTCGCGCTTGATCTATCGTCAGAGTGACTGCTGAATAACTGGCTGGAAGAACCAATAATACAATCAAGGATATCAAGCCAATTTTCATTTTAATGTTTAGCTCTTTAAATGAACTTAAAGGAGATTTTCTCATCAAAATTCTTGTTCCAACAATGTTGGTTAGTATGATAAAGACACAGTTAATCAAGAAAAGATAGAGAGCCCCAAATAAAAATCGTACATTTCTATTAGCTAAACCATAGCCTGCAGTACAGATAGGTAGCATCAAAGCTGTTGCAATGGCTACTCCTGGCACGATATTGTTTGCTTCTTTTTTTCTTGAACCAATGACACCTGCTATCCCACCAGCAATAGCAATGAGAACATCCCAAATGGTTGGAGAGGTTCGTGCAATCAACTCGCTACTTGCATAAGATAAGGGAGAAATCCAAAAATACAGAGTCGATACAAGCAAGCTGACCAATACTTGAGTAAATCAAACCTCTAGAGATTGCTTGATTAAACGCGTATCAAAAATAGCTAAACCAAATCCGAGTCCAACAATCGGTGTCATAAGAGGGGAAATCAGCATGGCTCCAATAATGACAGCTGTTGAATTCATATTTAGACCTATAGAGGCAATAAAAATCGCACACATCAAAATCACTGTATCTCTTAATCGAACATGAAGATCATCATATAATTTCTCACGGTATTCCCGTGTTGAATAGTTTCCGGTCATCGGTTACTCCTTTTATTTCATATAATTTTGTTTCTGCCTGGATGATGGTAGAGAGACTTCTGTCCAATCTTACATACTTTAAATTCTCACCTATTATTCTTTTGAAAATTTTCCTTTAAGTAGCCATCAGTCCATCCTTAACATTATATCAAAAATTTTACAGCCTTTTTCTGAAGAAATCTATCAATTGAACAGATAGAGAAAGCCAGAAATTTTAGATTCCTTATTCAAAGAAGGAAGAACGGTATCTCCTATAAAAGAAGACGCAGTTTAATGATTAAACATGATGAGTGTGTTTGACAATCCATTGCTCCATTTTTATTTGCAACCAGAAGCCATAGATTCCAAACGTGATGATGGTTAGAAGAAACCACTTAATCCAGTTACCGAACAGTTGTGCTCCAGTCCCGTCAAAGTACAGACGTTGACCATCCACTACCGTATGCTTGGTTTTCCAATTTTGCATCTGCAAACCGCCCAAGGTGTTGCGATCCCATCGGAAATCACACAAACATAAGGCACTAAAACGTTACTGGAAACTCATTCAACAGGAGAGCCGTAAACTCAGTGATAAACGTTTTTATCTCCCAACTTTTCGCTCACACTTGACCAATAAAGAGATTCTCGAAAACCTTCTTGCATACTCTCAAGAACTTAGAGAGCACTATGACCTCTATCAACTATTACTCTTTCATTTTCAAGAGAAACAAGCTGACCATCTCTTTGAGCTTATTGAAGAAACAATTTCTTGTGTAAATCCTATTTTTCAAACTGTTTTTAAGACCTTTTTGAAAGATAAGAGCAAGATCATAAATGCACTAGAACCGCCCTACTCAAACGCAAAACTAGAAGCTACTAATAACCTCATCAAGATCATCAAACGAAATGCTTTTGGCTTCCGGAACTTTAAAACTTCAAAACTAGAATCCTCATTGCATTGAACATCAAAAAGGAGAGAACCAATTTGGTCCTCTCCAGGGTATAATTTTCCATCAACCCACTACAGTTGACAAAGAGCCGTTATTCTCAAATGAGACAACTCCTTTTAGTTTTTATAACCTCAGCTTCTCGGTCTCTTACCTACTTTTAATAGAAAGACTACGAAGGACGATTCTTAAAGTAGTCAGATTGTGCAATATCGAAAGATTAGATGGGCTTAACCAATTTAACAACCCAAATCCAATTAAACTTCCATTTATTACAACTGTTTCTTGAATATTTCTTTGAATTAATTTCTGCAACGATTCAGATAAAGAATTCAATTCCTCGAAGAAATCTAAACGATTATCTAATAATAAAATATCACTCATCTGCTTAGAAATATCAGCACTTTCATTCATCACAACCCCAATATCTGCAAGCGTCAAGGCAGCAGAGTCGTTTAACCCGTCTCCAACCATCAAAATAGTTCGGCCAGCTTTCTGTAATTCCTGAACCAACTGAAACTTACCATCTGGTTTTAAATCAGTATAGACGTTGTCAAATGGCAGATCTTTAACCAACTCTTCTGTTCTAGCCAACGTTTCACCAGTTGCCAGAATCAGTTTTTTCCCTTGGCGTTTTAGCTTTTTCAATGCAGCTTTCGCCTCGCTTCTCAAGGGAGTGTGGATACAAAACATCCCAATTAATTCTTTCTTATAAGCCAAAAACAATAAATTGTAATGAGTCTTATATTGCTCAATCAAGGCCAGCTGCTCAGAACTAATTCTTACCTGTTCGTCTTGCATTAGTACATAATTTCCAATGACAACCGATTGACCATCAATTTGCGATTTAATCCCTTTGCTTGCAACATACTGAAGCTTGCCATGCATTTCTTCGTGTTCAATGCCTTCAATTTCAGCTTGTTTAACAATTGCATTGGCAATAGGATGATAGATATGTTCCTCCAAACATGCACTTATTCTTAAAATATCTTTCTCAGTATAATCTCCGAAAGGAAGAACCTTTTCAACCAAAGGATAACTCGTCGTGATGGTACCCGTTTTATCAAACAAGAAAGTATCCACTTCCAGATATTTTTCTAATACATCACCATCTTTAATAACCATTTCTCGATTTAGACCTTCCTTTATGGCCGTAAGGTAGGCTACAGGTGTGGATATTTTTAGAGCACATGAAAAATCCACCAATAAAAAGGAAATGGCTTTTGAAAACGAACCTGTTAACAGATAAGTCAAACCAGCACCTAAGAAGTTATATTTTACAACCTTGTCTGCCATCCTAATAAAATGACGTTGTTTTGTCTTCTTACTCTCTTCAGATTTTTTCATTAGATTGATGAGTTGCAAAATACGACTGTTTATCTGATTATCAGTCACACGAATTCTTAACTCTCCTGTTTCCAAAACAGTATTCGCACATACAGAATCTCCCTCTTTCTTTTCAACAGGGAAGCTCTCTCCAGTCAAGGAACTCTCATTGACCATGCCTAATCCTGAAACCACTTGGCCGTCAAACAAGATTTCATTCCCTTGGGAGACAACTAATACATCACCTACTTGAACATCAGAACTCTTGATGCTGATGACCATGTCTCCCTGCACTAAGAAAACATCACTTTCTTTAGCAAGAAGGCTTTGTTCCAAATCTGTTGCTGTTTTTTTCAAAGACCACTGATCCAGATGATTACCCAGATCAAGCATAAACATGATGTTGCTAGCTGTCTTGGATTGGTTCATAAACAAGGACAACAAAATGGCCGAACAGTCCAAGACTTCCATGGTTAGTTCCTTGCGCGCTAAAGTTTGATAGGCTTCTTTGACATAACCCAAAGCCTGATAACAAGTCCAAATATAACGAATAGGGTAGGGTACAAAACTTCGAAACAGACAACGCTTAATCGCTGCACCCGATACAATTGAATAAGCACTCTCTTCTCTACGAATGGGAAGAGTCATCAAGTCCGAAACTTTCCCCTTATCAATTCTTTTTAAAAAGGCCTCTGCATTTTCTAATACAGAGAAGCCTTCTCTCATACGTAGAGTAAAGTGCTGCTGATCCATATAAAACTGAATAGAGTCGATCCCTTTTTCATCTCTAGCCAAGGAACGAAGATAAGCTTGAATATCCAAGGTCAGTGAAAACGAGGATGACAATCGGATATGTTGATATCCTCTGTGTAGCACTTTAAAAGACATATTATTCACCTATCAGGCTATCTAATTGTTCTTCTTTCTTTTCCTGTTCGTATAAATATTTAGCGTCTTGTAAAACATCATCACCGTGTTGTTTTACAACAGAAACAGATGCATCCAGTCCATCTTTCAATTTGTAACCTTTAGCCAAGGCCTTAGAATAGGCTTTTTTAGCTTCTTTACTTGCTAAGACTTTCAAGCCAAGCGTCCCAAATGCTACCCCTCCTAAGAAGAGAGATGATTTTTTCGCAACTTTTGCGACGTTTAATACTTCTTTTAACATGTTTATTTCCTCCTTGTAACTATTGTAGCGAAAAATGACAGCAAAAGCAATTGCTGATATCTGATATATAGATAAAATTCTCTATACTGATATCTAATTATATTATGATGAAAACAATATACTTTATTTTTTGATACTGTCAATAATTATGTGTAAACACTCAAGTAGAGTTACGGAGTGTTAATCAAATAAGCTTTCAAGTGTATCAGAACATTGACCAAACCCTTTATGGATTCGTTGACTTTGCTTGAAATTATAATCTTCAAACAACGTAACTAAGTAACGTTCCAGAGCCTCCTCATTAGGAAAAAGAACCTTCTTTTTCGTTTGATGTTTGATTTCTTTGTTAAGAGACTCAATGAGGTTTGTCGAATACATGCTGTGCCAAATCTGGTGGGGAAACTGATAAAAAGTTAAAAGATTATCCGTCTTCTCAAGACTTTCCATGACTTTCCTATACTTTGGTTTCCATTCGGCGAGAAAGTCCTCTAAAGCTTGTACTGCCATTTCTAAATTTTCAGCACGATAAATCATTTTAAATTGCCCCAGAATAACCGCTCTATCTGCTCGTTTCACTTTACTAGCTAGATTTCGACTAATATGAATTAAGCAACATTGTTGTTTAGCTAATGGGTAAGCCTGACTGATAATCTGCTCAAGCCCCTTAAAGCCATCTGTAACTACAAGAGAAACCTGTTGGATTCCTTGGTTTTGAAGCTTGTCTAACAGGGTGGACCAAGAAGCATTGTTTTCTTGAGGCAACTGTGCATAGCATATCTCTATGCGACTAAAGTCGCTAGAGCTATCCTAATTGCGCACCGCCAGTTCTCATAGAAAAAAACACCTTGCAAGATGCAAAGTGTTTTCGTTTGTATTCTGCTGTCCAGTAACTAATTAACGTTTTGAGAATTGTGAAGCTTTACGAGCTTTCTTAAGACCTGGTTTCTTACGTTCTACCATACGAGCATCACGAGTAAGAAGGCCTGCGCGTTTCAATGAATCGCGGAAGTCTGGGTCTACTTGAAGAAGGGCACGAGCGATACCGTGACGGATAGCTCCTGATTGACCAGCGTAGCCACCACCATCAACGTTTACGAAAACGTCATACTGACCAACAGTTGAAGTAACTGCAAATGGTTGGTTGATAACCAAGCGAAGATCAGCGTGTGGGATGTACTCTTCAACATCTTTTTTGTTTACAGTGATTTTACCAGTTCCTGGAACAAGGCGAACGCGTGCAACAGCGTTTTTACGACGTCCAGTACCTGCATATTGTGCTTGTGACATAGCTTATTTGTTCCTTTCCTTAGATAAGTCCTGAAATATCAAGAACTTCTGGTTGTTGTGCAGCGTGAGTGTGCTCAGCGCCTACAAATACTTTCAGCTTCATACCTTGAGCGCGGCCAAGAGTATTGTGCGGAAGCATACCTTTAACTGATTTTTCAATCAAGCGAACAGCGTTCTTAGAGCGAAGCTCACCTGCTGAGATTTGTTTCAATCCACCTGGGTACATAGAGTGAGTGTAGTAAATCTTATCAGTCGCTTTTTTACCAGTCAATTTTACTTTTTCAGCGTTGATAACGATTACGAAGTCACCAGTATCAGTGTGTGGTGTAAAGGTTGGTTTATTTTTTCCACGAAGCACGCTTGCTACAACAGCAGAAAGGCGTCCAAGAGGTACATCAGTAGCGTCTACTACATACCATTTCCGTTCAACTTCACCTGGCTTAGCCATGTATGTTGTTTTGTTCATGATTTCTCCTATATGAATATCGTTTTTGTTTACAGGGCGGATGTTCCGGTCCGCAAGTTATTTGGAAGGTTCCGGGGCCTTACAAATGGGGTAAACAATACCGCCTACTATCATACCAAATTTTAGGGGTAAAAGTCAATATATTTGGTAAATTATTTATGAAAGAACGGTTTCATTCCGTTTAATCTTGATTTTCATGGGCAATACTAAATAATCCCAAAGTTCCAGGACCAGTGTGGGTGGTAATAACGGGACCTAATGGTAGGATTAAAACCTCATTAACTTGATCTGACAGAAGAAGTTGCTCTTTTAATACTTGAGCCACATCCTGACTGTTTGCCCCTGCATAAGCAATTACCACACGTGGATCAGAAATACCTTCCAAAGTCATGCGCACTACTTCAGCATGAGCTTTTTTCTTACCACGAACTTTAGCCACAGAATCTAGCCTACCATCTGCTTTAACAGCAATAATCGGCTTTATATTGACCAAATTCCCCATGAGAGCTGCCGTTTTTGAAATCCGTCCGCCTCGCATGAGATGGTTCAAATCATCCACGAGGAAATAAGTACGCACTTTTGGCAGTAAGGATTCTATCAAGGTTACTACCTGTTCTAAACTTTGCCCAGCAGCTTTTGCTTCTACTGCTTTCATCACTAAAAGGCCTTCTCCCATAGATGCAGCCTTGGTATCTATCATTTGGATGACAGCTTCTGGAAAATCTTCTAAAACTATATCCCGTGCCATGACTGCACTCTGATAAGTTCCTGATAAAAGAGATGCAAAAGCAATATAAAGAACTGACATGCCAATCTCAGCATAGTGACGAAAGATAGCTTCAAACTGGCCAACATTGATTTGACTAGTTGTCGGCTGGCTACCGGCTTCCATTTTAGAAAGAAGCTGCTCACTCGTTAGTTTCTTATCTCCGACTGTTTTATACGTCTCTCCATCCAGCTGAATGGTCAAACCGAGAATTTGAACATCATTTTCTAAAGCCCAGCTTTCTGGAAGATCTGCTGTTGAATCCGTTAAAATCTTAAAAGTCATCTTTCTTTTTTCTCCATCATTTTCTGTAAATTGCGTAATCTTGTCTTACCTATAGGGTCACAAAGTGGGTTTCCGAATTTACATACCCAAACACGTACAGTCCCTTAGGTAAAATTATCCCACTGCTCATTTAAATTGCTCATTACCACAGATGATTGAGCTCGTGGTTTGCTACTTCATATTCAATGCCATCATCTACCATTTCGTTCTTATCAATCAAAACGACTGTCACACTGAATAAGTTCTGACGAACACTAAGCATATCTTGAGCATTGAAGTCACAAATTCTTTCCAAAGCTTAAAAATTAGCCTCATTCCTCAATTTATCAGGAAAAAAATTCGCTCTATACTCCGTTTGCTTTGGTTTAAAAATGGACCAGTTTCTTTTCAAAAGGCAGTCATCTGGCAAGCATAAACTAGTAAAATTTGCCTTTTCATAAGCGATTTCTAAACACTTCATACATGAGAATAGCCGCTGCCACACTAGCATTAAGGCTCTGTACATGTCCATTCATGGGAATGGTAATCATTTCGTCCACCTGCTTCTTAAGATTAGCAGAAATTCCTTTACCTTCATTGCCGATAATCAGAGCTAATTTACCTGCTGTATTCCACTTGGTAGACAGAGTCCCATTCATATCCGTTCCAAAAATCCAAAAACCTGCGCTTTTCAGCTTGTCCAAAACTTGTCTCAAATTGGTCACCCGAGCAATCGGAACATGCTCCACGGCACCAGTAGAGGTCTTGGAAACAACTGGCGTGACACCGACCGCTCGATGCTTTGGAATAATGACACCTGTAACATTTGTCGCATCAGCTGTCCGTAAAATCGAACCTAAATTATGCGGATCTGTTAGACCATCTAAAATGAGTAATAGAGGATTTTCTTCCTGAGTTGCCATTCTCAACATCTCTTCAAAATCCATATAAGCAAATTCTGAAACACGCAAAACAAAACCTTGATGAACGGCACCACCTGTCATTTCTTGTAATGTTTTTTTGGTAGTCCAAGAAATAGAAACCTTTTTTTCTGCTGCCAAATCTTTCATCTGAGCAACATTTTTCCCACGAAGATCATCTTGAATATAAAGTTTATTTCCCGTATTAGCTATCAAGGCCTCGGTTACAGCATGTACACCATAGACAATATCGTTATTTTCCATGACTTTAGTATAACATAAAATTTAAAATGCTTCTTCTTATTTATAAATCACTTTACCGTTAAATCCAAATTTTCTTCTATAAAAAATGCAGGAGTCTTGTATTAAAAACAAGGCATCCTGCATCTTCTTATTCATTATTCTAAAGGCATTGTAAATTAATAAACTGTCTTTTCTGTTTCTGGATCAAAGAAATGCGCTTTGTTCAAGTCGAAACCAAGATCAATACCAGCTCCAGCTTTAAGATAATCACGAGCATCTACTTTAGCAATAAATTCATTGTCAGCCACTTGGCAATACAAATGAGATTCAGAACCAAGTAATTCAGATACAGAAATTTTAGCATGTACAACTGAATCTGGGAAGGTTTCAAGGAAAGCAGCTTCTGTATTGATGTCTTCTGGACGAATACCAAAAATGAGTTTCTTGCCTTCATAGCCTTTTTCACGAAGTACCTTCAAGGCACCTTCTGGTACTTTTAGAGAAAGGTCTTGTGCTACAATTTCATCACCTTTCAAAGTTACGTTGATGAAGTTCATAGCTGGGCTTCCGATAAATCCTGCCACGAATTTATTAACTGGGTTTTTGTAAACTTCTTGTGGGGTACCGATTTGTTCTACACGTCCAATTGTACCCGTTCCTGAAGGATTCTTTGTTGCAGACATGATAACGATACGATCAGCCAAAGTCATTGCTTCTGTTTGGTCATGAGTAACATAGATAGTGGTTGCCCCAATACGACGGTGGATTTTAGCAATTTCTGCCCGCATAGATACCCGCAATTTAGCATCCAAGTTAGAAAGCGGTTCATCCATAAGAAATACTTTTGCATCACGAACAATAGCACGTCCCATAGCTACACGTTGGCGTTGTCCACCTGAAAGGTCAGCTGGTTTACGATCTAAAAATTCTTTCAAGCCAAGAATCTCTGCTGCTTCATTTACACGTTTTTCAATATCATCCTTGCTGTATTTACGAAGTTTCAAACCAAAAGCCATATTATCATGCACAGTCATGTGTGGATACAAAGCGTAGTTTTGGAAAACCATGGCAATGTCACGATCTTTTGGCGCAACATCATTGACCACGCGGCCAGCAATAGAACATTCACCTTCCGTGATATCTTCAAGTCCAGCAATCATACGAAGTGTAGTAGATTTCCCACATCCTGAAGGACCAACGAAAACGATAAATTCCTTATCTTTAATATCCAAGTTAAAATCTTCAACTGAATAATGCTCACTATTTGGATATTTCTTATAAATGTTTTTTAAATTTAATTCTACCATAAAATGGAACTCCTTTACTATTATGATTTTATTATATATGAAAACGCTTCATTATCCTATGGCAACGTGAACAAAATAAAAAAAATGTTTTGTGCAGGGTGCACAAAACATTACACTAAATCATTAATAACAATATGGTAGCACAAGGTCAAATCCGTCAGATTTTTGAGTTGTAACCCCGTCAATTCTTCCCATTTATCAATGTGATATTGTAAAGTATTACGGTGAATATACAACTGCTGAGCTGCCTTAGTTACAACTGCTGCATTCTCCCATAAAGCTGCAATAATATCAACAAGTTGATCTTGACTTTCAATCAATTGATGAAGTTTCTGCGTTAGTATTGGCGATATGAAATCTCTTTGGCTAATCCCCCACAAAAAAAGTTGTGAAAAAGAATGCACGTTAGAATGCTGAGCCTGTTCCCACCACTTAGTAAAAAGAGCATTCTCTGCTTGAAATAATTCAGAATAGCTTCCTTCAAACATTCTAGTCCAAATCTGTCCGATTTGAATTGTGAGAGCTAGGCTAAAGTCATATTCAATAGCTGATAATGTATCTCGAAGAACATCTTTTACAAGTATGACTTGCGTTTGATCTAGTACAAAGATGTAATCCTGAGACGATAGCTGAAAATCTGCTATTCTATTAGGTAATATGGTTCGCATCATTTCTAACCAAGATCCTATTGTTTCGTTTTCATAATGGAATAAATGACAATGGACAAATTGTATCTTTTGTACACTTTTTGGCAATTTGCCACGACTATGAACCAGATAATCATACCAAGGTCCACCATCAAACGCTGACTCTTCTCCAGTCAGTAAAGAAACAAGCTGTTGTTCTCTTTCTGTCAAGCTACTTATTTTTAATAACAGCCATTGATTTTTTGATAAGGGAATTGCCACTTCATCTTCTTTTACGCTCGGATTGGATTGAAGCTTCCCTTGAGGAAACCATTCTAACAAATTACTTTTTATCATGATTTGTGTTCTCCACTCTGACAATACACCAGTCAATTAATTCTTCTAAGCGCTCAATAGCTCCAGTCATATGCAGGTAGCCCATGACTGCTTCAAAGCCTGTAGACATACGGTAAGTAACAATATCCGCATTCTTGGCTTTGGTGTGACTATTAGCATTACGGCCACGCTTGTAAATCTCCTCTTCCTTTTCTGTCAGAATCCCTTCTTCCAGCATGAGAGAGATGAGATTGGCCTGAGCCTTGGCAGAAACGTACTTGGTCGCTTTCCTGTGCAGCTGATTAGGCTTAGTGAGCCCCTGAAAAATCAGGTGACGTCGGATATACATGGAGTAGACAGCATCTCCCTCAAAGGCGAGGGCAATGCCGTTAATCAGGTTGACATCAGTCACGGGTCCACCTCACTCCGTCCTTGGTATCCAAGAGCTTAATGCCCTGAGCAGCTAATTCATCCCGAATACGGTCTGCAGTCGCAAAGTCCCGATTAGCACGCGCCATCTGGCGCTCCTCAATCAAGTGCTCAACGTCCGCGTCTAGGACTTCTTCTACAAAGACAATACCAAAAACTTCTAAGAGCTTGGCAAAGGCTTCCTTGACTTCAGCGGTGTAATTGCCTGAGTTAATCCACTTGGCTAGCTCAAAGACAACCGTGATACCGTTGGCCGCATTGAAATCTTCGTCCATAGCGGCAGTGAACTTGTCCAGCAAGGTTTGAAGCTGCGCTGAATCTGTCTGACCAGTGAAAGGCTGCTCATAGGTATTCTTCAAATACTTGA
This sequence comes from Streptococcus intermedius SK54 = ATCC 27335, assembly GCF_000413475.1. Lineage (GTDB taxonomy): Bacteria > Bacillota > Bacilli > Lactobacillales > Streptococcaceae > Streptococcus > Streptococcus intermedius. The sequence goes on along the minus strand of NZ_ATFK01000005.1, from coordinate 176,002 downwards.
GATTAGTCGCGGCATCATGAACGGCTTTTTCCGTAAAATTAATCGGCTTGCGATAATGCTGGGTAGCAAAGAAGAAACGCAACACTTGACCATCAATAGTCTTGAGGGCATCATGAACGGTGATAAAATTACCTAAAGACTTAGACATCTTGACGTCATCAATGTTGACAAAGCCATTGTGCATCCAGTAGTTGGAAAAAGTCTGACCCGTCTTGGCCTCTGACTGGGCGATTTCATTGGTATGGTGAGGAAACTCTAAATCTGCTCCTCCACCGTGGATATCAATGGTATTTCCCAAAATCTCCGTTGACATAACCGAACACTCGATGTGCCAGCCCGGACGACCTGCTCCCCAAGGACTGTCCCAGGAAATCTCACCCGGCTTGGCTGCTTTCCAGAGAGCAAAGTCCACTGGATTTTCCTTACGAGCAGTCTCCTCATCTGTCCGACCAGAAGCACCTAACTCCAAGTCAGCCAAGGTTTTGTTGGCTAGTTTGGCATAATTGTGAGACTTTTCCACTCGGAAATAGACATCGCCTTGACTCTCATAGGCAAAGCCTTTTCCAATCAAGTCTTCCACAAAGCGGATAATGTCAGCCATAAACTCGACTACTCGTGGATGGCGAGTCGCAGGTTTGACACCCAAGGCCGTGACATCCTCACGAAAAGCTGCGATATACTTATCAGCCACTTCTTTTGGTGTGATGCCTTCTTCCTTGGCGCGATGGATAATCTTATCATCTACATCTGTAAAATTGGAAATATAATTGACCTCAAATCCCCGATACTCAAAATAGCGACGAACTGTGTCAAAAGCTACTGTTGAGCGGGCATTGCCGACATGGATATAGTTATAAACCGTCGGACCGCAGACATACATGCGAACCTTGTCCTCCTCAATAGGCACAAATTCACGCAGGCTGCGAGTCATAGTATCATAGATTTTGATCATATTTTACGATACTGAGAGTGACTGGAAAGCAGATAAAATCAACTACAGAAGCAGTCATCTAGTGTCAAACTTTCTGTTTCTACTCAGTTCCTTTCTAGTTCCTTTGCTATTGCCAAAGCAATAGTGAAAAAAGTCATGGCATCAGCCGTCCGCTCTTCATGGCGGGCATCCCAGGTTCGATTATGATGATCCACATAGTCAGCTGTGTAGAAGAACTGATAGACCTTGCTCTTGCGAAATTGACTCCAAGCCATGATAGCTGAAGCTTCCATATCCACCACTTTGGCTCCAGCTGCCAAGCGACGCTTGACCTTATCAGGCGTTTCCCGATAAAAGGCATCGGTCGTCCAAGACTTAGCGCGGATATGCTCGATATCGTGCTTGTCAAAAATGGCTTCCAGCTCGACCAGTAGAGACTCGTCATAGGCTACTTCGTCACCCGGTGGGGCATAGTGATAGCTAGTCCCTTCATCTCGCAATGCGGCCGCAGGCAGGATGATTTTATCCGCCTCAATTGAGCGGTCCAAAACGCCACAGGAACCTAGAATGATGAAATTCTTGAAGCCTCTGGCCGCCAACTCCTCCAGTTGGCCGACTATCATGGGAGCCCCAATCGGAGCCAACATAACTGCTAGCTTACTAGGTCCTTGGCCATAAATATACCATGGATGCTGTCCGTTTATGCTTTTCAAATAGCCTCCTGGATAGACTTCTTCTGACTCAATCAAACGTTTCAGAATTTCCCCGTTAAAGGACAGGATGATGGTTTCACACACTTCACCCTTGTCAATAATCTGCCTATCTGTTGGTTCAATAACCCCAGCTACATCTTCAAATTCCTCTAATAGCACGCTATATACACCTTCTTTTGAGCCTACATTCAACCATCTCTCACTACAATTTAGATGAGTAATAACTTTCTTCGCGGATTTCTTCTAAATTCTTGATAGTTGGAGTATCTTTTTGACCATGCACACGGACGATTTTAGCCGGTATACCAACAACTGTCACATCACTTGGTACATCTGCCACCACTACTGCACCCGCTCCTACCTTAGCATTTTCACCGATTTCAATTGGACCAATGAGCTGTGCATGAGCGGAAATGAGTGCACCTTGGCGAACCGTTGGGTGACGTTTCCCAGCATCTTTGCCAGTTCCTCCAAGAGTAACACCATGATAAAGCATCACTCCTTTTTCCACAACAGCCGTCTCACCAATCACTAAACCACTCCCGTGATCAATGAAGACACCCGAAGCAATCTTTGCTCCCGGATGAATCTCAATCTGGGTCCAAAAACGCCAAAATTGACTATGCATCCGAGCTAAGAGTTTACAACCATGATTCCAAAGAAAGTGAGAAATCCGATGAGCTGCTAAAGCCTTAATACCAGGATAAGTCAACAACACCTCGAGCGAGGAGCGAGCTGCTGGATCATTTTCTTTTACAATCGCTATCGTATCTTTCCACCAACTCATGCTGACTCCTTTCCGGCTTTAGACTGAAAGTAAAGGTGCAGTAACATTTCTAGTCTTGTGCCTTTTCTTCTCGAACAACTTTATGCTCTTTATGTGTTTTATGATGATGTTTTTTCTCCTTGTCCTCTTTAGGAGGGCGCGGAAGCAATGCTTTCATAGAGGCATCCACACGACCTTTTTCATCAACTTTAATGACTTTAACGTCTACCTCGTCACCAACTTGCACTAAATCTTCAACCTTATTAGTACGCGTCCAAGCCATTTCAGAAATGTGTACTAAGGCATCTGTCTTGTCAAATAGATTGACAAAAGCACCGAATTTCTCAATTCGAACAACTTTGGCATGATACACTTCATCTACTTTCGCCTCACGCACAAGAGCTGTAATGATTTCCTTAGCACGATTAATCGCATCTTGATCGCTAGAGTAAATAGACACATTTCCTTCCTCGTCTATATCAATCTTTACGCCAGTTTCTGCGATAATCTTGTCAATCGTTTCACCGCCCTTACCGATGACAATCTTGATTTTATCAACATCAATCTTAATAGTATCAATCTTCGGAGCAGTTGGAGCGAGTTCTGGACGAGGAGCTGGAATCGTACGTTCAATCAAATCTAAAATTTCAAAACGTGCTTTCTTAGCTTGAGCCAATGCTTCTTGCAAGATTTCAGCAGTAATTCCTTCAATCTTGATATCCATTTGAAGAGCAGTAATTCCTTCACGTGTACCGGCCACCTTGAAATCCATATCTCCGAAATGGTCTTCTAAGCCTTGAATATCTGTTAAAATCGTGTAGTTGCTACCATCTGAAATGAGCCCCATGGCGATCCCAGCTACAGGTGCTTTAATTGGTACCCCACCGGCCATCAGAGCCAAAGTGCCCGCACAGATAGATGCTTGTGAGGAAGAACCGTTTGATTCCAAGACTTCCGCTACCAGACGGATTGCGTACGGAAACTCTTCCAGACTAGGCAAGACTTGCTCCAAGGCACGTTCCCCAAGAGCACCGTGTCCAATTTCACGACGGCCAGGAGCCCCATAACGGCCTGTCTCACCGACAGAATATTGCGGGAAGTTATAGTGGTGCATGAAGCGTTTCTTGTATTCTGGATCCAAGCCATCAACGATTTGTGTTTCGCCCATCGGTGCTAATGTCAAGACAGACAAAGCCTGCGTTTGCCCACGAGTAAAGAGACCAGAGCCATGCACGCGTGGCAGGTAGTCGATTTCAGCATCTAGTGGACGAATTTCATCTACTTTTCGACCATCTGGACGAACCTTGTCTTCAGTAATTAAGCGTCGTACTTCTGCATGCTCCATTTGCTCTAAAATTTCAGCCACATCACGCATGATGCGGTCAAATTCTTCGTGGTCAGCATATTTTTCTTCGTAAAGGGCTATTACTTCGTCTTTGACTGCTTGTGTTGCGGCTTCACGAGCTAATTTTTCTTCTACCTGAACGGCTTTTTGAAGATCAGCGTTATAGCCTGCTATAATTTCCGTTTGCAATTCTTCATCCACATGAAGAAGCTCAACTTCTGCTTTTTCTTTTCCAACTACTGCCACGATTTCTTCTTGGAAAGCAATCAATTCCTTCACTGCCTCGTGACCTTTCAGGAGAGCTTCCAGCATCAGGTCTTCTGATAATTCTTTGGCACCAGACTCCACCATGTTAATCGCTTCTTTAGTTCCTGCAACAGTTAATTCCAATAACGAAGCTTCCTTTTGTTCTTGACTTGGATTGATAACCAATTCTCCATTAATATAGCCAACTTGCACACCAGCAATTGGTCCGTTAAAAGGAATATCTGAGATTGATAACGCAAGAGATGAACCAAACATAGCTGCCATAGGGGCTGAAGCATCCGCATCATAAGAAAGAACGGTATTGATAACCTGAACTTCATTGCGGAAACCTTCCGCAAACATGGGACGAATGGGGCGGTCGATTAAGCGAGCGGTCAAAGTCGCGTCCGTCGAAGGGCGCCCTTCACGTTTGTTAAAGCCACCAGGGTATTTCCCAGCTGCGTACATCTTTTCTTCATAATTGACTTGAAGCGGGAAGAAATCGCCAATCGCCATTTTCTTTGACATAACGGCTGCTGTCAAAACGGTACTTTCACCATAACGCACCACTACGCTACCGTTCGCTTGCTTCGCCACTTGTCCAGTTTCAACCACTAATTCTTTGCCAGCAAAAGTGGTTTTAAATATTTGTTTTACCATAATTATTCCTCTTTGAGTCTATGCTCAATTTCTAATTTTTTATACGTCTTGCCTACAAAGATCAAGATAGATTTAGGATATTAAAAATGAATCCTGAGTTCCACTCCAAAAATTTCTGCTTGCATAATTAGGCATAAGCTTTGTTTCAATAAAATAACTCATTATCCTGTTCAGCACACCTTTTGCCATAGCCGCGACTGTTGATAGAAAGTTTAAGCGTTTTTTATACTTTGTCTATCCTCATCTTTGTATCAAGCACGTATAAACTTTATTTTATCATATTTTACACCAAAAGAAAAAGCCTTAAAATAGCTTTTTAGCAAGAATTTTTGAAATGTTATCTATTATTCTTATTTTTTGCTATACTAGAAAGAAAGCTAGTAACAAGGAGAATAGATATGGTTGAACAAAAACAACGTTCTGAATTTCCAGAAAAGGAACTGTGGGACTTAACAGCTCTCTATCAAGACCGTGAAGATTTCCTACGGGCGATTGAAAAAACTCGTGAAGACATTAACCAGTTCATACGGGATTATAAGGACAACCTCCATACTTTTGAGGATTTTGAAAAAGCCTTTACCGAATTGGAACAAATTTATATTGAAAGAAGCCATATTGGCAACTACAGTTTTATGCCACAAACAACAGACTATAGCGATGAAAGTTTTGCCCAGATTGCTCAAGCTGGTACAGATTTCGAAACAGAAGCTAGTGTTGCTCTCAGCTTCTTTAATGCAGCCTTAGTCAATGCTGACGAAGAAATTCTTAATCGTCTCGAACAACTACCACATTTGACTGCCGCAATTCGCCAAGCAAAAATCCAAAAAGTTCACTACTTAGGGGCTGATGTCGAAAAGACTATGACAAATCTTAGTGAAGTCTTTTACAGCCCACAGGATATTTACACTAAGATGCGGGCTGGCGACTTTGCCATGGCTGACTTCGAAGTAAACGGCAAAGTTTATAAAAACAGCTTTGTTACCTATGAAAATTTCTATCAAAACCACGAAAATGCTCAAATCCGTGAAAAAGCTTTCCGCTCTTTCTCAGAAGGCCTTCGTCAGCACCAAAATACCGCTGCTGCTGCCTATCTAGCTCAGGTCAAATCTGAAAAGCTTTTAGCAGATATAAAAGGCTATGACTCTGTCTTTGACTACCTTTTGGCTGAGCAAGAGGTAGATCGCTCTATGTTCGATCGGCAAATTGACCTCATCATGACTGAATTTGCACCTGTTGCACAAAAGTTCCTTAAACATGTCGCCAAGATCAATGGCCTCGAAAAAATGACCTTTGCAGACTGGAAGTTGGACTTGGATAGTGCACTCAATCCTGATGTCACTATTGAAGACGCTTATGACTTAGTGATGAAATCCGTTGCTCCACTCGGAGAAGAATATACACGCGAAATTGCCAATTACCAAAAAGAGCGCTGGGTGGATTTTGCAGCGAATGCTGGCAAGGACTCTGGCGGCTATGCCACTGATCCTTATCGCGTGCATCCTTATGTTCTTATGAGCTGGACAGGTCGTATGAGTGATGTGTATACTCTGATTCATGAAATTGGTCACTCTGGTCAGTTCATCTTCTCTGACAATAGTCAAAGCTATTTCAATACCCACATGTCGACCTATTACGTAGAAGCTCCTTCTACCTTCAACGAACTCTTACTTAGCGACTATTTGGAACATCAATTTGACAATCCACGTCAAAAGCGATTTGCACTCGCTCACCGTCTAACGGACACTTACTTCCATAACTTTATCACCCATCTCTTGGAAGCAGCCTTCCAACGCCGGGTTTATAATCTCGTTGAAGCAGGCGAAACTTTTGGAGCAACAAAGCTTAACAGTATTATGAAAGAAGTTCTTACCGAGTTTTGGGGGGATGCAGTCGAAATCGACGATGATGCTGCGCTCACTTGGATGCGGCAAAGTCACTATTATATGGGACTATACAGTTATACCTACTCTGCTGGACTTGTCATCTCTACTACCGGCTATCTTCATTTGAAAAATGACAAAAATGGCGCTCGCGATTGGCTCAACTTCCTCAAATCTGGTGGAAGTAAAACGCCACTTGAGACTGCTCGTATCATCGGAGCCGACATCTCCACAGACAAACCACTCCGCGACACAATTCAGTTCTTGTCTGATACGGTTGATCAGATTATTACCTACAGCAAGGAATTAGGAGAGTAGATTGTCCATACTTCAAATTTTAATTTGAAGTTCTTTTATATTAAGTGCTTTAAAACAAAATTTTTAAGTTTGTTGCAATTTGAAAAATTTCACTTCCTAGTTATTGAAAACGATACCAATTTATGATATGATATTTTCGCAAACCAATATATGTAAGGGAAATATGAAAAAGTGGAAAAATAATTCAAAGCTCAACATCATTCTTGCTATCATGACTGTTGTTCTAATCATCTTATTAGCCCCAATTACAATGCCAGCAATGTTTCTAGGTGGTGTTTTTGGTATTTGGTATTTCGCCAAGCGAAATCCAAGTGTTTTCAAAAGAAATATAGCAATTGCTTCAGCGATAATAGGAATACTAGGAATCTATACAGTAGGTAAACTCAATTCTGAATCCTCTGAAAGTCAACAAAGTCAAACCCAAGTAGTTCCATCTACATCTAGAACTTCATCTTCAAACTCTTCAAAAGCAAACAGTTCTTCTTCGAAGTCTGATTCTAGTAGAGAAAAAGAGAATGAAGAAAAACTAGAAAAAGAAAAGAAAGAGAGAAAAGCTAGAGAAGAACAGGTTCAAAAAGAAGCTGAAATTCAGCGCATCATCCAGCAGGGCGAACAGGCTGTTAAACAACTTGAGAATAATCAAGTAACTGAGAATATTGCTCCAGCTCAAGCTGCCGTTGAACAAATTGCCGATCCAAGTAAAAGAGGAGCTCTTCAGCATCGAATTAATCTTGTACAAAATGCAATTCAGCAACGAGCTGAGCAGGCTCGACAAGAGTCAGAGAGACAAACAGCACCCCAACAACAAGAAACTGTATCTGCTGGTGGCTATTTTAGAGATAAAAGGGGCAGATGGCATCGCTCAAATGGTCAATATGCTTCAAAAAAGGAAATTGCAGAAGCGGGATTACCTTGGTAAAATACATCTCTACTAAATATATTAAAAAAAGAAATGAAATCTTGTAAAAAGCAACATTATTTTCCATCATAATTCCCATCAAACAGGTAGTTTACAAGCACACATGGTTGGAGACTGGGACGAAAGTTTCTAGCTTCAAAGGAGATAGTTTAATAAATTAACAATGCTACAGCTGACCACTCCAATAGTCTACTGAATTATTGGTTGTCGGAAATAAAACATCCGTAAGGATGTGTAAAAAACACGACTTTGAATTGGTGGATTTTACAAAGCAAATCCTCAAGTCTATTGCTTTTCAAGCTCGGAGAGCGCCTAATCATCCTCGTAGGAGTAAGACAACGGACTAGATTTTTTTCAAAATGGGTTCTGTCTCACTCCCTTTTATTTTGTATAAAATAAACTATATACCTTTTTACGGCATATTTTCCCCTTTCACTTTATCGTAATCCTGAATATCTTTATTGTATCGCATTTGGAGGTTTTTGGTACAACCAACATTGTGCACCCGCATAGCAAGTGGTTTATTTGTCTCGCATCTTACGGAGCGAGACGGATTAAAAAGTCACAAAATAAAAACTCTCTGAAATCAGAGAGCTAATTTGAGCTTGGGCTAAAATCCATACAAAACAAAAAGGCTACCCAATTTAGAGTAGCCTCATTTTCAAGATATGCTCAATTGAACACGGCCTAAGGGCCTAAGCATGCTGATAACAACAAAAAGCCCTCTGAGGTCAGAGAGCTGATTTGAGCTCGGGCTAAAATCCTAGTAGAAAAGATGAAACTCCTTGTGTTCATCGAACACTGTATCGTTTCCCTATTTCCATACGGATTTTTGGCGCCCTTACCATCATGATTCTTGCTGGATAAAACATTTATAGACAAGCCGAAGATTGTACAAAAATTTTAGTGAAACAAAAAAATCTCCCCGAAGGGAGAAGATCTGGTTTATTTTACCTTACAGTACTAGGAACCGTAACCGAAGATTATACTTGAGTATATCGAGGTAAGGTGACAACGCAATGTAAGTGGAAAATAAAGCAGATTAACGACGAAGTCCTAGAGAGTTGATCAACTCACGGTAACGGTTAACGTCGTTTTTACGCAAGTATGCAAGCAAGTTACGACGGCGACCAATTTTCTTCATCAAACCACGGTAAGTAGCGTGGTCTTTTTTGTGTTGTTTGATGTGTTCGTTAAGGTGGTTAATTTCCCAAGTAAGGACAGCTACTTGTACCTCTACTGAACCAGTGTCACCTTCGTGACGTGCATATTGTGCAATGATTTCATTTTTTTTCTCTTTTGAGATTGCCATGATAAGCTCCTTTTCTTTACGCTTCATCCGAGTGACAGGTTTGGCATGGCCTGCAACCAAGAAGAAGTTATTTGTCTCTACGACATTCTTATTTTACCAAGAAGGAAAGTTTTTGTCAACTGATACAAATTATAAGAGTTCTACGCCAAATCGTTTGAGACTTTTTATTTCTTCCTGTGTCAAACGACGAAAAGTTCCTGTTGCCAACTCTTTATCCAAAGTTAATGGTCCCATAGCAAGGCGCTCTAAGTCTGCTACTTTTTTACCACAAGCTGCAACCATTCGCTTCACTTGATGAAATTTTCCTTCAGAAATTGTAATCTCCACCAGAGAAGTTCCCTGTTCTTCGTTTGTTTCCAATATAGTCAATTGCGCAGGTTTACAGGTAAAATCCTTAAGCTTTATCCCTGCTTCAAAGCGTGTCCTATCTTTTTCTGTCATGATGCCATCTACTTTTGCACGGTAAACTTTTGCTACATGTTTTTTAGGGGACAACATCGCATGTGCCAAAGCACCATTATTGGTTAATAACAAAAGTCCGTGAGTATCAATATCAAGTCGTCCAACTGGAAAAACTTCTTTCTGGCGTGCACTTTCATCTAACAAATCCAAAACTGTTTGATGGTTAGAATCTTCAGTAGCTGAAATGACACCTTTCGGCTTATTTAAAAGATAATAGACAAATTTTTCATAGTCCAATACTCGATTATTGACTGAAATTTCATCTTGATATTCATCTACTTGTACTTTCGCTGATGTGACAACCTTCCCGTTGACCAAAACTTGTTGCTTCTTTAAAAGTTGCTTGACTTCTGTTCGTGAACCAAGCCCCATTTCTACTAAACACTTATCTAATCGCATCTTTTTCTCCATCTTCTTGATTAGTGACAATAGCAGCTAAAGTTGAAATTCCCATCATGAGAACACCTAGCACACTAAAAATAAAAGTTGGAGTAGAAGAAATGATTCCAATCAAAGATAAGACGAATGTTGATACCGAAGCACCGCTACTGCAACCCAAAACGACAATTGCTGTTGCACGATTTACCAAATAAGCAGGAATTTTCTCAGATATAATATGAAAGACCGCAGTTAGAGATATGCTATAAGCAAAACCAGCCAAAAGAGCACTCAAACTTAAGAAATAAATCTGACTTGACAAGCCAATCATTATTTGGCTTAGACCAAAAACTATTCCTGTTATCGTCAACAAGCGATTTTTCAGCGCGTTCACTAAGCTAGCAAAGCTAACACCAGCCAAAATTCCCACTAGTTGCATACAGCTAAGAATCCAGCTGGCTGTTTCAGCGTTTCCAATCTCTGCCTGTAAGACTAGACTAGGGATCCGTAAAGTGATAGCGACATTAGCACAAACAATCATACCAGCTATGAAAGCTAAAAAGATACTCAAATGTATTTGTTTTCTAGTCATTTTACGAACAGATTTGAGATGTTTATGCTTATCGGATTCATTCTTTTCATAAGGAACAAACATAAGATACAGTGCTAGAACGATAAAGCCAATTGCATAAACCCAAAATGTTGTTGTCCAATTGAAGCGTAAAAGCTGCCCAACTATCAACGTCAATAAGGCCGTTCCAACAACTTCTGCCGATCCCCGATACCCCAACATTTGCACACGCTCTCTCCCTTGAAAGCGCTCACTAATAATGGCAATTGCTCGAGGATTCATCATACCTAAACCTAACCCAAATACAAAGCGCGAAGCAAAAACGAGATTATAAGATTGATTGAAAAATGGGATAAGACCACAAATAGAATACAGAATTAGCCCTAGTATAATCATGAATCGCTCAGATACAAAGCGTTCCAAAACACTATTAAACATCAACAAAGACATAATTCCAATGGACGGTAAGGAGACTAATAATTCTACTTGGCTAGAAGAGTAATTCTTATAATACTGGAACATAGCCGGCAAGCTACTAGAAATTGAAAATGCTGTTGTTAAAACCAATGATAAAGCCAAAATGCTAGCTTTTTCCATAAATCTTTTCATCTTATCTTCTTTCTAAAATCACACTATCACTATCATACAGTTTTTTACGAAAAGACGCAATCTAGCAACGTATGAAAACAAAAAAGAAATCAAGGCTGCACATAAGATACAACATTGATTTCAGTAGCTTTAGTCCTCATATAAAGTTAACATTTTTTTATTTTCTTGTCCTTTATTAGCAAAACAAACAGCCGGCTTTTGAGTAAGTGGAGAAATAATTCCTAAAGCAATTTTATAGCCTTTTCCAGTAATATTAGCAGTTGAAAGAGACGCTTGAGCCTTTTGTTCTTGATTCGGCAAAAGTTTGGTTAGATCAATCGGTATGGTTTTACTTTCAATAATCGCGCCCAACTTATTCAAAACGTAAACTTTCATAGTCCAATTACGATAAAGAGGGGCAACCCCTTTGTTTGTAACTGACAGTGTAAGCTTAGTGGACTTCTTGCTCGAAATTAGTTTCATATTTGGTACAAATAAACGATAACCCATATTTTTTAAGATCTCGTTATAGCTTGTATCATTGACACCATCTAGGACTTCAGCAATTTTAGGCCCCAAAAAAGTTGTATGGGATTCTTGAAGTTCCCTAACAATCTGGGGTAATTTCTGGCTCATTAACGTCTTCATACTAATCGAACTGGTAAATTCACCACCAATTGGAGCTGTTTCCCAGGCTTTAGGCATTGCAACCAAGCCATTTTTAGCTTCTTCTTGATCGTAATCACCACCCGATTGAATCCAATTTAACCAGACTTTTTTACTTTCTTCATCTCCAACCACATCATTATAAAGACCAAATCCATGCTTTTTGGCTGTGGCAAATGGACGACGCATCAAAATATTTGCTTTTGGAAAAGCCTTTATCCATGGAGTGATATACTTCTCTCTAACATCAGCTTCTGGTAATTTACGAATATTTGCCTCATCATTCACGTGCCATTCTCCCCAATGACCAAGACTACCCATTTGAATAAAAGCGAATTGCTTGGTTCGGGCCCAACGTTTCCCCATAGCTGCGACAGCCTTTTCGTAATAACTGATCAGAGTTTTATGAGCATAATTAGGAGAAAATCCTTTTCCATAAGACGAATTGTATCGGTCTCCAGGATCAGACATTTCTTTAATCAGCCAAGAGGGAATGTCTTCATGCATTCCTCTTTTAGGATAATCCAAAATAAAGCGAAAGATAATATATTTCCCTTCTTTGCGCCAGCGATTCAACTGATTTTTTTCCTCAATCGTTTTCCAATCATAGACTCCTTTTTGAGGTTCCAATTCTTTCCATGTTACATTTACATGAACAAGCTGAGCATCTTTGGGGATATCTGTTTCTTTCGCTGAAGGAGCATAACCCATCAAGGGATTTGACAAGGCCTTATCAGAATAACTGAATGTTTGCTCTATATGCTTTTTAGTTTTCTTAAAAGAAGTAGGTATGAAAAATAAGACACAAGCCATTGCTATAATTAAAACTACCAAGCCAAGCTGCAATTTTTTACTCATTCCATTTCCAATCTTATCCGTGATACTCTCCATTATACTGGATAAGTGTTACATCTGCAACCCCTTTTATGTCCCGTATTTGTTCTATAAACGTGAAGTTTTCCTTTTTACATAACACTTCTACAGCCATTTCAATAGTATCACCTCGAAGAGTTTTTGATTTTACAAAATGTCTAATTTTTCCAAATGATTGAATAATCTTATCACCAGTCTCATCTCCCTGATAATGAATAATTACGATATAAACCTTACCTTGATGTTGCATACGACTAAAAATAATTAACATTCCAAAAATAACTGCTGCAGTCACTATAGCGAGTATATACATACCAGCCCCAATCGTAATCCCCGTCGTAATCGACCAAAAGAGATATAACAAATCCATAGGATCCTTAACTGCTGTCCGGTAACGCACAATAGACAGCGCACCAACCATCCCCAGCGAAATCACGACATTCGAACTAATGGCCAAAGTAACCATAGCTGTTAAAATTGACATCCCAATCAAGGTCATCGCAAAACTTCTTGAGTAAACGACTCCTGTAAAAAACTTTTGATAGACAAAGTAGATAAACGCTCCCAGAGCAATTGCAAAAAGCAAAGTAGCAACAATTTTCCCAGCATTTTGAGTTGTAAAATTTTCCGATCTCAAAACCGATTTTTTAATAATATCTTGAACACTCATCCTTCTCTCCAATTTCTATTAATGATCTGTATCATACCAATACTCAAAATCATGTAAATAACGTGTTTTTTCATAACATAGTACATATTTTGATACTGCGAGAAACTCCGAAGCTTGCGGTGGAATAATATTTTTTATAATTTGTGGCAACAATTCTGTATATTTGACTTCAAAAACCAGCTTCCCTGGTTGCAATACAGGAAGTGTTGGTAGCGATTCATCAAATATATCATAACTACCAATAGCTGCCCGTACATTGGAGTCAAACGTCAAACGAACTGTTCCTGTATCATACACCCAAGGTTCTCGCTCATAGTCAACAATAACGCGAGGTCGCATCACATTTGTCATACACTCAAAGTAAAACTCACGACACAAGGCATGAGGACTATGAAGAAGAAATGCATAGTCTCCTTGAATAATTTTCTCTGTTTCCTCGCGTGTTAGAGGAACTGCTTCTTTATAGATGTAATTTTCGAATTTTCTCTTTCTTTCCAGCTTGATACTACGTTCACTGAAATTATACACTCGGATGCGGTATTTTTTGCGCATCAAAATGCCAGCCTCTTTTTCCTCGTAACTACTATTCCAATAATCTTCAAAATATAGACTACGGATTGTATAGCCACCATTTGTAGCGTATTTATCCAAAGACAAGATGGAATCAAAGTGCTGTGTCAATAATTCTTTTTCTTTCAAACCAATTAAGTATTTAGCTTCATGTCGAAACTGTTCTTTTTTATTTGCTTTCATAGACATCAACCTTTATTTTACCATCTTCCGTCACATAAAAACTCAAAACGCCAAAAAGACTGGTAGTTCCTACACGATATTGATCAAATGCAGCTTGTGATTTACCATCAGAATTTGTCGCAATCACGCGCATAAAATATTGTCCCTTTGGAAGATGATCTGTCGTAACACTTGTCTTTGTTAGACCTTTCTTGTCAAGAATTTTATCTTTAAAGTTAGGATCTTTAGCTAACTCCACATGATAAGTGATTTTCCTGTGATTGAAATCATAAGATGGCATCCACTTAAGAACTAATTTTCCGTTATCATTTTTGGGTTGGTCAATATAAAATGGTTGAGGAGTCTGCAAACTCTTCTTGTAAGCTTGGTAATTTTTTTCAACCTCCCTTGGCAATGCATTTAGAATCTTATTATATTGCTCTTCTTTTATAGGCATTCGCTCCATATCAGGCATACGTGATAAGTAAGGTTTCACAATCTCAGCATAATTTTTACTCAGATCACCAATATTTTTAGGACTCAGCTGATTTTTATACAACTTTTCCACAATCTTTTCCAAACCTGTTCTAAATCGTTCTGATTTTAAGAGGCGTTGAAAAAGAACACTTCCCCAGTAGTTACTAACACCATATTGCCATGTGTTGACACCCAATGCATCCGATCGGCGAAGCACTCGCTCACCCTTACGCAACGAATCATCCAAGTCCCATGGTAAAATATACCAACGTTTCCCATGTAGGGGGCTATACAGAAACATATTCCGGTTTTGGCTATCAGTATTCCCCATCAATATTTGAAAGGCCAACCAATATTGAAGATTCTCTGCATCAAAATACTTTTCTAGAAGGTGCTCAATTTTGATTGACTTGTCATTTAGCTTTTCCAACATATCAATCAATTTTGTATGGTCATGATCGCCTTTCACTTCCAAACGAGATTCAAATTTTTTCTTATCAAACCTAGGATCATTTTCCTTTCGAATAATATTTGCTTCTCTATAAAACTCAAAATTATTTACTTTGTATAAATGACCACTTCTATCTAGTCCATGTGCTTCAAGAGCAGTTTTATTTAATTGTTCAACTTGCGTATAAAGACCATAATCTTCAAAATTCTTTGAGCCATTTCCTGTTTCATCTTTTACATACAGATGAACAAATTGAGTACGAAGCCCAACAATTTGCGGAATACCTTCCATCAATTTAAACGCCAGTCTATTTCGAAAGCGAAGAGCTTCGTAAGGGTGCTTATTCAAATTGATCGTTCGCTGCCCTTCCCAAGTCCCCTTACTTTTTTTAAGTTTTATCTTATAACTTTTTTGCTTTGAACGACTGGAGCTTTGGCCTCGAATTTGAACAGTCGCATTTGGAACTTCCTCGTCAAATCCAAACTCACCAGCTACAGGACCTTTTTCATTTCCTACTTGTAAAAGCCCTGCAACCTGATAACGCTTGACCCCCATTTTTTCATAATCATAAGCTGAATATTGATTGAGTTCTCGCCAAGAATGATTCGTATTCTCAGCAGTATTTCCACGCCTTACCGTTAAATACATGGTAATCACGTCAGGCCTTTTTCGAGTATACAAAGATTCTTTATCACTGAGGTGCTGATCATTGATATTTGCTACCTTTTCTTTTTTTACTTTTTTTGTAGTTGATTGTTTTGTCTTGTTTCCACTACTAGAAATAGCTAAAAAAACAAATGCAAGTGCCATCAAACCGAAA
The DNA here is from genome assembly GCF_000413475.1 of Streptococcus intermedius SK54 = ATCC 27335. Taxonomy (GTDB): domain Bacteria; phylum Bacillota; class Bacilli; order Lactobacillales; family Streptococcaceae; genus Streptococcus; species Streptococcus intermedius. The sequence continues at coordinate 160,224 of NZ_ATFK01000005.1, read as the reverse complement.
ACCAGTAAAAATTTGATCCACTTATTATCCATCTTTTGACCTCGCTTTCAAAATAGTCACTAATTTCGTAAAGAATCCTTCTCCTTCCTGAGAAAAGACTTCCTGACTTCCTAAAATACGATAAGGAAGCTCTTTTGTATATTCACTCAATCTAGTAGTTGTCGTAAGGTAGAGTACAAGACCTGCTAATAAAAAACCGTATCCAATAAAAGTGGTATCCATAAACTGAGTAAAAATGCTAAAAACAGCAGAGAGCACTGCAAACCACCTTGCACATCTCTTTGCACCTTCATAATCAACAAAGTAAAGTAACATTAATAAATTAATATTCCCTACAGCATAAACCCCATAGCCTAAACAAAGTGTTTGAAAATAACCTTTCATCTGACTATTAAAGCCAAGTGGTAAAACTGTCAACAGAACAATTCCCACAAACATAGCTAGTAAAGTTGCTAAAAGCTGCTTCCATGATAAATATTTCAATTCATTCCGTAAGGTATTCATCATTTCAATTTCAGCTTGATTAATTTTTTTAACACTCCCTACTCCATCATACATATGATAGTATTCTCTAAATTTTGGATAAAATTTCACCTCAACAGATACCACAAAGTTTACAGTAGATACCAAAGTTACTAGATAAGCGAGCATAGCAGGAACGTCATAAACCGGAGCGGTATGAAAAAGTCCTCCGATTCCTTTACTAAGTGGACCAAACCAATTAATGACGATATGTGCAAAAAGTCCAATAAACATATAAATGCCTACTTTGAAAAGTTCTAGATATTTATCAAACCAAACAAAGAATTCAAAATTAGTAGTATAGTTTTTCGGAAAATGTCTATATAAAATACGAATCATTTGTACAAGAATGAAGCCATAAGAAGTACAAACACTAAATAACAAACCATACGGAATGGCTAAGACGAGTGTTGTTAAACCAATCACGACAGTAATCAAAATTGCTATGGCAAAGGTTTTTAGAATACTACGATAATCTTTTACAGCCGTTAAATAATTCACGGCATTCCAAATCATACATAGTTCACTAAACAAGATCAAGTTTAAGAGAATTTCTAACAGAGGAATTCCCGAAATAAAGAGGAAAATTCCATAAGTCACAAATCCCATACCTAACATGATTGCCCCTGAGGAAAAATAAGAAGACAAAATTTTTTCAAATTTTTTCTCATAGAGCATATCTGCCACATAACGAGTCACAATCATTGAAAATAGGTTGGTAATCGCTAAGGAAGCTAAGATCGAATACGAAATCAAACCAAGTAAATGATCACGTGCAGTATTACTCAGTCGTCCCAGCACACTTAGAATGACAACTGCCAAAATAAGTAAAATCCCAAGAAGCATTGGTCCCACATATGCAACACCTGCATAACCATAAGCCTTTTGTTTTGAAAGGAATCCACCTTTATTATATACTTTTCGCAGTTCGAATCCTATCCCTGCCATTATCTTACATACTCCTTATATAATTGTCTATATTGTTCAATCATTTGATGATATTGATAAAATTGCTCACTTCTTTTTTTAGCAATTTGTCCCATAGTTAGGCGTTTTTCTTCTGAACTTGCCATTACAAGCATTGCATGTGCTAAGCTCATTAAGTCTGTTGGTGGCACACAATAGCCAGCTGAACCTAATGTATCGTCTAGCTTTCCCTCTAATAATTCTTTACAACAGCCAACATCCGTTGTAACACAAGGTTTTCCAGCAGCCATTGACTCCAATATAGACAATGGTTGCCCTTCTGATATACTCGTTAAAATCATAAAGTCCATTTTTTTGAGATATTCTTTGATATTTACACGCCCAGTAAAGAAGAGATTTTCTAATTTCAACTTACGTGCTAAAGCATAACATTCTTCTGCATAGGCTTCATCATCCACCCCTCCCATAATATAAAGGCGAACATTGGGCATCTGGGAGGATACTTCGTAAAAAGCATAAATCATCGTTTTAATATCTTTAATTGGAGCCATTCTGACAGCAGCTCCAATATTAATCCAACTATCATCATCTTTTTCAAAAGGAATATTAGAAAAGCTTTCATAATCAATACCATTTGAAATAACTCGACATTTTTTCGCATCACAACCAAGAGCAATTTGTGTTTCACGAGCTTTTGAAAAAAGACTCGTAATACAATCTGCCTTAGAATAAATTGCATCGGATAGCATATAAAAGAAATCAATCCACTGCTTACGCATAGAAGGTAAAATCCAATCTGCACGAATAATTTCTTCCTCACGCTCCCGCGTATAAATTCCATGTTCTGTCAACAACAATGGCTTATTCATACGGGTACTAGCTAATGTTGCCAAAATACCACCATAACCAGTAGAAATAGCATGATAAGCATCTGCAACAGGGATCTCACTAGACAACAATGTTAATAATGGAAAAAGCATAGATCGGATAGTATGAAATATATCTGACATAGGCTGTGCAGCATATTTTTTTTCACATAAATCTTGAATCATCTGAAAAAATTCTTCACTCACTAAAAAGTCATCTCGTTGAACTTTTCCTTCTTGAAGGAGGTCGAAAATAAGAGACCACTCAGGTTTTGCACAAAAAACTAATTGTTTTAAAGCATCATACTCTTCATGAGATAATTCTTCACTTTTTTTATCAATCACTTTTGAGCTAGTTAAGCTATCCAGAAATACTTCATGAACTTCTACAACGTTCTCAGGAAATTCATAGACGAACATGCCTTTCTTTTCCTCATTGGCTCCAATAACCCAAATGATAAATTCATGTTCTTTCATTTCTGTGATATATTGATGCATCCAAGTAGACACATCTCCATGTACATAGGGGTAGGAACCCTCTAAAACCAAACAGATTCTCATTTTATCTTCTCTTTTTACTTCAATTCAATTTCTATTTTTGCAGAAGTAGCATGTATTAAATAAAGATTTCCAGTTAAATGTTCTAATTTCCCACCAGTCACTTTTCCTGGTTTGCCTTCATTCAAACGAAGCATCACATAGGCATTATCATGGAAATTACCTAGAGTTAATTCCAAACCACTATCAGTTTTCTGTTGTTGAACACTTAAAATACCATAGCGTTGAATAGCACCTGCCATTTCAGAACCCGTCAAATCTCTAATATTAGGTGCCATTTTATCAACCCATGCAATCTCATTAGTGAAATCTTTGTACAGTTTTTTCCAGCCTTGTTTTGCACCTCTATCTTCATCCATTACGTCATCTGGATGAAGAAAGTGAGTCAACACATAATGCATATTTAATTCTGAAAAAACAGTTAATTTAGAATAATTATCCCAAGATCCCCCTGAAACAATTCGCGGTTGTTCAATCAGGCCGTCGTCTGCTACTTCAAATTCTTGTGAATAGGTGAATTTCCCTGGGAAATAATTACTAGCAATACTTTTAATTTCTGGAAACTTCTCTCTCAAAACTTCTCTTCCTTCTTTTGAAAGGACATTTGAAGGTGGAATGTAGATGGACTTTTCCCCCTTTGGAAAGAGTGACTTCGTAAATCTCATCAACTCACGAATAGAAGCTTCCATTGCTTTTTTATTTTTCCAAGTTTTATAAGTTGGAAATTCATCTCCGTAATCAGTATCTTTAGGAGAAAGGGGTTGGTGGTTATACCCATGATAACTAAGCTCTCCACCATTTGCTAAAAGAGATTTTCCAAAGTACTTAAAGCGTTCTATATCTTTTTGCGCAGTTACATGACCTGATGTATCATCTTCATAATTCTCAATGACACCACCAGTGTATTTAATGCCGTACTTTTCAGATAACTTCAATAAATCTGGCCACCAAATATTCGTATAGAAATCAGCAATACTGGTATTGTAATCTCGTTTAATGTAGGTAGCATCACCTGCAGGTACAGGGGAAGGAAAATCGTCTAAATAGAACGTAGCACCATTGATAACAGGATAAGCTGTCGCATTCGTCAATAAGCTATAAGAAGCAGCATAAATACCGCGAACTGCTCTTTCATAAATTCCAAAGTTATCTACAACAAACTTTCCTTTGCCATATTTTTTCTCCCAAACAAGAGGAGTGTGAGCCTTATTGTCTGTCCACGCATGAACCTTAGTATCTGATGAAAGCGAGACTGTCCAGGCTGATTCAAAACCGCCGTCAATTGGATAACTTTTTCCACCACCAATCATGAAATCTTTATCAATATAAATATTATTTACTATAGAGTTCTCATAATTGGAGCTTACCACGCCTAATTTTTTCTCAATAGACGCGGAAGTGTTGTCCTTAACTAGCGTCACTCCAAATAGAACATTCCCCCCTTGTTCAACCCAATCAACCATCTCCTGTATTTTTTTGCCCACAGTTTCTAAATCACTTAAAAGTACGATAACTTTTTTATAATTTGAAAAACTGGGAAGAGATTCTTTCGCAACATTAACTAATTGGTAGCCCTGCTTCATGTCCTTAAGAATCTGTGCAAATTGCTCTTTTGCACGTCTACTTGTATCATTATTTTCATCGTAAAGAACAAGATTTTCTTTTGCTAAACTTTCAAAAACTGCTTTAGAAGTGGGAACATTTCCTTTTAGATATGTATTGTTATTTGTAGAAACCGTATAACGTTCTCCGCTTTTTTGAATCCACAAAACTGCAGCTAATAAAAGAAAGATGACCGCTACTATAATGGACTCCCTTGAATAAGCCAATACCTTTTTTTTCTTTTTCATTCTTATTAGCCTTTAAAATTGCCAAAAAGCTAAATATTCTCGGTTCTCTTTTGAAATATAAATCGAGTTTTTTTCTATAGCTTTTATCAATTCTTTTATCCTTTCTCCTTGTTTCGTTTCATAATAATATTGTAGATATAACATATAAATTTCTTCGTGTTGTCCCCACTTTCTTGAAATCAAATCAAGATATTCCTTAACACGTGTATAATGCTTAAGCAACAACTCATTTTTAATAAAATTCAGATAATCAGATAACTCTTCTTTTTGTTGAATCTTTTTTTCCAGAAGATCTGAGTAATCTTTTCTAAGTAGTTTTTCCAATCGTTTCGTTACAAGCCCTTTTTGTAAATAGCTTGCTAAAATAGTACAGTACTCTGCTAAAACTTGGAAATCATCAGGATTCTGATGATACCGTTTATTTAACTTTTGCAAACGGATATCATACTGTCTTGAGACTTCCGCAATAAGAGTCGTAGCGTAATGCACGACTTCTGTATCTTCATCTTTGCGAGCCAAAAATAACAATTCGATAAATCGATCTGGAGTCCGACTAACCATTTCCATTATCATCCACCGTGCTGTTTCCTTATCTTGCAACAACAGCGCTTCTTCTAATGGGATGAGGTCTTCGACATTCTCATATGCATTTCCTAGCCCATTTTTATTTTCAACTCCACTTAGCTCTGTCCAAACATCCGCCTCTTTTGCAAGATGAGACACATTTGATGTATCGTCATGTCTAGATGGATTTATAAGCCACAGTAAAAGATAACCTAAAAATGGTATCGCAATGGGAAATATGGTATAAAATAGGGGCAATTTAATTTTTTTAGAATTGAGCAAATAGTACGAATGGATACATAATACCAAATCTAAAATCACACAGAATAGAGAAACAATAAACTCCATTTATCACCCTCCATATTTGATGCCATTAGGAGTAGTTCCTAAAACTGTAGTCTTTTTGAGGTTGACAAATGCTTGATGATAACCAGCTTTATCTAACATAGAAGCTGTTGCTCCACCAATCATTTGTAAGAAGTGCATGCGCGAAAGAGATAAATGACTATAAGAAACATCCTCAATCCACAAAAGGTAGCTTAACCCTGAAGCAGATTCTATTTTTAATGCATAAACTGGATAATCTGGAATCAAATTCTTATTGACCCAAACTTCATCATTTTTCAACTCTTCTGCTAATATCGGATACCTATTTAGGTTGAAGCCAGAAAACTCAGATAATGAATATATGTTGACACTATTTGTTTCTAGTTGTTCTGCAACAATTTTCTTTGTTTCATTTAAAACAGCTTCTACTGTTGGTTTATCTAATTGTTGAAAAATAGAAAACAGCTTGCTGGTACCAGTTTGATTACTTACAACTTGCTGAGCTAATTGTTCACGATCATAAACTGCATCCTCATATGAGATAGATAAAAATTCATTTCTATCATTTAGCAACTGATTTTCTTTTTCTAACATTTCTTTTTCATCTTGATATTTCATCTGGATAATACCACAAATAAGAGCAACAAACATGTAAGCTGCAAAGGTAATCCATCTATCTGTATTATAAACGATTGATTGCCAATTCCCCCCAGCAAGAATAGTTGCTGCAAATAGACCAATTATAGAAAGGAAGCTTGCAAAAATTCCATAGATTGTTCCAAAAATCGTACTAACCAAGGTAATAAAAAGTAAACGGACATCTAGCATTCTCAATTGATTAAAACCGTTCAACATTGCGCTCAATACCTCAGACAAGAAAAAAGCAAGCAAAATCTCAGCTATCTTTTGGGAAGTCTTATGAGAACGCATCGTATATACAACTGCTTTTAAACGATTGAATTCCAGATGTTTCGACGCTTTATTTTCTTTAACAAAATCTTTATATAAATCTGCTAAATCGTCTAAAAGTGAATAATGAATAAACCAGCCATAACGATGCCTTAAATTATCTTTATCTGTTGAGTGATAAAGGCAAGGTTCAGGCGATTTGGAATCAATCACTATTTTACTTTTAGAGAATGCCAGCTCTTCTAACTTTTCTGCAACATGCTGAAAAGTAATTTCAAACGGATTATAAATATTTAAAATTTCTGTCTGATCATCCCAACTATCAAAAATTTTGCTGATTAGCTCTGCTAAGTCTTCTGAATTGATAAAATTCGCAATTTCATCCGGATGTTCTTCAATAGAAATAGCTCTATTTTCGTGAACTTTATCGAATAAACGATAAAAATAATCTTCTGGCAATCTGGCAGAATATAAATAAGGACTACGGACTATTTTAAGAGATTGTCTATTCACCTTTACCCAATGCTGACAAAGGCTCTCCGCTGCTATTTCTAACTCTTGAGGACGGTTCAGCACCTCTGGTCCTGTTATATAAAGAATCTTTGAATAAACCAACCCCTTGACAACATTCAAAAAAGATTGCAATCTCTCTAATTCTCCTACTTGATGATTTTTATAAGTTAAAGAATTAGAGAAATAAAGAATGCGATCAAATCGATATGTTCTTAAAATTTCTTCCATATCAGTCTTCTCTGCTTCAGAGAAAACTGTTAACTTCAATTTTTTTGAATTTTTTAAATGTGTCTCTCCTAAGAGATAAACCATATCTTTTGGAAAGGCTTCCTGTATAAACTCTTCGGTCACATACCCTGTATTTCCAAATAGTAGAGTTTTCAATTTTTTCTCCTTTACAAAATGTATTATTAATTTCAAAATAATATTGAATAAGTAATACTATTTTATACATCCAATTAATCATAATACCTGTTTTTACTTAAAATAGCAAGTATATCCTACTATTTTTTTAATAATTTATTTCTTTATATCTACATACGTTCTTTACATTACTATTGATTGTCCGATTTGCTTATTTTCTTTCTTCTTTCTTTCTCCTTTGTTTTGTGTTATATTTATCATATAAAAAAGAATTTTATGTAGAATAAATATCCAATTTTAAAACAAAGGAGAGATTATGTCTGTTATTGAAAAATTAACAAAACCAGCTCATTCAATTGATATGAATGACATCATTCGTGAAGGGAATCCAACGCTGCGAGCAGTAGCAGAAGATGTCACCTTTCCACTTACAGATCAAGAAATTATCTTAGGCGAAAAAATGCTCCAATTTTTGAGAAATTCACAAGATCCAGTCACTGCTGAAAAGATGGGACTCCGGGGTGGAGTTGGTCTAGCTGCACCACAACTAGATTTGTCCAAACGTATTATTGCCGTTTTGGTTCCAAACCTGCCAGACAAAGAAGGAAATCCCCCTAAAGAAGCCTATGCTCTACAAACCGTTATGTATAATGCTAAAGTAGTGGCGCATTCCGTTCAAGATGCAGCGCTGGCTGAAGGCGAGGGCTGCCTGTCCGTTGACCGCGAAGTTCCGGGCTATGTTGTTCGCCATGCACGAGTCACCGTTGACTATTTTGACAAGGATGGCAAGAAACACCGAATCAAACTAAAAGGATACAATAGCATTGTCGTACAACACGAAATCGATCATACCAATGGCATTATGTTCTACGATCGCATCAACGAAAAAGACCCGTTTGCAGTGGCAGATGGCATGTTGGTGATTGAGTAAATAGCTTGTACATCATTATCAAAAATACCTAGATAGTCTTTATCTAGGTATTTTTTCTATTCTAACTATCCCGTCTCCAAAAAATAGCCAAGAGAATAACCGCCCCAGGACTGATGGAACAATAGCCGTACAGCAAGCATTGGCCCCCAATGACCAAAAAGAAATTGACCAATCAAGGATCCAAACCAGCCCAAGAGGATTTTTCCGAGACAGCCCATGCTCTCTCCACGATTGGTGATTGCTGCTGCAATCAGTCCAACAATGAAACCAACAAACATACTACCAATCATATATGCTCCTTCTTTCTATGTTTCTAGCAAGGCTTCTCAAGAATGTCATTATTGAAATCGCCATTCAAAGCAACTTGAAATCTTAGATTGCCCAGTCTCCATTACGGAAGATAGGAACTCGGCTGCCGTCTTCGCGGATACCGTCAATATCCATCTGATTTGAGCCAATCATAAAATCCACATGGACATCCGAGCGGTTGAGACCCGCTGCTTCCAACTCTTTTTCAGAGAAATTCTCTCCGCCGACTACACTGGTCGCATAGGCTGCACCGATAGCCAAGTGGTTAGAAGCATTTTCATCAAAAAGAGTATTGAAGAAGGTGATGCCTGACTGGGAAATCGGGCTTGGATCTGGTACTAAGGCACACTCACCTAAAGCACGCGCACCAGCGTTTTCAAAGACAAGGTCCTTCATAACCTGGTCGCCTTTTTCAGCAGTAATGTCCACAATCTGGCCATCTTTGAAGGTCACCTTGATACCTTCGATGATATTGCCATTATAGCTAAGAGGCTTGGTGCTAGTTACATAACCATCAGCCCGGCGGAAGTCTGGTGCTGTAAAGACCTCTTCTGTCGGCATATTTGGCAAGAATCTTTCACCTTGTGCATTAACTGCACCAGCTGATTCCCAGTGATGGTTCTTAGGCAAGCCCAATGTCAAGTCAGTCCCAGGAGCTGTGTAGTGCAGAGCAGTGAATTGCTCCTCATTCAAAACCTTAGCTTTTGAGCTGAGTTTTTCTTCATGAGCTTTCCAAGCGGCTACTGGGTCATCCTCATAGACACGGCAGGTTTTGAAAATCTGATCCCAGAGCAAGTCTACCGCTTCCTCATCGCTGGCTGCATTTGGAAAGACCTTCTTAGCCCATTCTGTACCAGCTGCTGCAGCGACTGTCCAGCTGACTTTATTGGATTGGGTTGCAATTCGCATCGGCTTCATGGCCAGTCCCATAGCCTTAGCAGAAGCCGATAATTTCTCGGCATCCACGCCATTTAAAGCTCCTGGGTCAGATGAACGAACGCCCAAGCGGCTGGCTTTCTTCTCAAGGAGATAGTTCACCTCAGCCACCTTATAGTCTGGGACGTTGTCCAAGCGCTCCATTGGCGCATGGAGGAATTTCTCACGTGTACTCAAATCATCCGCCCACTGGACGATGACCTCGTGAGCTCCCAGAGCATAGGCTTCCTTGACAATCAAGTGAGCCAGCTCACGCTGCTCCACATCAATATTGAGCGCCACCGTGTGACCCGGCTGCACATTAATACCATTAGCAACCAATAGTTTAGCGTATTTTTCTAAGTTTTCTTTAAAATTTGGCAGAACCATGCTGCATCTCCTTTTTTTGTTATTTCTCTTTAAACAAGGACAGCAGGCTAACCGCTGCCACCGTACCGCAAATCAAAGCGGTCATTTTCAAAATCGTATCTGGGTCAAGAACCAGCTGATAATCAAACACTTTTTGTGCTGGCTTATCTTGAGCGGAAATGGTAAGTTTCATAAAAACCTCTTTCTATATTTTAGAAAAACTCATCAAACAGACTCAACTGGTTGTCCTCGGGCATATTGCCCAGAATTCCCATGTCGTCCATTTTTTCGACTAGGGTGCTAGAGAGGCCACCGCGTTTGCGGAGTTCTGTCTTAGAAAGGAATTCGCCTTCTTCCCGCGCTCTGACCAATTGGCGGGCAACGTTGTCACCCAGACCGTCCATCGCAGAGAATGGTGGGATAAGGGTATCCTCTTCGATGAGAAACTCAGTTGCATGGCTCTTATAGAGATCCAGCTTCCCGAACTTGAAGCCCCGCTCCAGCATTTCATTAACGATTTCCAGAGTCGTATAAAGGTCAATTTCTACATTGGAGGCGTCATTATTCTTGCGCTTTTCAGCAATTTCGCTCATCCGGCGCTTGACAGCATCAAGTCCGCCACTCATGGTCTTAATTTCAAAAGCTTTGGCCCGGATGGAGAAGTAGGCACAGTAGTAATAAATCGGATGATGCACCTTGAAATAGGCCACCCGTAAGGCCATCATAACATAGGCTGCCGCATGGGCCTTGGGGAACATGTACTTGATTTTTCCACATGACTCAATGTACCATTCTGGTACATTATTTTCTTTCATAGCAGCAATATAAGCATTTCTTTCTTCGTCAGAAATTTTGAGCCACATGCCTTTCCGCACCCGTTCCATAATCGTAAAGGCCATTTTAGGCTCTAAGCCCTTATGCATCAAATAAACCATGATGTCGTCCCGACAGCCGATAACGGTGGACAGGTCGGCAATCCCCTGCTTAATCAAATCTTGTGCATTTCCCAGCCATACGTCGGTACCGTGAGACAAGCCTGATAATTGAAGTAATTCTGCGAAAGTTGTTGGGTGAGTTTCATCCACCATGCCCCGTACAAAGTTGGTTCCAAACTCCGGAATCCCCAGCATACCAGTCGGCGTACCGATTTGCTCCTGAGTCACACCCAGAATGTCTGTCCCAGAAAAGAGGGCCATGACGCCAGCATCATCCATAGGAATATCATTGGGATCAATTCCTGACAAATCCTGTAACTTCCGAATCATAGTTGGATCATCATGACCAAGTACATCTAGTTTTAGGACATTCTCATCAATATCGTGGAAGTTAAAGTGGGTTGTTTGCCATTCAGCAGTCAAGTCATCCGCTGGGTATTGAACTGGTGTAAAATCATAGACATCCATATAGTTTGGAATAACCACAATTCCCCCTGGGTGTTGTCCAGTCGTCCGTTTAACTCCGGCAGCTCCCTGAGCCAGACGCTCAACTTCGGCATCCCGATAGAGCTTCCCGTAGTCGCGCTCGTAGCCCTTGACAAAACCATAGGCCGTTTTAGCAGCAACTGTACCAACAGTACCAGCCCGAAAAGCATATTCCTCCCCAAAAATGTCTCGAACGTCTAAGTGGGCACTAGGCTGATCCTCTCCAGAGAAGTTCAAGTCAATATCAGGGACTTTGTCCCCGTCAAATCCAAGGAAGGTCTCGAAAGGAATATCCTGGCCATTCTTGCTCAGCTTGTGGCCGCATTTTGGACAGTCCTTATCCGGCATATCAAAGCCAGAACCATAGGAGCCATCCGTGATGAACTCGCTGTATTGACATTTGCCACAGACATAGTGAGGCGACAAAGGATTGACCTCAGTAATCCCAATCATGGTCGCCACAAAACTGGAGCCAACTGAACCACGCGAACCAACTAAATAGCCTCGTTTATTAGAACGCTGTACAAGCATTTGCGAAGCCAAGTAAATCACGGCAAAACCATTCCCTAAAATAGAGGATAATTCCCGTTCAATTCGATGATCTACAATATCTGGCAGTGGATTACCATAGATTTCAAAAGCCTTTGCATAAGTCAACTCAGCGACTTTTTCTTCAGATTTCTCAATAAATGGTGTATAGAGGTCCCCTTTTACCACTTCAATTGGTTCAAAGGTTAACGCCAACTGATTGGGATTCTCAATGACCACTTGTCGAGCTAGTTCATCACCTAAAAAAGCGAATTCATCCAGCATTTCATTGGTTGTACGGAAATGTGCTTTGGGAAGCGGAGCTGGTTGAGCATTTTCACCGTGACCTATGGTCCGGTTAATCATGGCACCTTGTCCCAAACTCCTAACGATAATCTCCCGATAAATTTCTTCCTCAGGCTCAATATAATGCACATCTCCCGTAGCCAGAACTGGTTTGTCTAGTCGTTTTCCAACTTCAATCAAATTCTTGATGATTGTGTGCAGTTCCTCCATATCCTTAACCTGCTCTTTAGCAATCAATGGAGCATAAATCGCTGGAGGCATGATTTCGATAAAGTCATAATATTTCGCTACTTCGACAGCTGCATCCAGACCCTGTGAAACAACCGCATCAAACACTTCTCCTTCTGAACAAGCAGTTCCTAGAACCAAGCCTTCTCGATGCGCATCCAAAACCGTTCGCGGAATCCGTGGTACACCTTCAAAATATTTAGTATTGGACAGACTGACCAATTTGAAAATATTCTTCAACCCTGTTTGATTTTTCACATAAATCGTAGCGTGTTTCACTCGTGCTTTTTTATAGGAATTTTCATCCACCAAATCCGTATTCAACTTATTAAGATTGGTAATTCCACGCTTTTCTGCTACATCTCTGATGAAGATAAATAGCAGTCGTCCTGTTGCTTCCGCATCGTAATTGGCCATGTGGTGATGGTCAAGCGATACTTGAAAACGCTTAGTTAGAGGCCCCAAACCATGCCGCTTGTATTCTGGATAGAGGTTGCGGGCAAATTCCAGCGTGTCAATGACTGGCTGGGTGATTTTCGGCAAGCCATGACGCTCATAGTTGACATTCATAAAGCCCACGTCAAAGGTAGCATTATGAGCGACAAGTACCGTATCTTTGCAAAATTCCTGAAATTCCTGTAAAACTTGCTCAAGTGGTTTCGCATTTTTAACATGTTCATCTGTAATTCCCGTCAAATCTGTCGTAAACGCACTCAAAGGGTGTCCTGGATTAATAAATTCGTCAAATTCCGCGATGACATTGCCCTTGTACATCTTGCTGGCTGCCACCTGAATCAAATCATTATAAATAGCAGACAAACCAGTCGTTTCTACGTCAAAGACAACATAAGTGGCTTCTCCCAACTCCATATCTATTTCATTGTAAGTAATAGGCACACGATCTTCAACAATATTGGCTTCCATACCATAAATCAACTGAATCCCGGCTTTTTTAGCAGCTTTATAACCATGAGGAAAACTCTGCACATTGCCGTGGTCAGTAATCGCAACTGCTTTATGCCCCCACTTCGCAGCTGTCGCAATCAAATCTTCGACTTCTGGTAGGGCATCCATAGTTGACATATTGGTATGCGCATGAAATTCAATCCGTTTCTCACCTTCAGGCATGAGATCTTTACGGTCATAATGTACCACTTCCTGTACATCTTGTACATTCATAGTCAAATCATGCGTGAAGTTATTCATTTCAATATTTCCACGTACACGCAACCATGAATTTTTCTTAATCATGTCATATTTCTTAGCTTCTTCTTCATTTTTAAACCATTTCTGAAGCGCAAAGCTAGAAGTATAATCGGTCATCTTAAAATTAATGAGTACGCGCCCTGTGCGAGTAACCTTTTTTTCAAGATCGAAAACCATTCCTTCAAAGACAATCCGATTTTCCTCAGTCTGAATGGCATTCATCTGCGTGATTTCAGCTTTATCCAATTTTGGTCGTGCAGTAGCTTTTTTCGCTTGAAAACCAGAGTAACTTGTCTTTTCTTCAACAGGTGGAGCTGCCATTTTCTGCAGCACTTCTATGGCTTTTAGAGCTTCATCATTCGCTGCTTGTACAATCTTTTCTTTCTCAGCTTGGAAAGTTTCAACTTGCTGCTGTGTTAAAGCATCGCTTGCCTTAACCTGACATTGAAACTGTGGAAAACCAAACTTGACCAACTGTTTTGCCAAATTTGGCAAATGAATCTTCTGAAAATGATCCGTATCAATGCTTGAAGGACCTTCAATCACTAGTTGATTTCCTTCAGCATGCACCTTCAACCCTTGATACATACTGCGAAATCCCTGACTAGTACAAGGACCTTCTGTAAAAGCTTCTTGATAATAAGCCTGCAATAGCTCATCTGTGAAATCTTTGTTTATTGTCCTTATCTCAAAAACTGCTTGATTCCCCGTTTTAGAAAATTCTTCCTTCAAGCACTTTTTCAATTCTTGAAATATGTCAATCGGCAAAATTTCTTCAAAAGAAAAATGAAATTCCCAGATATGGCTGACTTTATGCACCAGAACTTGCTCAATTTCTGCATGTAAAAAGGCACTTGATTGTCTCATATCAAGTGGCATATTGATTTGATTCATTAAAATTTCAAACGTTGATGACATCTTTTTCCCTCGCCTTGTAATGACACTATTTTACCATAAAACAAAGGATTTTTCGATTAAAAAATAAAGAATCCCCTTTGTCTTTTCATTAGTGTAAACCATTTTTATTTTAAGTCACATCTTGCTAGCTAGCTTAAGAGTAAGCATCTGGAAAATATAAGCATCTTTACTATAATGAAATTAGCAAATCTTAGTCCACTTTTTCATACATTCACAAAGCACAAGCTAAAAGACAAAGAAAAAACAGAATACCCTTATTTTGGACATTCTGTTTTTCCTTTTTATTATTTATAACCTTGCAACGCTTTTTGGCGTTCTTCAATTTGGCCTTTCGCATCTAATTTTTTGCCTTTATAAACTGTGCTTTCCCATGAACCGTACATTGGATTTGGGAAGATAATGAATTTTTCGCCAAATTCTTTCTTTAATTCTTCCAATTTCTTGCCACGTTCATCAGCTGATGTCTTTGAGAAATCTGCAAAGTCAACCAGATTATCTCCTAGCAACATAACCAGATTCGTTTTTTCCTGAACTTTTTGACGGCGACCTTCTTTTGATTTCACGCCTTTTTCTAAAAACATCAAATGATCTTTCCCTTGTACAGGAATACCTTCTTTTTCTAAATTCTTAATCGTTGCATCTACTTGATTTGCCGCACGGTCAGAAATATAGTAGATTTGAACACCATTTTGATGAGCATATTGAAGAAATTCTTTCGCACCAGGAACAGCTTTAGCTGAAGCTTTCTGTACCCAAGCATCCCAATTTTTAGGATTAAAAGCTGTGCCGTCTTTGACATTTTGAGCCTGATAAGGGCTATTGTCTAAGACCGTTTCATCTAAGTCAAGAACGATTGAATATGGCTTATCTGTCGGTTTTTGCAACAATTCTTTCAGACGGTTCGTTGCGACATTATAACCTTGCAAATACAGGGCTTTGGCTTCATCAGATTTTTGATACCAAAGTGTGCCCATGGTATTTTCTCTTGAACGCAATTGATCATGCGTCATTGTGACTTTATTGTCAGATGTGTTACTTTGCGTAGTTTTATTATCGGCTGCTTTTGTTCCACAACTAGTCAATAAAATAACTGAAGCAAGAGCTGAAAAAATTGTGATTGTGGCTTTAGATGATTTCATAAAACCCATCCTCCTAATATTAATCTATCAAAATTATAGCGCTTTCAGAAAAACATTTCAAGTTTTCTAATCAAATATACAGACGAAAAATAGATTGGCAAAAAAGATTCGTCAAATCCATCTGAGGCTAGCAACTGCAGAGAGATTAGAAGTCTTACAGCCGACATAGCTTCCGTCCTATGAAAGTTCTATTTCTTTTTCTTAAGAATACATACACCTGATAAAAGCAAGACAATTCCTGTAAAAATGCCAATCATTGAAACCGTTGTTCCCGTAGACGGCAAGAACTTATCTGATTTTGCTCTTGCTATTTGCTGTTGCTGGATCTTCTCAGTTGAAGTATCTCTCTGTGTTGAAGAAGGCGCTGCTTGCCCAGAATCTTCTTTTGGTCTAGAAAGTCCGCTTTGATGTTTATCTTCCCCGTTTGGTTTTTCTTGATTTGGTTTACTCTTTTTTTGAATGCGCAAGATTGTGGCTGTCAATGGTGCTAATAAGACACCGTCTGCTCCTAAGTTCACACCTGCTGGATTAGAGATAGCTGCTACCCCTGCTGTATGAGCATCTGCGACAATTTCTGCCTGCGCTAGATGCTTATACCCTTCACCAAAATTAAATTTCCGTTCCTTACTATCTGCGTTAATAAGGACAGCATAAATATCTCCATTTGAAGCTACAACTTGATAGCCTAGGATAAGATCTTCTTTCCCAACACCGTCTTTACCTGGCTGTGTAATGAGAGTTACATTTTGATCGACTTCAGCTTTAGTCTTGCGTGTGAAGGCATCCGTTGATTTTCGTAGGGCAATCAAACCTTTCATATAGGCCCGACTCTTGGCATTTTCAGGATATTTTCCAGAATCAGTCGCCTTAGTCCAATCAAAATGATTGACTGCATCACTAGAATCATAGGAATCATGAATGAAGTATGGGTACTCAAACGGTGTTCCGTCTGCATTGGTCAATAGATGTGACTTATTCGGTACCTTATCATCAGGTACAGGGTATTTATAAGCTGGATCTCGGAATTGTTTTGTCCGCCCATATTCTTGTCCAGAATGAATGAAAGGCGTACCTTGCGAAGTTAGAACCATCAGATTGCCTAGGCGCAAACGACGATGAATCTCTTGATTATTTGCAGGCACCGCAGGATCTTTCTTGATCGACTGGGCAATGATATCAAAGAGTGTCAAATTATCATGCGCAGCAATGTATTGAATCACATCTCCTGGGCTATCTGCTTCAAAATTGGTTGGCTGTGCCTTGATATTTTTAAAAACACTTTCTACATTGCGTTTGCCACCAGTAATAAAGGCAGGTGCTCCTTCATTCGGATAACCAGATTTCAAGGTGTTGCGAATATCATCTGAGAAGACACCAACGGTATCAGTGGATTTCATCCAAGATTGATCCGCGGGCTGGACTGGCTTATTTTCATCCCCTGTATACGTCTTCCAACCTTCCCCCAGCATCACTAGATTTGGATTTAATTTTTTTGCTTCTTCATAGGCTTTTTGGACAGACTCTGCATCATGATCCCCCATCATATCAAAACGGAAACCATCTACCTTGTATTCACTAGTCAAATATTTAATCGAATCTACTAAAACACGACGGCTCATGTAGTGTGTTGTCCCCAAGCGGCCACCACCAAAGCTAGTTCTCGGTGTACCATCCGCATCCATAAAGTGATAGTAATTTGGCTCTAAATCTTCAAAAATAGAAGTCTTGGCAGTATGATTATAGACCACATCTATGATGACACCCATACCACGCTTATGAATTTCATTGACAAGATTTTTAAATTCTTCAATACGCTTAGCTGGATCTTTCGGATTTGTTGAATACATTCCTGTTAATGAAAAATAGTTTTGTGGATCATAACCCCAGTTGTAATTGCTGTTGCTGGAAGCGTACTTGTCCATGCGCTCAGCATTTTTCAATTCATTGACAAAGTAATAACTCAGAACTGGCAGGAGTTGAATGTGGGTCACTCCCAAGTCTTTCAAATAATTCAATTTCTCAATAAAAGCTGAGAAAGTCCCAAATTGAGATTTCAAATCCTTTGAAATAGCTGGATCTGAGGTAAAATCACGAACGTGTGTCTCATAAATCAAGGCATCTTCCCGCTTCTTAAAGTTAGGAATCTTAGCATAGGTCAGATCTTTTGGACCATATTCACTTGGCTCGACAAAGGCTGCTTTGGCAATCTTGTAGGACTCGCCTTTTTCTGCATCTTCACTATTCCACGCTGCCAAAGATTTGGCATAAGGATCTAGTACGAGAACTTTTTTACCCCCGCGAGTAATTTCATAATGATAGAAATAACCACGGTAATCCTTGATTCCTAGATTTGTTTGTGGTGTCAATGTTCCCTTCCAAGTACCAGCTTCCCCTTTTGTCATCGCTACTTTGCCAACAACCTTGTTCTGATCGTTTTTATCGTAAATCACCAAATCTACTTGATCTGCACTTGGTGACCAGAAGGTTACATCCACTTGTTTGCCCGCTTGAGAAACACGCGCTCCCAATTCACCATCATACTTATAAATACTATCCTTCAGCTGCCAATTCATACTGGTTGTAAATTGGTCATTACCATACTTTATCGTATAAGGCGCTTGCGCTTGTCCAAAATCGCCAACAATTTTAGCTTTTTTATTCTTAACATCAAGTATCACATCCTTAATCGCTACTTCTTTCTTATTTTTGCCTGTAATCTTTAGATTTTTTAAAATATCTTCTTTTTTGGCATTTTCAAGAGTTGAAAAAGTTGCTTCAATCTCTGTCAAGCCGATATGTTGTGCTCCTGTCATACGAATATCATTAACAAAATAAGGATTCGTATAAATGTTTGGATCTGCATCACGAAGGAAAATTTGACTATTTTTCTTCAAATTTGTCAAATTATAATCCTGAGGCTGAATCTTCACATCATCTCCTGATTTGTTTTCATCTAAAAGTAAAAATCCAATCGTTTTTGCAGCATCTTTTAAGGGAACATCTACATAACGACCATATTTCCCAGTCTTTTCAAAATCCACTCCGTCAGGCCAATTTTTACTAGGATTTTCTACATCTCCCCAAAGCCAAAGCGATTTCTTGTCATACTTACCATCAGTACGATAATAGTTAATACGCACCAACCCCTCTTTTAGGGGCTCATAAGGATGAGGATTGTAGTCTTTATCAAACCAGACTTCATTCATATTAGGGCTCAGCAATTCAATCGTCTTATCTCCAGTCAGATTTGTGCCTGCTGTATTATTAATTAAGAGACTAATTTTGCTACGCTTTTCAGCCATTTTCACATCAAGATAATAGCCATAATCATCTTTTTTGGCTGTTGAAAAGCTCGTTGCCCCTGTCGGCCAGCTGCCTTTTTGACTAGAAGGTGTTTCTACATCATCCCAAGTCCACAAACCAAGACTAGCTAAATTATCTGACGGAAGTGTCTTAAAGTGCAAACGGATATTACCTTCTGCAATTTTATCTTCGGATTTCGTCTCTACAACAGGAGTTGCTTTTTCCGCAGAATTTGCAACAGCATCTTCTTTCTTTTCAGTGGTTTCTTTTTTTGCTGATGGACTTGTTGTAGCAGCGTTCGTCGTTGAACTTGGACTATTTTCTTGCACAAAACGCACTGGTGTCAAATCTAGTTTGTCTGATGCGTCTTCTCTAGTTGAAGCTATATGTGATGAATTGGCAACACTAGCTAATGTGGAAGACAAGCTGCTGTTTTCTACACTGTGAGTTTCATCTGCTTGCGCTAACACATTTCCTGCTAAAAAGACACTAGCAAAAATAGCAATGGACGCTACCCCTATTTTCCATCTACGAATTGCAAAATGCTGACGCTTTTCATTTGTTCGAGATTGTAGATGATACACTTTCTTCATAAAAAGAAAACTCCTTTATTTTTTAGCTTACATAAACATTTTATTATCTGTGCAAACGTTTTCTGTAGATATTATATACATTTGTCGATAAAATGTAAAGGGTTTCATGTAAAAAGTTCTCTATTTTTTTTGATAAAAATTAAATTTATCTTCCATTTAAGCTAGGAAACTGTCCAAGTGCAAATAGAATTATATTAGTTTTATGTACACTTTTTTAGAGTCTCTCTTATCTGCAGCCCTCATCCTGTCACTAGTGTAAGTAAAATAAGACGCTCTACAAAATACCTCTTTGCTTGCCTTTTTGATTTCAACAGGGCCAATAGTTCTCTTTATTCATTAATATCGTGTGTTTCAAAATAATCTGAGTTAACAATAAACAAATCCGCTGATGACCATCTTATTATAATCTTTTAGTAGCGAAATGAGCTGGACGACCATTTCAGTCTATCATCTTGAAATAAGAAAATAATAGACAGTGATCCGTAATCTCAAAGCAGTACTTTGAGGTTATGGATAAAACTAACGAAGCCAATAAAAAACCATATGGTATTCTTGATGTAAACTGCATTTCTTTATCTGCAACTTTAAACAGTAATAAAAGATAAACGAAATAACAATATAACTCATTGAAAGCTGTCTAGTAACCAAAATCTACAATTTCAATGATCTTTTAGCTTTTCCCAATGGCCTATATGGAAAAACTGTGTAAGCAGAAGAACAATACTACACATCTAGCAAGAACAGCAAAAAGGATTCTGAATGATATCAGAACCCTTTCTTCTTTCTATTTATTTCACCACAATATTGACCAACTTATTAGGTACAACGATTACCTTAACAACTTCCTTACCCTCCACTTCGGACTGAATTTTGTCGTTAGCAAGAGCAAGTTTTTCAAGATCCTCACGGCTTGAATCTTTTGGTACGACAAGTTTTGCACGAACTTTACCTTTGATTTGAACAACAATTTCTACATCGTTTTCAACCAACTTAGCTTCGTCCCACGTTGGCCAAAGAACATATGAAATTGATTCACCAGATTGTGTCAATGTTTGCCACAATTCTTCTGAAAGGTGTGGCGCAAATGGGGCTAATAATTGTATAAAACCTTTAGCGTAGTCAGCAAAGAGTTTGTCTTCTTTGTTTGCAGCATTAATGAAAACCATTAATTGAGCGATAGCTGTGTTGAATTTCATGGCTTCAAGTTGTTCTGTAACGGCTTTGACAGTTTCATTATAAACTTTATCCAAATTACCATTGTTTTCAGCCACAATTTCTTTTGTTGTCAACAAACGATAAACACGGTCGAGGAATTTACGTGAGCCTTCAAGTCCTTCTTCAGACCAAGCAATAGATGCATCAAGCGGCCCCATAAACATTTCGTAAACGCGAAGAGTATCTGCACCATACTGCTCCACTACATCATCTGGATTAACAACATTCTTCAAAGATTTAGACATCTTAGCTGGGGCTTGTTCCAATTCTTCACCTGTTTCGATATTGAAGAAAGAACCGTCACGTTTTTCAACTTTATCTGTCGCTACAAGGGCGCCACGGTGGTCACGATAGCTTGTTCCCAAAATCATCCCTTGGTTAAAGAGTTTTTGGAAGGGTTCTTTAGTTGGAACAACACCAAGGTCATATAGAACTTTGTGCCAAAAGCGTGCATAGAGCAAGTGAAGCACGGCATGTTCAGCACCACCAATGTAAATATCAACTGGTAGCCATGCCTTAAGCAGTTCTTCATCAGCTAATTTTTCTGTATTGTGTGGGTCAATGTAGCGCAGATAATACCAGCTTGAACCTGCCCATTGCGGCATGGTGTTCGTTTCACGACGGCCTTTGACACCATCTTCACGCGTAACTTCCAGCCAGTCTGTCAAGTTAGCAAGTGGACTTTCACCTGTTCCTGAAGGTTTGATGTCTTTTGTTACTGGCAATACAAGTGGTAGTTGATCTTCTGGAACAGCTGTTGTTGTGCCATCTTCCCAATGAATGATTGGGATTGGTTCCCCCCAATAACGTTGACGTGAGAAAAGCCAGTCACGCAAACGGTAAGTGACTTTCTTATTACCAACACCTTCTGCTTCAAGCCATGCAACCATTTTGTCAATAGCTTGAGCTTTATCGAGGCCATCTAGGAAGCCAGAGTTGATGTGAAGGCCGTCTTCTGTATAGGCTGCTTCCTCAACATTTCCACCTTCGAGAACTGGAATAATTTCTAAATCGAATTGTTTTGCAAATTCCCAGTCGCGGTCATCATGCGCAGGAACTGCCATAATAGCTCCCGTCCCATAGCTAGCAAGCACATAATCGGCAATCCAGATTGGAATTTCCTTACCATTAACTGGGTTAATGGCATAGCTACCAGTCCAGACACCTGTTTTTTCTTTGGCAAGATCTGTACGAGCGAGGTCAGATTTAAGGCTAGCCGCACGTTTATAAGCAGCAACGGCTTGAGCTTGTTCAGGACTGGTAATAGCATCAACAAGAGCATGTTCTGGTGCTAGAACAGCATAGGTAGCACCGAAAAGTGTATCTGGACGAGTTGTAAATACGGTGAAATCTTTGTCTGTATCTTTGACTTTAAAAGTCACGTTAGCACCAGTTGATTTACCAATCCAGTTCCGTTGCATATCTTTGATAGATTCTGGCCAATCAAGGTCATCTAGATCTTCCAAGAGACGTTCAGCATAAGCTGTGATTTTAAGCATCCATTGACGCATTGGTTTACGAACAACTGAATAACCACCACGTTCAGATGTACCGTCGGGAAGCACTTCTTCGTTGGCAATAGCCGTTCCTAGTTCTTCAACCCAGTTAACTGGCACTTCAGCTTCGTATGCCAAACCTTTTTCATACAATTTTGTAAAAATCCACTGCGTCCACTTATAGTAGTTAGGATCTGTTGTGTTAATTTCGCGATCCCAATCATATGAGAAACCAAGGCTATTGATTTGACGTTTAAAGTTGGCAATGTTTTTAGCTGTAAATTCAGCTGGGTCATTTCCTGTATCCATTGCGTATTGTTCTGCTGGAAGTCCAAAAGCATCCCACCCCATTGGATGAAGGACATTATAGCCTTGCGCACGTTTGTAGCGACTGAGAATATCCGTTGCTGTGTAGCCCTCAGGATGCCCCACATGAAGACCAGCCCCAGACGGGTAAGGAAACATATCTAACGCATAAAATTTAGGTTTTGATGCAGCCGTCCCAGTCTTAAACGTATGATTCTCCGCCCAATATTTCTGCCATTTTTTTTCAATTGATTTATGATTATAAAAAGTCATTGATGTACTCCAATTTTATGATGTTATTATTATACCATTTTCAAAGGATTTTGAAAGGTATAATTAGGAAAA
Organism: Streptococcus intermedius SK54 = ATCC 27335; assembly: GCF_000413475.1. Lineage (GTDB taxonomy): Bacteria > Bacillota > Bacilli > Lactobacillales > Streptococcaceae > Streptococcus > Streptococcus intermedius. The sequence goes on along the minus strand of NZ_ATFK01000005.1, from coordinate 137,297 downwards.
GTCTACTTCTCCGTTCTCAAACAAAAAACCAGCTGGTAATCCAACTGGTTTTAAGTAAAGTGACGCCATTACCAAATAATCACGCGATCTTCTGGTTTGCGCCACATACCATCGCTTTCTTTAATATCAAAAGTCGTAAAGAAATCATCAAAGTTTGGTAATTGAATATTTGTACGAAGTTTCCCAGGAGCATGTACATCCACACTTGCCAACATTTGCATGTATTCTGGACGAGCTTTCATGCGCCAAATACGAGCAAAGTTCGTAAAGAATTCTTCTGCAGAAAAATCTGCTTCTTTCTTAGCTGCTTCAAGTGCTGCCGCAATACCACCTAAATCCGCAATATTCTCTGACACAGTTAATTTCCCATTAACTTTAGCTCCATAAGAATCTTGACCATCAAATTGTTCAATCACTTTTTGAGTACGTTCTTGGAAAGCTTCATAATCTTCCGGCTTCCACCAGTTATTTAGACTTCCATGTTCGTCAAATGAGGCTCCATTTGAATCAAATGCATGTGAAATTTCATGAGCAATTACTGCACCAATCCCACCGTAATTAGCTGACGAAGATTGATGCAAATCATAAAACGGCGCTTGAAGAATGGCTGCTGGGAACACAATTTGATTTTGCTGTGGATCATAATAAGCGTTGACCATATGAGCTGGCATATGCCATTCACTGCGATCCACTTCCTTATTCCATTGACTCCATGTATGCGCAATAGAAATTTTTGCTAAGTTTTGAGCATTCTCCACCAAGCTCAATTTCTCATCAATCACTTTTTTCGCATAAGTTTCTGGCAATTTTTCTGGATAGCCGATATGTGGTGTGATGACATTGAGCTTGACAATCGCTTTATCACGTGTTTCCTTAGCTAACCAATCTGCCGTTTCTAGGCGCGACTTATAAACATCAATCATAGCAGCGACTTTATGCTCTACATCTGCTTTTGCTTCCGGTGAGAATTTTTCCCCCGCATACCAAAGGCCGAGAGCTTGATTATATGGTGCCTGCGCCATTTGGTACGCTGCTTTTTCCTTAGCACGAGCCTCAGGCACACCTGTAATAGCTCGCACATAGGTGCCAGAAAGAACGCGAATTTCTTCTGTTAGATAAGCCGTCCAAGCACCAGCTGCAAATAATTTCAATCCCGCATGAATAGCAGCCCAATTCTTTTCTGAATAATATTCAGCTGCAAATTCTTTCCAGAAACGCTCTTGAGGAACAATCACCTTGTCTGGAACTTGCCCTAAAATATCTGTGAAGATTGCATCCAGCGGTAATTCAGGTGCAAGCTTAGTGAAATCTGCCCAATCATAAGGGTGATATAATTTCACATACTCTGAACTTTCTTCTTTAGAAAGAACATACTTGGCTAATTTAGCATCCAATTTCAGATAGTTATCCAACATTTCTTTTATTTCTTCTGCCGAAAAACCAAATTTAGGCAACAATTCTTCCTGCATTTTCCGCCAGATTGCCAGCAGTTCCTTACCTTTTTCATTTCCTTCTTCATAATAGGTCGTATCTGGCAGAATGATGCCAGGCGCATCAGCCCAGAGAACATTCATTTGAGCATTCATAAAATCTGGAGCAACATCAAATCGTAAAACATTCGGTTTCCCAGCCATTTCATACTCAGCAATCTTACCTGCAAACTCTTTGAAAGAACTAAGCTTCTTATACTCTTCTACAAGTGGCATTGCAGGAGCAACCCCTGCTTGTTCCCGTTCGTCAAAATCTGCTACTAAACGGTGGTATTTCACAAAATTTTGTAAGATTGGATCTTCAGGTACATCTTGGCCTGCCAACCATTTGTCAGTTGTAGCCAGCATCAACTTTTCAATATCTTGATCCAAATCCATAAATCCACCTGTCACTGGCTTATCATCAGGAATAACTGCTGTTTTTTCCCATTCACCATTGACATAGTCAAAAAAATCATCTTGTAAACGTGTCATCTTGTTCTCGCTTTCATTGTTTTAACTTAATCCTAACAGAAAACGCTTATATTGGCAAATGTTTAATTATAAACATTTGCCAATTTTTGGATATTCTTAAATGCTCGTGAAACCTTGTTATAGGGGATTTTGAACCGCACCCAAAAAGTTAAACAGAAAAAAATCTAACGATTGAGGTGTTTTGTTATGAAATTAACGTATGGGAACAAAGTTCAAATCTATGAACTCAGAAAACAAGGATATGGCTTCAAGCAACTGTCAAATAGATATGGGGTAAATATTTCTAATCTTCAGTATTTAACTAAATTGATCGATCGTTACGGATTTGAGATGGTCAAAAAAAGAAGAAATCGGTACTATTCTCCAAAATTAAAATAAGAAATGATAGATGAAGTCTTACTTAAAGGTCGTTCACAACTGAGTGTGTCTCTCACCTACGCTCTTCCAAACCGAGGAATACTTTCTAATTGGCTCGCACAATATAAGAAAAACAGGTATATTATTGTTTAGAAACAAAGAGGGAGGCCACCTAAAATGGGACGCAAACCAAAGAAAATACTAGAAGAAATGACCGAGTTAGAACGTCTTCAAGCAGAAAATGAATACTTGCGAGCAGAGAATGCCGTTCTAAAAAAGTTGAGAGAACTCCGATTGAAGGAGGAAAAATAGAAAGAAGAAAAACAGAAATTGTTCGAGAATTGGTAATGGAATTTTCTTTAGATATTCTTCTAAGTATTCTCAAACTAGCTCATTCAGCCTATTATTACCACTTAAAACAACACATAACAGGATATCAATCCTGAGATACAGGCCGTTTATGGTAAACGTAAGAGCAACTATGGCTATCGTCGGATTTATTTAGAACCAAAGAATCGTGGGTATGTAATCAATCACAAGAAGGTTCAGCGTTTGATGAAAGTACTTCATTTACGAGCTAAAATTCGTCGAAAACGCAAGTATTTTTCTTACCAAGGGGAAGTTTGTAAGAAAGCAGAGAATCTCATTCAACGCCAGTTTGAAGCATCCAAACCAATGGAGAAATGTTATACAGATGTGACAGAGTTTGCCATTCCAAGTAGCACACAGCAATTTTATTTATCCCCAATTTTAGACGATTTCAATCGTGAAATCATCGCTTATAATCTTTCTCATTCACCGAACTTAGAGCAAGTGAAAACGATGTTGGAGCAGACATTCACAGAGGAACAGTACGAGAATATGATTCTCCATAATGATCAAGGGTAGCAGTACCAACATCAGTATTACCATCAGTTTCTGAAATCCAAAGGCATTAGACCGTCTATCTCACGAAAGGGGAATCGTCCGAACTGATTACTACAACAACAAACGAATTAAAAGGACTGAGTCCTGTCCAATACAGAATTCAATCCTTGCCATAATTTCTTGTTTAACTTTTTGGGGACAGTACAGTTTAAGCGTTTTTGCTTTAGAAAAGATACTTCATGTTTCTTTGCGTAACTGTTTACGCTCCCATGTTTCTTGCTCCCAGCTTATCATTTTCAAAATTTCCATTAGATATTTACACCTGTTCTTTGTGTTTGCTTTTGTATTGGGACATTGAGAGTTTTCCTTTTACAGATAGGGCATAATAGCCATCCTATTAATATCACCTTCATCACTTCATTTTAATTGTAATCAGCATATCTCCACCAAGCTATTGTTGCGATAAGGCCTAGAATACTTACCCCAAATAAACTGACAATGCTCCCAAAATTCAATATTGCTTTTCCTGCAATACCACTTGCGAGTGCAGGAATCGCCCATGGAATATATTTTCCAAAGTTAAGAGCAGAACCAAGCTGAGAAAAAATAATAGTAAAAATAATAAATGCCAATGGTGACAAATATCCCCGGCCTAAACAAGCAAAAAACGCCACTGGAGTAGAGAGTATGATCGTAAGAGTAGTACAATAACCAAAAGTAAGTATGCCTTTGAAAATCACCGTTAAGCTCCCGCCCTCAAGTCCAATCAGATTGCCAGCTAATAATCCCAATAAAAGTGCAAAAATTGATAGAGTATAGCTCCATAAAGCGATAACGATAAATTTGGATAATACGATTGTATCTCTTTTTATCGGGAGTGCTAATAAGTCTATCATAGTTTTATCAGAATATTCTCTGCCAAAAACCCAAGATGCTGTAAATCCAAAAAAGAGCAATCCCCCAACAGAAATGACTTGTGATACGGTCATTAAGTATGACGACCAGTCTGTTAGCCTCATCATTTCCATTTTTGCAGAAATCAAACCAAGATTTTTGAAATTCTCTGGATATTTCATCATAGTTGCAAACAACCCAACAATAAAAGGAACTAAACAGATAGAACAAGCAGTTACGATGGAAAGTTTTGATTTTATTAACTTTCTCCATTCAATTAAAATACAGGAACTAAGATTTTTCATTCTATACTCCTCCATTGTAGTCATTAAGCATTCTAAGAAAATAATTCTCTAAATCTTCTTTTTCAATAGTCAGCAATTTAGGTGGATACCCTGCATTAACCAGTAATGTAGCAATTTCTTCCGGATATTCCACAGATTTTGTATCAATCAGTTCCACGCAACAGATATTATTTTCTGATTCTGATTTGAAATTTACATGATAACCATTATTAGATAATACTTCTTTTATAGCCTTATTATTAGAACCACTTACTAATAACTTTTTTTCTAAGCGCTTATCTAATTCTTTGCTTTCAACTTCTTTTATCAGTCTACCTTCATGTATAATTATTATTCTGGTAGCAATTTTAGCTATTTCTTCCAGCTTATGACTTGAAATAAGAACAGTTGTACCGAGATTATCCGCTAAGTCCTTTAATAGCTCTCTCACTTCAATAACCCCAAAAGGATCTAATCCATTTGTCGGCTCATCAAGGATTAAGATTTTAGGTTTATGAATAATAGCTTTTGCAATTCCTAAGCGAGCAACATTTCCTAAAGAAAGATGTTTTACTTGTTTATCTTTATATTGCTCCAGTTTTAATTTTTCAGTAACCCAATCAATAGCATCTTTATTTCTAACTCCTCTTAATGTACTAACTATTTCTAAGTTTTCTCTCACGGTTAAGTCTGGATAAGAATAGGGCGTTTCAATAATATAACCTATTTCATTCCGAACCTCTAAATTATATTGGTCTACCTTTTTCCCTTGGATATAACATTCTCCTGATGTAGGTTTTATCAATCCTAATAGCATTCTCATAGTCGTCGTTTTCCCTGCACCATTCAGCCCTAAAAAACCTACTATTTCACTACATTTTATTGATAGATTCAAGTTATCAACAACAAGAGTTTTTCCATATCTTTTAGAAAGATTTACTGTCTTAATTGCCTCTTTCATCATTATCCTCCTCAATAATTTGTCCAACAATACCTTGGATTACTAATTTCAATATAGTGTCAAATTGTTTTTCGCCAATTTCCTCGATGTGCAACATAGTCATCGCAATAGTTCTAAACAAAGCAGATACGATTTCTACTGATACAGTTTCTTTAATGTGGATTCGAGACACAATTTTTTTAACCATTCTATCATCTATAAGATGATGATTTATCATCACTTCTTTTGGCAATTTTCTTACGAGTAATTCCATTTCATGATTTTTAAATATGGTATACATAAACGAATAGCGAAAATCTTGATACAAATCATAAAGTAACTGTACCAGACGATTTGTATCTATCTTGGTTTCCATACCTAATTGTTCTATCAGACGACTCATAACATCTATTTGATATTCTTCTAAGACCGTAAAAAATAACATTTCTTTTGAGGAATAAAAATTGTAAAAAGAACCTTTAGATATATCTACCATTGCTGCCATCTGGTCAACTGTGGTTTTCTTAACCCCATATCTTTGAAGGCATTCCTTTGCAACTTTATGTAATTTCTTTCTAATAACTTCTTTTTCTTCACTAGTAAAAGCAGTAGCCATAATCTCCTCCTAAGAACGCTGTGACGTTTTTTGATTTTACAGTCATATATTATCATATAAACAGAAAAATGTCAAAAATCTTATATCTTCTTTGTAAGAAAATATAAGTCTTCTATTTCTATCATTTAACTGATTTTGTTGCAATATATGTTTTAATATTCAGTTCATGCAGTCTACCAAAACCATTTGTATCTTCATATATGTCAAGTAGAGTGAACCCTGCCTTTAACTGCCCGCCTATTTGCTCTGTCATATTGTGAGAGAATTGCATGCCAGTATTTTCTTTTATCATAAAATCTTTGGCTGCTTTATCTTTTAATGGATTAAACGGCATTTTCCAAATAATTTCTTTTTCTTCATTATCCACAATGTAATTTATTTCATTGTTTAATCCTGCCAGAAAAATTCCACCCTTTTTCAGAACTCTATACGCATCATTAAAAATGGGCTCCACATCTTCAACATAACAGTTTGAAACCGGATGAAAGACTATATCAAAGGTTTCATTCTCAAAAGGCAAAGCTTTTGTCATATCGCCTTCAATCGCTTTAATAGTATAGCCTTCTCTTTCAGCAATTAAAAATTCACTTTCTATTTGCTTTGGAGAATTATCAAGAACAGTGCAGTCTGCACCTAATGCGTTAAATATAGGTATTTGTTGCCCACCACCCGATGCTAAACCTAAGATTTTCTTTCCATTTAAATTTCCTAACCACTCATGTGGAACAGGAACCGTCGGAGTAAGAAAAACATTCCAATCTCCGTTTTTTGCACTAATATACTCATCATGTGAAATCGGCTTACTCCATTCCCAACCTTCTTCAACCCATCTATCAATAGTTTCTTTATTTATATCTTGATACGATTTCATTCGTTATTTCCTTTTATGAATCCTAAGTTTATCTGATAAAATAGGAATTATCAACCTATTTCTACTAAAGTTTAGCCAGTATCTATTGATTTCTTTACAATAGTTAAAATTCAGTTCATCTACGATGTTTTTCAATCCAAGAGACAGCAAAATCTACTAGTTCACGTTGTTGCATCAATCTAGAATCGGCATTGCCGATTTTTCCTATCTTTGCAAGGCCATTTCCCTCAAAGGCGCTTCCTATGTCCTCAAAATCTTCTCCATCAACGAATAAGGTGTTATACGCTTTCCATATACGAACACCATCTTCAAGTATGGCACTATGCTCAACACAGTCATGTTTCCCAGGATACTCTGCACGGACATCCGCTAAGTGTATAGAAGTGTTTTTATCATATCCAACCCCTAACAACAATACTTTTGCGTCAAGTTCATAGAGTTTTGCGATAGGTGAACCCTCCCCAAATATATTTGAAAGAGTATGTTCCACTGTAATATATTCAGCATGTTTTCCCCATGCACAAATTGATCTTGCTGGATGATCTGTTCTGATGCTCCCCGGCCATTGACGGAACATTTCTGCAACAGCTCCCATCGTATTTGTTGGCGTTATCTGTTTATCATATGCTGGCCAATTCTCTCTAATTTTATCCCAGTCTGACTCCTCTGCATTCCAGTGCACACCTGTTTTCGGATCTAGATTTTTCCATGACTGTGTCGGCATCACAATGGTACCTTCAGAAGTAACGACTTCAATTAGAGCTTCTATCACAGTCTGCGCTCCTCCACATACATATCCAATACTTTTTAACGATGTATGGACAATGACAACATCTCCTTGTTTCAGGCCCAGTTGTGTCAGGTCCGCTACGATATCATTTTTATCTACTGTTCTCATAATTCTTTCCTCTTGTGAGCAAAATTTATCCTAAATTCATCCGACAGTCCGGCATTTATTTTACTCAATCCAGTGTATAAATGCTGTTTTATCCTCATCATTATAACCAGCATTCTTATAAAAAGTTAATGTACTTTTGTTCTTTGTACCCGTCAAAAGCATTATTTTATAGCAATTGTTTTCTATCGCTATTTCCCTAGCATAATAGAGACATTCTGTCGCATATCCTTTTTCTCTATGTTCTTCATGCGTCACCACATTCTCAATAAGGGCATATGGGCGTATATTTCTGGTTAGATTCGGAATGATGACACAAATGCAGGATGAAAGGATCTGACCATTTATCTCTTTTACAATAATATGGTGATTTTTATCTTCCATGATTGCATTCCAGGTCCCCTTCAAAGCTTCAATATCTTTCGGAATCTCTTTTTCATGCAAGAAAAGATATAGGTTCAACAAGTCATATAAATCTTCTCTAACAGCTTCTCGTATCATCAGCATCTCTCTTTCATGTAGGTTTCCACTTCTTCAGCAGTCAATTTTCTCACCTGTGTATTGGGAAATTCCTGATATTCTTCAACTGAAAAAACAGACGCCATTTTTTCACAAGTTTTTCCTTTATTCTTTTTTAGATATAACTTCAAATCTTCATTGCTTGCAAAAATTTTATACGAAAATCTGCCATTTTCACTTTTCAATTCATAAATACCACATGGCTTTTTTTCTGTACAATCGGCAGTTCTCAAATACAACTTTGCAATTTCTAATGACTTAAAAGGAAAATTCCATCGTTGCAACCCGCGATTTGGATCGTATTCAATACAAATGCACCTACCGCATGTACCACAAATATACTGTGTATGATTCGTTAAACAATCCAAAGGATTTAAAAGTGGTGTCACTCTATTTTGGTCAACATAACATTCTTTACACATTTTAATGTCACTTCCTCTCCAAATTTTAATCTATAATTTATCAATTATTAAAATATCTCAGAGCTCCATTATTGCAATAATCTCATTTCCATCCATATCGCCAGTTTCAGTAAAACCAAATGGATGATATAATTTACAGGCTACTCCATCTTCAGATCCATATGAAAACCAGCAATACTCTGCTTTGTCACAAGGAAAAGAATTTAATAAAATTCAAGCCAAGAGCAATGGCCTCCCTTCCAAAACCTTTTTTTCTGATACTTTTGATCAATCATTAAACATCAAAGGTTATAGTTTCCTCTTGCAATATCAGGTGCATTATCCCAATAATCAACCACATCATAGCTAATCATGATAAAACCAACAGGAATTTCACCATCATAGGTACCAAACGGAAACGCGAATCCATTTGCCGTAATAGTAGTGTATGCTCAACGATACTTACATCATTTGCGGCGACAAATCCTTTTTGTGACTCTGATACCTGCAATTTAGTTATTTCCCATATGTTTTTTTCCATTTACTCTTTCCAAGTGAAGCACCATTTTAATACCTCCACAACTCCTGATTATCTATATGAGGATGCCATTTCCATTCAGGTTTGCGCCAATAAGAGACGAGCGGTTAGTGCGATACATTTTCTAATATCTGCATAGCTTCCTTTTCTTGTACCGAGATGTCTTTCATCTTTTTTGAAGCTTCTAAAATGTAGTTTCTGTTTTTGGTGTCAGATACTTTTTTAAATAGAGCAATAACTTCGTCCCAATTCTTAGCAATCTCTACAAAAGTTAAGTAAGCCACTTTAATATTATCATTTTTTGTTAAGTCAAAGGCTTCTTTTAGAAAATCACGATATAGATTTCTAAATATTGCTCCGCCTGTTCCAGCCTTTTCCATTAACATAGCAGTCATTTTAAAATCTTCTTCAATACTCTTTGAACTGTCAAACCACCTGATGATTTCATCACTTGCTTTATAAATGCCCTTATATGTCAGATTCTTTATCGGCGGGTTTAAATATGTTACTGCATTATTGTGTATTGCAGTTAAAACAGCCGTTTTTATGGGTAATACTTCTGTTTCTTTTTCAATTATATAAAACAAGTTTTTAGATGACATAGAACCTTTTTCACTTCTTGCCTGCTCTAAACTCTCTAAAGAACTGCTTACTTCACCCCCTTGTTGAGCAGTATCCACTAAAAAAGCATTTTTATCATCATATCCGATTATAGCGACATAGTGTCCCGCAAAATGAATTGGATTAGTAAAATATTCCAAGTGATAGCAATCCAATTTCAGCCCAACTGCCTTACCTCTATCCAACAACCCCTTGACGGATTTCCATGCTTTATCTTTTGAAGAAGTTTCCTTTACCTCAAGTTTTAACCCTAAATTTTTTGTGATATTTTGCGTTAATAAATCAGGTTTAATTCTCCCGCCTATAAATGGCATATTCATGGATTTCATATTCCAAAGAGTAAATCCCAGACCTTCTCCCAAACCAAATAACATCGGCTCACTTAATTCAACACCAAGCTGATTCAAGAGAGTTCCTGTTGCGGTAGATTCACAATGCTGTCCTATGAACGGTTTTATATCTAACTTCATATACTATCTCCTCTGAAAATTTTTTTGGATTTCATTGTGATTGTAAAGTTTGAATTTCAGACTCTAACCAATTTAGCTCTGCTTGAAGCATGGTCAGACCCAAACTGAATAACTGTCTGGCAGACATTGGCAGACATTGTCCTTCTGCTTGTTGATTCTTCAAAACTTGCAAATCCTTTTCCAAAATATATTTTCGTTTCATAAGAGCCTGCAATAATTCTTTAGAGGACATATTCTGACTATTTGCCAATGCAGTCATAAAATGTGAGTTCGTCGGCTGTCGTTCTACTAATCGCTGACGTGTTTTTTCAATCAAAACTGTTAATCCCAGCTTTGTAATGCTGTACTCTTTTTTATCTTTTCCGTTTGCCGGTACACTCTTTGCCAGACCTTTCTTCTCCAATTTTTCAAGTACATAATAAATTGAAGAAAAACCTACGTCTGTCCATTTTCTCATGCCTCTATCAACAATAAGTTTTTCAATCTGATAGCCATGATGCGGTTGCTCTGCCAATATACCGAGGATTAACTCCTCTGTCAAGGATGTCTTGATAACCATTTTTTATTCTCCCTATTTCTTTGTAATCGGATGTCTGAGAATAGTTTTCAGTTTGGCAGGCTCTGTTTTACGAAAATCGCTGATATAGATTTCATGGTGCATACGTTCATCTGTAATATCCAGTTGATAGCCTTCATTTTCCATATAAGCATGCATTCGTTCAACTGTTATAGGCTCATCATTATAAGAACCGACATGCAAACATTGAACACATAGACCTTCGTCATAAGTAAAGTATTCCACATTGGAAAAATCCATTTTTTTCTTAGTTGTCGCTTGCTGGATAGCCCAGTCAAAATTTTCTTTACTTACGAAATCCGGCAGACGAAGGAGAGAGATAAATCGAAAATCGCTTTTACGTTCATAATCAACACCTTTAATACCTTCCTGCCACCAAAAACCTTCTAATGGTGGCACAACGAAATCAAAGTAGCCATTCATTCGGTAATCTGTATTTTTACTCATTTTGATAGTATAGGCAAGTGGGTAAAGTAAGTTAATAGCTTGCTTATACTCGCCACCTTCCTCGTTAGGATTTCCTTTACCTCGAACTGCTAAAAAATTCATTTTGGGAATCTTAACAATCATCGGATTTGTCTTAGTTGGATAAAACTCCTTAAATTCTTTCTTAAAGTCAAAAACCATGGGCAACTTCCTCCTCTGATATTTATTTTTCTTTATATATTCTACCACTAGAATATAATTTTGTCAAAAAAAGTAAAAATAAGTAATCCATGTGCCAACCGAAAATGATTGACACTCAGACATTTCACAGATTATCTAATTCATAATTCCCCTAACGGTCATAAATCAATTCTTTCGAAATCCTTGACAGCTTTTTGATAAGAAAACCAAGTACATAACATAAACGCGGTGATACCAATCGCCAATATGGCAACCTGCAGTATGCTTAAATTTGCAGGATCATTTAGGCTTTCCAAACCGGGAATATAATGTAACACTTCTCCCATGAATATTATGATAGATCCGGCTACACAGAATAAGATGAAAGGCTTCCCAATTTTGTAAGCTGTCTTAAAAAAGCCTGCGAGAAAAACACTGTTAAAGGTTGCAAATACAAGCATTATATAGCCAAGATAAGCAGCATTTGCATTCATCAATTGATTTGTCACATACGGTGCGGCATCTCCTAAGAGTCTCATCCGAATAATCGTCAGAAAAAGACATAATATGAAAGCTATACACTCGATAAATAGAACAAATAAATATTTTGCTGTAACCACATCTTGTTTTCTAACTGGCAACATGACCGTGTAGGTGATGTCATCACATTCTCGGACTTGTTGATAAGTATAAAAAATACCAAGACAGATAAAAAAGGAACCGACAAGAATAGGATACCTTGGAATCATCGTCATAGCTGAAAAAGTTATAAACCAATAACTCAAAGGATTTGCTGATAGTTTCATTTCTTTATAGAGAAGTTTTCTCATCACAAATTCACCTCTTCCCTTTCAATATGCACCATAATATCTTCAAGTGTGGATTCCTGCCCTATTTCTTTCGTGTAATGACTGATAAAATCCTCTTTTCTCTCAGATAAGAGCAATTCACCATTTTTTATATAAGTAATAGTATCTGCACACTTCTCTAAATCACTAGTAATATGAGTAGAAAACAAGATTGCTACCCCTTTTTCTGCTAGTTTTCGAAAGATTTCATTCATCTCATCTCTAGATACTGGATCAAGCCCACTAGTCGGCTCATCTAAAATCAAAAGCTTAGCATGATGAGAAAGAGCTAAAGTAAGATAAAATTTTACTTTCATCCCCTCAGACAGTTCCATAATTTTCTTATTTTCATCAAGTTTAAATGCGTCAAGATAATGACGATACGATTCATCATCCCAGTTATCATAAAAAATACGAGTAATGGCGACAATATCCTTTAATTTTTTTCTTTTATAATAATTGGTTCCTCCCACTGCATAACCAATTCGTTGTTTGATTTCATCTTCATTATCCAGATAATCCATTCCAAGAATACGGACATTCCCTGCATCAGGATGAACAAGATTTAGAATGGATTTAATCGCTGTAGTCTTACCTGCTCCATTCCTACCGATAAATCCCATAACCTCACCTGATTTAGTATGAAAACTTATAGGTTTCAATTCAAATGCTGAATATTTTTTTGTAATATCATTTACCTCTAAAACATACTTCATTTTATTCATCCTCCTTCTCTTCAAAAGCAATTTCCATCAAGTGGGCAAAGGCTCCCTTCGGCGGTATGGCAATTCCACGCTTTTCATCACCAAGAAGCAGAATCGTATCACCAGGTTTGATATTAAAGACATCGCGCGCCTGTTTTGGTATTACTATTTGACCTTTTTCTCCAACTGTAGCCGTCCAAGCATATTTACCTTTTGGTGCTTTCACAACTATTACCCCCTTTATAGTATGATTTGTATAACTAATTATACCACTTGTCCTAAATAATACAAGTGCAGACTACATCCATTTACCATCATAATAATATACTCGTAAAAATATGTACCACTCATCCCAAAACTAAGAATCTTAGACACCTTAACCCTAACTCTTTGTAAGTGGTGCTTATTCATTAACTACTCTCTCTAGAAAATATGTGACTACAAACAAAATTGAGAATTAAAAAAATTCATAAGCACATTGATGCCATAAATCAAAAACAGCATTATTCTCTCCTATAAGAGAGAACACTCCTAAAATCAGGAAAGCGAAACTAAGATTTTTAAAAATATCTTATTGCAAACAAAAATATAATATGCTACAATACTTTTGACAAAACGTGTCGAAAGGTGGAAAGATGGCAAAAATAATTGATTTAAAGCAAGAAAATATTCACAAAGTACGATCCTGTTTTTATCAAGGAGGAACATGGACCAAGAATCAGTTATCCAGTCAAACAGGGATTTCTCTGGCAGGAACTACCAATATCTTACAAATATTAGAGAATAGTGAAGAGATTGAATTTGTAGGAAATGCCAGGTCAACTGGTGGCAGAAAGTCAAAATTATATCAATTGAGAGAAGATTATATCCATATTGGAACCATTATTCTTAGTCACATCTTTTCTCAGTACAAAATACGTGCAAACTCATTTAATCTGGGAGGACATTCAGTTTATGAACAAATTTTAGTAAGTCCCACAGGGACATTAGATGAAATTTACAATGTAGTAAAAAAACTAATTACTAATGATCCACTGATTCAGGTATTAGTACTTAGTTTTCCTGGTATTATTGGAGAACAAGGAGAAATTATCTATTCTGATTTTGAACATATCAATCAAAAAAATCTTCTAACGTCACTTTCATCTCTTACAACGATCCCCATTGTTTTAGAGAATGATGTTAATGTTGCTTCTCTTGGTTATTGTAGTATTCACCCAGAATTTAGAACACTGGCCCTTCTCTATCAGCCAGATACAGATTTTGCCGGTTCTGGTATTATCATCAATAAAAGATTGCATCGTGGAAGAAATGGTTTTGCAGGGGAAGTCGGCTATCTCATGAATGGATATAAACCTGCAAATCGCCAATCACGTTCAAATGACTTCACATTTCTTTTGTTAAATCAGATAACAGCACTAACATCAGTCATTGCTCCGGATGCTATTGCATATTATTGTCCATCTTTACAAGAAAATATAGAAATTTCTGACACCAATCTTCCTAAAGAATTCCACCCAATCCTTGAAAGATTGACGGAAATAGACCCGTTCATACTGAACGGAGTTCAATCAATTGGAAAAAACAAAATTCTAGAAATCAAAAGAAGAACAATCTGAAAAGGAGGACTAAATGATTTCGTTGTTGTTGGCAGTCATCTATCTGTCCTTTATTAGTTTAGGCTTACCTGATGCTATTTTAGGAAGCGCTTGGCCAAATATGTATCGTAGCTTAAATTCAACTATTACCGGAGCAGGCTCCATCTTTCTGATTATTTCTGTTTGTACAATAATTTCTTCTTTGAATGCAGACAAAATAATTCATAAATTTTCTACAGCTAGAGTGACGGCAGTTTCGGTAGGGCTAACCGCTTTGTCCCTATTTGGTTTCTCTTTTTGTCAAGAATATTGGCAACTGTGCTTGTGGGCCATCCCCTATGGTCTAGGGGCAGGGGCAGTTGATAGTGCACTAAATAACTATGTAGCATTACATTTTTCTTCTAGGCATCTATCTTGGCTACATTGTATGTGGGGGGTAGGGGCTTCTATCGGTCCTTATATCATGGGAATGATTTTGTCAAGTGGTTACGACTGGCCTGTCGGTTATAGAATCATTGGAATCATACAGGTTATATTAACAACTATTATATTTATTTCTTTACCTTTATGGACTTCAAAAGATCAAGGGATGAAGTTAGAATATAATAGTGATATTCTTTCAATCTCCCAAGCATTAAAACTTCAAGGTGCCCCTCAAATTTTGCTTTGTTTTTTTGGATACTGCGCTCTTGAACAGACGACCGGACTTTGGGCAGCTAGTTGGTTAAATGTAGTCAAAGATATTCCAGCAGAAACAGCAACATCCTTCGCTTCGATATTTTACAACGGTCATTTGTTACAATGGAACCACACTGATTAATTGGAGTAATTTCATTTGATATTCTAAGAAGTATTAGATTGAAAGAATAAATTAATGACGGAATTATATCACGAACAGAGTTCCCATATATTCCACCGAAAGTAGGAGTTGCCTTAACAAGACACAGAAAACTTTAATTCCTATTCTCTACACTTTGTGTGAATGGGATAAAATAAGCAAAAAATAACCGCACTATCTCCCTATATACTAGGAGTAGAATCATCCGGAGGAGGAAAAATAGATGAAAACGTTAGTCATAGTAACACACCCAGATATAGAACATTCAATTATTAATAAACGTTGGATTGAGGAATTGAGAAAATACCCGGAAGAATACACCATTCATGAATTATATAAAGAATATCCTGACAGCAATATCAATGTAAAAAGAGAGCAAAAATTAGTCGAGTCTCATCAAAACTTAGTTTTTCAATTTCCTATATTTAATTTCTCTAGTCCATCATTACTAAAAAAGTGGATAGATGATGTGTTAATCTATGGTTGGTCCTATGGTAAAAATGGAGGAGATAAATTACAAAATAGAAAAATAGCATTGGCGGTATCCGCTGGGATTCAGGAGAAAGATTATCAACTTGATGGAAAATATCATTATACTCTTGAACAAGTATTAGTTCCTTTTAAGATTTTATTTAAATTTTATTGTCGTGGAAATTATCGTGATTTCTTTACTTTTTATGGTTCAGAGAAGATACCGGGTGAGGCGTATTTTTCTAAAGAGGAGGAAATTGAAAAAAGTGCTTCTGACTATATTCAATTCTTAATGCATCTATAGTTTTATATTCTGTTGTATCTACCTCACTCTTTATTCCATTTTATCTTATCGTTTGATATTTTATCAAAGATAACTATAATTTAACAAGAAAGGATAACACAATGACAATCTCTATTGAACACGTAGGTGTTTGGGTAAATGATTTAGGAAAAATGAAATCTTTTTATGAAAAATACTTTAATGCCGTTGCAACGAAAAAATATTATAATCCTAAAACAGAATTCTCATCTTACTTTTTGAATTTTGAAAATGGTGCACGTCTAGAACTTTGTCATCGTCCAGATATTGTAGAAAAGAATAAAAATAGTTTTGGATTTTACCATTTAGCTATTGCTGTAGGAGACAAAGCGGATGTTGATGCATTTGCAAAACGCTTTGAAGAAGATGGTTTTCCCATTCAATCCGGTCCGAGAACAACTGGTGATGGGTACTATGAAGCAATTGTATCTGATCCCGAAGGTAATTTACTGGAATTAACAACACATTTAAAATCGTAAAATAAAAAAGGAGCAAAAACAATGATCCACGAACTTTACAAAGAATTCTCTCAACTGGAACAAGTAGAAGCTATCGCTCTTGGTGGTTCACGTGCAGGACAAGACTACGATCAAAATTCTGACTATGATGTCTATGTCTATCTTAACTCACCTATTGACGAGAAAACTCGTCAAATCATTCTTAGCAACTATTGCTCCTATATGGAAATTGGAAACCAGTTTTGGGAATTAGAGGACGACTGCGTGTTAAACAACGGTATCCAAATCGAGTTGATCTATCGTTCATTGGAGTCGTTTGAACAAGAATTGAACACAACCGTTTTTCAACACAAAGCTCAAAATGCTTATACAACCTGTATGTGGCACAATCTACTCCACAGCAAGATCGTATACGATTCGAATGGGCGCTATGCTTCTCTTCAAAAAGCCTATCAGATTCCCTATCCTCAAAAACTCAAAAAAAATATCATTGAAAGACAGCTCCTTTTGCTAGATCAGGCCATGCCAGCCTTCTCTAACCAAATAGAAAAAGCTATCAAACGTCAAGATCTTCTCAGTATGAATCATCGTACGAGTGAATTTTTTGCGTCCTACTTTGACTTGTTGTTTGCACTCAATGAGCAAACCCATCCTGGTGAAAAACGAATGCTGGACTACGCAAAGACCAATTGTGCTCTTCTTCCTAAGTACTTTGAAGAAACTATTCGCGACTATTTCCAACTACTCTACCAACCTCATCAAACAAAGAAAACAGTTGCAGCATTACAGGCCATCCTTGAACACTTACAAACGATTGTGCCTCAAATTGATAACTAGAAAAGACTTTATCTCTACAAAATTCCTCTGTTTATCCGAACTACTCCTTAGCATAGCAGGTAGCAATAAAATAATAAAAGATCAAACAACGACCTTGAAAACGTTCATTATTGAAAAATTGCAATATACAACATTTTGAAAACTCATCTCTAAGTGCTTCAAAAGCTGGCTTGTAACCAAAACATTTTTGGGGACGAAATTAATAAGCAGTAAGGTATCACTAAGCGCTTTTTCAGTAACTGTTGCTAAATCGTTTGTCTTAGGAGAATACTCACGAAGAAGCTTATTGGCATTCTCATTGCTTCTTCTTTAACAAGATGAATAAGTATCCACAAAATAAAATGGAATCTCCCTTTGTTTAACCAAAAGGTAACAGGCAAACTCTTTTCTTCTATCCAAAGTGAAGGTCTTTAGGAATTCTTTTGGAGATAGTCTTGTTTGTTTAGCTAATTCTTCGTGAGTTTTTGAGCTCTTTCAGTTGAATACTGTTTTGGACAACGCTTCAATTCTCTATGGATACTAATCTTAGTTGCAATTTGAGAAAAACTTGACCTATACCTCAAAAGTTAGACAGAAAAATCGGCTCTTTGTCAACTGTAGTGGGTGACAAGAAGCTAACATCGAGAAAGGATCATATTGGTCTTTTCTTTTTTAATGTTTAGTGTGATAAAAATACGCTTCTTAAAGTTTTAAAAATTTTGAAAGCCGAACCCCTGACGTTTTATGTCTTTGCTAAGCATGTTTTTGGCTTCTAGTTTTGCATTTGAATAATCTGAATCTAATGGCTTTGTGGATGTATTGTTTATGCTTAAGAAATTTTTTAAACAGTCTGAAAATAAGGTTTGACAACCAGAAAAACAATACTGCTTCATGATTCAAATGTTCATAGGTCATTTTTAATCTTATCTGAAAGTTCTAAAATGAAGTTAACTACTAAAGGGTATAAAAAACCATCTCAGAGAGATATAATGTAATTCACCACAAACACATTAGAAGGACTCTGAGATGCAAGACTTATTATACACCAAAAGGAAAACATTTAACACTAGCTGATCGTAGAAATATGGAGCGTTGGCTTCAAGAAGGACATTCCAATCGTGAAATCGCTAGAAGATTAGCTAAAGCTCCTCAAACCATACACAATGAAGTAAAGTGTGGACAAGTCAGGCAGCAAAGTTTGAATTGATTTATTCAGCTGACTTTGCACAAGAAGTTTATGAAAACAACCGCAAACACTCTGTTAAGCGGAGCTCTTTGACGATGGAATTGAAAGAAAAGATTGTTCACTATATCAAACAGAACTACTCTCCTGAAATGATGGTGAAGATAAAAGGTGTCACGGTTCCTATCACAACAATCTATTACTAGGTTTCACCATGGACAATTAGGTTTGACCGAGGGCGACCTGCTTTATCCACATAAAGGAAAGGCTAAGAAGAAGCAAGCGAGTCCTAACTTTAAGCCTGTTGGAAAGTCTATTGAGGAGAGACCAGAAGCCGTCAATCAGCGATTGGAAACTGGGCGCTACGAGATTGATACAGTCACTCAGACACGAGCTAAAAACGAGTGTCTCCTAACTCTAACCGATAGAAAGAGTCGCTATCAAATCATTCGACTTATTCCCGACAAATCAACTTATTCGGTTAATCAAGCTTTGAGAACAATTCTGAAAAACTACCAGATTCATTCTATTATGGCGGATAATGATACAGAATTTAGCCACTTAGCGGATGTTTTTGACCCTAAGCATATTTATTATTACGCTCACCCGTATTCGTCTTGGGAGAGAGGAACCAATGAGAACCACAACAGGCTCATTAGGCGTTGGTTAGCTAAAGGAAGCAAAAATGCGACTCAGAAACAAGTCGCATTTATCGAAAATTGGATAAATAACTAGCCAAAGAAAGTATTGGATTACAAATCTCCTAGACTGGTTTTACAAGGGGCCAACTTAAACTTGAATTTTAGTTTTTTAATCTTATCTCACTTTTTAATTAAAAAGCACGAAATTAACTTGACTTAATTTTTGTTTTAATGTATATTAACTGTAGGGGTGTATAAAATGATACGTATCGAAAATTTAAGTGTCTCCTATCAGGAAACACTTGCTCTCAATCAGATTTCTTTGGAAATCCAAGGCCCAACTATCATGGGAGTTATTGGCCCAAATGGGGCTGGTAAATCCACCCTTTTAAAAGGAATGTTGGGCATCATTGATCATGTTGGACAAACTTACCTTGATGATAAAGAATTCTCAAAAGTACTTAGCCATGTAGCTTATGTGGAACAAAAAATTCACATTGACTACAACTTTCCAATCAAAGTGAAAGAATGTGTGTCGCTTGGATTGTATCCAAAAGTGAAACTTTTCCACAGGTTAACAAATAAAGAATGGGAAAAAGTGACAAATGCACTACGCATTGTCGGCTTAGAGGATTATGCTGAACGCCAAATCAGCCAATTGTCAGGAGGGCAATTTCAACGGGTCTTGATTGCGCGCTGTCTAGTACAAGAAGCTGACTGTATCTTTCTGGATGAACCATTCGTTGGGATTGATTCAATCAGTGAAGAAATCACCATGACAACGCTACGCAGTCTAAAAGAACAAGGAAAAACGATTCTCATCGTTCACCATGACTTAGGAAAAGTCCCACATTACTTTGATCAAGTTTTAATTTTGAACAAGGAACTCATTGCCATTGGAGAAACTTCATCAACTTTCACAGAAGAAAACTTGAAAAAAGCCTATGGCTCTCAGCTTTTTGTAAATGGAGGTCTCTAATATGTTTTCAGAATTTATTGATGGACTGCAGAAATTCCATTTTCTACAAAATGCACTGATTACGGCCATTGTCATCGGGATTGTTGCTGGAGCAGTTGGCTGCTTCATTATTCTAAGGGGCATGTCCTTGATGGGCGATGCCATTTCACATGCGGTCTTGCCGGGAGTTGCACTCTCCTTTATTTTAGGAATCAACTTCTTTATAGGAGCCATTATTTTTGGACTTCTAGCCTCGATCATTATCACTTATATCAAGGGAAATTCAATTATCAAAAGTGATACTGCCATTGGAATAACTTTTAGTTCCTTTTTAGCTCTTGGAGTCATTTTGATTGGAGTTGCTAATAGTTCAACCGACCTTTTCCATATTCTTTTTGGAAATATCTTAGCTGTACAAGACATTGATATGTGGATTACAATTGGTGTAGGAATCGCTGTTCTAATTATTATTGGACTATTCTTCAAAGAATTATTGATTACATCTTTCGATCCACTTCTGGCAAAAGCGATGGGGATGCCAGTCAATCTTTATCATTATCTCTTGATGATTCTCTTGACGCTGGTTGCAGTTACAGCTATGCAAAGTGTGGGAACGATTTTGATTGTTGCCATGCTGATTACACCTGCTGCTACTGCTTATCTTTATGCAAACAGTCTTAAAACCATGATTATCTTGTCTTCTAGCTTGGGGGCACTTGCATCTGTCTTAGGACTTTTCATTGGCTATACCTTTAATGTTGCGGCTGGCTCAAGTATTGTCCTGACATCCGCCATTATCTTTGCCATTAGTTTCTTTATCGCTCCAAAACAACGATTTAATAAACTAAAAAACAAATCCAAGCTAAACGAAAATTAGTATTAATTTATATAAAGGAGAACCTTATATGAAAAAATTAGGTTTTGTCACCGTTCTATTTTTGGCTGTCATCGGGCTCTTTGCTTGTGCTGGTCAAAAAGGAACTTCTACCAACAAATCTTCAAAATTGAATGTTGTTGCTACCAACTCGATCATCGCTGATATTACCAAAAATATCGCTGGTGATAAAATCAATCTGCACAGTATCGTTCCTGTCGGAAAAGATCCACATGAATACGAACCATTACCAGAAGATGTGAAAAAAACATCAAAAGCTGATTTGATTTTCTACAATGGTATCAATTTGGAAACCGGCGGAAATGCTTGGTTTACAAAATTGGTCAAAAATGCGAAAAAGACTGAAAACAAAGATTACTATGCTGTAAGTGATGGAGTGGATGTTATCTATCTGGAAGGTCAAAATGAAAAAGGGAAAGAAGATCCACACGCTTGGCTAAATCTTGAAAACGGAATTATCTATGCGAAAAATATTGCAAAACGGTTGATTGAAAAAGATCCTAAAAATAAAGAAACTTACGAAAAGAATTTGAAAGCCTACACTGCAAAACTCGAATCATTAGACAAGGAAGCAAAAGCAAAATTTAAGAATATTCCTACTGAAAAGAAAATGATTGTTACCAGCGAAGGCTGCTTCAAATACTTCTCTAAAGCCTACGGCGTACCTTCTGCCTACATCTGGGAAATTAACACAGAAGAAGAAGGAACTCCAGACCAAATCAAAACTTTAGTTGAAAAACTTCGTAAAACCAAAGTTCCTTCACTCTTTGTCGAAAGTAGTGTCGATGAACGTCCAATGAAAACCGTTTCAAAAGATACAAAAATTCCAATCTATGCCAAGATTTTCACTGACTCAATCGCTGAAAAAGGGAAAAAAGGGGATAGCTACTACGACATGATGAAATGGAATTTGGATAAAATTGCCGAAGGTCTTAGCAAATAAGAAGTGTAAAAGGAGCCAGCATTGATTGCTAGTTCCTTTTTACATGACAGTTTCCTTAAAGGAAAAATCATTTCATTTTCTGAAACAAGTAGTTAACGTCTGTATTCTTAAGCTATTTTTGATATACTAATAAGATAAGGAGTAATAAGACAATATGACCCCAAACAAAGAAGATTATCTTAAGTGTATTTATGAGATTGGTACGCATGCCGAAAAAATTACAAATAAAGAAATTGCCGCTCAAATGCAAGTATCTCCTCCGGCAGTCACAGAAATGATTAAGAAATTGATTTCCGAAAAATTAATTCTAAAAGACAAGACCAAGGGGTATTTATTGACCAATCTTGGTCTCCATCTTGTATCTGAACTATATCGTAAACATCGTTTAATTGAATATTTTCTAGTACATAATTTACAATACACCACAACAGATCAAATTCATGAAGAAGCTGAAGTATTAGAACACACTGTATCAGAATTGTTTGTTGAACGATTGGAAAAAATGATGGATTATCCTGAGACTTGCCCTCATGGTGGAACTATTCCAACTAAAGGAGAACTACTCGTTGAAAAGTATCAACTGACGTTAGAGCAAGCTGCAGATCCTGGTATCTATCGCTTAGCACGTGTTCATGATGAATTTGAATTATTAACATATTTGGAAAAACATGATTTCCATTTGGGAGATACGCTGATACTCGAACAATACGACCCTTACACACAATTGTATGCACTCAAAGTGAATGGAAAAGAATTGCAAATCAATTCTGTGATCGCCCAACAGCTTTATGTAGAGAAAATTTAAAAGGATTGAAGCGAAATAACTATGAAAGCTATTGCGCTTCAATCCTTTTTATTTATCTTGCTATCACGGTTTCTTCGTATCTAACACAATCGTCACTGGCCCATCATTAACTAACGCAACTTGCATATCAGCAGCGAAAACACCAGTTTTGACAGGTATTTCGCGACTTAGCAATTCGTTAAAATCATCATACAACTGACTAGCCAAATCTGGCTTCGCTGCACCAGTAAATGCAGGACGATTCCCTTTTTTGGTATCAGCGTACAATGTAAACTGAGAAATAGAAAGAATCTCTCCGTTTACGTCTTTTACGGACAAGTTCATCTTGTCTTCATCATCTGAAAAAATTCTCATATTGGTAATTTTTCTCACTGCATATGCTACATCTTCTTGAGCATCATCTGGTGCTACGCCAACCAATAACAGCAGTCCTTGCCGAATTTGATTGTAAAGTTTGCTATCAATTGATACCGAAGCTTGCTTCACGCGCTGAATCACTATTTTCATTTTGAACTTTCTATTTTTATATTGCGAAAAAGTCACAAAAGATTACTTGAGTAGCCTTTTTCGATTTGTCTGTTTTCACTTAACCATTTGTCCGTTTAACCGAATAAACTTCTGGCACACTTTTAATCTTATCTACAACTGTTGTGAGCATGGATAAATTAGCGATTCCGAAAGAAACATGAATGTTGGCAAATTTCATATCCTTAGTTGGTTGTGCATTCACAGTGGAGATGTTTTTTGTTGTATTAGACAAAACTTGCAGCACATCATTTAAAAGACCTGTGCGGTTCAAACCATAAATATCAATATGAGCTGTGTATTCTTTCGTGGAGGTATTTTCTTCCCATTCAACCTCAATCAAACGCTGCTCATAATTTTCCTGTGCTCGTAGATTCATACAGTCCTTACGGTGAATCGCTACACCTCGACCTTTCGTAATATAACCAACAATTTCATCACCCGGAACTGGATTACAGCACTTGGCAATCCGTATCAAAAGCCCAGAGGCACCTTGGATGATGACACCTCCCTCATGCTTGACTTTCAGCGTTTCTTTATTTTCACGCTTCACCTCACCGCCTTTGACAAGCTCTTCGGCTTCCGCTCTCGCTTTAGCGCGCTCTTCCTCACGACGCTCTTTCTCCGTCAAACGGTTAAAAATAGAAATAGCTCCAATCTCACCAAAACCAATGGCCGCAAAAAGGGCTTCTTCTGTTTTGTAGCTCGTTTTTTGCAGAACTTCTTCCATGTGCTTTTTGTCCATGTATTTATTGGCTACATAGCCATTTTCTTGAAATTGTGCCTGCAAGAGCTCGCGCCCTTTAGAAATGGACAGTTCCTTGTCTTGATTTTTGAAAAATTGGCGAATCTTATTGCGTGCCTTGCTCGTTTTTACAACATTTATCCAGTCACGGCTCGGCCCAAAGGAATTAGTACTGGTGACAATCTCAACTTGATCTCCAGTTTTCAGCTTCGTAGTCAGTGGCACCATACGGCCATTTACCTTGGCACCAACTGCTTTTTCACCAACTTTGGTATGGATTTCATACGCAAAATCAATCGGACCCGAATCTTTTGGCAATGATCGGACCGCTCCATCCGGTGTAAAAACATAGATTTCTTCAGCCAGATAATTTTCTTTAACAGAATCCACAAAATCTTGTGCATCATTAGACTGGTCTTGGAGTTCCATCATCTCCTTGATCCAGTTCATCCCAATAGCAGATTCTTTACTATCAACTTGACCTTTAATACCTTTTTTATAGGCCCAGTGAGCTGCAACTCCGTATTCAGCTACTTCGTGCATTTCTTTGGTTCGGATTTGAAACTCGATTGGACCTTTAGGACCATAAACGGTGGTATGAATGGACTGATAGCCGTTCGCTTTACGATTGGCGATATAATCTTTAAACCGTCCGGGCATTGGCCGCCACAGTTCATGAATATAACCCAACATGGCGTAAACATCACTTTGTGTATCTAGAATACAACGAATAGCAATCAAATCATAAATCTCATCAAAACGCTTTTTCTTGTCCTGCATTTTCCGATAAATAGAATAAATATGCTTTGGACGGCCATAAATGTTTCCACGAAGATTACGATCAGATGCATACGTTTCAATCTTGCGAACTACTTCGTCAACCAATTCTTCGCGTTCCCGACGTTTTTCTTTCATCAGATGAGAAATCTTATAAAATTCTGTCGGATTCAAATAACGAAAAGCTAAATCTTCTAGTTCCCATTTAACGCTCGAAATCCCCAAACGATGAGCCAATGGAGCATAAATTTCCATCGTTTCACGTGAGATACGTTCCTGCTTGTCTTTGCGCAGGTGTTTGAGCGTTCGCATATTGTGCAGGCGATCCGCCAACTTGACCAAAATAACACGAATATCCTTGGACATCGCCATTAACATTTTCCGGTGGTTTTCAGCCAACTGCTCCTCATGAGACATATACTTGACTTTACCAAGTTTAGTCACACCATCAACAATCCCACGTACATCATGTCCAAATTCACGATCTAAATCATCTAAAGTCGCATTTGTATCTTCTACTACGTCATGCAAAAAACCGCAAGCAACACTAATAGCATCTAACTTCAACTTAGCTAAAATTCCTGCAACTTGAATCGGATGAATAATATATGGCTCACCCGATTGACGAAATTGCCCACGATGCCGATCTACTGCATAAACCAAAGCTTTTTGCACCAAGGCAACATCTTCTGGTGATAAATATTTTTTAGTAAGAGCAACGACTTGATCGCCCGTTAAATTGACTTCTTTTGGCATATTCTCTCTCCAGTTCTTCCTACCATTTTATCACTTTTAAGGCAATATGAAAACAAGGAAGTACAGAAGCAAGTGGCTGAATTACAATCAGTCCGTGTAATACTCAACATACAGCCTTTGCAATGCCTCTTAACATCATTAGAAAGACTTATTTTAGCTTATTTTCAGATAAAAAGAAGCTGGTATAAAAAGTTCCAGCTTCACAACATACGTACAATAAATCCGACAGCATAGTGGTTGACTTCTTAAACTATTCACTTTAAAAATTCAAAAGAGTCTCTATCAAGCCTGCGAGGTAAAACTACAAACTAAGAATTTTCAAACTTTAGTTCTGCCCCACTCCCTGTAACGAAAGAGGTAATGCTTTTCTGCTTATAGTATCTCTCTGATAAATCCAGTATAAACATAAATAAAATAGCAAAAAGCCGCCTCAAATAAAGTAGATAAAGGCATGATGAACCACCTCTCTTTCTCAAGCAAAAGTAGTGTTCGGAATCTAGCTAGCAGCTTTGTTTCCGTATTTTCATTCCTTTTCGCTCAACCAAATATTTCACTTATCTTAGACCAAAGTTACGAGATAAGAACAATAAAGATCATGTCTATCAAAGCAACTTTTTCCTATTGTATCAATTCTGTCAACACACTAACTGTACTTAGCGCATAAAGTGGAGCTGTTTCAGCTCGCAGAATACGTGGGCCCAAACCTGCTGATACAGCGCCTGCTTGACGAAAGGCTACTATTTCATCTGGCGATAGACCGCCTTCTGGCCCGAAGATAAAAAGCAATTTGTCTCCCTTGGCCAAACCTTTCACAGTCTGTAGTAGAGTAGCAGCTTCTCCTTCTTTAGCCGCTTCCTCGTAGGCTACGACGATCGTGTTAAATTGACCGAGCTGGGCAAGAAAATCGGCCTTTTTATCAAATAGCTTAACCTCAGGAATCAGATTGCGCTTACTCTGCTCTGCTGCTCCCTGAGCAATTTTCTCTAGCTTTTCACTCTTTTTAGCCAGCTTTTTGCCATCCCACTTGGCCACCGACCAGTCCGCTGGGAAAGCCCAGAGAGCACAGGCTCCTAGCTCCGTTGCCTTTTGAGTAATAAATTCTAATTTATCCCCCTTGGGAAAGCCTGAAGCAATGGTCACTTGGACCGGCAGCTCGGTATTGTCTGCTAGCTCCTCCAAGATTGCCAAGCTCTGCTGGCTGGGATCTAACACCTGAGCCAGCCGCTTTACGCCATCATCAAAGACCAGTGTGACTTGGTTGCCCTCTTTGAGCCGCATGACTGAAAACATATGTTTAGCCGTGTCCTTATCCGTGACAACCAACGGAGACTGAGGGTTTCCTTTTATAAAATACTGCTGCATCTAACCACCTATCACGCCTGAAATGTCCTGCGTTTTCTTAAAGACACAGGCATTCCATTCGCCCTGAATCATATGCGTTTCCAGGAAAAATCCTGCTGCTTCTGCTGACTCGCGCACCATTTCCCATTTTTCAGAAATAATCCCACTCATAATCAGATAGCCCTCATCCTTGATCAGACAGTAGGCATCCTCTGTCAGATGGATGAGAATATCGGCCAAGATATTGGCAACAATGACGTCCGCCTCGATTTCCACACCTCGAAGAAGATCTCCCGGAGCTACATGGATATTCTCCATGTCAGGGTTGAGCTCAATGTTTTCCCGAGCCACGCGCACCGCCACCTCGTCCAAATCATAGGCGTAGATGTCCTTGGCGCCTAAGAGAGAGCTAGCAATGGAGAGGACACCACTGCCTGTGCCTACATCCAGTACCATTTCTCCGCCCCGCAAGACCTGCTCCAACGCAAAGAGGCTCATCTTGGTCGTCGGGTGAGTACCCGTACCAAAGGCCATGCCAGGATCCAGCTTGATAATCTTCTCACCAGCAGTCGCTTCATACTCCGTCCAGGACGGCACAATAGTCAAGTCATGGGTGATACGAGCTGGCTCAAAGTATTTCTTCCAGTTATCCGCCCAGTCTTCCTCAGCCAGTTCCTGCCGAGTCAGCTGAATATCTCCTGTCTCCAAGCCGAAGCCATCTAGCTCAGCCAGTCGCTCATTGGCCTGGGCCGCAATGGCCTCTATATCCACCGAATCTGGGTAGTAGCCAGTAATCCGGACCCGCTCGCTCTGCTCAACTTCTGGAAAAAGCTCACCGTACTGGTCAACCTGCCCCAGATAATCTGCGCTGTCATCGATAGCTACACCCTGACTGCCCAGCTCAATCAGAATATTCGAGGCCGCTTCTTCCGCCTCCCGCTTCACTTCAATCGTTAATTCCTGCCAAGTGTCCATCATTAAAATACCAAGCCCGTAAAACACAAAGCCAAAATAGGAAATTCTCTGATGACGCTTGCGTCTATGAGAACCTTATCTTTTTAGCACAGTGTTTAGGGCGGATTCAGTTTAGAAATTTAACTGAACAATCCTTTCTTTGTTTATTTCATTGTCTTCGTCATGTAAACCATATCCATGCCCTCTTTTTCGGGCTCCGTATGGGTCTGATGATAGCCATTTTTCTCATAAAAAGCCACCATACCTTTATCTTGGAAAACCGTACACAAATCCCATTGCGTAATGGTGGAGAATGTCTCCTCAATCAGACCGAGCCCCTCAGAACCATATCCTTTATTCTGGTGTTCTGGCAAAATCGCCACTGTCCCAATCCAGCCTGCTGTCTGTTCGTCATTTGTATTCAAGCGAATAAAGCCAAGAATCTTCTCGTCGTCTTTGACAAAATAATAAAAACTATTGGGCCGCTCAACCAGCTTCCAACGAATCCGCTCTCGCTCCTCCAGATAGGGGTCGTATTGATCTTGATATTTCTCATAAACGGCCTTAAAACTCGCTCGCTGAATAGCAATAATGATCTCTAAATCCTCAGCTCCCGCCCGCTCAATATGAATCATGCTCGTACCTCCAAATAATCTCTCAACCTGTCCTGCAGCTGCGGAATAACCTTTTTATCTGCTAAAAACTGGCTCACATCCATCATCTGATAAGCCTGACCCTCATCGCCAAAGGTGATACTGGCAAAATCTTCCTGAGTGATGGTTCCCACCATAAAAATAGAGGTTTTGTCTGGATCAAGCATTCCTTGATATGCCTTAACCCAGGCAATATCCGCTTCTTCAAGCTTCAAACTAAGCTCTTCAAAAACTTCTCTTTGGACACATTCAAAGGGGGTCTCCTCGCCCTCGCGGCCACCGCCCGGCAGCTCCCACATATTAGGGTATGGAATGCTTGCCTTATCATCTCGCAAGATAGTCAGCAGCTTATCATCACAGAGCAAGGCAATCTTACAGCCGGAAAATTCCAGCTGTTTGTGCAGTAAATCTAGTCCTTCTACATCCACCATAAGCGCCTCCTAATACCTCGGATAAGGATAAAAGGCTGTCTCAGTCAAGTCCGCTCTGCCATTTTCAAAAGCCTCAGCATTCCAAGCTATCTCAAACTCTGCTGCCTCTGGATCCGCTAAGAAGTCCATGAGTGCATCGAGACCAGACTCAGCCGTTTGGGTTAGGAAATCCACGAAATAAGCCAGAAACTCCCGTGACAGGCCCTTCTTAGGCTCATAGGGCAGGGCAGCCAGATAGTCCTCTGCCTCAAATCGAGACTTGGTCGGATTGTAGAAAAGCACAGCTTCCTCAAAGTAAACATCCTCAGCCGAGGCATTGCCTTCATCATCAACCGTCTCAATCCCGCCTGGATTTTGCACCTCAAGGAGAAAGGCTACTTCCACCGCGTGATTCTTCTTGTCCCAGTTTATCTCATAGTCAAAAGGAAAGCTCTTCCCCATTTCCTCATCCAATATCTCCAAAAAACCGTACTTAGCCATGATTTCCTCTTTTCATTGTGATAAAATATTACTATCTACAATAGTAACACAAAAAGCCAAGAAAAACACTTGCAGAAAGGAAATCTTATGCCAGAAAACCTCGCCCTACGCATGCGGCCGACCGGCATTGATCAGATTATCGGCCAGCAGCATCTGGTCGGACCTGGAAAAATCATCCGTCGCATGGTTGAAGCCAACCGCCTATCCTCGATGATTCTCTACGGGCCACCGGGTATCGGCAAAACCTCTATCGCCTCAGCTATCGCCGGCACGACCAAATATGCCTTTCGGACCTTTAACGCCACCGTAGATAGCAAGAAGCGTCTGCAAGAGATCGCTGAAGAAGCGAAATTTTCCGGCGGTCTAGTTCTCCTGCTAGACGAGATTCACCGCTTGGACAAGACCAAGCAAGACTTTCTGCTGCCGCTATTAGAAAGCGGTCTGGTCATCATGATTGGGGCGACGACAGAAAATCCATTTTTCTCGGTGACACCCGCTATCCGAAGCCGAGTTCAGATATTTGAGCTGGAGCCCCTTAGCAACGACGACATCCGGACAGCCATCCAGCTAGCCTTGACGGATAAGGAACGAGGATTTGATTTCCCAGTGGAGCTAGACGATGAGGCTCTGGAAATCATTGCCATCTCTACCAACGGAGACCTGCGCTCCGCCTATAATTCACTGGACCTAGCCGTACTCTCTACTCCAGAAGATGACAAGGGCATCCGCCATATTACACTTGATGTGATGGAGAACAGCCTGCAAAAGAGCTATATCACCATGGATAAGGACGGGGACGGCCATTACGATGTCCTCTCTGCCCTGCAGAAGTCCATCCGTGGCTCCGATGTCAATGCTAGCCTCCACTACGCAGCTCGGCTCGTTGAGGCAGGAGACCTGCCTAGCCTAGCTCGACGCCTGACCGTTATCGCTTACGAAGATATTGGTCTGGCAAATCCAGACGCTCAAGTCCATACCGTTACAGCCATGGAAGCAGCCCAGCGGATTGGTTTTCCTGAAGCCCGCATCCTTATTGCCAATATTGTTATTGATCTAGCTCTATCGCCCAAGTCCAACTCAGCCTATATGGCCATGGATAAGGCCTTAGCCGACCTAAAAAAGAATGGAAACTTGCCTATCCCCCGCCACTTACGAGACGGCCACTATACCGGCAGCAAGGAATTGGGCAATGCACAGGACTATCTCTACCCTCACTCCTATCCTGGCAATTGGGTCAAGCAAGACTATCTGCCTGACAAGATAAAAGACGCCAATTATTTCACTCCAAACCAAAATGGAAAGTACGAGCGAGCTCTTGGCATGACGAAAGATAAGATTGATCACCTCAAAAAAGACTAAAAAATTATGGTATCGTTTGCAAAAAATCAATTTTTTCTCTTGAATTTTTCAAAAATTGTGGTATCATAATTATAGAAACGCTGTGGTGTACGACTTCACACTTAAGTGTTGACCGACTATTTTTTGTATTATTAGGGAAACAAAAGACTTCTAACAGCTTGCAGGCCGTTTCACGCGGAAGCAGCTTCAGTTAGAGCGAGTTGCCCACCTGCTTAATTGCGCGGGTTCAATACAAACCGTGAAAGTTCGGCACCAATACAGCTTTTTCTGTTGCCTCCTTAGCTCAGTTGGTAGAGCAGTGGACTCTTAATCCATGGGTCACAGGTTCGAGCCCTGTAGGGGGCATAGAAATTCAGAAGAAAAAGCCTTGGTAACCAAGGCTTTTTTGTTTGTCTATAACAGATTTGCCTCACATTTGTTTATCAACTTCCTTTCCAGACATCTCTAATCTGATGACACTCTTCAAAAAATTTTAAAAAATTTAAAACAAAAGTCTTGCTTTACTTTTTATTTGTGTTATACTTGTTCTTGTATCAGATACAAGTAAATATTTTTTAAGGTGCTAACTATGTCAAAAGATTTCGATAAACGATTTTCACTTTCTATCTTACTATGGATGCGTAAAGATAAGCCACGTCAAGAGGGTATGGATTACTGGAGCGGAGGGCATGCACAGATTATTGCCGCTTCTCCTGGGCTACTAGAGTATCGCCAATAACACTTGAGCGAAAAAGAACACAGTTTCTGGCCAAGAACAGACGGCCTAGAAACAGTAATACCAGAAGATCGCCGTATTGATGGTATTGCCGAAGTAACCTATGAAAAACTCTTGGCTCCACTTGGAGGCCGCCAACAAACGGCTCTTGCCTTTGAAGATGAGGTAAACGTCTTCCGTCGTACCTTGATGCACATGGGATTTCCATATACCTCTCGCTGGTATCACACAGAGAGCCAAACAGAGACCTCCCTTAGAGATGTCTTCTACGTTCGAAGAAAAGAGGATGTAAACAGCTCTAGTTTTAAAAACTACGTTAATGATAGTTTAGCAAGTCGACTGGCTAAAGTCACTGGTGTAACAGAGGTGCGTTCTCAAGTTTATCTTCCATGGAACAAAGCAACATGGAATACTCCAAACGTTGCTCACGACAATCCTAAAGAAGATCACTTACATGCCTCAATTATTATCGGATTTGCGGATCAAGAAGCACGTCAGGATTTTTATAATAACCTAGCACCTCGTTTGAACGTAGAATTAGTAAATTATGCTTCTGCCCTACATGCCTATCAAATTGATAAGACTCTGGCTTTTGTCCAAGACGGAAAACGCCAATAAATGCAAAAAAACTTGGTAAGTTTTAAAAAAAGACAAAAATCTTGCCAAGGATTTAGATTTATGATATACTTGTTCTTGTATCAGATACAGGTTATCTAAAGGAGTTTATATGGATACAAAATTTTCAGTAGCCTTACATATCCTAACCATGATTAGCGAGAGCAAGGATACCTTAAGTTCACAAGCTCTGGCTGAGAGCGTCGGGACCAACGCTAGTTATATTCGGAAGGTGATTGCCTTATTGAAAAATGCTGGCTTAATTACTTCCCAGCAAGGAAAAACGGGCTATCAACTCAGTAAGTCTCCAAAGAAAATGACTTTACTGGAGATCTACTATGCTACTCAAGAAATCAAACATATTAGTTTATTTCCTGTTCATCAAAATAGTAATCCCGATTGTCCCGTTGGAAAAAATATCCAAGGAGCAGTTTCACCGCTTTTCGCTAGTGCCGAATCTCAATTAGAGAAGGAATTAGCAAATCAAAGTTTAGAAGATGTCATTGACAATCTATATAAACAAGCCAAACAAGTCCGAAACTGATTTGCTAGCAGATCAGTTTTAAAAAGACTATACTTGTATCTTTATCAGATACAACAAAAAAATAGAAAAGAGAAGACAATGAAAGCCGCACAACATACTACTTATAACAAAAAGAATATCACACTGAACATCACAGAAGTCGCTAAACCAAGTATTACAGACAAACAAGTCTTGGTGAAAGTAACCACAGCCGGGGTTAATCCTCTCGATAACATGATCTCTCGTGGTGAAGTCAAGATGATTGTTCCTTACAAACTCCCACAAACTGCGGGAAATGAAGTGGCCGGTATCATTGAAGAGACCGGTACACAAGTCAAAAACCTCAAAATTGGAGACCGAGTTTTTGGACGTCTCCCACTCGACCATATCGGTGCTTTTGCCGAGTATGTAGCCGTAGACAGTGCGGCCTTAGCTAAAGTACCAGACTACTTGACAGACGAGGAAGCGGCTGCTGTTCCTCTAACTGCCTTGACCATCATGCAAGCCCTAGAACTCATGGGAGCTCAAGCTAGGAAGACTATCTTTATCTCTGGCGGAACAGGCGGGGTCGGTGGGATGGCTATACCAATCGCTAAGGCAAAAGGTTTGACAGTCATTACCAACGGTTCGGGAGACAGTGCAGAGCGTGTATTGAACCTAGGAGCAGATCGCTTTATCGATTACAAAACAGAAGATTATACTCAGACTGTTAGTGAGGTTGACTATGTCCTCGATACTCTTGGGGGCGCTGAGACCGAAAAACAAATGTCTATCATGAAAAAAGGTGGACAGCTTGTTTCCCTTCGTGCCATGCCAAATGGTGACTTTGCCAAACGCATGAACCTGCCAAAATGGAAACAGATGATTCTGGGCTTAGCAGGTCGTAAATTTGATAAGATGGCTGACAAATACGGCGTTCACTACCATTTTATCTTTGTGAAAAGCAATGGCGCTCAATTACAAGAGGTAGCTGACCTCTTTAGCAAATTAGAAATCAAACCATCTATCGATACAGTTTATCCATTTGAAGAAGTGAATAGCGCCTTAGACAAGGTCGCTAATGGTCGCTCACGTGGAAAAACAGTTCTCAGCTTTAAGAAATAAAAAGGAAAATACAATGTCATATCTTACAACTAAAAATCAATACATCACTGTCCAAGGAAATCAAATTGCCTATCGCGAACTCAGCAAAGGCAAATCAAAACTACCTCTTCTGATGCTAGTCCATTTGGGAGCAACCCTCGATAACTGGGATCCAAAACTCATGGA
This sequence comes from Streptococcus intermedius SK54 = ATCC 27335, assembly GCF_000413475.1. Lineage (GTDB taxonomy): Bacteria > Bacillota > Bacilli > Lactobacillales > Streptococcaceae > Streptococcus > Streptococcus intermedius. Next base: position 103,254 of record NZ_ATFK01000005.1, on the reverse strand, counting down.
CTTGATTGCTGAAAAGCACCCTGTGATTGTGGTTGACCTTCCTGGTGTTGGAGCCAGTCAAGGCAAAGTTGCTCCGACGATTTCTGGAATGGCTAAGCAGACAATTGAATTTGTAAAAGCGCTTGGTTACGATAAAATCAACCTCCTAGGTCTTTCCATGGGAGGTATGATTGCCCAAGAAATCATCCGAATCAAGCCTAATTTGGTCAACCGTCTCATCTTGGCTGGAACAGGACCTCGAGGTGGAAAAGAGGTTGATAAGGTCACAGGGAAAACATTTAGTTTTATGTTTAAAGCGGGACTCGAGCGCATCGATCCTAAACGCTATATCTTCTATAATCATGATGAACAAGGGAAAATCGAAGCTTTAAAAGTCCTCGGACGAATGGGGATGCGAACCAAGGAATTTGCGGATAAAGACATGAACGTACCAGGATTCCTAACTCAACTCAAAGCTATTAAACATTGGGGGAAAGATCCTCAAGACGACCTAAAATTTATCACTCAACCAACCTTAATCGTCAACGGGGATAAGGATATGCAGGTTCCAACAGAAAATTCTTATGATATGCATGAGAAAATAAAAGATAGTAAACTCATCATCTATCCAAATTCAGGGCACGGTTCGCTTTTCCAATATGTAGACGAATTTTCAAAAGAATTAAAAGCTTTCTTGGAGGACTAAGATGGCCAAAACGATTCTGATTACAGGTGCTACTGACGGTATTGGTAAACATTTGGCAAAGAAACTGGCCAGTGAAGGCCATCATGTCATCCTCCATGGTCGAAATCCTCAAAAACTTGAGCTGGCGCTTCAAAAGGTTCGTGCAGTCTCCTTGAAAGGAAGAGTATCTAGCTATCTGGCTGATTTTTCCAAATTGGATGATGTTTACCGATTTGTGGGGGAAATTAAACAGGATTTTGACAAGCTTGATGTACTCTTTAACAATGCAGGCCTTTATACTGGGAAAGAACGAAAAGCGAGTTCTGAAAATGTCGAACTAACCTTTATGTTATCCGTTCTCATTCCCTATATTTTAACAATCGAACTGAGTCCCTTATTAGAAAAAGCTACTGATGGTCGTGTCATCAACACCTCCTCTTATATGCATCATTTTGCCAAGGTTAAGGATTTAGACTTTGGATTTGAGAAAAACTACAATCCTGCTTTAGCCTACAACAATTCCAAACTCTATACCATTTGGATGACACGCTATCTAGCAAGGGACTTCTTTTTAAAAGATTCAAGCATCACCATCAATACCTATCATCCAGGGCTCATCTCGACCAACTTGGGAAATGACTCTAGTGATGAAAAAACTAAAAAATCTCTCTTTGGGCGTTTGATGAAGTCTCTTTCAAAGAATGTAGACGAGGGAATCGAAATAGGATATTATCTCACATTGTCAGAAGAAATCACTGGTTTAACTGGCTACTATTTTGATGAGAAGAAAGTGAAGTCTGTATCTGAAAAAGGATATAATTTTGAAAAAGCTCAAGATTTAATCCTTTACTGCAATGATAAAATTGAGTTGTTTCAAAATAAGTACACAATATCTTAACTTTATTATGACTCGATTATCAAGCAAAGATAATATCAAAACTTATCTATTTTCTATATGCTAAAAAATTTGCCCCATTATTGCCCCGTTTTGAAATAATCACATTCAAAATTGCTCCAAGTATCTTCTGAAAATCACTTATATTTCAACATTTTTGATTACTTTCAATATAAAAAGTTCTTACAAATTCATGTAGGGGGCATAATAATTTCCATACAGAAAGCCTATCATATAGGCTTTTTTCTTGTCCATTTTCGATTTGCCCGAAGCTTTGCCCAAGTCTTTTTCCTTTCTCTATTTCTGCTCACTCGTCTTTAGTTTCCTGTAACAAATGAATATAAGTCTCTCGTAGCATGGTTGTATCCTTATGACCAAACCATTTAGCTAAACCTTCCAAAGGTAAGACTTCATTGACCATGGAAATAATTAGATCTGTGGCTTGTTTACCTTCTAAGAAAACCAACGGATCCAGAACGCCGTGATTTTGGGACTTCGTATAGTCCAAAGTAATAAAATGGATACTATGGATATAATCCTACAGCTCTGGACAACCATCCGTTGCTTCCAGCTCACGAAGAAATTTATTATACCAATATCGCTTCTCCATTTTTGGGTCAATGTAAAGTGTCTGGCAATTCAAGAGACTTGCATAGAAAAAGATTTTAGAAATCGCAAAAGTTTTACCAATCTTTGTATCACCAGTTACAGAAATATGAAGATTGTCTGTATTCTTTCCCTCCACCTTTTCATTGAGTTGTAGAATATCCATCAATACTGGTTTATCACTGGACGCCAAGGCTTGCTCAAATTTTGAATTCCAGCTGGAAATCTGGTTGTCAATCATACCTCCTAACCGACCTTTTGACTAACAAAAAAGCGGCCGCCTCTGATGTTTGGATAAAGCTTTTATCTTCCAGTGTTAGCGTTTCACCAAAACGATTTTTTGCAAACAGGTAGGGTTTTGATAGGGAGTAGGCCTCGAAAGGCTGACCTTATACCCTTTCATCTTTTTTGATGTTCAAAAAAGTTTTTGGCAAGTCAAATGTCGGGCGCTCTTATGATTTACCTTTTGATATCCATACTAGGAAATTTTCATATTATAATGCTAAGAAACAAAGATTGGGCGCAAGTAACATTCATTGTCCCACCTAGAATGGACGAATATATCAGTAAATATAGAGATTCAGTGTATTTTTCAGAAATATGGAAGTTCTGATGATATTTATTCCTATTCCATTAATGAAAGCTTCATTGAGCTTTCAAATTCTCTAAACGATTTTATGCCTGATAAGAATGTTCCTAAGAAAGATAAACTAGATGCTATTTCTGCAAAAATCCAAAGGGATATATTCAACTATAGAAATGTCTAAAGCGAATCTTCTTCTAGTAAAATTAACTTTAAATAAAATTATTTCATATAATTACTGAGTATCGTTATTATATCAAGGCATATTTTTTTTTCATTTTCAAAAATAAAGAAATGATTTCCCTGGAATTCCATATTTCCTAGATAGTCATTAGTATATCTCCGCCAATCTTTCATATAAGTAGTCGGACTAACAAAATCTTGCTCACCACTATATGTCCTAATTGGACATGAAATTTTTTGAGGCGGAAAATAAGAATTACTCATTAATTTATAATCAGATTTGATAATAGGTAGAAAAAATTTTATAATTTCCGGATACGAAAGTAATTCCTCTGGAACACCTCCCACCTTGATTAATATTTCAACTATTTCGCTGTCACTTTTTCCTAATAAATAATTGTTGTTGCTTGAATGTAATTTTGGAAAACATCCCGAAAAAAAACAAAGAATCGGAGAAATAGAATACTTTTCGTAAAGATATACCCCCGAACAAAATGCAAGCAGTCCTCCCATGCTGTGCCCCCAAAAAATAAACTTGGAATCTCTATAAGATAAATATATCTTGTTAGAAATCTCATTAATTACCTCAACAAAGTTCTCATTAAATTCCTCATTAATTCTATTTCCCCTACCAGATAATTGAAGAGGAACTATTTCTATTTCCTCTTCAAAATAATCTTGCCACCTCAAAAATTCATTTCCATGTCCACCAGCAAATGGAAAACAAATCATTTTTATTTTACTCTTACTGTTTTTTTCTATCATTCGTATTCCTCCAAATTTTATAATTATTTCAATATGTATAGTTTATTAAACATTACTTTAGTAATTTTTAAATTTGATAAATCTTCACCTTCAATATTATGACAAACTGCACAACTATAACCAACGAAGTTTTCTAATAAATAACAACTTATTCTATCTTTCATTTTACCCCCATCAAAAACTATTAATTTTTCAAGATCTATATTAAATGAATCTAGAGATTTCAATAAACCTATTCCCTTATATTTTAAATACGCCTCTTTTGCACACCATATTCTATAAAACAATCGCTTTCTTTCTTGAAAAGGTTTACTTTCTAAAAATAGTCTTTCTTTCAAATGAAAGAAAGTAATTAGATTGTCAAAATCAATATCCTCCTCTTTCTCAATGTCAATTCCAATTGTTCCATTTCCAATAGCACAAACTACAATATCATCTGAATGCGAAATATTATATTGTATTGAACTAAATTCAATTTTAGGCTTACCAAACGGATTCTTTAAAAAGTTAATTTCATTTTTTTTAAATCCAAAATCATGAATTAAAGCATAGCGAACTAATAATTCAGATATAATACTCTGCATTTTATCTTTGTCAAAGATATATGAAGAAATTTTCTGCCTTTTTCTTCAGAAAGAATTTCAAAAAAATTATCATATAGACTATTATAATCCATCCCCTCAATATTAATATAATATATATTTAACAATGTTTTCTCCTTAATACAAATAGGCGAAAGTTTACCAATTGTATACTTTCACCTATATTTTGATTTTGATTAAAATTATCTATCTACTCTACTGACTTTAAAGAGTCCAACATATTAATATTTCTTAATTTCATAATCATAAAAATATTAATAATCATAGCAAAGAGCAACGTAATAATGCTTGAATATACAAAAGTAGAGATACTTATATTCTCGTTAAACACATAAAAATCGGTTCCAATTGATTTAATAACATTAAGGAAACTGTAGTAGCCTACCATTAACCCCAATACGCAACCAAAGATTGTTAGAATAATTACTTCTCTAAATACATAGGCTTCAACTTCTCCATTCTTAAAACCTAAAACCTTTAATGTAGATATTTCACGAGTTCTTTCTGAAACATTTATATTATTAATATTATACAACACAAGAAAAGCTAAGAGACCTGCAGCTACAATTAGTATGATAACTATCATATTCATCCCTTGTAATCCTTCATCAATTTGATTCACTATAGTTTGTTTCTTATTAATGTAAGTTACCGCATCAATACCTCTCAACTTCTTATATAAATTACTTTTCTCGCTATTGCTAGCTTTCATAAATTTTATATAATAGTTGTTATAAATTGGCTTCTGTTTATAAAGACTTTCGTATAATTTAGGTGATAAATATAGATAGTTTTCCTGATAATTCTTAGTAATTTTAGATATCTTAACCTTTTTCTTTTCTGTATCTCCATACAAATTGAAAGTAATAGTATCACCCTCTGATATTCCCAATCGTTGAGCAATATTTTGGCTTATTATAGCACTACTTTCATCAAAAGATAACAGATCATTAGTCTTGTAGTTCTTTAACGAAATAAAAGATTCTATATTTACATTTCCCAATTCAGGTACAATAAGATTAATATTATAGTTGATATTTTCTTTCTCAATTTCAATTGAAGAATTTTGAAACTTCAAGAATTTTACGTCATTAGATTCTAAAATTTTTGATACTGAGTTATCTTCCGTTTTGACTCCAAAAGTAGCATCATATTTAAATATTTCTTTGTACTGATCTCGAGTAAAATTTTGTAGACTTTCTCTTAGGCCAAATGCTGTAACTAGAATCATTGTACATCCCATTACACCCAATATTGTCATCCACATTCTTTTTTTATCTAAAAAGACATTCCGTATTGTAACTTTATATAAAAATGAAATTTTTTTCCAGATAAAAGTAACTCGTTCTAAAATTACTCGTTTACCAGCCACAGGTGCCTGAGGTATCAATAATTGAGAGCTGGTTTGGCTAACATTATTTCTGACAGAAACTAATGTTGAAATCACAGTTACTATTGTAAGACCAATAATTGAAATTAAGGCAATCTGCCAATCAATACTCTGAGTGAGAGTTGGAAGTGAATATTTTATCGAATATGTATCCCAAATGCTATTTGGAATACTCCTGAAACCAACAAAGGCACCTATAGTACTACCTAAAATACTTGCAGTCATTGAGTATATAAGATACTTCAGTAATACCCTCTGATTGGAGTAACCCAATGATTTTAATGTACCAATTATTATTCGTTCTTCCTCTACTAATCTAGTCATTGTAGTCATTGCAACAAAAGCTGCAACAACTATAAAAATAATTGGAAATATCCGAGCCACCCCTGAAATACTATTGATATCATTCTTTAAAGCAATGTAACCTACATTAGCATCTCTATCACTTATTAACCAATTTTTACTATCAGATATATCTTCCCTAATCGATTTTTTTAATCGATTTATTTTGTTCGAATAATCTACATTAGCAATTCCCTTACTTTTGATGTAAGTAGGTGACACTGTCAAATATAGTTGATTATAAAACTCATTTAATAATAAACTAGTTTTCCCGTAGATAATAAAATCAATCTTTCCCGTTCCTACAGACGAAGAAACTGAACCATTTGAAAAATACTCAGGGGAGTTCACAATCCCAACAATAGTGACCTCATCAGTTTTTAATAATTTACTTGAAAATAGTTTAATTTTATCACCCACTTTAATTTTAGAATCAGAAAATCCCTCAACAGGTTTTACTATTACAACCTCTTTAGCATTCTTAGGCATTTTTCCTTCAATTAAAGTTAGCTTGTTCATTCCTAAGTTATCAAAACTAGATAAAGCTATTAGACGTAATGTATAATTTTCTGAATTGATTTCCGATTGACTATCTAATAAACTAGTTTTTAATATTTTTTTAACATTCTTTTGGTTTGATATTTTAATTAATTCCTTATTAGAAAACATTGAATTAGAGATAATCTTAATATCAAATAAATTGGCATTAGAAAAATATGAATCCGAAGTTTTCGTCATATTTGGCGAAGTAGAAAGAAGGCCTGAAAACATCATTGAGCCCAAAAATGTTATTCCTAAGATTGCTAGATACCTTCCTAAAGACTGCTTAATTGTTCTAAATATATTTTTATAAAATGATTTCATTACATTCACCATTACCACTCAATTTCATCTATGCTCTTAGGAAACTCATTAACAATATTTTCTGTTATTCTCCCGCTATTAACTCTTATAATTCTGTCTCCGATATCCTCAATCAATGAATTATGAGTTATAATAACAACAGTTTTATTGTTTTTTCTACAAGTATCCTGTAAAAGCTTCAAGATACTTTTACCAGTTTTATAATCTAGAGCACCAGTAGGTTCATCACATAAAAGAATATCTGGATTTTTAGCAATAGCTCTTGCTATTGCTACTCTTTGCTGTTCACCACCTGAAAGCTGAGAAGGGAAATTACTCAATCTTTGTTCTAATCCAACTTCTTTTAATACCTGAGTTTCGTTAAGTGGATTTTGAGAAATTTGTGAAGCTAGCTCTACATTTTCTAAAGCAGTTAAATTAGGAATTAAATTATAAAATTGGAATACAAAACCAATATTTTTTCTTCGATATTCTGTCAATTGCTTTTGAGAAAAATTACTAATATTTTGACCTTCAACCCAGATGTCTCCATCAGAAGAACTATCCATTCCACCTAACAGATTCAGTATGGTAGTTTTACCAGCACCACTAGCACCAACAATGATAACCAATTCACCCTTTTTAATTGTAAAACTAACATCATCAACTGCTGTAACAACAATCTCTCCACTGTTATATCTTTTACTGACATTTTTAAATTCTACAATTGTATCCATATTATTCTTCGCTCCTATTCTTATTAAACAACATATCCATGTCTTCTTTTTTCAATAGCTCAAACTCTTTAGTTCTTGTTTCCTGATGAATTTTGGTCAGTCCTTTTTCTACTAACTCATCCACAGTTACATACTGATATAATTTTTCAATGTCAGTATGATAACCTAATTTAGATAATTCTGAAATAACTCTTATAGATTTTATAGAATCAAGTCCATTTGCAAAAAGATCTGATTTAACATCTAAATTTTCCACCCCAAGTATTTTTCTCACCAGTTCAAGTACATCAGATTCTAGTTTTGATTTTGGCTTAGAGTTTTTTGATATCGGCAATTTTATAGAATAAGACTTTAATTTTTTGATGTCTGTTTTTCCGCTATTACTCAACGGCATCTGTTCAATCTTTTTAAATATAGAAGGCACCCATTTTCTTGGCAGAGTATTTAATAATGAAGTTCTAAGTTCTATATTAGACAATTCTTTTTCCCCTGTATAAAATGCAACTAGTAACTCTTTATCATTTACAACTTTACTGACTACTGAAACATCAGATATACCTTCCAACTTCAATAATTGTGATTCAATTTCTCCAATCTCTATTCTAGTACCATTTATTTTTATTTGTCCATCTTCCCTCCCAATAAATATAAGCTGCCCTAACCTATTCCAATAAGCAATATCACCTGTTTTATAATATCTCATCCCATCTCGCGCCGGATCTATTCCAAATACAGCCTGAGTTAAATGTTCATTACCAAAGTATCCTTTAGCTACTTGAATTCCATATATCACTAATTCTCCTGCAACTCCAATAGGTAAATCTTTCATTTCTTTATTAACAATACGAATCTCTGTGTTATACACAGGTTTCCCAATAGGAATAATACTACTTGATAAAGAATTCTCATCCAAAGTATAGCATGTAACATCTATGGCTGCTTCAGTCGGCCCGTATAAATTATAAATTTGAACCCCTGGATTTTCCATCAAAGCAGCTTTGACAGTCTCGTATTGTAGTTGCTCACCACTACATACAATTTTTTGCAAGTTAGTTCGTACACTATCTTCAAGAAAAACGTTTAATAAACTTGGGACAAAATGTGCACATGTAACTTCTTCAGTAATAATCAATTTCTTCAAATAGTCTGTATCTTTTGCTGTCCCTAAATCACAAAGGATTTGTACAGCTCCAATTACATGTGGTAGTATTAACTCCCAAACTGAAACATCAAAACTTATAGATGTCTTTTGCAATATCCTATCATTCGCTGTAAATTTTAATTGTTCCTTCATCCATAAAATTCTGTTTAAAATACCAGCGTGTGTATTCTCAACTCCTTTAGGATTTCCTGTAGTTCCAGAGGTATACAAAATATATGCCGAATCATCTGCTCTAAATCTGATATTTAAAGACTCTGTTGAATACAAAACCAACTCTCCCAACAAATCTTTTATATCTATGAGAATAACATTATCACTTCCCTCTCTAATTTCGCTATTTATGTTATTAGCAATATAAAATTTAGATTGTGAATTACTAATTATATATTTTGTTCTTTCTAAAGGATATTCGATATCAACAGGAACATAGACTCCACCTGATTTTAATATTCCCCAGAAAACAATCATTAAAGTCAAATCATTATTGAGATTAACACAAATCCTATCACCTTTTTGTAAGCCATGTTCTAACAAATAACGAGCAAACTGATTAGATTTATCATCAAGTTCTTTATAAGTCAAAGTTCCTGTGGAATCCTTTGATGCCACTTTATTGGGGTGCAATTTTGTAACTTCTTCAAAAAGTTGCGAAACATATTGAGTTCCAATATCCTCTGAAATCCCTTTAGAAAAGGCATTGATTTTTTCTAATTCATTATCAGGAACAATAGTTATATCTTTAATTTTTTGTTGTGAATTATCTATAATTTGTTTTACAATATGAAGTATTCTAGCATGGAAAGCTTCAATTTCTTCTAAAGAGAGGTTATTTATCTGATAATCATAAGAAATTTCAATCGTTTCACCATCTCTCTCATTAACCATCATTACCAATGGAACTTCTGAAGTCCCATTTGAATAATATCTAGTTTTTACATGATATTTCGAAGCAGATTCACTTTTGCCATTTTGATAATTAAACATAACATCAAACATACCCGAGTCAAAACCTTGGGATGCAGATAAAAATCCCATAATATCACTTAGACTATAACTTTGATATTTAAACAATATTTTATGCTGATCTTGCACTGCCTTAAATAAATCTTGTAACGTATCTTGGGCCTGTTGAATATCTATCGTCATTGGAAGCATGCCAATAAACATACCAAGAATTTGTCTTTCCTTCCCCTTCCTATTTAGAGTTGGCAAACCGATTGTAATAGGTGAGTTTTGCCTACTAATTTTTGATAAATAAATAAATAGAGCCGATTCAAATAATACTGCCAGTGACAGTTTAGAATTATTACAGAATTCTGTCACTGTTTGACTTTCCGAATCAGTAAGATTAAAAAAGACCCTATCTCCAATAATATCATCACGATTAATTGGGATATTACTCAATTCTGATAACACAAAATCCTCTGAATAAAGCTGTTTAAAATATGCTCTCCCTTTTTCATTTTTATCTTCTATTTTCTTCAAATCAAGGGATTCTAGATAGACTCTATATGATTGACACTCCGTATTAATAATTGTCTCACCTTTTAAAAGTTTAGTATATTTATCAATAATTTGATCAACAATCAAGGGAAAAGACCATGCATCAAATATCAAGTGATTTACTACAGCAAACACTCCCATTTTACCGTTTCCATGTTTAAATATACAAAAATTATAGAGTTTTGAATTTTCCAATTGTTGAATTTTCTTGCTCTGTTCAGTAAAATATGCGTTGATATATTCATTTGAATAACCTGTAAAATCTAATTCCTCAAAGTTATCAAATTGATTATGCTCTATAAAATATTGGTAAGGTTCCCCATCTAAATCAGAAAATCTTAGCCAAAAATTATCGTTTTCAAAAATAATTTGATTCAGAACCTTTGACATAAACTTAAAATTATAATCAAAATGAAAGAGCCCCACTCCGCCTAAATTTGAAACTGCTAAACCAGGGTTAACCTTTTGGATATTCCAAATATTTCTTTGAGCATTAGTTAATGGAAAATTTTCAACCATTATTAATTCCTTTCTTATAAGCGATATATTCTACTAAATCATTTACCGTCTCTCCAAACAATAATAGATCATCTGGGGTAAAGGACTCATCAAATTCTTTATTTATTTCCGAACAAAATCTCAAAATTTGTATAGAATACATTCCAAAAAAGTATAAACTTTCAAGATTTTCAGATTTATAACCAACAATATCAAAATGAATCTTCTTTAATTTCTTCAAAATTTCTTTTCTGTAGTTTTGAGATTCCACCTCAACAAAGTTGCTACTAGCAATAGTTTTAAAAGTTTCCTTTGTCGAATAACACCAATAATTTTCATCATTTAAAATAAGCTTAATATTTTGTTTGAAACGTCTTAAAATATCTTCGAGGACTCCATCTTGAAAATATTCTAGGTATCTTGCAAATTTACAGTTCAATTCCCCGCTATCACCCTTCTCAATTGTTGGAATAAATGGGAATTGAGTCGTATATATGTTTAATTCCTCCATTTTTAAACTTGGTAAATATTTCTCTCCGAACTTCATTAAAATAGTATCTGGTTTCAGCACATCAGTTTTCGAAGGATGTGCAATATTCACCGTACAATTAAATCCAACTGGAAAAGTTACTTCTGCTCCTAGTTGTCTATCAACTCTCAATTTACGAATTTCTTCAAATCCACTATATCTACCATTGTCATAATTAAACGCAAATTGCTTAGAGATATCGAGAACTCTTTCATAAAAGGTAGCAATTTCTGAATCAAATTCTATAAAATCAACCGTATTGAAGTTACCTAATATAGAGCAGTTTGAACTCTCTAATTCCGGCAAATGATAGGTATTTATCATCCCTAAATAATATCTGGGACTACCAACCCACTTTGATACTGCATCTGCAAACATAGTCAGAAGAACAGCTGGTACAGTTACTTTCTTTTTTGCGATTAATTCTTGGAATTCTTCCCATTCTTGTGCCGTTAACAATGTGAATTTATCAATTTTAAAACGTTGATTTTCGAAGCTTCTTATACTTCTTCTATTTTTTAATGGTAAATTTGGAGCAGGAGGTAAATTTTCTAACCTCGCTAGTTTCTTCTCTTTAGCATATAAATAATCAGTTGTTCCTTTTTGCTTTTCACAATGAATTACATAATCTCTATATGTTAATCCAGTATCATAAATATGTTTATTTTTAAATCTAAGAGCATTCTGAAACAACTGAGTTAAAAATATAGCTACTCCATCACCATCCATCAACAGCGGACTAATTGCCATCTGAACATTTGTACTATCTTTCCATTGCGTAACAATAATTTTTAGCAACGGCCATTCATCATAGTCAATATGATTATTAATTAAAGACTGTTTTTGACTCTCAAGAATACTCTCATTCCGTAGACTTTTTGAATATTTTTTAAGCTCTACTCTAAATTTTAAATTTTCATTACTAGTTTGTTGTTTAAAATCCTTTATAATTTTCGTTCTAAGAATATCATGATTTTGAATCAGTAAATTCACAGATTTCTCTAGTCTCACTTTTAACATTTTAGGAAAAATAAAACCAGTTTTATCAAAACTCAAGCAAACATATATATTACTTAAACGATGGTTAAACTTCAAGACTCCTTTATTTTCCACCCAATACGATTTTTGTACATCTGATAATGGATAAATATCAAACCTTTCTTGATCATTCTGAAGAATTGTTTGAATTTTTTTTGAAGGCTTTGTTAATTCTAACAATCCTTTAAGTATTTTTTCTCTTTCTATAGGATCCAAGTTTTCAATGTCTATATCCAATTTTTATTCCTCCATTATTACAAATTTTTAAGATCTTTCTATAATTAATTGTTTTAATATTTCGATAGCAATCTTCTCAATAGTTGGATTTTCAAAAATTTTCTGAATTGACAATTGGATGGAATATTTTAAGTTAATTTTTTTAGTCAGTTCTAAAACTGTTAGAGAATTACAGCCCATTTCAAAAATATTACTATAGATACTTATGCCACTTGATCCTAAAAGCTGGCACAAAGTATCAAATACATATTGTTCCGTCTCATTTCTCGGAAGAGTCATTTTTTGGTTGCTTTTATGTAATTTTATAGCATTTTTATTTAGTTCATGAACACTTAGTTTACCATTATCATTAGTGGGCGTTACCTCTAAAATATAGAACTCTTCTGGAACCATATAAAGAGGTACGTATTGTTTTAGAAAATCACTTAGCTTATCTACCAAATTTTCCTCAAGATCTAATTGCTTATTTTCTAATACTAGATAAGCTGATATATATTCTCTATTTTCTTTTTTGCCTTTTATAACATGAGCCGTCTCCACATTAGGAAATTTTTCTAAAATGCTTTTGATTTCTGAAACCTCTATCCTAATTCCATTTACCTTAATCTGGCTATCCACCCTACCATAAAAATATGTAATATTTGCCCCTGTAATCTTCCCTTTATCTCCGCTTAGATAAACTCTTTTTTCCTGATTTTGCTTAGAGCAAGTTAAGAAAGTCTTAAACTTTTTATCAGTCTCTTTCTGTGAGGTATATCCTAAAGCCAAGTTTTGTCCTGATATTGCTATTTCACCAATTACATTCTTAGGAAGAGGTTGCAGTAAATCATCAACAATTGTTATATTAACATTTTTAATCGGTTTCCCAATTGGGACTTCAAAAGGTTGATCAATCTCTATCTCAGAAGAACAATTAAATTCTGATGTACTGATGGTCCCCTCTGATGGGCCATATAAATTTCTAAATTCATAAAACCTTGACCAATTTTTTGCTAAATTAAAAGGACATTTTTCTCCAGCTACACTAACCATTCGTAGTGTTTTAAATTCTTGCAGCTTTACACTCGAAAGGATAGAAGGAGTCGTGGTTAAAACAGAAATACCATAGTACTCAATATTACTCTTTAAATTTTCAGCCAATAAACTTTGAGTTAATGGTACGCACAGACAAGAGCCACTTGAAAGAGAGATTAAGATATCAAAAAGGCAACCATCAAAAGCAATATTAAAAGTCATTAACACTTTATCCTCAGCAAAATAATCGTAATTTTTAATTAAATTCGATATACCTTGATGAGAAATACATACTCCTTTTGGAACACCGGTTGTACCAGATGTATATATGATATATGCAATATCATTTTGTTCAACAATTTTTGGAGTAATATTTTGTTCAATTGCTACTCCATCTTCTTTTAGTACGTCCAAGCTAACTACAGGGGTATTGACTAGTAAATTTTTAATATCCTTTTCATCCCTAGCTATTATACAGTCTATTGAGGAATCATTAATAATATGTTCAATACGCTTAATTGGAAACTTTCTATCCATCGGAACATATACTGCGCCTAACTTCCAAATAGCTAGTATTGAACTAATTAATTCAAAACTCCGATCTAAATATACACCTACCTTGCTCTGCTTACTCACCAACATTTTGCTTTGTAATGAATACGCAAGAAAATTAGAATGCTCATCAAGTTGATTGTAGGTATAAGATTGACTCTCTTCCTTTATTGCTACTTTTTCTCCATGATTTTGAACAATATAATCAAATCTTTCTAAAATTGATAATAAATCATTATTATCAATCTCCCCCATCAATTCAGCAGACCACTTCGAATCTTCCAAAAGAATTAGACGATTGTCGCTTACTGGATGGTTCAAATAATTCAAAACAATTTTAAAAGTTGCTAGATATAAATCTAAAGCCTCATTAATTTGTTCATTACTGAATTGTTCTGAATTATATGTAATTGTGATACCTAACTTATTTTCTAAGGAATTATTAACAAATTGAGCTGAAAAAGAAAAATTCGTTTTTTCTGTTACCCTAAGATCATTAAGCGAAAAGAATCTATTATTCAGTGTATCAGATTTATAAGCATGAAAATCAACATAATTAAAAGCTGTGTAGAATATTGCATCCTTATTATTGTCACTCAACATTGTAGAAAGGGGATAGCGCCTATATGGCAGAATTTTTTTTTCTTTTTCAAAATTACTTAAAATAAAGTCTGACCAATTTTTAGAATCTGGGATTTCTACTGTAAAAGGAAGTGTATTCAAAAACAACCCCAAAATAGATTCTCCACCTATCTCCGGCCGCCCATTTGCCACAATGCCTGTAGTAATCTTTTTTTCATTGGAAAGCATTGACAAAACTTTTAGATGTACACTCAAACAAATATTTTTCAACGGAACTTTTAACTGATTGCTTAATTGATATAAAGAGGCAGTATCATCACTATTAAGTTTTTTTGATTGGTCATAAATTTTAATATTAATATTTTTGCTTTGACTTACCCCGTAAGGTGACACTAAGTTACTATCTTCAACTTCATTTTTCCAAAACTTTTGATGAGTTTCATCATCACTAGCAGATCTCTCTAATTTAATAAAATCTGCATAAGTTCCTTTGGCACTACCCTTATCTATCAATATATTACTAGCTTCTCCACCTAGTTCTTTAAAATAATATTCGCAGAATGTCTGCATAAGTGTCGCTACACTCCACCCATCTAAAATAGAGTGATGGAAATCCAAACAAATACTAAACTTATCATTGTTTTGATTTTTAAATACCCCGACTTGCCACAAAGGCGGAAGCTCCCATTCAAATGATAGGTGTTGTCTGTCAGATACGTAATCATTAATATCGTTTTCTAATAACTGATCCTCAAAATTTATAAATTCTGTTATTGATACTGCAACTTTTTTATGCACCAATTGGATAGGCTCTGATAAATCTCCTATTCTAAACGAAGTTCTCAATACTGGATTTTCATCCATCAACATTTGAAAAGCTTTTTTAATCAAATTAAAATCATATTTCCCTGAAAAAGAATATATAAAAACATCATGATAGAGTCCATCTTCTTTTTCCGTATAAAAAACCATGCCTTTTTGCAACTCACTTAAAGGATATGCATTTTCAACAGTACTCATATAGCCTCCTATAAAATTATATTTCTAATCAAACTATATACCTTTTATGTTTAGTTGTCAACACCTTTTTCCATATATATGTGAGTTTGTATATAAATTGCTAAGGAAAATTATAAATATAAATTCATACAAAACAAAATAAAATAGGTAAGTAAGCGCAATCACTTACTCACCTATTCAAATTATTAGCTAAAGTTACATTTTCATTACAAATAATCTTTTGGCTTTCTTCACCTACTAGATCCTGTACGTAAACATGAGAGAGAAATACTTTCAACATTTTCTCTGAATCGGCCAATCTATTTCTAATATTATCCTCAATCCTCTTAATGGGTTTCCCAAGTAAATTAGTATTATATTGTATTTTAAATAGTGGATTATTTTTTTCAACAGCTTCAAAAATATCTAACATAGTAATCTCAGATAGTCCCCTTACGAGTGAAATGCCTCCACCAATTCCTTCTTTTGTACTAATTAAATTTTCAGACTTTAATTTATTAATAATTTTTACAGTTGTAGAATAAGAAAACCCTAAACTTTCAGAAATTAATTTCACCGAAACATATTTTTTATTATCTTTCTGAGATGCTAAACTAATAAAAATAACTATTTCTATTGCTTGAAAAAAAGAATTTGAATATGACATTTGTTACCTCTTCTATTGACTGCTTAAATACTTTGTATTAGAATTTTAGAATACCGTGTATCACGTAATTGTTATAATTAGCAGATACACATTTTAAACAAAAATTCATGACATCATTATATAATAATAAAGACAATTTTACCATCGTCAATTATTAAAGGAGAATAAATGAATGACTAAAATACTCTCTTTACTATGCTCAATAAATTTTTTTATCAATGCCGCTTTACACTATGCTTTATTTCTAGGAGCACCTTTTGGACAATTTATTTGGGGCGGCTACTACACGATTATTCCTAAACAAATCCGCATTTATAATTTGCTATTTTTTGTTCTATGGTTTTTTTGTGGTATAACATATTTAACTTATGGGAAAGTGATCAAACTATCTTGCCATAAACTATTATTGAATATTAAAATAATTATTTTCACACTTTTCTTATTTCTAGCTAGTGTGTTCAACTTATTCGTAACTACTAGTTCCTTAGAAAAATATTGCACTGGCTCTATGTCTATTTTAACTTTTGTCTTAAGTATAACTTTAGTTGTTAAAAATTTCAAATTATTCCAAAGTAATTCTCCGTTTTGTAGTCCTTTTAAATAACTGTTAAGCACACTTACCATTGTTATATTTTAAAATTAAAGATAGTTTAATACACAATTAGCATTGAATTATTTCTTTCAATTTTTTAAGCAAAGCCGAATCTAATCCCTTTTATTAATTATATATCATAGAACATATACTTTCTCAAAAGGAAATTATATTTAGTAGATTGTTCGATTTATGTCCGATTATGTTATAAATTATATCATCATATTTCATATCTTATTCATCCTTGTTCCCCTAAAGTTATAAATAAAGCAACACCATAAAAAATGTCATTATAATAGTTTTATATGTAGGGGGCATAATAATTTCCATACAGAAAGCCTATCATATAGGCTTTTTTCATTGTTCTTAACGCAATTTGCCCCACTTTTGTATTTTAACAATCGAATCCGATTAAATTCTGCGTCAATCTTTCCCTCTAACGTATGCTCAGAAGCCTCTATTAACATGATAAGATGCAAAATAAGGTGCAACAAAAAAAACTCATAGATCACTTCCATTATTCTGCCATTTACCAATAAAAGGATTGGACGATAAAAACCTCTACGCGAGTCCATAGCTTAAAAAAACGTATACTACAATCAGTATAAACATGTCCTAGAATTAGGGAGAGGAAAATTACCATTGGAATTATTGCTTAAGAATAAAGAGCTTATTTCTTAAGCCCAATCGTTTTCATTTTTTGTTGAATTTGTTGGTATACATGATTCCAGTCATTTAGATTTGCAATATCTAAATCATCCGTTGCAATTCTCATTTTAGGACTGTAATTGTAATCCTCATACCAATTTTGATAATGCTTATAAAGCAGTTGATAGTCGTCAGCTAGTCCATTTTCTTCATTTGGTTGCTCATATAGAGTTTTCTTCTACAGGTTCAAAAAATGGTTGCGTTCCCAATTCCTCGGCTAATCGATAAGTGTAGGTCGTCTTCCCCATTCCAATCATACCCGCTAAAATAATCACTATTTTCCTATACCTCCAAATTCTATCCAATATCAGAGTATCAGGCCTAATTGAACCACAATATATTGATGACGTCAAGATATACAACTTCTAAATGTATAAACAAAAATAACCTTATAAGAAGATGTACGACAGACTCCTATACAAGGTTATTTTAAGACTCTCTGTTGGTAACGGTAAATTTAATATGCGAATAGTCTTTTTCTAAATCTTTCCCTTTCAAAAAGGCTACTGCATCTTTTTTAGTCTGAACTAAATCAATTCCTTGTACCTGTGCTGCAAATACACAACCACAATAACATTGCCGATAAATGTCGTACTCCTCACACATTTCAACCGAGCGCTTATAACCCTGATTTTTCTTGAAATCACTCGGAAGATACTGCGTTGCGTAAACTTTCTGTACTTCAATTCCAACGCTATTGATTGTCTGCGAATTTTTATGAGGACTGATTGTCAAGGCGCTTCCAAAATAGTCAAATCCCAAATCAACAGCCACTTGCGCTGTCTTATCCAAGCGATAATCATAGCAAACTTTACAACGATCGCCACCTTCTGGCTCTTCTTCTAAGCCGTGTACTGTCCGGAAAAATTCCTGTGGCTCATAGGGAGCTTCTAAGTATTGAACATGATTACCAGTCTTTTCATTGAAATCGTGAACAAATTTTTGTACAACATAGGCACGGCGCTGATATTCTGCCTTAGGGTGAATATTTGAATTAGCAAAATAAACGGTCACATCCGCATACTGGGTCAAATACTCCAGAGTATAGGTCGAACATGGTGCACAACAGGTATGCATCAAAATCGTAGGACGCTTCTGATTTGCTTCCCAAACTTTGACCATTTGCTGCATGACACGATCATAGTTTATTTTTTGATTGGGATTCATTTTACTCAGAATTTCTTCAACATCAATCATCGTTTTCTCCTTGAAATGTAAGACTATTTTACCACAGAAAAGAAGTGAAGACAAATAGACGAAAGAGAATAACTTTTTCAAACAGCACTAATTTATCAAGCAAGAAAAATAAAGTTCTGATTCTTTTTGGCTCTCTTTGTATTGATCGTACATGTACCCCAGCTAAAAACTTTTAAAAAAGTGAGTTTGGATTTATCGAATCCACACTCACTTCGCTTTTTATATCATTCAAAAGCACGCTTGCGCTTCAACAGAAAAGCAATCTCGTGCAACATTAAACATCGTTAAGAGCTGCATGAGAAAAATAAATCTTCTCTTATCCATCAAATAATTCGTTGATTTTCTAGCTCATTTTACTCATTAAACTCTCTATATCTTAAATTACATCATCCCGCCCATCATGCTTGGATCCATTGCGGGAGCTGGGCTAGCTGGTTCTGGTTGGCTAGCAACAACTGCTTCTGTTGTTAAAATAAGGCTAGCTACTGACGCAGCATTTTGAAGGGCAGAACGAGTGACTTTGACTGGGTCAATGATCCCTGCTTCAATCATGTTAACCCATTCGCCAGTTGCAGCATTAAATCCTGTACCAACTTCAGAGTTTTTCAAACGGTCAATGACGATCGAGCCTTCAAATCCTGCATTGAGAGCGATTTGACGAACTGGTTCTTCCAAAGCACGAAGCACAATATTGCGACCTGTTGCTTCATCAGCCTCCAGTTCAAGAGCAGCAACTGCATCTAAAACATTCACAAAGGCTGTTCCACCACCTGAGACAATTCCTTCTTCAACAGCGGCACGAGTTGCATTAAGGGCATCTTCAATGCGAAGTTTCATTTCTTTGAGTTCTGTTTCTGTTGCAGCACCTACTTTGATGACAGCCACACCACCTGATAATTTCGCCAAACGTTCTTGTAGTTTTTCTTTGTCAAATTCAGATGTAACACTTTCAATTTGCGATTTAATGACAGCAACGCGGTTAGCAATCGCTTCAGCATCACCAGAGCCTTCAACGATAACGGTGCTGTCTTTATCCACAGTTACTTTTGAGGCTTGTCCAAGTGCTTCAATGGTTGCATCTTTCAATTCCAGACCAAGATCTTCTGTAATCACTGTACCGCCAGTCAAAATCGCAATATCTTCTAGCATCGCCTTACGACGGTCACCGAATCCTGGCGCTTTCACAGCGACTACATTGAAAGTACCACGGATTTTGTTCAACACAAGAGTTGGAAGAGCTTCACCATCTACATCATCTGCAATAATCAAAAGCGGACGACTTGTTTTTAAAATATTTTCCAACAAAGGAAGAATTTCTTGGATATTAGAAATCTTCTTATCTGTAATCAAGATATATGGATTATCTAAATCAGCAACCATTTTTTCATTGTCTGTTACCATGTATTGAGAAAGATAGCCACGGTCAAACTGCATACCTTCAACAACATCTAGCTCTGTGTCCATTCCTTTTGATTCTTCAATAGTGATGACACCGTCGTTGCCAACTTTTTCCATGGCTTCAGAGATGTATTCTCCGACTTTTTCAGAACGTGATGAGACAGCAGCAACTTGTGCAATCGCTTCTTTATTAGAAACTGGAACAGAATTTGCTTTTAAAGCTTCAACAGCTGTTGCAACAGCTGTTTCAATACCACGACGAATGCCAATTGGGTTTGCACCAGCCGTTACATTTTTGATTCCTTCGCGGACAATGGCTTGGGTCAAGACAGTCGCAGTAGTTGTTCCGTCACCAGCGATATCATTAGTTTTTGAAGCAACTTCTGACACCAACTTAGCGCCCATATTTTCAAAATGATCTTCGAGTTCAATTTCTTTGGCAATAGTCACACCGTCATTTGTGATGAGGGGTGAGCCAAATGATTTCTCAAGAACAACATTGCGTCCTTTAGGTCCTAAGGTTACTTTAACGGTATCTGCTAAAATATCGACACCACGTACCATAGCACTTCTTGCATCTGCTGAAAATTTAATATCTTTTGCCATTTTTACAATTCCTCTTTCTATAAATGTTTAATTTATTCAACAATCGCTAGGATATTTACTTCATTGACAACGAGGTATTTTTCTTCGCCATCTTTGACTTCCGTTCCTACATGGCTTTCAACGAGAACAGTATCACCAGCTTTCACGCTTGGAGCAACGAGTTCACCGTTGAGAGTACGAATTCCTTCACCGACAGCTACAACTTTCGCTGTCTTTGTTGCGTCTTGTCCTGCACCTGCAATGACAAAGCCACCAACTTTTTGTTCTTTTTCTTCTACTTCTAAGACCACACGGTCTCCTAATGGTTTAAGCATTTATTTACCTCCAATATCTTACTTTAGCACTCTATACATGTGAGTGCTAATATTTACATTTTCTATTGTATCACTTGGTCAGAAATAGTCAAGAAAAAAACTCTGTCAAACGACAAAGTTTTTAGGGGGAAAGCAAATAAGTTTTTATTGGATCAATCTTAATTTTTCTTCAAAATCGTCAATAACTTTTTTAAGATTCAATCGTCCTTTATAAATACCATAACCAAAGACAAGCATTGCTAGAATCCCTAGGACCGCTAGGATCGTTCCAGCAATAAAGGCAATAAAATTGGTCTGACGGAAGAAATAAACCAGAACAAGACCGATACTAGCAATAGTAAAGAAGAGACTAAACCAACGCCCTAGATTTTCAATCATGTGTTTTTGGTATTGAATTTCCGTTTCATATCCTTGAATCAATTCTTGTTCTGTCATATTTTTCTCCTATTTAGTATTTCAATCCTGGGTTGAAGAAGCCAACCAATACACCGAGAAAGGCCACTACAACGAGAAGCAACATCACTTTGATTGGTGAGAGATTTTTCTTCGCCATCAACCACCAGCAAAAGACGATAAACAAAGCTGTCAATAAACCTGGATAAACACCGTCTAATTGGCTTTGTAAAACCAAGAAGGCTTTCCCTGAAGAATCTTTCAATTTGAAAGCTGTCTTAACAGGTACCCATGTCGCTGCAACCGCACCGATGACCATACCACCAATGATAGACACAGACTTACGGATAGCTTGTCCTTGAGGGCCTACAAGAAATTCAACTGCTTTATCTCCTAGTTCGTACCCTTTAAAGTAGGCGAATTTCATACCAAAGTAGGCGAGCAAGTTCCAAACCACGATATAGAAAATCGCACCAAGTGGCGAACCACCATTTGACAAACCGAGAGCAATACCTAGTATAATCGGAATCAAGGTACCAACAATCAGTGAATCACCAATTCCTGCAACAGGTCCCATAAGACCAGCACGAAGACCGTTGATTGTTTCATCATCTACTCCATCAGCCCCATTCGCACGTGCTTCTTCTAAACCTGCTGTAATCCCTACAATCAATGCACCTAATTGCGGCTCCGTGTTAAAGAATGCGGTATAGGTGTGCATTGCTTTTGCTTGATCTTCTTTTTTAGAATATAATTCTTCCACAATTGGCAACATTGAAGACAAATAACCAAATGTTTGCATGTGTTCTTGTGAGAAGCAAGTTAAGTTCCCATAATACCAATGATGAAAAGATTTTCCTAATGTTTTTTTCGTTAATTTAACCATTTTAAATATCCTCCTCATCGTCATCATCAAAACTTGCACTGGCAGCCGCTTGTGCTCTTACATTTTTTGCCATTTGAATTTCATAGAATAATACTGCAAAGATTAATGAAATGACTGCACAAGATACAAGGTTAAGTCCTAATGAAGCTGCTAAAGTAAATCCAACAAAGAATGGAATGAAATCAACAGCTTTTTCAACGATTTGTTTCAAGAGGATAGCAATTCCGACACATGGAAGAAGAGAGCCGACCGTAAAGAGGGTTTTCATTGGAATACCATCCAATGGAAGAGCTGTTTTTAAAGCAGTAACAGCATCAGCACCTAATTTACACATAATAAGCGTTGGCAAGAATGAGAATACTAAATGGGAAATCCATGGAAAGCCCCAGTCTACCACATATAAGCGTTTAAATTCACCTTTTTCAACGGCTTTCCAACCAATATGTTGCCAAAGTAGGTTCATAGTAGCTGTACCATAGAAAAGAACTGTACCCACGGTACCTACAAGTGTCCCCATTGATTTAGCTAAGTTAGCAGCATCTGCTGAAGTGAGCGCCAATCCTTGTGATTTAATTGCTACCATAGCGAGTGGAATACCGATGTAAGAAACTGCGCGCACATCTGCTGAAACGGTACCACCAGGTGTTACCAAGGCGATATAAACAAGTTGCATCGCAACCCCACAGATAATACCTAATTTCACATCTCCTAGGATTAAACCTGAAACGAGACCACCGACAAGAGGACGTCCAAGAGTATAGTTCCCAATGGAGGTACCACCTAGACCAGGCATAGATGATAAACAGGCAAACAGCCCTAATAAAGCGGCTTGAAACCACGAAATTGTCATAATAAAGCCTCCTTAATGCTTATTATATTTTATTAAAAACCAAATTTAGATTTAAAATCATCCCAATAACCGATAGATACATCTGGCAAGAGTTGGAATTTTACTTTATAACCAGCTTTTTGAATAGCTTCAAGTGCTTCGGCTTCCTCTTGTGTAATGGATTGGTTGTTACCTAATTTAGTAGCACCTGGACGGTCATTAGCTGGACCAACAATAATTTCTTTGATATCACTAGGAACAAAGCCTTGGTCAACTAATATTTCTTTCATATCAATTGGATTTTTAGCAATCAAGAAATAACGACTGTCAGAATCCAAGACTTTTTGTGATTTTTCTTTAAATGCTTCTTTTGTCCAAACGAATGTTTTTTTATCAGAAGCTGCTTTATAGGCTTGTTTCAAAACTGCATTTCCTGCTGCAGCATTATTGACCGCAACTAAACCGTCACAAGGATATTCTTTTGCCCAACGGGTTACCGTTTGACCGTGAATCATACGGTCATCAATCCGTACAAATGAAATAGTCATGATAAGTCTCCTTTTTTTCTTTCTTAAATATCGTCTTCATCCTCTTCGTCGCTATTAGCAACAATTTCAAATTCTTGTAGTGCCGCAGAAGCTTCTGAAAGAATAGCCTTAACCAGTTCTTTCCCTTCCAACATATCTTTCATTACTAAGCCCGTGAGCCCCATTGTCAAATTAAGACCACCAAGTACGACTGCGGTGCTTAACTTATCGAGTTCTGCTAAAACATTGCAAGCTGTTGTCAAAGGGCTTCCTCCGACAATATCTGCTAATACCAAAACCGTATCTTCTACACTAAGACCGGATAATGCTTGCCGAAAATCAAGAGCAAAATCATCAACAGACTTGCCTTCTTTTAATCCTACTGCAATGACTTGATCTGTCTTATCACCAGCAAACATCTTCAAAGAGCTTTGTACACCTTCTGCTAGCCCACCATGACTGACTAGTACCAGATATTTCATGTTCTTTCCTCCTTCATTTCCTGTCTTTATTTTACTAAAGCTGGAATCGGTTTCATATTGTCAAATGTCACTTTGTGGAGATGACATTTGTTAGTTAAAATATGACATTTGTCATCTAGATTTTCAAAAATAAAAAAATAGCCAACTTTGAGCTAAACTGCGCCCCAAAAGTTAGATTTTTGCGTCTAACTTTTGGGGCGCAGTTCAATACTCACTTAGCTATTTTCTTTTTAATACTGTTAAACTTCTATTTGCCTGTTTCTTCCATTTCTCTTTGAATACTTGGCAAGCGGCTGTCGATTTCATTGTTCTTGAGAGCATTTTCAAGTAAGTGATCAATGCGTTCCAGAGAGTGATAATCCACCTCTCGACTAATATCTAAGACAGAATGTTTCATCATATGATCCAATCTTTGAGAAGTCAGTGAATTCAGGCCAAAATCATCTGCTTGTAAAATCTTTTTCGTCTGACTGCTTTTAACAACTGATAACAAGACTGATGTCCCCTGCGACTTTTCAAATAATTCCTGCTGATTTTTTTGATTTTGACCCAATAACTTCATAAATTCCCAAGCTAATTTATCCTGTTTCGTCTTTGAAGACATGGCCAAAAGAGACGTCTTCACTTGTGTTGCAGGAATACCTGATTTAGCAGCTGGCATGGGAATACAAGTCCAAGAAAATCTAGAATACTTCGCTACATGATAAGGATAAGGTTTATAAGTCCGATATTGCGCCAAACTCATAGGATAAAAAGCCACCTTGCCTTCATCAAAATCATTTGATGTTACCTTATACCGTTGATTTAATGAAGTTAATTTGCTGATAAAAGATAATGCTTGATGCATTTCTGCGCTATCGACATTCATTCCACTTTTATTTCTCAAATGACCATTGTAAGCTACCAAAGCTTGTTTCCAAGTATAATCCGTAATACCATATTGATCAATCAAACCGTCGCCATTTGTGTCTTTTGTGACTTTTTGACAAATAGCATACAAGTCTTCTAATGTCCAATTCGAATCAGGAATTGAAATGCCTTCTTTTTCCAGCAGATCTTTATTAACACACATCATAACAGGATTGCTTTCAATCGGTAAAGCATAGCTATGCCCTTGATATAGTCCTGCTTGGTAAGAAACCGGATAGTAAGCTGCAACGTCTTTTTTACTGAGCAAAGAATCTAAGGATTTGAAGGCACCAGAAGCCGCTAACATCGAAAAATCATTTTCAGGAACCATAAACACATCTGGCTGTTCACCTTTTAAAATTTTTTCAGCTAGCCAGCCATCATAATCTTTCTTAGGAATGCCACTCTCATAGACCACTCTAACTTGCGGATGTGACTTTTCAAATTGTCGAATAACATTGTCTAATATTCTATTTTCACGGCTATTTGGGACATCCCAGCTACTACCAGCATAAACTCCGATTCGCAAAATTTTCTTCTGAGTAGATGTCCATAAAACAAAGCCCAGAGCCACTAGAAGAAGGCTTGAGATTAAAATTACCAGATATCGAAATCGCCACTTCATTTGTCATTGTCCTTATTAAAATCACGCTGGGTAACGCCTGTCTGCACAGCCCATATTGCTAATTGCGTGCGGTCACGTAAGTTTAGCTTTGATAAAATGCCGGATAAATAATTCCGTATAGTCCCTTCAGATAAGAACAACTTCGCTGCAATTTCCTTGTTTGAAACTCCAAAACCAATTTGTTGAATAATCTTCCACTCAGTCTGACTCATATCTTCTACATTTTCTTCTGCAACAGAAATAACAAAATTGGATTGGGCCATTTGCGAAAAGATTTTAAATACTTTGGTAGCAATGTTCGGATTAATCATAGCTCCGCCTTTGTAAACTGTTTGGATAGCTTGGTATAATTCTTCAGTAGAGACTCCTTTTAAAATATAGCCAGAAGCACCATATTTTAAAGCAGAAAAAATGAAATCATCGTCATCAAAAGTTGTTAGAATAATAATTTTGATATCTGGATAGTGTTCTTTGACTGCCTTTGTACAGAGAACACCGTCCATAACAGGCATTCGAATGTCCATCAAAATCACATCAGGGTGTACATAATGCAGTTTGTCAAGCACTTCTTTGCCATCTCCGACTGTTCCCACTACTTCAATATCTGGATGTGCTGATAAAACAATCTGTAAAGACTCACGAATCAAGGCCTGATCATCTGCAATTAAAACTTTAATCATTCTTTCCTCCTATTTTCGGAATTTCAATATAGGTATAAAAGCCATTACGATTTTCAAAATGGACACTACCACCAATGATCGCTAGACGTTCCTGCATTTGCTTTAGACCATAACCATAGTGAAGCTCGTCAAAACCAACTCCGTCATCTTGTATAGTCATGATATAATTCTCTTCTTCTAACAACTCAATCCAAACCGTTTTGGCATGCCCATGCCGTACCGAATTGGTAATGGACTCTTGAATCACCCGAAAGACAATATCTTCTTTTGCAACATCCAAATCAATCGTATCCCATTCGTAGCGAAAATGGGTTTCCAAATTAGAAATGGCTTCATATTCTCGAATAATTTTGAGCAACGCTTCCTTTAAGCTATTATTTTCTAAAGCACCCGGCCGCATTTTATTGAGTGAACCTCGCACATCACGGATGCCATCTCGTACAACTACAGAAACATTTTGCAATTGTTCTTTCGCACGGTCTTTATCAATATCCACTAATACTTTAACCGCATCAATCCCAGCTGAAATTCCGGTCAAAGCATGTCCTAAAGTATCATGAATTTCTCTTGCAATCCTCTTTCTTTCACGATCTTCAGCAATTTTCTCAGATAAGGCTAAATAACTATTCAGCTCGCGATTCGCTTGTGCCGCCATCTGCAATTCTTCTTCAATATGGTGTTTCTCTGTCATTGCAGATAAAATATAAAACAACAAAGAAATCATAAAGACAACTAGATTCAGTGAAAAAAGAAAGTTTTTCCCAAAAAGAAGCGCCATACGAATAGACTCTGGACAAAAGCGAATATAAGTATCTAATGAAGGTAATTTAACAAAAAGCGACATCAAGTCATAGTTAGACAAGAGCAAGATACTAAAACTTAAAATAATAAAGGAAAACCAGTATTTTCGATCTTTTGAGGTATTAAATTCCTTAGAGCCGTAAAAAATATCGGCAAAAACCAAAAGAATCAGACCATTGTAAGAAGAGTGCAGAACAGAAAAGATGACTAACATCAACAAAATTTCAATAATCGTCACTTTATCATAAACGGATAGCTGGTTTGGATGTTTCTCACGATAATAAAAGACCAATAATAAGCAAGCATAAAAAGCAATCGCCATCCAAAAGCTAAAACTGGGCGATCCCGGAATAGCATCTAAACGTCCTAGCAGTGAATGAGCATAACCTTTGGCCACCACGTAATTTGTAGCAAAGAGATAAATAGAGGCATTATAAACAATGGCAATAAAATTGATAATCATTAAAGAAATTTTGCTATAAAAAATACTTTTATTTCGTCTCATTATTGCCACCCTGTAATGGTATATTGACCGATATTATCTTTATTGACCAACTGAACGGGAATGAGATACTCCTTTTTATAGGATTGATGATTCATCATGCGCTCAATCACTTCCATCACCTTTCTACCCATTTGAAGTGGAGACTGGGCAACTGTCCCTTGAATATCATTGGTATTGGCTAAGAAGTTCTTAATATCAGGCGATCCATCCACACCATAGATAGTAATCTTCTTCGTCACACCTTGATCTTTTATGGCTGCAAGCGCACCAATAGCAGCACGATCATTTAAGGACATCACAACATTAAATTGTATTCCTTCATCTAGCGCCTTTTTTACTTGAGGCATACTTTCTTCTGTTTGCCCTAATGTTTCTCGTTCAGATACTACCTGATAAGTAGAGTGTCCCTTAATTGTATCTAAAAAACCTTGGATTCGATCCATAGCAGACACGGCGTTATGGTGTTCCAACAGCAAAATATTCGCACTTGCCAATCGTTTCATCATGTCTTTAGCTATCAACACACCAGCTTGATAATTATCTGACACAATGGTGGTATCAACTTTAGCATCTTTGCTAATAGGAGCATCCACGACAATAATCTTTATTCCCGCTTTTCTGGCCTTATTTAAAGAAGTCAGAATCTGTGGACTGTCACTCTTAACTGGATTTATAACAATAACATCTACTTTTTCTTGAATAAAATAATCAATTTGTTGACTTTGCTTTCCTTCGTCTAATTCTGGATCTCGGACATAAAGCCGGCTTCCCTGTTGATTAGTCTTTTTCTCGATTTCAGCATTCAAAGTTTTATAAAAATCATTATTCATCGTCATATAAGTCGCACCTATTTTGACTTGTCTACTGTCTGATGAATTTCCTTTTACATAAAGGAAAACTAAACTAGCCAACACAAGGAAAAATAATGAAAATAATAGACAGTTGCGATAATAATGCCATTGGTTTTTCCCTTCACCTGTTCCCATTTTTCCTCCTTATTAGCACCGATCTGAAATAGAAAACTCTGTTTCATCTAGGTTTATTATATTATATTTATACAAAAAAGGAAAATTCCACCTAAGAAAAATGAAACTAAAAAAGCATAAAAATAGACTATTTCCCCATCTACATGGTTCATTAATTATAGTATGTAAATACCATAAAAAAAGAGGCTGGATTTTGATCCAGTCCTCTTATTGTTCTTAAAACGGTAATTCTTCTTCTTCCAAAACCAAATCTGCTAAATCTGCGCCTGTATTATTTTCACGAAGCGCTCGTTGGGCACGACTTTCTAATAGCTGGAAGCCATTGCAAAGCACTTCCGTTACATAATGTGTCACACCGTCTTTCTCATAGCGGCGGGTACGAAGTTCTCCATCAAGAGATATTAAACTTCCTTTTGTTGCATAACTTGTTAAGGTTTCAGCTAACTTTCCCCAAACAACGACATTTACAAAATCTGCTTCTCGTTCGCCATTTTGCCCTTTATAGCGACGGTTGATGGCAAGTGTTGCACGTACCACAGATTTATCATTAGCTGTTTTATTTACCTCTGGTGTATTAACCAAGCGACCAATTAAAATTACTTTATTATACATTTTCTTTTCCTCCTAACTATTTATTCGTAAGCGAAAAGAAAAAATCGTGAAAATTCACGATTAATTTATACTTATCCTTGCCAATGTTTGATTGGATCAAAAGCTGTTCCTACTGCTTCTGAACTTGCTAATTCAATAACTCCACGTTTTTGCGGAGCATTTGGCAATTGTAACTCACGAGGGCTACACATCATACCACAACTTTCTACTCCACGCAGTTTACCAGGAAAAATCAAATTTCCTTTTGGCATCATAGCACCTGGAAGAGCTACAATCGTCTTCAGACCTACTTTCACATTAGGTGCTCCTGCTACGATTTGAACTTTTTTATCTGCAGCTACTTTTACTTGACAAATATTGAGATGATCACTATCTGGATGAGCTACCATTTCAACGATTTCACCCACTACAAATTTGGGCTCAAGGTCATTAACCAATTTTTGTTCAAAGCCTGCTTGGCTCAATTCTTGATTAAGAATTGCAATTTCTTTGTCTGTTAATAAAACTTGACCACGTTCGGTGATATCAATAAGACTAGAAACCTGAAAAATATTCCAAGCGACTGTTTCTGCACTATCCAAACGATAAACACGTGCCACGTTGCCCATGCGTTCAACAGCTAATTTAGCATCTTGGCAGTCTGCGACAATCACCATCAATACGTCACCAACATACTCTTTATTATATGTAAAAATCATTGTTCCCCCTATATTTTTAGTTGAACTGAGCTAAAAATTCATTGATTTGCATTTTTGTTTTTCGGTCTTGATTCACAAAACGACCAATTTCTTGCCCATTTTCCAGTACAATCAAGCTGGGGATTCCATAAACATCCCACTTTTTAGCAACTTCCATATAATCATCACGATTAACCTCAACAAAGGTAAAATCAAGATTTTCTGCCTCAATCTCAGGCAGAAATGGTTTAATAAAGCGACAATCTCCGCACCATTCAGCTGTAAAAAAGAAAACAGTTTTTCCTTCATGAT
Organism: Streptococcus intermedius SK54 = ATCC 27335; assembly: GCF_000413475.1. Classification (GTDB taxonomy): domain Bacteria; phylum Bacillota; class Bacilli; order Lactobacillales; family Streptococcaceae; genus Streptococcus; species Streptococcus intermedius. Next base: position 72,824 of record NZ_ATFK01000005.1, on the reverse strand, counting down.
GGACTAACGCAGCTAATTCTTCAACAGTTTCCGGAATAATCATTTCTCTTCCTCATAAATCAATTCACCATTTTCATACACAAATGAAATATGGCGATCATCTTCATATACTACACCACCAACCAATCGGTGTTCGTCTGACTTGTATAATTGCACATACAATGTGGCAATCGGACCCCATTCAGACAAACTTTCCCGAATTTCAGCGACTAAGCGTTCACGTTGCTCAGCTTCTTTTCGTTCATCCAATGTTTTTTTAGTAGCATAAGCTGCAATCCCTACTCCTGCAAGTGCAGCTGTTGTTAATAAAATTTTTTTAGCTTTCATGACAATATTTTAACACAAAAGAGAAATTGGGACAAATCGAAACACTATTGTTTTTTATCTTTGAACGCTACCCAACTATGATAGAAAATGATAAAATAAGAATAGAAAGAAGGTTAATGATGTCAGAATTATTTTCAAAAATCAAAGAAGTCACAGAAATTGCTGCTATTTCAGGACACGAAGCACCTGTTCGCAAGTATTTGCGTGAAAAAATCACTCCCCACGTAGATGAAGTTATAACAGACGGCTTAGGGGGTATTTTTGGAGTGAAGCATTCAAAAGCTACTGATGCACCGCGTGTCTTGATAGCTGCGCATATGGATGAAGTTGGCTTCATGGTAAGTGAAATCAAACCCGATGGAACTTTTCGCGTGGTGCAAATCGGTGGCTGGAATCCCCTCGTGGTTAGCAGTCAACGTTTTAAATTATTTACTTGTACAGGTGACGAAATCCCTGTCATTTCAGGTTCCGTTCCGCCACATTTAACACGTGGAACAGGTGGCCCAAGTCTGCCAAGGATTGAAGATATTGTCTTTGACGGGGGGTTTGCTGACAAAGCAGAAGCCGAAAGTTACGGCATTCGGCCAGGAGATACACTTGTGCCAGATAGCTCTGCTATTCTCACCGCCAACAGCAAAAATATTATTTCTAAAGCTTGGGATAATCGTTACGGTGTTCTCATGGTGAGTGAACTAGTTCAAGCTCTGGCTGGACAAAAACTTGACAATGAACTCTATGTTGGGGCAAACGTCCAAGAAGAAGTTGGCTTACGTGGGGCTCATGTTTCAACGACTAAATTCGACCCAGAAGTTTTCCTTGCGGTGGACTGTTCTCCAGCTGGTGACATTTATGGCGATCAAGGTGCCATCGGAGAAGGAACGTTAATTCGTTTCTTCGATCCAGGACATCTTATGTTACCAAATATGAAAGATTTCCTTTTAACAACAGCAGAAGAAGCAGGTATCAAGTATCAATACTACTGTGGCAAAGGCGGAACCGATGCCGGCGCAGCTCATTTGAAAAACGGCGGTGTTCCTTCTACAACAATTGGTGTCTGTGCGCGCTACATTCATTCCCATCAAACTCTTTATGCTATAGATGATTTCCTCCAAGCCCAAGCTTTCTTACAAGCTCTTGTTAAGAAATTAGATCGCTCAACTGTTGATTTGATCCAAGGTTATTAATATTTTGTGAAAATCACGCTCAACTTTCACCAGTACGAGCAAAGATATGTATAACATAAGTATTCAAGTTCGTGACGATCTTTCCCCCAGTTGCGGACGTTTTTATTGCGCATATAGCCCTGAACTTTCCTCTACCAAACTTCATATTCTGTAGTTGTTTGTCAATTTTAAGATACAAAAAATACCTCTAAGCCTAATATATTTATATTCATAAAATAAGTTAGGTTATAAATTTACATTTGAAAAAGCTGCGGATATTAACCATCCCAGCTTTTTTGCTTTCATCTTTTTTATTTATTACTTAATCCCATTAACTTACGTAATTCAGGGATTTGTTGTAATTGTGGAACAATGAGCATCGTCGCAACAACTCGTAAAGGAATTTCAAAAACAGACCATGCCCGAGTAGCATATAAACCGACAAAGGGCACACCATATTGTAAATGGAGTGCTAAGGGTGTTAAGGTGAATGTACCCACTCCCATAACAGCAACAGTTGCTAGTGTAACCCATAGCCAATCTCTCTTCCGCTTAAATCGCAGTTCTTTGCCATAAAAGAAATAACCATAAAGAATTCCTTGCAAGGCTTCAATCAATGTAAACCAGATAATAAATGGATGACCTTGATTTACAAAGAAAAAAGATACAACATCATAAACAGCAGAAATCAGGCCAGATAAAATAGGTCCCGCAACACTTCCCATCAAGGTATACCCAATAAAAGCTGGGCTCACTTTCCATAAACGAGGGATGAGAAAGATTGAAAACTTCTCTAAGACAAAACAGAGAGCCACAATCATAGCAAGGGCAACTAACAGTTGCACTGTCAACGTTGGTGATTTTTTTTTCATATTCGCTCCTTTTCTTTTGGGAGCCGTCAAAAAGACAGCGGATGCAATGGTCTACCGCACAAATGTTTCGTTGTATGGCAACATCCCATCCATACACACTTAACGCAGACCACTTACTCTGTTGCAAATAAATTGCTCTTTCATTCTATCACATTTCAACTATTTAGAAAACCTCTTTTTACTAGTCATTCAGTAGATATTTTCTCACTTCTGCAAGGAAATAGAGAGAGCCTGTGATGAGCAACAACTTGTTCTTTTCAGACTTGGCCGTTTTATATTGTTTCAAATAAGGCATCCACTCTGTATACGCTAACTTTTCACGTTTTGCTAAATCTTGCATCTCCTCTTTTGAAAAACTCCTTGAATCTTCAAATACGGTGAGCACTAACTGAGATTTAGCCACCGTTTTTAACAACGTAACCATTTCCCCTAATGCCTTAGTTTGAATGCAAGTAAATAAGATATTTTTTTGATAATCTGGAAAATGGCTTTCTAGAGACGCAATCAGTGCTTTCATTGCATGAGGATTGTGCGCACCATCCAATACAATTAACGGTTCACTTGACAGTTTCTCTAAGCGAGCAGGCCAACACGTTTGTTTCAATGCCCGCCTTACCTCATCTTTCTTTAACAACGACAAACCTTTTAAGGTGCAATATTGATCGCACAATTCAAGTGCCAGTCCCGCATTCTCAACTTGATGAACACCCAAAAGAGCACTTTGATAGCCTTCTTTCAGCCTATATGCATTTGAAAACAGGAATTCTTCTCCCTCTTCCGAACTTTGTACAGGCTCCACCTGATAGCCTTGCCCATAACAGACATGAGGAGACTGAACTTGTTGAGCCTTATTGTGAATAACGGCCAGTGGTTCGGAAGCAATCTTTCCTGTTACCAACGGAACACCTTGCTTAATAATCCCTGCTTTCTGTTCCGCAATATCTGCTAATGTAGCGCCTAAAATAGCTGTGTGATCAAGCCCGATTGTCGTAATAGCTGTCAAATCCGGTTGACACACATTGGTGCTGTCCAATAAACCACCTAGCCCTACTTCCATTATGCCCACATCTACCTGATTCTGGAAGAAATACTCATAAGCCAATGCCGTGATGATTTCAAATTCTGTTATGGCTTGTAAGAGTTGATCAGTAAAATGATTTTCTATGACCTGTTGGTAAGTTTGCAACAAAGAATGAAAATCTTCATCTGAAATAGGTACGCCATTGATAGCAATTTGCTCGTTGTAACAAAGAAGAGAAGGCGATGTAAAGGTTCCAACACGTAACTTCTTTGCTTGCAATAGCTGCCGCAAATGCGCAATTGTTGAGCCTTTCCCATTAGTACCTGCAACATGAATAACCGATACTAGTAAATGCGGATTGCCTCGTAAGCTCAAAAGTCGTCTCACTCGTTCTAAGCCCAATTGAGGCTCTTTTGTTTGGTGCTGCTGCAACCATTCTAACTGTTGTTCTTCTTTTTGTTCCATTGTCGTTTTCACCCATTCCATAATGCTCTCATTTTACCACAGAAGTGGATTTTCTACAAAAACAGACTAATATGAGTATGTTCTTGTACGCCTTTTTGCCTAGAATTATTGTAGAAAATAAGACGCTAGCTCTAATATTCTACCGCCTCATCATTTTTAACCCACGAAAATCATTGATATACTTAGTGAATGGCAAAAAAATTACCAAAAAAAGAGTAAGAAAAAAAGAGAAAAACTATTGCGCACTAAATGACTGAAAATGGAAAATTCCAAACGAAGAAGTGACTTGGGAATAAAGAGTGAAAGCAAACATCCTAAGCCCGTATAAATGATAAAACAAGTTAAGCCTGCTGGATTTCGTAAAAGGATAAACAATAAACTCCCTATCACAAAACTCGTTCGTGCTTGACCTTTTGAAACTAAAAAATGAATAATAGATGACCGCACCTCAGGCACGAGAGCTACTATATCAACACCTAGTAAGAAAAGGGACGAGTGGACAAACAGGCTCAGGAGTAATTGTTGACCTTCTGACGCTACTACCATCCCCTCCAATATCATCAGATAAGCTCCTATGGCATTGATAAATACCATCATGAGATAGGATAATCGCAGTAGGGACCAGTAATGAGCCGTTAAGAGCTCTGCTTTAAAATCTGTTAATTCTCTGGAAAAATAGCGAAAATAAAGCAAGCCACAAAAAAATAGAATGAACAAAAATACAAAACTTGACTGCTGAAATGATAACGTTTTGGGAAAAGGTATCGTCAACAATACCAACACAATTTGTATCAGAACAATCAGCAAACTCATTTGAAGAATATTTTTTATGTTTCTCATTTTAACTCCTTTCTTTACCTTCTAGTATAAAAAATTTTTATGCCTTCATCAGAGAAAGCCCTAAACAGTCATCTTTTACACCTAAAGAGAAGAAAACAAAGTAAATCATCTTTCCTTTAACCGTCGTTCGTTATCCCACAATAAGAAGCCGAAGCAAAATGCCTACTTAAAAAACAGGAAAATCTCTTTTGGAACACTCCAATTGCGATTTTCCTGTTTTTAAATTCCAATTCATCTCTCGTTTTAGATGTCTTTAATTATTTTTCTTCGTTAAGATTTCCAGTGTTTCAAGGAGATTTTCCACATTCACTTCAATCGTATCACCAGTTGCTTTAATTTTGACTTCAACGATTCCATCTGCTGCTTTTTTCCCGACCGTTACACGAATTGGCAGACCAATCAAGTCACTATCACTAAATTTCACACCGGCACGTTCCTTACGGTCATCTGTCAAGACTTCGTAGCCAGCATTGACCAACTCTGTTTCTAGTTGGGCGGTCAACACAAGAGCTTCCTCATCTTTGACATTTATAGGGATTAAATGCACATCAAATGGTGCCAATTCTTTAGGGAAATTGATCCCCCAAGCATAGCGATAATCCCCTTTAGGGGTCTTATTGACAAAGAGACGTGCGTGTTGCTCCATAACTGCTGATAAGAGGCGACTAACTCCAATGCCATAGCAGCCCATTACAACAGGAACTGCCCGACCATTTTCATCTAAAACAGTCGCATTCATACTTTCTGAGTAACGAGTGCCCAACTTAAAAATATGTCCGATTTCAATACCACGTGCAAATTTCAAAATTCCCTGTCCATCAGGTGAAATTTCTCCTTCCTGCACTTCACGAATATCCACATATTCTGCTAGGAAGTCTCTACCTGGATTGACACCAGTCAAATGATAACCGTCTTCATTGGCACCAACTACTGCATTGTGGATATCTTCCACTTTTCGGTCTGCAATGATTTGAATATCTCCTGGGAGATGAACTGGACCGAGTGAGCCAAAGTTTGCTCCAAATAACTCACGAACCTCGTCTTCACTTGCTGGTTCAAAGAAATCAGCCCCTAAATAATTTTTCAGTTTCACTTCATTCAATTGATCATTTCCAACAAGCAGAGCCACAATCGGTTTTTCATCAGCAATATAAACCAACGTTTTGATTGTCTGGCTTTCATCCATATGAAGAAAGGCAGCAACTTCATCAATCGACTTGCAATCTGGAGTCTCTACACGAGTCAATTCATCTTCGGCTACAACACGATTGCTTGGTTTGTATTCATTTGTTGCCATTTCAAGATTTGCAGCATAACCTGACTCACTCGAATAAACAACAGTATCCTCACCAGACACTAACCAGCCTGTCAATTCTTCCTTGATAGCTTCTTGTACGTCTGCTGGAATCTCATCAAAGCTAGAGACCGACTTGTCCAAGACAACCCAGCGAGTAAGATCTGTACGATCGGGTGTAATCGCCATAAATTCTTGGCTATCTTTCCCACCCATAGCACCACCATCACCAATAATCCCTTTGAAATCAATCTCACTTCGTGTAAAAATATTCTCGTAAGCAGTCTTATACGCATCATAAGTCACATCCAAACTATCGTAATTGGCATGGAAACTATAACCATCTTTCATGATAAATTCACGTGTCCGTAATAATCCGTTTCGAGGACGCTTTTCATCACGATATTTTGCTTGAATCTGATAAAGATTGAGCGGTAATTGCTTATAAGATTTTACAGAATCTCGCACAATTGCGGTGAATGTTTCTTCATGAGTTGGTCCCAAGATAAAATCTGAACCCTCACGATTTTTTAATTTATAGAGGTCTTCACCATAGGTGTCGTACCGGCCTGATTCACGCCAAAGATCCGCACTAAGGAGGGCTGGCGCCAGCATTTCTACCGCACCGATTTTTTCAAATTCTTCGCGCATGATTTTCTTTGCTTTTTCAATCACCCGATTGGCCAACGGCAAATAAGAATAGACACCTGCTGATATTTGACGGACATAACCCGCGCGCAATAGTAAGGCATGGCTGATTACTTGAGCATCACTAGGCATTTCGCGTAGCGTTGGGATTAACATTTTACTTTGTTTCATAAATTCTTCCTTTTGTTATTTTAGAATGGCTGTTTAAAAAAAGGTTCGCATAATATCATTCCACGTGACTGCAATTAACAGCACCACCATAACAGCGACACCTGCTAAAGTGACATAGGTTTCTGTCTCCTGCTTTAATGGTTTGCGACGAATGGCTTCAAGAAGGTTGAGAACAATCTTTCCACCATCAAGTGCGGGAATAGGAATGAGATTAAAAATACCGATGTTTAGAGAAAGCATAGCCAATAGAGCGATAACACTTTCAAGCCCACCTTTGGCAGCATCACTACTAGCTTTGTAAATGGCCACAGGCCCCCCCAATTTATTGATATCTGGGTGGAAAATCAAATTTTTCAAAGCTGCAAAGATGCGGAAGCTAGCATTCCAAGCCATGCTAAACCCACCTGCGATCATCGATGGAAGATCCGACTTCAAGCCTGGCATTACTCCTAATAAATATCTGCCTTGCTCTTTTTTGGGCTTAACTGTAAGCTTTTGAATTTTATTTCCACTTTTAACAGTTATGGTTAGTTCTGCCTGTCCTTTGCTAGCTTTCGTCTCAGACTGAACAGCTTGAGTCAAATCTGACCAATTCTTGATCTCTGCTTGACCAACTTTTAAAATTTGGTCATTATTTTTTACACCGGCTTGAGCTAGGACACTACCCTGTAAAATCCGAACATGGTTTGTATGTTGATCTGCAACACCACCCTGCATAAAAATCAACAGCAAAAAAGCTACAATTCCCAAAATGAAGTTGTTCATTGGTCCCGCAAAATTGGTAATGAGGCGACCACCAAGGCTGGCATTTTGATATTGGACATCAAGTGGTGCAATCCTCACTTCTGTACCGTCTTCTTCTACGATTGTTGCGTCATGGTCAACCGCATACGTTTTTTGCTCATCTAGTACCAAACCAGTGATTTCAAGCTTATCTTCCAAATCAAAGCCTGTCACATTCATGGGCAAAGCCGTCTGGTCGATTTTCTTGCCCGAAAGATTGATTCGGATAACCTTGCTTGCTTCATTTAAAGTCAAACTAGCAGGTGTTCCCGTCTTAATCTCTGTTGCGTCATCACCCCAGCCTGCCATACGAACATAGCCACCTAGCGGTAACATCCGAATAGTATATGCTGTCCCATCTTTGCCAATATGAGCAAAAATTTTTGGACCCATTCCAATGGAAAACTCGCGTACCAAAATGCCTGATTTTTTCGCAAAATAGAAATGTCCAAATTCATGAACGACAACAATAATTCCAAAAATAATGATAAAGGTAACGATTCCTATAATACCTGATTGCATTACACCAACCTTTCTACTTTCTCATGGTAATGATTTCACTTAGTCTATATAGATAACCTAAAGCAAGAATAACTCAATTTGCTTAAGGTTTACTTACACTATACATTTACAAAAGAATTTCCATTTCTGGAAATTCTTTTCGCCTTTCTCATTAGAACAATCCAAAGAAATGCATCAAAGGAAAGACAAATAACATACTATCAAAACGGTCTAAAACGCCACCATGCCCTGGGATAAATTTACCTGAATCTTTAACGTCAAAGTGGCGTTTAATCGCACTTTCTACCAAATCGCCAAATTGGCCTGCGATACTAAAGAATACAGCCAAAAGAAGCATGACTGGCAAATGATAAGGTGCAGCAACATTTTTATCAAATAACATAAAGATAACTGTCACTAAAACTGCTGAAACTACTCCTCCTATGCTGCCTTCTACAGTCTTATTTGGTGAAACATGAGGAGCTAAACGACGAACACCATATCTTCGCCCTACCAAGTAAGCTCCACTATCGGTTGCCCAGACAATAAACAAGGCTAGCAACACTTTGTCAAAACCTGCGACACGCGCATCTAGCAAGGCATTGAAGCCAATTCCAACATAAAAACTAGCAGCAATCGGATAAGCCGCATCTTCGAAACTGTAATTTTTCCCTAAAACAGTCGCACCCAATAAGACAAAAACAACCAATCCATAAGCCACAACATTCCCGTCTACTGGCAAAAATTTTAGATAATTTTCAAGCGGAATCGTCAGCACAAAAGCTGCCAACATGGCTAAGATGCCTTCTAGAGTAGTTGTCTTAAGCCCTTTCATTTGCAGTAATTCATGAACACCTAGCATAGCTAAAAGTCCCATCCCAATTTGCAGAAGAGGTCCTCCCATCATCAAAACCGGAATGAAAATAGCAAGTGCCATGCCTCCAAATATCACACGTCTTTGTAAATCTTTATCCATAAATTCTCCTACACACCGCCAAATCGACGATTTCGTTTACTATATTCCTTAATAGCTGCTTTCAATGCTTTTTCATCAAAATCTGGCCATAAAGTATCTGTAAAATACAGCTCACTGTACGCACTTTGCCAAGGCAGGAAATTACTCAAACGTAATTCCCCACTCGTCCGAATGACCAAATCCGGATCACGCAACAAGCGAGGTAGATTGCTGGTTTGTAAGTAGTTGGCAATCATTTCCTCATCAATTTCTCCTGGACTGAATTTGGCATCTAGCACATCCTGAGCAATCATCTTAACAGCTTGAATAATCTCAGCACGTCCACCGTAATTTAAAGCAAAATTAAGAATTAACCCCGTATTGAGTTGTGTCAGCTCTTCTGCTTTGCATAGAGCTTCATAAGTTGCCTTAGGCAAACGCTCCGTATCCCCTATCATTTGAATTTTTACATTATTTCGATGTAACTCAGGCACATAACGATCGTAAAATTCAACTGGCAAGTTCATGATGAAGCTGACTTCTTTTTCAGGACGCGACCAATTTTCCGTAGAGAAAGCGTAGACTGTCAATACTTGAACACCTAATTCCTTGGCTGCAATAGTAACATTTTGCAGGGTTTCCATTCCAGATTTATGTCCAAAAATACGTGGCTGCATGCGCTTTTTAGCCCAACGACCATTCCCGTCCATAATGATACCGATATGTCTTGGTATTTGTAACGGTATTTCTATTTTTTCTTTTTTCTTAAAACTAAACATGTACTTGTTTTCCTAATAAAGTTTTACAGTTCATTATATCATAAATCCTCTAAAAATGGGATTTATGCTAGTTTTTCAAGTAAAAAAAGAAATTGGATAAACAAAAAGTTTTATTCCAACTTCCTATTCACATCATGTTGCGATAGATAAAAAGGTTATCCATGTAAAACCATACTCTGCCAAGGAAATATTTAACAATTAACAAATGCTTCGTCAAAAATAAGTAAATTGTGCTGATTACATGGTTCAAAAGACAAATCAGTTGTCCCCTACTACCAAATAACCAAAGCATTTTCAGCCTGATTGTATAAAATATCTCGTGGATAAGAATCATTTATACTTGCACACTATCTATTTCATTGGACTAGTATAAATTCACAATTAACCGAGCGTTTAATAAAGGAGTTTGTCAAGTAAAAATAAAAAAGAACTGGAGTTCCAATTCTTTTTGCCTATTTAAACCAATACTATTCTTTTTCGATAGCTGTATCTTCTGACATCTCAACACTTCCGTCTGCACCGGCAACTGCTGTGATTCCTTCCGTCAGCGGCAACACCGTCTTAATCGCTGTTAATTCAAATGTCAAGTAAACACCATCTACATCAAGGACAACTGTTTTCTTTTCAGTATCGACTTCATCAACCGTACCATACAAACCACCAATTGTAATGACTTCATATCCCTTTTGTAATTTATTCAAGCTTTCCATCCGTTTATCTGCTTGTTTCTTTTGAGAACGTTGCATGAAGAACATCAAGCCCATCATGACAACCAACATAATTAAAATTGAAAAACCGTTACCCATTTTAGTCTCCTTTAGATTTCATATATTATCTACTATAGCAGATTCCTAGAGAATTTACAAGGAGAGGATTAAATTTCTAAAAGGATTTCTATTGAAGCAAAGCTAGTAGCAACTTCTTTTGATAACGTGCTTTGCTTTTTCAAAAACGTAGAAAGTCAGTATAAGTAATCTTAAGCATTGCGGTATGAACAAAGAGATGAAAATCAACAGTCAAGTTTGGATTAACCTCCTCATTCACAATCAGCTTCGCTGTATTTCTCTTAGCAAAAAAGAACCCCAGAATGTGTGACTGCTCTTGAATCCAGCTACAAAAGTTCCTCCTTGTTATGAGTAAAAGATAGCCACCTTTCTTCTAAAACTTCTGCCGAATGCTTCATGCCTGTCGTTTTTTTATCCCTCAAACTAACTAAATAAAATTGATGTTTATTCTATTTTTAAAAAAAGATTTTTGGCCTGTTGCCCCAGTAGTACAATATTTTTTTCAGCAACCTCAAGAACGGTAGAACGAGGGAGATTCAAATGGACATAGGAAATTTAATTCCATCAACAGACGAGAAAGTATATAGTTTTTTTGTATCTTCACACCCTCAAAATATATTTTTCGAGTTTCATTATAGCGTTTCTAGTTAGAAAAACCGAGGCTTGATATTTTGCCTCGGTTTTTTCTCTTTAACATCATTATTTCAAGTTTTTCACAACTTCTGCGATATGATCAACGGTGAAACCATATTCTTTAAGCACTTTAGCAGCTGGGGCAGAAGCGCCAAATTTGTCAATACCAATCACAGCTCCATCAAGTCCAACATATTTGTACCAAGACTGACTTGCAGCCATTTCAATCGCGACACGGCGACGGACTGAATGTGGTAAAATTTCTTCTTTGTAGGCAGCATCTTGTGCATCAAAGATATCTGTTGATGGTACGCTGACAACACGAATCTTTTCTCCTTTAGCCTCCAACTCTTTTGCAGCCGCTACAGCTAAATTAACTTCAGAACCAGATGCCAGAAGAATTGTATCAAAACCATTTGCTGTTTCATATACAACATAAGCTCCTTTCGCCACCTTGTCAAAGTCAGTTCCAGCTTCAACTGTCAAGTTTTGACGTGTGAGAACCAAAGCTGTTGGAGTTGTTTGACTCTTCAGCGCCAAGTACCAAGCAGCCTGTGTTTCACGTGCATCTGCTGGGCGCAAAACATTGAGGTTTGGAATTGCACGAAGACCTGCTAAGTGCTCAATTGGTTCATGAGTTGGACCATCCTCACCAACTGCAATTGAATCATGTGTAAAGACATAGGTTACAGGCAAGCCTTGAAGAGCTGATAAACGAATAGCCGCTTTGACATAATCTGAGAACACAAAGAATGTACCACCATAAACACGAAGTCCCCCGTGAAGTGCCATACCATTCAGAATCGTTCCCATAGCAAATTCACGTACACCAAATTGAATGTTGCGGTTAAGGCGGTGGGCATCATCTTGCAAGCCATCTTCTTTGATATAAGTCATATTAGAATGAGCTAGATCAGCAGAGCCACCAAGGAATGTTGGAAGTACTTTTGCTGCCGCATTTAAAGCATCTTGGCTAGAATTACGAGTAGCTTGTGAGAAACCTGTTTCTACTACTGGGAAATCTTCTGGCTTGATCTCAACTGGATCTTGTCCCGCAATAACAGCAGCTACTTCTTCAGCTAAGTCAGGATAGGCTTGTTTGTATGCTTCAACAAGTTTTACCCAAGCATCATAAGCAGCTTTCCCACGTTCGGCAACATTGACCCGATAATCTTCGTAGACTTCTTCAGGAATTTCAAACGGTTCGTAATCCCAAGTAAGAGCTTTACGAGTAGCGGCTACTTCTTCTGCACCAAGAGGAGCTCCATGAACGGCATTAGTCCCTTGTTTGTTTGGTGAACCATAACCAATCACTGTTTTCACTTCAATTAAGGACGGTTTGCCAGAAACTTTTGCAGCCTCAATCGCTGCATTGATCGCTTCTAAGTCTGTGCCATCTTTGACCAAATCTGTGTGCCAACCATAAGCATCATAACGCGCCCGAACACTTTCTGTAAAGGAATCCTTGGTTTCTCCATCCAGATTAATATCGTTGGAGTCATAGAGAACGATGAGCTTGTCTAGCTTTTGGAGTCCAGCATAAGAAGCTGCTTCAGCAGCTACACCTTCCATCAAGTCTCCATCACCACAGATCACATACGTATAGTGGTCAAAGAGGTTATACCCTTCACGATTATACTTAGCCGCTAGGAAACGTTCTGCTTGTGCAAAACCAGTTGCCATAGAAATTCCTTGACCAAGTGGCCCAGTTGTCGCATCTACACCAGCAGTATGTCCAAATTCGGGATGCCCAGGCGTTTTAGAACCCCATTGACGGAAGTTCTTGAGTTCTTCCATTGTAACATCTTGAAAACCAGACAAATGGAGAAGGGCATAGAGTAACATAGAGCCATGACCAGCTGATAAAACAAACCGATCGCGATTGATCCAATTTGGAACTTCTGGATTGATGCGCATTTGCTTGGTAAACAAGTCATAAGCCATCGGAGCTGCTCCCATGACAACACCTGGGTGACCAGATTTTGATTTTTCAATGGCATCAATTCCTAAAAAACGAATGGCATTGACAGATAAATTTGACATTGAATTCTCCTTTTTATATAAGCACTTATCTTCAACAAAGATAAGCTATTAATCATTTGGAAAACGATAACATTCCATCTTCTATTATATGAAAATTATCCGTATATCGCAACGCATACGGATAATTTCGAGTTAACATTTTATAATAAGGCCTTAAATTGAATATTCGAATCATGCTCGAAGCAATCATCAAAGCCACGTGGGTGATGATATTCAATCCTGTCTTTATCTTGCGGATAGGTATATTTACCACCGACTTCCCAGATGAATGGGTGGAATTGATATTGGAGGCGCTCTTTGCGCATCTTCCACAAGGCTAAAATCTCGTCCGTTGAAGCCATGAAGTTAGACCAGATATCATAATGAACTGGAATAATAACTTTGGCACGAAGATTTTCAGCCATACGAAGCAAATCAATCGAAGTCATCTTATCTTGAATACCGATTGGGTTATCACCGTAGTTATTAATAGCCACATCAATCTTGAAATCTTTTCCGTGTTTGGCAAAATAATTTGAGAAGTGCGAATCTGCACCATGATAAATTGTACCACCTGGCGTTTCAAAGATATAATTGACTGCTTTACGTGCCATTTCTTCATCTGTTACAGGCAGACCTTTCAGTTCACCATCTTGGGCATCAGCACCATCAACTGGAAGTGTTACCAAGCAAGTCCGGTCGAAAGATTCCACAGCCGATACTTTAATATCTTTAAACTCAAAACTTTCGCCGGGCTTAATCACGATGATACGTTCTTCTGGGACACCCCATTTTTTCCAGATTTCGCCACATTCATAAGGTCCGACAAATTTAACATGATTCAATTTCGGATTGTTGACAATCGCTGCTGCAGTATTGACATCAATATGGTCACTGTGAAAATGCGATACCAGATAATAGTCCAACTCATTAATCATAAATGGATCAATCACCATTGGCTGCACGCGTAAGTTTGGTTGCAATTTACGTACGCCTGCCATATTTGCCATTTGGTGCCCCCGCACCATATCTTTTACTTTCTTTGTTGATTTTCCGCGGTTAGACCAAAGATCCATAACCACATTAGCACCACCTGGTGTCTTAATCCAAACACCACAATTCCCTAACCACCACATAGCAAAGTTACCCTCAGGCACGACTTCCTCTTCAATTTCTTCATTGAGCCAGGTGCCCCATTCTGGGAAAGTGGATAAAATCCAAGATTCTCTTGTAATTTCTTTTACATTTGGCATGATTGTTCCTCCTCAAGATAATGTTATATTTCTATCTTTAGTATAATCTGCTCTAAGAGAGAAAAAAAGACCAAATAAAACACAAGGCTGTGTTCAAGATTGGACTATTTTTAGTACTTAAAAAAGCCGGGAATTCTATCCCTAGCTAGTCATCCATTCTTTCATTCTTCCGTTGAAGTTGATAATAATTCTTCATTTACAAGTTTTTGAATTTTATTTTTCAGCTCTTGTGTCCGAGCTGAATCTTTGATGTAAGACGCTAAAAGGTGCTCTAACTCTTGACTAAATCGTACTCCTTTAGTTGAAAGAGTTTGATCTTTGACAAAAGAAGTAATATTTAATACATCTTCATAATCCAAAATAGGCTGAACTTGTATCGTTGGTAAAGTGGTTTCCAGCCCATCATTTGTCGTAATCAATAAGTCCACATCTAAAATATCTTCCACACTCTTGAATTGTTCCGTCGTAAAAACAGCACCTAAATTTTCATTTGGTAAATGATACAAGCACTGTTTGAGTAGCAATTTCTGCACAGCTACTCCTTCATCGCAGACTAAATAAATCCGTTTGGCATCTTGTTTTTCAGCACGATTGTGTTTTAAGAATCCACCCATGTGCAAGGCAAGGTAAGCAACTTCATCATCAGTTAATGAAATAAGCCAAGCTTCCTCTAAAATCACGGAACAAGACTTAGTGACTGCAAACAAATCTGCATATTTTTCCTTGATCTGTCTTGTCAATGGATTTTTAGACAGAATGCCGTAGGTTTTACGAAATAGTAGAGCTTTGCAATGCGTCAATAAATTCCGCAACAAATCTTCTTTATTTTCAATTTCAAAGTGCGAACTAACTTCAAAACGCCAGATAAACTCATCAATCGCTTCTTTTAATTGGACAAAATCTTGACTGGTTGCATGAATATCCCGATCTTTCCGGTAAGAAAGCAAAAGAACAGTTAAGAGTGAAATCTCAATATCATTTAGTTTCAAGCCAAATGTCGCCCCTAAATTGTTATTCAAATGTTTAGCTGCTTGATATTCAATCCGCTTGCGAATCAAGGTAAACTCACGCTTCAAATCTTCCTGTTCTTCTTCACTTAAAGCCATATTTCGACAACTCAACAGAAGATATGGCAAGACTTGCAACATAAATTTGATTTCATGGCGATTGATTTTCTTACCTAAATCTTGCTCTACATCTTGTACCCTTTGGTTAAGAAAGTCTTGTAAATCATCCGACAGAAGAATCTCATCACCAACAAAATTCCTTATCTTCTTTGTTAAAATCGTAACAAAACTATGATTCCCCTCTGCAAAAATGTGATACAAGAGAGAATGTACATATTGGATTTTATTGAGCGGATGACATTTCAAAAGATATCCTTGCGCTTTTGTGGATGTAAGGTTGACTTGATACTGCTCTGAAGCTAACTGATTGCGGATTTCGTTCAAATCATTAAGAACGGTATTCCGAGACACCTCGGTCAATTCCATCAGTTTTTCAATGGTGACACGCTTGTTTGCAACACAAATATACAGAACGGTCAACTGCATGCGCTCGGTCATGCTCATGACATAACTATAAGAATCGACTCCTTCCAGCAAGGATTGGCATAATTCCTTTTGCTGTGCAGTTAACACAATCCCTACTCTCGGACGACTGCTAATCATTTCACCAACCTCTGCCAAAGCGTCATTGATTTTTTCCAAATGATAATAAATCTTCCTCCGCGATTGATTGGTTGCCCGTGAAATCGTCATAATCGTTTCTGGCTCTTTCAACTGAATGAAGTATCTTAGTAAGTCACAACTTGTTTGGTCCAATAATATCATCATTTACTCCTTGAAAGGGATTGTAAATTATTATAACATCTTTTCACACATCTTCCTACGCAATTGAAACACCTCGTTATTATTTGGCTATCTTGAGTTTTTACGGAGACAAAATGAGAAAAGGAAGGCGTGGAACTGACCAGCATGACACTTTGCAATCATGGTGATCGTTCCACTCCTTAAGATATTTCTTATCATTGTTCTTATTATTCTTACTTTTTCTGTCCATAGTAAGCGTTTGGACCATGTTTACGCAAGTAATGTTTATCCATAATGTATTTTGGTGCTGGTTCGACACGTGGATTGATTTGTTCTGTGAGACGATTCATTTTCGCTACTTCTTCAAGCACAACTGCATGGTAAACAGCCTGTTCTGGATTTTTACCCCAAGTAAATGGTCCGTGATTGCGAACGACAATACCAGGAACGGCTACTGGATCCAATCCACGATTGGTAAATTCTTCAATAATAACTGTCCCAGTTTCTTTTTCATAGGCAGTATCAACTTCAGCTGCTGTCAAGGAACGTGCGCAAGGTACCGGACCATAGAAATAGTCTGCGTGTGTTGTCCCATAGAAAGGAATATCGCGCCCAGCTTGCGCCCAACCAACAGCTTCTGTTGAGTGCGTATGAACAATACCACCAACTTCCGGCCAAGCCTTATAAAGCTCAACATGTGTTGGTAAATCCGAAGATGGATTGAGATCACCTTCGACAATATTTCCATCCAAGTCCGTTACCACCATATTTTCAGGTGTCAATTTGTCATAGTCAACACCAGAAGGTTTAATAACAATAAGCCCTGCTTCACGGTCAACCTCGGAAACATTCCCCCAAGTAAATTTGACGAGTCCATGTACTGGCAGTGATTTATTAGCATCACAGACACGTTGGCGCATTTCTGATAATAATTTTGCCATTTCTATTTTAACCCCGCTTTCTCCATTAAAGGATAGAGGAACTCTTGTGCTTCTTTAATGGCCGCACGCGTTTCTTCTACCGTTTCACAATTTTCAGACCACATTTCAATTAAAAATGGGCCATTATAATTTGTTTTCTTCAAAACATCAAACATGGCTTCCCAATCTACACAGCCTTGACCAAATGGCACATCACGAAATTGACCTTTTGAACTTTCTGTGACGGCATAAGTATCTTTTAAGTGAATAGCTGCGATAGATTTGTGCCCAATGTAGAATTCACTCCAGAGATCATTGCCCCAAGCTGAGACATTTCCTGTATCAGGATAGACAAAAAGATAAGGAGAGTCAATTTCTTTTTCGACAGCTAGATATTTTTCGATCGAATTGATAAAAGGATCATCCATGATTTCAATTGATAGGATAACTTGCGCTTCTTCAGCCCAAGTACAGGCCTGACGTAAATTTTTGAGGAAACGTGCACGTGTTTTAGGAGACTTCTCTTCGTAGTAAACATCGTAGCCAGCCAGCTGGATATTACGAATACCAATGTCCTGTGCAAACTCGATACATTTTTCCATCATTTCAAGAGCACGCGCTTCTTTTTCAGGATCGTTGGATCCCAGTGGATAACGACGATGTCCGCTAAAAGTAATGGTGGGAATCCGCACCCCTGTCTCAAAAATTGCTTTAACCAGTTCTAGACGTTCTTCCTTGGACCAATCCAAACGTGCCAAACGCTCATCACTCTCATCAATGGATAATTCCACAAAATCAAAACCAAGTTCCTTGGCAAAGTTTAATCGTTCCAGCCACGTAAAATGTTTAGGCGTTGCCTTTTCATAAATACCAATTGGACGTGTCATAGGCCCTACCCCCAGATCCGTTTGATTTCATCTTTAAATGCACGTGCTGCCTCAGCAGGATTTTCTGCTTCCGTAATCCCACGTCCTGCGATAAAGGTGAAAACATCCACTCCTTCAAAGAGTTTCAAAGTATCAACACTAAGTCCACCAGTTACAGACACACGGAAGCCCATTTCAATGAGTTTTTTAACCTTGTTAAGGTCTTTTTCACCCCACGTTTCACCTGCAAGCAGAGCGTCACGTGATTGGTGATAAATAGCTTGAGAAATACCAGCATCAAGCCATTGCTGTGCTTGCTTAAAAGTCCAATCTCCATAGAGTTCTACTTGAATTTCGCCACGGTCACTACGTTCTTCTTTAATAGCTTTAAGAGCTGCTTTCATGGTAGGAATCGTAGCACAACAGATACAAGTCATCCAGTCAGCACCGCGTACGGCATTATTTTTAGCAACTGTCCCACCAGCATCAGCACATTTCGTATCGGCAACGATGATTTTATCTGGAAAAAGACTGCGTAAGACTTCTACCAACTCGCTACCCACCTGCAAGAGACAAACCGTCCCTGCTTCAATGACATCTACTTCATGGCCAACTGACACAGCCGCTTTAATGGCTCCTTGCAAATCAGAATGATCCAGTGCTACTTGTAAATTCGGTAATCGTTTTGTCATAATTTTTCTCTTTCTATTTTCTAATGGCTTAAATCAAACCAGTTACTAACTATCTAAATCTAATCCTTCTAAATATGGATTATTTTTTGATTCATCAATCATGGCGAACACTTCTTTCTCACTTTTACAGGCCTCTAGCCGCGCGATTGAATTTTCTAATTCAAACAAGGCAATAATCTGCGGAATAGCCACGCTAGTATGGATTTGTGAACTAGTTGCTGCAAGAGCCAACAAGACACTCACCCCTTTCCCATCCGAGAAAGTTACAGGCTCCTTCAACGTCACCAAAGAGAACGCATCTCTTTGAACACCAGCTTCTGGTCGTGCGTGCGGCATAGCCATACCTGGCATCAATATATAATAAGGACCGTACCCTTCTGTCGATTCGATGATAGCATCATAATATTCAGGCTTAACAGCTCCGCTTTCAATTAACGGGTCAACAGCAAGTTTGACCGCTTCTTGCCAAGTTGAAGCCGAAAGACCTAAACGAATGGAGTTGTTTTCAATCAATGCTTGCTTTAAATTCATTGCTTCTTCCTTTCGTAGAAAATGGGAACTTCAAACAGACTGCAAAGTAGAAAGCTAGCGCTAATAAAAGAGCACCCTGACTCCCATTTTTCTACGTTTTTAGTCCCACATATCTTTTTTAAGTGAATGAGGCTTGGACAATTGTCCAAAGCCTCTATATCAATTTCTTAAGCGATGAGACTGAGATAAATCTCAGCCACATCATTCCAGTACCTGTGATAGTTTTTCAGTAATTTCTTTATCGTCCATCAAATTATCTAGACCAATCAATTGACCGTTTGTCCGCCCATCCAATTCATGAATCAGATGCAGAGAAGCGATGACGATATCATAACCTGAAGCAAGGCTTTTTGCTTCACCTACACTGCATGAATTGACAGTAAAATCTGTTTGCCCCAGTTTACGTAGAGCATTTTCTACTTTCATCTTAATCACCATAGATGAACCCATGCCATTTCCGCATGCTGTTAATACCTTAACCATATTATTTTCCTCCGTTAATTAAATCTATTTTTATTCTTCTTCCGCTTGGACAGCACCACGGTAGTATGCTTCCTTGTCTTTTGCTTTGGCAAATTGCAACTGCGGAATAATCAGCAAGAATACACAAACAAGAATGTAACCTACAATGCCAAGATATTTGAAAAGATAACCAAAACCAAGCCAAGGGAATTCAAAGTCAATATTTCCATGGTAACCACCGTAAGAAGCCAGACCGAGAAGTGCCACACAGAGAGCACCAAGCGCTACTTGCAATACACCTGAAATAAAGGACAGGATAACCGCCGCTTTCCAGCCGCCGCGCTTATCTGCATAAACTGCAATCGCTGCATTATCAAAGAATACTGGAACAAAACCAGTGATAATCAGAATTGGATTCTTAAAGATAATTAAGAGCATAATGGTAATCAATTGACCAATTAAGCCAAAAGCAAATCCTGAAAGCACCGCATTTGGTGAACCAAAACCATAAGAAGCTGCAACGTCCACAGCCGGGAATGAACCCGGAAGCAATTTGTTAGAGATACCTTGGAAGGCATTCGTCAATTCTGCTACAAACATCCGCACCCCTTGCATCAAGACAAAGAGATAAACTGAGAAAGTAAAGGCTGTTTGAATGATATACATGAAAAAATCTTGCTTAGCAGGGTTGTAAACTGTACCTGATGTAATGACTTTTGCATTGGACATGATATCTGGCCCCAAGATTAGGAGGATTGATCCAAAGAAGACTAGCATCAAAGTTGCAGATGCAACCACTGTATCATGGAAAATAGACAGGAATTTTGGTAATTTCAAGTTATCAAGATTTTCTTCCTTCTTACCAAACTTACCTGCAACTTTATCCACAAACCAAATCGCAAATTGTTGTTGGTGACCAATCGCAAAACCGCCACCACCCGTTAAACGTTGTGTTGCTTCCACCGTCATATTGGAACTAACAGCCCAGTAAAGTCCACAGATAACACCGATTGCCAGCACACCCCAACTATTGCGCAATTGAGGAACAAGGAGAAGAACCATCAATGAAACAGTCGCTGCCTGCTGTACCATGATATGACCTGTAATGAACAGCGTCCGCACTTTTGTAATTTTCCGAAGAGCAACGAGCAGAATATTGACACCAAAACCAATCAACAGCGCCGTTGTTGCTGCTCCAACAAAGTTTGGAAATTCCTCTGCAATCTTTGTATTTGCCGCTGTTAATCCAAAGTAAGGGTCAATTACCGCTGCACCAATCTTAAACTTAAAGTTCAGAGCCGCTAAAATCGGACGGAAAGTTGTTACCAAACCTCCAGCCCCAACGTTCAGCAGCATATAACCAACTGTTGCTTTGATGAAACCGGCATAGACATCATGCGCTGGTTTTTTCAACAGAGCATAGCCAATTAGAACTAAAAGACCTACAAAGAAGGCCGGATTCTGCAAAATGTTTTGCGAGAACCAGTTCAGAATGTTTAAAATGATGTTCATTTTAACTCTCCTTTTTCTATTTTATTTGTTCTTTCTAAGTCTATTATAAGAGATGTAAGCGGTAACAAAAAGACCAAGAATTACACAAGCAACTGTTCACTCTTGGACCTGAAAATTAAGCACACTTAAAAAACGCCGGAAATCCGCTCCGGCGTTACCCTTCTGTTTATTTTTTAGTTTGATGCTCTTTCGCTTCTTTGATAACTAATTCATCATCTTTCAAATCTGCAAGAAGATGTTTCGCATCTAAATGATCAAGATGATAGTCTGTTACCTTATCACGGATTTGTTGCTCAATCACACGACGAAGCGGACGAACACCCATAACTTCATCATATCCCTCTTCTGCTAGATAATGTTTGGCCGCATCTGTTACTGTTAGCATAATGTCTTTCTTAGCAAGTGTTTGGTTGACCTCATCCAACATCAAGTCGACGATTTCAGCTAAATCTTCTTTACCAAGATGAGAGAATTCAATGACTGCATTGAAGCGATTCAAGAATTCTGGACGGAAGTATGGTTTTAAGCGATCGATAATCTTCCTATCCTTTTCCTCATCACCAGTAAAGCTTTCATACCCAAATCCAGCATTTGATGTAGCAATAATAACTGTATTCTTAAAGTTGACAGTATTTCCTTGTCCATCTGTCAGACGTCCATCATCTAAAACTTGTAGTAACAGCGTGATGACTTGCGGATCGGCTTTTTCAATTTCGTCCAGCAAGATGATAGAGTAAGGATTCCGACGAACACGTTCTGTCAACGTGTTACTATTGTCATCATACCCCACATAACCAGCTGTTGTACCAATCAATTTCGACACAGCTGTGCGGTCAGAGTATTCAGACATGTCCAAACGGATAATAGCTTCTTTAGTACCAAACATATCAAGCGCCAATTGCTTCGCTAGCTCTGTTTTTCCAACACCAGTTGGGCCAACAAAGAGAAAGCTACCAATCGGACGATTTCCTTCATCAAAACCTGCACGATTCCGACGAATAGCGCGCGCCACTGCTTCAACTGCTTCGTTTTGTCCAATGACTTTTGTCTTCAATCGCGCATTCATCTCTTTCAACCGTTCAATATCACTAGTCCCCATTTGGGAAACAGGAATGCCCGTCATACGTTCTACAGATTCTGCTACATCATTGACAGTTGCAGTCACCTTCATGTCTTCCGTATGATTTTCAATCTTTTTTTCTAGCTCTTCAATACGCATCTTGGCATTCAAAGCAGTTTCAAAGTCTTCTTTTTCAACCGCAGCTTCTTGCTTTTTCTTTTGCTCTGCAATTTCACGTTCCACTGTATGCACATCTGTAACAGGATGTTGAGCTGCTAAATGAGCCGCTGTCACATCCACCAGGTCAATCGCTTTATCCGGCAAGCTACGTTGCGGAATGTATTGAATAGAGAAATCCACGGCAGCTTTTAACACGTCATCTGGCAAGATGACATTGTGGTGTTTTTCGTATAAATCACGAATTCCTTGCAAAATCTTGTAAGTATCTTCTGCAGATGGGGCATTGACTTTTACTTCATTGAAGCGACGAGCTAGAGCTGCATTCTTCAAAATGGTATTTCGATATTCATCCTGAGTCGTCGCACCGATAACTGTCAGTTCACCACGAGATAAAGCCGGTTTCAAAATATCTGCTAAACCTTTTGATCCACTATCACCGCCTGTGCTTCCAGCACCGAGAATTTGATGAATTTCATCAAAGAAGAGAATGATATTGCCAGCCTCTTTCACTTCAGATACTAAATTTTGAATATTTTCTTCAAAACTACCACGATACTGTGTCCCTGCTTCTAAACCAGAAATATCAATAGAAACAATCTCTTTATTCTTAATGGCTGCAGGAACATCTCCATTAACAATCGCTTGCGCTAAACCTTCGACAACTGCAGTCTTACCAACTCCAGCGTCTCCGACTAATACTGGATTGTTTTTCGTCCGCCGAGAAAGAATTTCAGCCGTTTCTTGAATTTCCTTATTGCGTCCAATAACAGGATCTAACATATCTTGACGTGCTTCTTCTGTCAAATTACGCCCTAACTTCATTAAAATACCATCTTGTTTAAGCTCACCTGCTTGTCCTTGCATTTGTGATGCCTGACCTTCCGCTACTTGCTTCGGTAATTTACCTGTTGCACGATATTGTGCAAATTCTTCCGGTGTCACTTCACGTCCATTGATAAGATAACGCCGATTTTCACTGTTAAAACCGCCCATCCTTCCCATCAATTGATTGAAAAGATCATCCATATTATCAAAGTTGTTATAATTATTATTCATATCTGCACCTCGCTTATGTTTTACATAATTTTTGAAACTGCTTAAAATATAAGACAAAGTGAGCAACTCTATCTTTTGGATTTATATTTATCAAAGGCAGTTTAATAGTTTACATAATTTTTATTGTCTCCCAAAATAGAGATGAAATTCTTTTAGCAAAATACCTCTAGAAATTCATCTTGTTTTGGCGAGTGTAACGGATTTTGTCTCTTTCCGTTTACAATTGTAATTATACAGTGTT
Organism: Streptococcus intermedius SK54 = ATCC 27335; assembly: GCF_000413475.1. Taxonomy (GTDB): domain Bacteria; phylum Bacillota; class Bacilli; order Lactobacillales; family Streptococcaceae; genus Streptococcus; species Streptococcus intermedius. The sequence goes on along the minus strand of NZ_ATFK01000005.1, from coordinate 48,981 downwards.
CCAAACAAAAAGTCAATAGATTTTTGTAAAAAATTACATAATTTTTGATATTTTGAACTATAATCTTAATAATAGTTTTTCTAATTTCATTTTCCACAATTTCACAAAAATTAACTTTTTAACTTTATGTCAATACTACAAAAAATCATCAAGTACTGTACTTGATGATTCTTTTCTCTATTCTACGGTAACAGACTTAGCTAAGTTCCGTGGTTTATCCACATCTAGTCCGCGTTGTAGTGTAGCAAAATAAGCTATCAATTGCGTTGGAACAACCATAGAAATCGGTGACAAATATGGATGAACAGACATCAAAATAATATCGTCTCCTTCTTTTGCTACATTTTCTTCTACAATGGTCAAGACATTTGCACCACGCGCCCCAACTTCTGATACATTCCCACGAGTATGCCGAGCCAATTGCTCATCAGAAGAAATCAAGGCTAGCACTGGTGTGCCATCTTCGATCAAAGAAATCGTACCATGTTTTAATTCTCCCGCAGCAAATCCTTCACACTGAATATAGGAAATTTCTTTTAACTTTAGACTAGCCTCCATGGCAACATAATAATCTTGGCCACGCCCGATATAAAAAGCATTACGTGTAGTAGCAAGTAAAGCACGCACTTTGTCATCAATACTATCCTTTTCAGATAGCGTAGCCTCAATAGCTTGCGCTACAATGGATAATTCGTGTACTAAATCAAATTGCTTTGCTTTTTCATTGCCGTTGGCATCTCCAACTGCTTTTGCTAGAAAAGCCAGAGTCGCAATCTGTGCCGTATAAGCCTTAGTTGAAGCAACAGCAATTTCTGGTCCAGCATGCAGCAACATTGTATGAGTCGCTTCACGAGACAAAGTGGAACCTGGTACATTGGTTACAGTCAAGCTTGGGATTCCCATAGCATTCGCTTTGACCAAAACCTGACGGCTATCAGCTGTTTCACCAGATTGGCTAATCAGGATAAACATTGGTTTCTTGCTCAGTAATGGCCATCTATAGCCCCATTCTGAAGAAATCCCTAATTCCACAGGTGTGTCCGTCAATTCTTCTAGCATCCGCTTGGTTGCAAATCCAGCATGATAAGAAGTTCCAGCCGCTAAAATATACAAGCGATCAGCCTCTTGAACAGCGTTTATAATAGCTGGATCGACAACTACTTGATCATTATCGTCTGTATATGCCTGAATCAGTTTACGCATCACTGTTGGCTGCTCATCAATTTCTTTCAACATATAGTAAGGATAGGTTCCCTTACCGATGTCGGACAAATCAAGCTCTGCCGTATAACTTTCGCGCTCAATAACATGACCATCATAATCTTGTACTTGAACACTGTCTTTTGTCACAATGACCAATTCTTTATCATGAATTTCCATGAATTCACTTGTTTCACGAATCATTGCCATAGCATCTGAGCAGACCATATTATAGCCTTCTCCTAAGCCAATCAAAAGAGGTGATTTATTTTTGGCAACATAAACTGTATCCGCATCTTCTGCATTCATTAAAGCAAAAGCATAGGAACCCTCAATGATGTGCAGTGCTTTTTTAAACGCATCTAATACTGTGAATCCGTCCTCTTCAACGAATTTTCCAATCAAGTGAACAGCAATTTCTGTATCTGTTTGACCTTTCAAATCATGTCCAGCAAGATACGTATTCTTAATATCTAGGTAATTTTCGATGACGCCATTATGCACTAAAACAAAGCGCCCAGTTTGAGAAGTATGCGGATGCGCGTTGCTTTCACTTGGCTTTCCGTGCGTTGCCCAACGCGTATGCCCAATACCAGCTGTTCCAGAGACATCAATGCCGATTTTTGAGTGAAGGTCAGCAATACGACCAACCGATTTGACTAAGCTGGATGTTTTCCCATTTGTCACAAAAATTCCCGCTGAATCATAGCCACGATATTCTAATTTTTCTAAACCTTGCATTAAAATATCTGTTGCATTTCGATTTCCAACTACTCCGACAATTCCACACATACTAATACTTATAACAATTAAAAATTGCTATATCCTCCTTTATTTTATAAATTGGTATAGGCTAATATAAGCTATACAAAACAAGCTAAGTCAGTATATACTTTTATTGTGAATTTGTCAACAACAAAATTGGTATAGTTCAAAAAAGAAGGGCGGTACAAGCAAAAGGCTTCAAAAGCAAATTTAGTTATCTTCTGTAAATAATGAAGCAATCTGCTCTATATGTTTTCTGTACAAGATCAAAGTATACTTTTACCATCGTCTCTTGAACATTCAATCTATGATCTAAATAATCTGCTACTTCATAACTAGAAATAAAAAGACTGGATAAAACCAGCCTTTTCTGCTATATGATTGCTCTAAGTTCAATCTTTTAACATTTCATTTTTTATTTTTAAATCGTTCAACATCACGAGCAATAACCAATTCTTCATCCGTTGGAATAACCAACACTCGAACCTTGGAATCTGGCATTGAAATATCTCCATAGTTACCAAAGACATTCTTTTCTGGGTCAAGTTCACAGCCAAACCAAGAAATTCCCTCAATAACTAATCGACGAATCGTCACAGAATTCTCACCAATTCCAGCAGTAAAGATAATGGCGTCTGCTCCGTTTAAAACAGCCAAATATTGACCAATATATTTTTGAATACGATCAACAAAGATGTCATTCGCCAACTGTGCTTTGGCATCACCAGCTCGCATAGCGGCATGAATATCACGCATGTCGCTGGATTTCTCAGATACCCCTAAGAGGCCTGACTCACGATTTAAAATACGATTAATATCTTCTGGTGTGTTAAAATCCTCTGTATGCTCTATCAAATAAGGAATAATCGCTGGATCAATATCTCCTGTGCGGCTTCCCATCATTACTCCCCCTAGCGGTGTAAAGCCCATTGAAGTATCAACAGATTTACCTTCTTTAACCGCTGTAATAGAAGCCCCATTCCCAATATGACAAGTAATCAACTTCAGCTCTTCTAGCGGCTTACCAAGTACTTTAGCAGCTTCCTTCGCAACATACTGATGACTTGTACCATGCGCTCCATATTTACGTACCTTATTTTCAGTATAATATTTAGTTGGTAATGGATAACGATAAGCTTTTTCAGGCATCGTCGTATGGAATGATGTGTCAAATACAATAACACTTGTAATATCCGGCAACAACTCTTTAAAGGCACGAATACCTGCTGCATTTGCTTTGTTATGAAGGGGCGCAAGAAGTGCTAACTCTTCAACTTTTTGAATCACTTCTTCGCTGTCAACAAGTGCAGATTCTTTAAAATATTCACCACCTGCAACAACACGATGACCAACACCCGTGATTTCATCATAAGATCGAATAATGTCAAAGCGCATCAAGTCGTCTAATAAAATTTTTACAGCTTGTGTGTGATCATCAATATCTAGAATTTGTTTCTCTGCTCGACCATCAAATTTGACCGTTGAAATAGAATCTTTGAGACCAATCCGTTCAATCAGCCCTTTGGCAATGACTTTTTCAGCTGGCATTTCGTATAATTGCCATTTTAAACTGGAACTTCCAGCATTGATTGAAATTGTTTTTGACATAAGTTACCTCTTTTAAGCGTTTTCATTTATTATATCAAAAACTTGTTTAAATTTCACTTTCTTGCCTCCAATTTTGGAATTTTTCGCTAAAAGTCAATAAGGCAGCTTGATTTTGTAAATCAGTCAAAGCATAAACAAATGACTGAATAGCTTGTTCGTCTTGCTTTTTGAGCACAAAAATTGTTTTGGCATACGCTGCATTTCCAAAAAGGGATTCCGGCAACGCAATCATTGCAACTATCTGAACATACTTTTGCAACCAATTTTTCAATAATTGACTCTGCCTACTAGTTAATAAATTATTTGGCGCAAGAAATATCGCATAACCGCCTGGTTTCAGATACTTGAGCGATTGTTCCATTAACAAATGATGGGCATAGGTATGCTCTTGCGTACTAGCCACTTCATAGCGCGATGCAATGTAATCATCCGGATAATAGCCAATCGGCAAATCGCTAACAATCACATCACTTTCTTTTAATACTTGTGGGCGCACTGCATCACCTTGTACAAAACTAACCTTTGCATCCATCACATCTGCTATGCTAGCTGATACATCAATTAACAAATCGTCCAATTCTAGTCCTAGGTAATCCACATTTTTCTTTGTATTATTGAGAATGGTCTCTGATAAATTCCCCATTCCGCTACCAATTTCCAAAACATCAATATGTTCTTTATTACTCAATTGGTCAATGAGAAATGTTACGATAAAACCAATAGAATCCGGAGTAAATTGATGATTGGCTTGCAAAGGCTCCGTTTGAGCCGCTTTCATCAGTAAAAATTGGTAGCTCCTGCGCCATTCTTCTTTACTTAATTTCAAAGAGTTTAGTATTTCATTATTTTTTTTGACAGTGGCTAGCTCTGTCTTTCCATCCAGATAAATCCCGTTTTGCTCTACCAAGGCATCATAAAAATTCGTTAAAAGATCATTTTGGATTTCTTGGATATTTTCTAACAGGAGCGTATAGGCCTGTTCAATTTTTTCAAAATTCATAGCATCCTCCGCTCCCTATCATACCAAAATTTCATTCTTTTGGCGAGCGAATCCCTAGTTGCTCACTAGTAGCTCCTGTCCCATTCTCGATTATTTGTCTCGGTTGTCATTGGTTAGTTTGGTCTTCTCAAACGGAAGACGAAATTGATAATGGCGACCTGTCTTCATTGTTACTGTCAGGATGAGCTCTTTCTCACCTTGTTGCTCTTGGACATGTCCTTTATCAAATTCTCTGTGTCTAGAATCTTCGTTTGCGATAACTGCCATTGCATACGCCTGTAGGCGTTCTCGGTTTAGAGTAAAATTTCTATGACTAGCGGTCTGACGATGAAGATAAAATTGCAAAAGCAAGCTAAAGACAGCTGTCATAAAAAGGGCATGGAGCATAATACCTGCTTTAACTTTTTGTTTCCACACGATAGATGAATTCCCTTTCCAATCCTCTCTTAAACAGTAATCGAATACGAACCAGCTCATTTTCCTGTGAAATTTCTGCTTTTTTCACATCATAAACCATGGGCTGATAACCTTTCCCATTCGCATTGGTTTTCCTGAAATCTTGTCCACTTGCTTTTCCAAATGCAATTACCTTACCATCTTGCTTCATGTATAAACGATTATTCTCCACTTTTTCAAATGAAGAACGCGTCAACTCCACTTCTAGTTGATCGGCAAACAAAAGCCATTCTCGCTGTTCACTGTGTTGTCGAGTTTGGACTTCAGAAGCCAGAAGACGCGTCATAGATTGAAATAGCAACACACTTCCACTGAGTACGAATAGGGCAATCAGAGCCTCTAAAAGTGTAAAAGCTTTTACTTTATTTGCTTTGAACACCAAAAATCAGCTCCTTCCCATGATAAACCCGAATATCTTGTTGGCTTTTTTCGACACGTACTTCAATACCGTTCATTGTTAAATGCCTTTGATTTGTTTGCAAGGCCATCTTCGCTACCCTTAAGACTTCTTCTTTTTTCAATAACTCATTTTCTAGTTTTCGAGACTGGTGAATTTGTCCCAACAACAGGGTTACAATTGTCGCAAAAATAGCTAACGCAAGCAGTGCTTCTAATAAAATTGTCCCTCTAACATATTGTTTTCTTAAATTTTCCATTTCCTAGATATAATTGATACATAATTGTCTGTCTTTTCGTCTGAAATACAATCTTACCAAGCGAGGAATTACCACCTGCCTTATCAAAACGAAGTGTTAAATCATCTGGAGCGTGAACCGAGCGAGGAATTGATAAAGAATTGTACCCATTAGAAATTCGCGCACGAGAAAAATTCATGTCCAATTGCCTTTGAGTAGCATTACTCAACTTCTGACTTTCTCGGTAAAAATGCTCAAACTCAAGAAAGAAAATCTGCTCTTCCACTTGTTCAAAAGAGGAACGGACAGCCCCTGACACAGCAAGTAATAAAAAACTCGCTACAAACAAAGTCAGCAAACTTTCCAAAATTGTAAATCCCTTAATCTGCAACAGAACGAGTTTCTTTTGTATGTTTCGCATAGTAAGCCTTATATGACGCTGCCTGCTTATCTGTAATCGTGCCTTCAGTGACTAATTTTGAAAGCGTTGCTTTTTCATTGCTATGATTGACCTCGAAAAGTTCCGCTTGGCTCTCTACAACTTTGACCACAGCTGCATTTCCTTTTTCTGTTACTGCTTCCTTTTGCTTGGTCAAATTCGGCACAAATAAGAGCATTAAAACACTAATGATTAAAAGCACAACCAACATTTCCACTAAAGTAAAAGCTTTAACCTTCAAATTTTTAATTTTTTTCACAATTGAACCTCCATATTTTGATAAATTGGCAGCAACATGGCTGCATACAACAATACAATCATCAACGCCACAAAGACAAATACTAATGGCTGAATGATATTCATCGCTTGATGAACACGTTTAAAAAACACCTCCCACGTTTTTTGAGCATAAACTTCTAATTCGCACCCCAATTTGGATTTCACTTCCCCATATTCGATCATCAAGCCCAATTCTTTTTTAAAAAATGGATAATGTTTAACTACTTGTGAAAATTCCTGACCATTTTGCAGTGCTACTTCTAAATCTTTTCCAATTTCTTGAAACATAGCAGAGCGCTGTCCTTGCATCATCCGGAAAATCTGACTGAGTTCTAAGCCTTGACCAATCATATTCCCCCATTCTCTCGCATAATAAGCTGTCAAATAGGTTTGAACAAAAGTGCCCCAAAAAGGAAGTCGAGACAACAAACTAAATACTCTTATTTGTGAGCTTTTTCTAAACCAATAAAAACCTATCGCAAACAAAACAAAAACAACTCCTACTGAACCCAGAAAAATTTGTGGTAAACGACTAATCAGTTGTGTTGCAATATTCTGACTCTCCAACTGCGGTAACAAATAATTGCGCAGCCCTAACATAATAAACACTAGAAAAATGAATAAAATAAATGGATAAGTCGCCACTTCAATTAACTTTTTCTTGACTTTTGAGATATTTTCCAAATACTCTTCAATTTTACTCAAACTGAGCGATAAATTTCCATGCAATTCTGCCAATGAAAGCTGTGTTACTACATTATCCGAAAAACCTAAACTTGCCATGATGTCTGAAAAAGGCTTTCCGGTTGCCAACCCCTCTTTCATCTTTTCCACATAGGCTTTTTCTAACAAAGCACTCCGTTTCAAAAAATCAATAATTTCTGCCAAGTGAAAACCACTAGAAAAAAGATTATTTAGTAACTCTACGACTTTTTTCTGCTTAACTGTGGATAATTTTTTCCGCTTTTGCCTGTTCAAGATTGATATGTCCTGCTGCATAAAGTTGATCAATTTGCCTATTCCATTCGCTTGGATCGTGTTCTTGATACCTTTCACTGACAAAATCCACTATTCCTCCTTTCGCAATTAGACGTTGGTAACAAATACCTTGCAAGACAATTTTCAGCTCTGCTTCTGTCACTCCCAACTCTAGCAATCGTTCATAAACGCCTCGCACACTTTTAGCATGAATCGTTGAAAAGACCGTCACTCCTGTCAAGCTGGCTCGTACAACCGCCCGTGCTGTTTCTGTATCTCGAATTTCTCCAATAATCAATAAATCTGGACGATGTCGAAGAGAAAGTTTAATCAAACTTTCATAAGTTAAGCCAATCGCTTCATTCAATTGCAATTGCAACATTCTGTCTTGCTTAATTTCAACAGGATCTTCGATAGACATGATTTGCTCATCGGCAAAACGTTCTTGAGCCAGCTGATGCATAAGAGTGGTTTTGCCACTCCCTACCGGTCCTGAAAAAAGATAAAGTCCACGTTGCTTGAGTCGTCCTTTCAACTCTGGAATTTGAGCAAACCAAAACTTCAACTCTGCTTTTTCATCATGCAATAAACGAATCACAAGACTTTCATATCCGCGATAATCCCCTACTGTTGACAACCGCAGTGACGTTTTCTTATCCCTGTATTGATAATCACAAGACCCTAGTTGGCTTCTACGTTTTTCACCAACATTCATCCCAGCGGTAAATTTGAAATGACTAATCACCGCTGCCATCTTTTCAAATGCATACTGTTGTATAAAACGTCGCTCATCACCAATTCTCATGTACAGTTCATAACTATTTTCCTTTGGGATAAAATAAATATCTTGAGCCTGTTTTTCCTTAGCTTGGCAAATAATATCTTGTGCAATGTTTTGAACCATATCCCCTCCTCACTTTATACTATTCGCAGAAGACAATAAAAAATGGTGAAAAATCACCATTTTTTAAATTATTTAAAAGTTATAGGACAAGCACAAGGAGCTCCTACATGATTTTGTTTATTATAGCCCGGTCGCAATTTCTCTTTCGGAATAACGTCATCGTTTTCTAACAGAGCAAGAGAATGATATTGCTGGATAGAATCGCCACATTCTTCACACCAGCGCAAATCTCCTACATTCCAAAAAATAGACATCAAATCACTTCGACTTTTATAAAAAGGAAAAGCAGCTGCCAACTTCAGCCATTGGTGCTTATAATACTTTAAAGCAGTATAATAGTTATCAAAATGTTGTATAGATACAATATTAGCTTCCCAGCCATCAAAAAACCACCAAGGCTCATCTTTACCATACATTTCAATCACACAATACATCTGCTTCGCCTCCCTTTGTCCTATTTATTATATCGAAAATCTTAAATTTTTTAAACAGATTTGCTCCATGTATAAAATTGTTCAGCATGATACTCTAAAGCAAGACAAGCTTTCGACTATCAGACTCACTTGCCATAATATAACGAAAAGCTACCTTGAAAGATGAAATTAGATTGACCACAAAAGAGGCTGAGAACTGTTTCCCAACCTCTTTTTCAATATTAATACAAATCAAGATAATTATCTACTTCCCATTGGGAAACAAAGGTTGCATAACTTGCCCATTCAATGCGTTTGGCTTCTACAAAACTTGTATAGATATGACTACCCAGTGCATTTTTTACAACTTCATCTTCTGTTAGTGCCTTCACCGCATTATGCAGAGTAGACGGAAGATCCGTAATACCTGCTTCTTTGCGTTCTTCTGCTGTCATCACATAGATATTTTCTTCAATTGGATCAGGAGCCTCAATTTTATTTTCAATCCCATGAAGTCCAACTTCAAGAAGGACAGCCATAGCAATATAAGGGTTTGCCATTGGGTCAACCGAACGCAATTCCAAACGAGTCCCCATACCGCGTGAAGCTGGCACACGAACAAGCGGAGAACGGTTCCGTCCAGCCCAAGCAATATAAACAGGCGCTTCATATCCCGGAACCAGACGTTTGTATGAGTTAACAGTTGGGTTCATAATCGCTGTATAATTGTAGGCATGTTTAATCAAGCCGCCAAGAAAATAATAAGCTGTTTGTGATAATTGCATCCCGTTTGGATCTGCTAGATCAAAAAATGCATTTTGACCATCTTGATCAAAAAGTGACATATTACAGTGCATACCTGAACCTGCAATACCAAATTTTGGTTTTGCCATGAACGTTGCGTACAGGCCATGCTTACGAGCAATTGTTTTAACAACCAGTTTAAACAACTGAATCTTATCACAGGCACGAAGTACTTCATCATATTTGAAGTCAATTTCATGCTGGCCAATAGCTACTTCATGATGACTAGCTTCTACTTCAAAGCCCATTGTCGTTAAAACATTGACAATTTCACGACGTGTGTTATCCGCAAGATCCGTCGGAGCAAGGTCAAAATAGCCCCCCTTATCATTTACCTCAAGAGTCGGATCACCATTTTCATCCAATTTGAAGAGGAAAAATTCTGGTTCAGGGCCCAAATTAAAGGATTTGAAACCAAGTTCTTCCATATGTCTCAAAGCACGCTTCAAGTTTCCACGCGGATCACCTTTAAAGGGAGTTCCTTCTGTTGTATAAACATCGCAAATTAGTCCTGCGACACTGCCATTTTCATCTCCCCAAGGGAAAACAGTCCATGTATCCAAGTCAGGATAAAGGTACATATCTGACTCATTGATACGCACAAAACCCTCGATAGAAGAACCATCGAACATCACTTTGTTGGACAAAACTTTATTCAGCTGTTCATCTGTCGCCGGAATTTCGACATTTTTCATCGTTCCTAAAACATCCGAAAACATCAAACGGATAAAGGTAACATTTTTTTCTTTCACTTCGCGACGAATGTCAGCTACTGTAATTGGCATGAGTATCTCCTTATAAAATCTTTAAAAATTGATGTTGGTCAATGCATACGACCAAATGGTGGAAGGGAAGAAGCAAAGCGACCTTGTTGCAAAATATCGTTATGAAGGGCCCGACGAACGTCTTTCTCACTCACCGGCTTCTTGTATTTCGCTTCGCGCTCAGCATATTTCCGTTTAATAGCAGCAATATTGTAACCTTCTGAAATGTAATCTTTAATTTCCAACAAGCGATCCATATCATTTAATGAATACATGCGCCGATTTCCTTCATTTCGGTCAGGCTTAATCAATGCTTGATCTTCATAATAACGAATCTGACGTGCCGTCAAATCTGTTAATTTCATAACGCTACCAATGGGAAAAACAGCCATATTGCGACGAAATTCCTTTTCCTTCATTGCAAATTCCTTTCTCATGCTCTATTATAGTCCGAAAAAATTTCTATGTCAAGGGCTTATGTTATATTTTCTAACATTATTTTTTGCTTTTTAATTTCACTACTTTTCGCAGGCGATCAACATCAGAATTAACCATCATGGCAACAAAAACCCCCATAAAGGTTTCAAATACTCTCGCAAATACATACAAAACAGTTTCTCCTGTCGGAATCGATAAGGTAATAATTAACATAGCAGAAACACCACCAATCACACCTGCTTTATTGTTCATCGCAACATTTGTCATAATCGTTAACATGGTACAAATAGGGACAATCAATAATGTTACCCAAAACTGTTCATGAAAAAGATAATTGATAAGAAAGAACAACAAGGCATAGAAACCACCAATACTATTCCCCAAAATACGAGAAGTTCCAAAATGAACACTCTTATCAAAGTCTTCACGCAAACTAAAAACAGCCGTCAAAGCACCAATCTGCAATCCTTTCCAGCCAAAAAGACCAAAGACCAGAAGAACAATAAAAACAGCGACACCCGTCTTAAAGGTTCGCAAGCCTAATTTAAATTTCGATTTATCAAATTTATACTTCTTGAAATAACCCATTCACATCTTTCCTTTTATCATTATTTTAACATATTTTCTCTAAAATTAGATATAAATATCTAGTTAATTGCTTTAAACAAAACAAAAAGAGTCGCAAAGGACTCTTAATTTTAAACTCACATATAAAGGTTATACTGGAATATAATCTTTCCTATACATTGCTACTTGAAAAGCTTAATTAGGATAAATGTAAGTCACCTTTCCATAAAATGTCGTTGGATCAAACCATCCACGATAATTATTAATTTGTTTTTGACGTTTGTAATTGGACTCTAAAACTTGGATAGCACGATTATTGGCTACAGCAGTTACATAGGCAACGTGACCATACTGGCCTCCATTCCAAACAGCGATAGCGCCAACTTGAGGAGTTGTTCCTATACGGAAGCCTGAATATGCAGCATTTGTAGCCCAGTCTTTTGCATTCCCCCACCAATTACTAGCCCAAGGTGCCAAGGATTTCACTCCCCACGTACATTGCCCAATTGGATAAGAATTTCCTGTTGCTGTAGGTGTATTTAAGACAACATTCTCTGTATCAGAATCCGCCCCAGAATTTGCATTTGTTGCTTGTGCAGTTGTGGCTTGATTGGATACTTGATATGTATTAGCTCTAGCTCCATTTACTTGCAGAACATCTCCTGGAAGAATGGTATCATAAATTGTTTTTCCATTTTTAGCTGCCAAATCATATGGACTCATCCCATATTTTGTTGCAATAGCATAAAATGAATCACCATACTGAACAGTATAAGTGTCAGCATTGGCTTGCTGGCTAAAAAAAGCTAATAAAGTAGCTGAAGAAAGACCTATAGCTAATTTTCCTAAATGACGATTTAATTGATTTGTTTTCATAAAGTACCCCTTCTTCTTTCCTAGTCTATAATACTTTATTTTTGTTGCAAGTATTTTAAACACGTATTTTAAACTTGTTACAAATTTAATATTAAACAAATAATAATCTAATTTTCTACTAAAGAAAACACTAGAAGAGAAATGTATCTTAACATTTTTTTATTTACTACTCTTCTCATCTTTGAGATTAAGCAAAAATCTCTCTTACTTTACTATACTACAATTATTGGCCCTATCATCTCAAACTACAATCTCCACCTATCCATTTAATATATCTGATTGGATTCATGATTGACTAGAGTTTTTAACAATTAGTCGCTCCAATAAGAATTGGTTTAACAAAAAGAGACTAAGATCCAATTTTCTTAGCCTCTTTTATTCTAATGTAGATAAATACTATTAATCTACTATTTTTCGTTACGTTTTAATTGACCTAAACCAAGCACACTAAGAAGAGCAATGACTCCTAAATATGGCATATAAGAACTATCAGTTGTTCCTGTTTGAGGAAGGGTAGCAGGTGCTGATGATAGCTTGTTAGTTAAGTAGCTCACTGGAGTTGGTCTTTTTGGAACTTCTGACCGAGGAGCTTGAGGAGTTGTAGTCCGAACAGTATTAGACGCATAGGCAACTTTATTTACTGTATTCACATAAGTATTTTCAAAAGTACCAGCTGCAATACGTTTCATTTGGATATAACTTTCAGCTTGGAAAGCTGAATCAATTGAAACAGAACGTAAAAAGTCTTCTTTGAACTTAATTGTGAGAGCACCTTTAGTTGCATCAACTTCCGCCGTCGTATGCTGAGTTAAATCAGTACCTGACTTGATAACAGAACCGTCTTTAAGAGTGATATCCACCTTGGCAAAAACTTTATACTGCCCAGTATAACGATCTCCTGTTTGATCGTAGTCATCATAGAAATTGTATTCAAAAAGTTCTTCTGAGTGATCTGCAGGAATAATGCCACCAATCAAACGGTAATTAAAGACTGTATTAAGTGGAATAGTCTGACCATCAACATTATTTGTATCAGCTGGATCAAGTGTTAAGGTCACATCTTTCTTAGGGTTAATCTTTGGAACATTATTGATAACGATATTAGACGCATAGCCATTACCAAAGTCAATTTGGTAAGCTTGATTTTCATAACTACCACCTGTTTGTCCCATTTGTTTTTTTACAACCATTGGTGATACAATCTTCAAATCAATTCCATTTTTGACATAGGTATCATAAAATTCTCTTGGATTATCGGCACGGAAAATTTGGAAAGCACCTTTAGGTCTAATTCCTGCCTTAGAAAGAACATCTCTAACTTCTTGAGGAGCTGCTTCCAAACTAGTATAATGATCCACACTAACACCAGTAACTTTATTGCCATTAGCATCTGTAATCTTCACCAAATCCTGACGCAATTCAAGCGCTTCTTCTGGATAATCATCTACATAGTAAAATCCTTTTTGAATGGTATCTGCTGAAGAGCGGTCATTCTTGTATTGATCCAAATCCCAAGTCAATTCATAATAATTCGTTGAACCGGCAAGAACTGTTTTACCATCAATAACAACGCCATTTTCATTCTTATTAACCTTAGTTGGTTTAATGTAATTATTATTTGGGTTATCTGGATCATTTGGCTTACCAGGAGTTGTCACCCGAACAACATTGGACTTAATACCATAAGCATCATTGACCGTGAGTGTGAAATTATTCTTATAAGTTGCACCATCATTAAGAACTTGTCCGACAACTGTTGGATAAATCGTTGCCACTGACTTAGTCAAATCAGCATTAAACGTAGCTAAAGTAGCTGCAGTTGCCTTGAAGGTGACTGTATTAGTTGCTTTATCATAAGAAACATCAAAGCCAGGACTGGCAGCTTTTGTAGCTTCAAGATTAAATTGATAACCAGATGGCAGGGGATCTACCAACACAAAGGAAGTCGTTTTAGCACGTCCAGCAGGGAGATCTGCTGTCTTCAGCTGGAACTTAACAACAGATTGTTTAGCCACCAGAGTTTTATCAATATCAACATCATTATTATTTTTAATTTCCTTGTTAACCTGTGGCTGTACAGCTAGTTTATAGTAACGAAAATGAACAGTTGGTACAGCTGGAGGTGTTGGAAGATTTTGATAAACAGGGTCAGTCGGCGGTGTTGGAATGGCCTCATAAGTTGGTTCAACAGGCTTATTTGGCTCTGGTTGATCTGGTGTTGGTGTCGGCGGTGTTGGTTCCTTTTCATAATTTGGAGCTACTGGTGCCGGGTTTAATGGTTTTTCCACTTCATAAGTAGGAGCTTGTGGAGCAGTTGGTTCAACTGGTGGTGTAGGATTTTCTTTGGTGATTTTCGGAACGTTGACGGCACGAATCTTACCATTAAGTGAGTACCAGATATTCGGTTTTTTACCAGTTTCTACTGCCATAACTGAATCAGAAGGAACTACCAAAGTAGCAGAAATAGCTCCTAATGTAATTGAATTATGTTGGCCTGAAATTTTAACCGCTCCCGCACCATACCAAGAATTTGGAGCATCTGAAGAATCCCATCCAGATCCTTCTTGCCCGTTTGGATACATTGTCCAACGTGATCCACCCTGTCCTTTTTTGAAGTTGAGTGTTTTAGTAGCATAAATTTTGCCATCTTTTTCATCAATAGATGAGCCTGAAATCCTAACAAACTTACCAGTATAATCCTTGGCCATCTCTATAGAATTATTTTCTCTATTTAGAGAAGCAACTGAGAGAAGGGCGTTGTCAAAGTTGATTGGTTGATCATTTTCGTCGTAGAAAGTGAACTCATTTTTAATAAAAATAGAAGTATCTTTCTCTACCTGTCCAGTATAAGCGGAAGCAAAAACACCTAAAGTTGGATCGCTAAAGACGCCAAGCCATACATTTCCACTAGGATTTTGGAATTTTGAATCTTTATCTACAGTATATTTATAGACAATCTTAGAAACTTTCTTACCATTGTAGTACGTTTTTTGAAGGTTAGTATAGGTGGCAGTTACACTTTGTCCACGCTTCAAAAGCACTGAACCCCATTTAACCTCCGTATTATTTCCCACGTTGGTGGTCCAAGTTGATTTATTTCCAATATTTCCATACAACTCGACAGTTGAAGTAGCTGAATCAGCTTTCTCTAACCCTCTAATATCTAAGTCATCTAGTTGTAGGATTTTTTGATCATATTTAGCTTTCGATGTACTTTTACTAAAAGCTTCATCAACCACAGAGGATTTTAGAAGTGTACCATCTTCTGTCGTCAAAGATAATTTAGCATCTGGCTCCGAATCATACACTAAACTTTGAGCAGATGGCTCCGTCAAGTGGCCATCTTTGTTTTTATCTTGCTCAAGTTTTTTTAGAGCTTCTTTGATTTTTGCCTGTTCTTCATTGTACTCTTTGAGTTTCTGCGGATACTCTGCTAAATCTTTTTGATATTTAGCAAGATCTGCTTGATACTTAGCAAGTTTTGCTTCGTAATCAGCTTTAGCATCTGCATTGCGCTTCTTAATTGCAGTATTTTCAGCTGTGAGCGCTGCATTTGCGGCATTATTTGCTGCTACAGCTGCTTCATAGGCCGCTTTAGCATCCGCATTGGCCTTTTGAACGCGAGCAAGCTCTGTTTTATAAGCAGTCAATTTAGCTTGATAGTTTGCTTCGTTCGTAGCATTAGCTTCCTGAACACGCTTTAGTTCAGCCTGATATTGAGCTAATTTAGTTTCATAGGCTGCTTTACTGGCAGCATTTGCAGCATTAATGCGTTCAACCTCTGCTTTATGAGCTGCCATATCTTTTTCATACTGTTCTTTAGTTGCCTGATTTTTAGCTTTGATTTTAGCAACTTCTGCCTCATGAGCAGCTACATCCGATTTATATTGATCTGTTGTCTTCTTAATATCCTCAGCTTGTTTTGTGTAATCTTCTTTAATTTCAGTTTCTTTTTGGGCTGCTTCTCCAGCTGTTTTAACTGTTCCTTTATTAACATCGGCATCTTGGACAACATTGACACCAGCAGACTTAGCCTCCTTTGCGGCTTGATCAAGATCAGTTTTAGGTACTTCAACTGGTATTGAACCATTTGTCTCTCCAGCTTGGTTTTGACTTTGTTCAGCTTCCTTACTCGCACTCCCTTGAGCCTCTGGTAAATTGGTCGCTGGATTTCCAGTTGCTGTAACCGCTACATTTGTTGTGCTATTTGATTTTGTAGTTTCTTCAGCTGCAACTTGCTGATCTACCATAGCAAGTAAAGCTGCCCCTAAGACAGCTCCACATAAAGTTTTAGCAACCTTACTTTTACGAAAACCAAAAACTTCTTTTCTTTTCTTCATTTTAATCCTCCCTTACGTATAATTAATTTCATACATTTGTATATAATATCAGTTTTATGAACCATATGCAACTATTTCATCTGTTTTTTTCTATAAAAATAAATGGAAACCTTTTCCCTACAAAATTCAGTCAGAGCATGAGATAAAAAGGTGGCTTATAGCCATCCATACTATCTTCTTTTTCTGTCAATGCTCCAAATCTTGGAGGTTTTTTACCTTCAAAAAATTTCACAGCTGCATTGCCACCGCATCACAAATACCTCCGCTAACACAAAAAGGTGACATAGCCACCTTTTTGTTAACATTCAGTTTTGATCCCTTTCTGCAAAATTATAATTTTATAGAGACTAATGGATCAAAATTATTTTTCTGTAAGTGCAGCCAATCCTGGCAACACTTTACCTTCAAGGAGTTCCATTGAGGCACCACCACCAGTAGAAATCCATGAGAACTTATCCGCACGGCCAAGGTTGATAGCTGCGGCAGCTGAGTCACCACCACCGATGATTGATTTTACGCCAGGTTGTTTCACGATAGCGTCCATGACACCGATTGTACCAGCTTGGAAGTCAGGGTTTTCAAATACACCCATAGGACCATTCCAGACAACAGTTTTCGCACCAGTCAATTCTTGATCAAATTTAGCGATAGATTTTGGACCGATATCCAAACCAAGGAAGCCTGGATCCACTGCTTCACCTTCAGTATCTTTCACTTCAGTGTAGTCAGCAAATGCGTTTGCTTCTTTTGAGTCAACTGGCAAGATCAATTTGCCGTTTGCTTTTTCAAGAAGAGCTTTCGCTATATCCAATTTATCTTCTTCTACAAGTGAGTTACCGATTTCGATACCTTGTGCTTTGTAGAATGTGTAAGTCATACCACCACCGATAAGAACTTTATCAGCTTTTTCAAGCAAGTTTTCGATAACACCGATCTTGTCTGAAACTTTTGAACCACCAAGAATGGCTACGAATGGGCGTTCTGGAGCTTCAACTGCTTCTTGGATGTAGGCAATTTCGTTTTCAAGAAGGAATCCAGCAACTGCTTTTTCAACGTTTGCTGAGATACCTACGTTAGATGCGTGTGCACGGTGAGCTGTACCGAATGCATCGTTTACGAAGATGCCATCTCCAAGTGATGCCCAATATTTACCAAGTTCTGGATCATTTTTAGATTCTTTTTTACCGTCAACATCTTCAAAACGAGTGTTTTCAACCAAAAGAACTTGTCCATCTTCAAGAGCATTGATAGCTGCCTCCAATTTTTCACCACGTGTTACACCTGGAAAAACAACTTCTTGACCTAATTTTTTGGCCAAATCAGCTGCTACTGGAGCAAGTGATTTGCCTTCTTTGTCTGCTTCTTCTTTAACACGTCCAAGGTGAGAGAAAAGAACAGCACGTCCACCATGTTCGATGATATATTTAATAGTAGGAAGAGCTGCAGTGATACGGTTATCGTTAGTGATTACTCCATCTTTCAATGGTACATTAAAATCTACACGAACGAGGACTTTTTTTCCTTTTAAGTCAACGTCTTTAACAGTAAGTTTTGCCATGTTACAAAAACTCCTTTTTCTATTTTATACGGAACTATTATATCATATTTTCTAGAAATTTTCTTGATATAAGGAAAGTTTTCACAAATAATTTGAAGAAGAAAAGAGCCGAGAAATTCGACTCTTTCTGCTTATTCTGCTGGAGTAGTCTCTTCCACAGTTTCTGTTGCCGTTGTATCTTCTATAATTTCAACTTCATTGACAGCTTGCGGTTCGAGATTACGGTAACGAGCCATACCTGTACCAGCTGGAATGATTTTACCAATGATAACATTTTCCTTCAGACCAAGCAGGTGATCTTTCTTACCGCGGATAGCAGCATCCGTCAAGACACGAGTAGTTTCTTGGAAGGAAGCTGCAGACAGGAAGCTGTTAGTTTCCAGAGAAGCTTTGGTAATCCCCATAAGGACTGGACGAGCCGTTGCAGGAACACCACCTGAGATAACCACATCACGGTTAGCATCCGTAAAGTCTGTGATATCCATTAGAGTGCCCATAAGAAGATCTGTATCCCCAGGATCCATGATGCGCACCTTGCGAATCATTTGACGAACCATTACCTCAATGTGTTTGTCTCCAATTTCTACCCCTTGGCTGCGATAAACTTTTTGTACTTCAGCAAGCAGGTAAGTTTCAACAGACAAAACATCACGAACAGCCAATAAATGCTTCGGTTGGATAGAACCTTCTGTTAATGCTGCACCGCGAGAAACTTGGTCGCCTACAGCCACTTTCATACGGGCTGTAAATGGCACTACATATTCGCCTTCACCAGTTGCACCTTTAACAAAGACCTTCTTCGTCCGAGTAGAAGCATCTTCTTCAATAGCGGTAACTTCACCCTTCACTTCTGTGATGACTGCTTCCCCTTTTGGATTGCGAGCCTCAAAAATTTCTTGAACACGAGGGAGACCTTGTGTGATATCAGTGTTAGAAGCAACACCACCCGTGTGGAAGGTTCTCATGGTCAACTGTGTACCTGGTTCACCGATTGATTGGGCAGCAATAGTTCCAACTGCTTCACCTACCTCAACTGCATCACCCGTTGCCAAGTTAATACCATAACAACGGCGGCAGACACCATGACGCGTATTACATGTAAAGACAGATCGGATAGTGACTTCTTCGACACCAGCGTTTACAATCTCACGTGCCATATCCTCAGTAATCAATACATCTGGACCAACGATGGTTTCACCCGTTTCAGGATGTTTGACAGATTTTTTCGTATAACGACCAATTAAGCGTTCTTCTAGTGGCTCTATCATTTCCTTACCATCAGTAATAGAGCGAATCACAAGACCGCGATCTGTACCACAGTCATCCTCACGAATGATAACGTCTTGGGCAACGTCAACTAGACGACGAGTCAAATAACCTGAGTCAGCTGTCTTAAGGGCTGTATCAGTCATCCCTTTACGCGCTCCGTGAGTTGAGAAGAACATTTCCAGAACAGATAAACCTTCACGGAAGTTAGACAAGATTGGCAACTCCATGATACGTCCATTTGGCGCAGCCATCAGACCACGCATGCCGGCCAACTGGGAGAAGTTGGAGATGTTACCACGGGCTCCAGAATCCATCATCATAACAATTGGGTTCTTAGGATCTTGATTGGCAACTAACCGTTTTTCCAATTTTTCACGAGCTGCACGCCATTCTGCAGTAACCGCGTTATAGCGCTCATCGTCTGTAATCATCCCACGACGGAATTGTTTCGTGATTTGTTCAACACGTTTATGTGACTCTTCGATGATTTCAGCCTTATCTTCAACAACTGGAATATCGGCAATCCCTACTGTCAAACCAGCAAGCGTTGAATGATGATAGCCGAGATCTTTCAGGCGGTCAAGGAAAGCCGATGTTTCAGTTGTACGGAAACGCTTGAAGATTTCCGCAATGATATTTCCAAGATTTTTCTTCTTGAACGGTACATTTAAGTCAAGTTTACTGATTGCTTCTTTAACATCTTGCCCAGGTTCTAAGAAATACTTAGCAGGCACACCTTCTGCCATATTTGAAGCAGATGGCTCTTGTAAATATGGCAATTCATCTGGCATGATGTCATTGAAAAGAATCTTACCAACTGTTGTCAAGAGAATTTTATGTTTTTGATTTTCAGTCCATGGTTTGTTTAAACTATCCGTCGCAATCCCAACACGCGTATGCAAGTGAACATAACCATTGCGAAGAGCCATTACAGCTTCATCACGATCTTTAAAGACCATACCTTCGCCTTCACGACCGGCTTCTTCCATCGTTAGGTAGTAGTTCCCTAATACCATATCTTGTGAAGGTGTAACAACTGGCTTACCATCTTTCGGATTGAGGATGTGCTCAGCAGCTAACATAAGAATCCGTGCTTCTGCCTGAGCTTCTTCAGACAATGGTACGTGAATAGCCATTTGGTCTCCGTCAAAGTCGGCGTTGTAGGCTTCACAGACTAATGGGTGCAAACGAAGAGCTTTACCATCGATTAAGACCGGCTCAAATGCTTGGATCCCCAAACGATGAAGAGTCGGTGCGCGGTTAAGAAGTACTGGGTGTTCTTTGATAACGTCTTCCAAGACATCCCAGATACGCTCATCGCCGCGCTCTACCATGCGCTTAGCAGCTTTCACATTTTGCGCATAATCACGAGCAACAATTTCCCGCATCACAAACGGTTTAAAAAGCTCAATCGCCATTTCACGCGGCACACCACATTGGTACATCTTGAGGGTTGGCCCTACCGCAATAACCGAACGTCCGGAGAAGTCAACCCGTTTACCCAGCAAGTTTTGACGGAAACGTCCTTGTTTCCCTTTAAGCATGTGGCTCAACGATTTGAGCGGACGGCTACCTGGCCCAGTAATTGGACGACCGCGACGACCATTGTCAATCAGAGCATCAACCGCTTCTTGTAGCATCCGCTTTTCATTTTGCACGATGATTCCCGGAGCATTCAATTCCAAAAGACGTGCCAAACGATTATTCCGGTTGATAACACGACGGTAAAGGTCGTTCAAGTCAGATGAGGCAAAACGTCCACCGTCCAACTGAAGCATTGGGCGTAAATCTGGTGGAATAACTGGTAAGATATTTAATACCATCCATTCTGGCTTGTTACCAGATTTTTGAAAGGCATCTAAAACATCCAAACGGCGAATAGCTTTTACCCGTTTTTGCCCAGTTGCCGTTTTTAATTCTTCTTTGAGGTCAACAATTTCTTTCTCTAAATCTACTTGTTTCAAAAGATCTTGAATTGCTTCAGCTCCCATTTTTGCAACAAATGACCCTTGACCATATTCACGTAAACGTTCACGATATTCACGTTCTGTCATAATGGATTTGTGTTCAAGCGGTGTATCTTTTGGATCAATTACCACATAAGCTGCAAAATAGATGACTTCTTCAAGTGCACGAGGACTCATATCTAACGTCAAGCCCATTCGGCTCGGGATTCCTTTAAAATACCAAATATGGGAAACAGGAGCCTTTAACTCAATATGTCCCATACGCTCACGACGCACTTTTGTACGAGTGACTTCAACACCACAACGGTCACAAATGATTCCTTTATAACGAATCCGTTTATACTTTCCACACGCACATTCCCAATCTTTCGTAGGACCAAAAATGACTTCATCAAAAAGTCCTTCACGTTCTGGCTTTAGTGTACGGTAGTTAATTGTTTCAGGTTTCTTCACTTCCCCATAAGACCAAGAGCGGACTTTACTCGGTGAAGCTAGGGTGATTTGCATACTTTGAAAACGATTTACATCAACCACTATTTCTTACCTTTCTTTATTATCTATTGAATCAGTTCTTATTCTTTTCCTTCAGCTTCAAAAGCTGCTCTCGCTTCTTGAGCTGCCTTTTCACGCGCTTTTTCAAGGTCATCTACGTGAATCACATCGTCATCCATACCTTCATCCAAGTCACGAAGTTCTACTTCATTGTCATCTTCATCTAGGACGCGCATGTCAAGACAAAGTGACTGCAATTCTTTCACAAGGACACGGAAGGATTCTGGGACACCTGGTTTTGGAATTGGTTTACCTTTAGTAATAGCTTCATAAGCTCTCAAACGGCCATTGATATCATCTGACTTGTAGGTCAAGATTTCTTGAAGGACGTTAGAAGCACCGTAAGCTTCCAAAGCCCAAACTTCCATCTCTCCAAAACGTTGTCCACCAAATTGTGCTTTACCACCAAGAGGTTGTTGCGTAACGGTTGAATAAGGACCAACTGAACGAGCATGAAGCTTATCATCTACCATGTGGTGAAGCTTAATCATGTACATGACACCAACGGACACACGGTTATCAAACGGTTCGCCAGTACGTCCATCATAAAGGATTGTCTTAGCATCGCTATCCATACCTGCTTCACGAACGGTTTCCCAAAGATCATCTGAGCTAGCTCCGTCAAAGACTGGCGTTGCAATGTGGATACCAAGGTTGCGAGCAGCCATACCGAGGTGCAATTCCATAACTTGTCCGATATTCATACGTGACGGCACCCCAAGAGGATTCAACATGATATCAACTGGTGTCCCGTCTGGAAGATACGGCATATCCTCAACTGGAACAATGCGGGAAACAACCCCTTTGTTTCCGTGGCGTCCGGCCATCTTATCTCCAACGCGGATTTTCCGTTTTTGAGCGATATAAACACGTACCAACATGTTGACACCGGATTGCAATTCATCACCGTTCGCACGAGTAAAGATTTTTACATCACGGACAACACCTGCACCACCGTGTGGTACACGAAGGGAGGTATCACGCACTTCACGAGACTTATCACCAAAAATTGCATGAAGCAGGCGTTCTTCAGCGGATAAATCTTTTTCACCTTTCGGCGTTACTTTACCGACAAGAATGTCGCCTTCTTTTACCTCAGCACCAATGCGGATAATTCCCATCTCGTCAAGGTCTCTCAAAGCATCTTCCCCGACGTTTGGAATTTCGCGCGTGATTTCTTCAGGTCCGAGCTTTGTATCACGTGTTTCTGATTCAAATTCTTCCAAGTGAACAGATGTGTAAACATCGTCTTTCACTAAACGTTCACTCATGATAACGGCATCTTCAAAGTTGTAACCTTCCCATGTCATATAAGCAACGATTGGATTTTGTCCAAGTGCCATTTCACCTTTTTCCATAGAAGGTCCGTCTGCGATAAAATCACCTTTTTCAACTGTATCGCCAACTTTTACCAGCGTGCGTTGGTTGTAAGAAGTGCCTGAGTTAGAACGGCGGAATTTCGTAATATGATAAACATCAAGGGAACCGTCTTCACGGCGAACTTCAACTTTAGCAGCATCAGAATAGACAACTTTACCATCGTGCTGTGCAATAATCGCTGCTCCAGAATCATGAGCTGCTTGGTACTCCATTCCTGTCCCAACATATGGTGCATGTGGGTCAATCAATGGAACAGCTTGCCGCTGCATGTTAGCACCCATGAGGGCACGGTTTGAGTCATCATTTTCAAGGAAAGGAATACATGCTGTCGCCACCGCAACTACCTGCTTAGGTGATACATCCATGAAATCTACTTGATCTGAAGGAAATTCTTGGTTATTCCCTTGGTGGCGTCCCATAACAATCGCCTCTGCAAAGCGACCATCTTCTGTTAATTTAGAATTTGCTTGTGCAACGATGTATTCATCTTCTTCATCCGCTGTTAGCCAAACGATTTCATTGGTTACTATGCCAGCTTTACGGTCTACCTTACGGTAAGGTGTTTGGATAAATCCATATTTATTTAGATGCCCATAAGAAGACAAGTTATTAATCAGACCGATGTTTGGTCCTTCTGGTGTTTCAATTGGACACATACGACCATAGTGAGTGTAGTGCACGTCCCGCACTTCATAACCAGCACGGTCACGTGTTAAACCACCAGGTCCTAAAGCTGACAAACGACGTTTGTGAGAAAGCTCAGACAACGGATTATGTTGGTCCATGAACTGAGACAACTGGGAAGACCCAAAGAATTCTTTAATAGCTGCAGTTACTGGACGGATGTTAATGATCTGTTGTGGTGTCAATACTTCATTGTCTTGTACACTCATCCGTTCGCGGACATTACGCTCCATCCGAGAAAGACCAAGACGAACTTGGTTAGCAAGCAATTCACCTACCGCACGAATCCGACGATTTCCCAAGTGGTCAATATCATCTACACGGCCGATGCCTTCTGCTAAGTTGAGGAAGTAGCTCATCTCAGCCAAGATATCCGCTGGTGTAATAGTATGAATTCGGTCATCTGGATTAGCATTCCCAATAATAGTCACTACACGATCTGGATCAGTTGGTGCCACAACCTTGAACTTCTGCAGCTCTACAGAGTTCGTCAAGACAGCTGAGTCGTTTGGAATATAAGTGATTTTGTTCAAACCATTATCCAACTGCTCTGCAATGCTGTCAATGACACTGCGGGTCATAACTGTTCCAGCTTCTACTAAGATTTCCCCCGTTTCTGGGTCTACCAAAGGTTCCGCAATCGTTTGATTCAATAAACGGTTTTTAATATTCAGCTTTTTATTGATTTTGTAACGACCAACAGCTGCCAGATCGTAACGACGAGCATCAAAGAATCGCGCGATTAAAAGACTACGTGAGGAATCTGCCGTTTTAGGCTCACCTGGACGAAGGCGCTCATAGATTTCTTTGAGTGCTTCATCTGTACGTGAGTCCATCGGATTTTTATGAATATCTTTTTCAATCGTATTACGAACAAGTTCGCTATCTCCAAAAATGTCAAAGATTTCATCATCACCAGAGAAACCAAGTGCACGAACAAGCGTCGTAAATGGAATCTTACGAGTACGATCAATTCGAGTGTAAGCAATATCTTTTGAATCAGTTTCCAGTTCTAACCAAGCTCCACGATTCGGAATAACAGTTGAACCATAACCAACTTTCCCATTTTTGTCTACTTTATCATTAAAGTAAACACCTGGCGAACGAACAAGTTGAGATACGATAATCCGCTCACCACCATTGATAATAAAGGTTCCCATTTCTGTCATGATTGGAAAATCACCAAAGAACACTTCTTGCGTCTTGATTTCACCCGTTTCTTTGTTGATTAAACGGAAAGTCACAAAAATAGGTGCAGAATAGCTAGCATCATGAATGCGTGCTTCTTCTAAGGTGTATTTAGATTCTTTGATTTCATAACCAACAAACTCCAACTCCATTGTATCTGTAAAGTTCGAGATAGGAAGTACATCTTCAAATACTTCTTTCAAACCATGGTCAAGAAAATCTTTGAACGAATCCGTCTGGATTTCAATCAAATTTGGTAAATCAAGAACTTCCTTGATTCTTGAAAAACTACGACGAGTACGGTGTTTCCCGTATTGAACTTCATGTCCTGCCAAGTTTTTTACTCCTTCTTTCTACATTCTCTATCACTAGGATAAAGTAGCAATTTCATTTGTCCTTTCTGCTGAATTTTTAGAATTTTTAAATTTTGATGACAAAACACAAAATTCCTAAAAATAGGCACAAAAAGAGCAGCTAAATCTGACTCTAAAAGTATGATTTAACTGCTGTAAGCTTTATATGGACAATATTTCAAATAAAGCAGACGACAAATTATTAATAATATTATACCTTAATTTACTCCGCTTTTCAAGCTCCTTTATTTATGAAAGTGTTTTTATTTTATATCAATAGCAAAGCTAGCCAGCTAATGCAACACTTTTATAATATTGTTTGTCCAGTGATTAAGATGGATTTAACATTGCATTTCTCCAATTAATTAAATAGATAATATCTGTGACGTCACTCTATATGATTTAAATCTATGATTCGATCAAAATATTGTAATAGATGTTTATCGTGTGTCACAATAATAATTGCTACTCCCTTATCTCTCAATCCTTGCAATGCTTTAATGACAAACAAACCATTTTCTTCATCCAATGAAGCTGTGGGTTCATCTGCAAAAATAATTTTAGGACATTTTAATAGCATTCGTATCAATGAAATTCGCTGCTGCTCACCACCACTTAATTGAAAAATATACTTATTTAAACAATCTTTCCCTAACCCAAAATCTTCTAAATATTGGGTTATTAGTTGTCTATCTTTTGAGATAAAATTTAAATTCTTAAAAACTGTTTCGTTATCTATAAGAGCAAAATTTTGAAATAAGAAACCAAAGACTTCTTTAAAATACTTTTTTCGTTGTTGTTTATTAATCTTGTTTCCATAAATGAAGATCTCTCCAGCATCAATCTCATCCAATTGTCCTAGACAATTTAACAATGTCGTTTTCCCTTTGCCACTATCCCCAATGATACCAACTATTTCCCCTTCATTTACAACAAATGATAAATTTTGAAAAATCACTTTCTCTTTATAACTTTTAGAGATATTTCTAGCTTCAATTACGTTCATTTCAGTCTCCTTTTTTTAGTGTTGTCAAGCGTTCTCTTTTTTCAAAAAATAGAAGCAATAGAGCGTACATGGCAGTATCAATAAAAAGAATTCCACTTATAATTGAAAAAACAGTCATATTTAGCCAAAATACTATCATTAATGTCACAAATGATATGGCTAGCATAGATAGTAAAAATTGTGCATGACGTTCCAGAAAAGATTTTCCAAACAAATACCAAATTATAATTTTCTTCCTTTCAACTTCCAGATAAGTCATGATTAAAAAATAATTGATGATGGCAAAAATCACACCGCTTGCTACTACACCTACCAGCTTCAAATATAATTGTGATTGTATCATATTCAACTTACGAAGTGCTTCTTCACGACTAGAGATTAGACCCGCAAAATCTTCTTCTAAGCGATGAGTTTTGATATATTTCGCGATAGGAACAGTATCTTTGAATAAATAACGTCCTTGCGATACTTCAGCAACTAGGACATCTGAATTTTTTCCAAATAATTCAATGGCTCCTACCAAAATGACCGGATTATAAATAGTCGTTTTTGTCAAATCAGATGTGTTAAAATTAAAAATTTGTTGATTGGCTTTCGAAACAAGAACCTCTATCTCTCCTTCATAAAGCTTTTTATAGTCGGTCTTGACATTCTGGTGGAAAGTAATAATTTCTCGCATAACTTGTACAATTTGCTTTTGCTTAGAGATGAGGTTTTCAGGAACAATTACATAAAACTTATGCTTAGTAAGCTGCCCAATTCGGTCACCTTTTGGAGTATAGATTGGCACTTCCTTTAAAAATTGATGATTAACAACCATATAGTTTGAAAAAGGAGGAGTCTTATCTTCTGATTTAAGCATATTAATTTTTTTATACTCAGCAAAAAGGCCACCTGTTGCTTCACCCAGTGACAAGATATCGGCAATCGCTTTCCGAGACTTTCGGTCTCTTTCTTCACTTTCTGCTTGATTACTATACTTTCCAGAAATAAGTGTTGTATTTTCACTAAAAGTGAGCTGTGCATAATTCGGTATTTTTTGCCAAATCGCCAATGTTTTCTCTGTTGTTCTTAATGTTTTCACATCCTTAAAACCTTGAAAAAGTGTCACAGCACACACACTTAAAACAAACACTTTGATTAGTACATTAAAAACCAACAACTTTTTATAGGGTTTCTTTTCCTTTATTTTTTCTGTAATAGAAGACAGCCCTTTAGCCACAAAAACTGATACAAGGTGACTTAGTTGTAAAAGGAAGAAAACTAAAAGAGCCGCTGTCATGAAAAACGGAAGTCCTAAAGGAAAATAGATTGCTGAAAAGAGAAAGTACATAAACAACAGAAGTGCTTCAATCTTTGAAGCGCCAAATAATAGACTAAAAATATTGCGCCCATGCAATTCAAGAATTCCTATTTTTTTAGAAAGAGACAGGGAAACAAATAAATCAATCAGAAAAATGATAAAGCTAAGAAAGAATAATAGAAATCCCAACTCATTAGAAAAAAACTGAGTAAGGATGAGCCTCAGCATATTGCGCTCAATCTCAACCTTTAAGCCCAACTCTTTTAACAATTGAATAAATTTTTCAGGTATCTCTTTTTTCAAATAATAGGTACCTAAAGGGTTTTCAATCGTTAACGAACTACTTTTCTTGAATATAACCTTATCCTTGAGACGTGACGTATCATAACGATAGGCTCGATTAGATGGAAAATAATAAACATTTTTTTGAGAATGTCCTTTAGGAGATGTTCCGAAAGTAACTTTGTATATCTCAAGGTTTTGCTCGCGAGAAAATTTCTCTAATTTCTTATAAATTGTTGCTGAAGATTTAACTTTATCCCAATCCACCACCTGAATTGAGGCCTTAGCATGAGGAATAGAGAAGTGATAGGTTTCTTTGATAAGCTGACTAAGGTAAAAAAACAACGTGGCTAAAAAAGTAAAAACAACCACCCAATATATTTTTTTCATACGCCTCCAAAAATTTTGCCATTCAGTATAAAATTGGTGGAGAAAACCAAACCTTCTCTCCACCAATTCTTTTGTATATTACGAATCAACAAACGAACGTTGCATAATTAATAATAATGCCAATACGCCCTATTGCCAGATGGTATACGATCAACTTCTGTATAAGCGCTTGAGCGGTTAGAGGCATAAGACTTACTAGTTGTTTTCCCACGAGCGTATATAACAACATTATTGTTAGTTTGGGGGTGGCTATTCCATCTAGCCCAGACCTTACCAAACCAAAGATGTCCCGTCACTCCACCTGAAAAACCAAATGTTTCAGCTGCAGCCAAAAGCCCTACTGATAACATTAAAATAACCGCCGTGCGTTGAAATATCTTTTTGAACATGATATTCCTACTTATTATTTTTTTATTATTTCAGAAGCTTCCTTATAACCTAATGAATAGTAATTTGTAAAAGCACTTATTGAAAACGCTTTATCGCGTTCATAATACCATAGTTATAATTTCTTTGTCAATGGAATTTTTCTTTTTTTACACCTTCTTTACATTAAGAGAAATAATATTATTTTTATCATAACTATTGGTTTATGGGTTGCATACAACAGACTAAAAATTGCATATTTAAAAAGAACACCCCGATTTTAAAAATGAAATGTTCTTTTTACCATTCGTTATTTTCCTAAAAGTGCTTCCCAAGCTTTTTGATAATCACTGTCTGTCCCACCAATTCCAAATTTATAAGTTGTAGTCGGCGCTCCGTTTTTGGCCCAGTAACTTGTGACTGTTTGGCCAGTTGCATTAATCGTACGACCATTCACACTGACATTTCCAGATTTTTCACCAGTTGCTTTAAGGACATTTGATTTAATAACGCTAGAATCAAGATTAAACTTATCTTTAACGCCCCAAATACTTGGATCTGCTTGGTAAATTGCATTCACCAAATGAGCCATGTACTGCGCATTGTTATTGTAACCCGTTAAAGCCGCCATTGAGGCATTGTTATCATGACCAATCCAACCTCCTAATGTTAATTTAGGAGTAGATACCATGAGCCACATATCTCCATTATTGTTAGTTGTCCCAGTTTTCCCAATCCAATCGGCATTAGCCAAGCCACTATTGATCTGTGTTAAACGAGATTTGAAAGTCGTTGTAGCACCTGAACTCAGAACTCCGCGCATGAGATGTTGCATAATTGTCGCTGTTGCTTTGGAATAAACTTGAGCAGGTTTTGTTTTATGCTCATAGACAACTTTCCCGTCTTTTGCCGTAATCTTTTCAATCATATAGCGCTTTTGATATGCTCCGTTGTTAGCTAAGGTTTGAAAACCATTCGTGTGTTTAGCAACAGATACTTCAACACCACCTCCCATTGGTAGGCTTTCAATATCATAATTATCAATCTGATAACCCATTTTTTCCATATATCCTCGGACATTGACCCCTTTGTCGCGAAGTAATTTATAAGTCCAATAAGCAGGAATGTTCCAAGAAGTATTTAAAGCCTCCTGTAAATCCATCATCGCTGTTCCACGACTGTCCACATGCATAATGGGATCGCCATTAGAGAAATTTGCTGGATAATTAGACAGCATGCTGGCGCTTCCCATCAGACCTTGGTCAATGGCTATCCCATAAGCTAAAATCGGTTTAATCGTTGAACCGGGCGAGCGCTCCGTATCAAAAGCGTGGTTGTTTTGATTAGAAGCATAATTACGTCCTCCTATAAAACCCAAAACAGCTCCTGTACGATTGTCCATGAGAACATTTCCGGCTTCAACCGCACCCGTCCCATCATCTAATACACTACCAAAATTAGCAACCGCTTTTTGCATAGCATTGTGAACTTTTCTGTTAATCGTTGTAGTAACAGTATAGCCACCATCGCTTAGCTCTTTTGCTGCTAATTCTTGATAAGCCTTGACCGTTGCATCATCTTTCAATTCCTGTTGTGAAACATTATCCCGACTAATCAAATAATCATACATTGCTTTTTTCGCTTCTTTCAGAGCAACGTAATATAAGTAATCATGCGAATTTTTTGAAGAGCGATCGGCAGGTAGAAAATCCCGTTTTAAATCATAATCTTTGTACAATCGGTATTCATCTTTACTAATTGCACCAGTTCGATACATATTATAAATGACTTTTTTTGCACGATTGAGTCCCAATGTCATGTCTTTAGCACTTTTTCGACTACCATCAGCCGTGTAAGGAGAATAGACAATCGGACTTTGTGGCAGCCCAGCAATAAAAGCTGCTTGAGGAACTGTCAACTTGCTAGCAGGCACTCCAAAAATTCCTTGAGCGGCTTCTTCCACACCAGCAATATTTTGCCCTTTATTGTTACGCCCGAATGGTGCAACATTGAGATAAGATGCTAAAATATCCTCTTTACTCATATAACGCTCTAAAGCCAGAGCATCAATAATTTCAGTTGCCTTTCGCTTAAAGGTCGGCGCATCTCCCACAACCTGCTGCTTAATCAATTGCTGAGTTAAGGTAGAACCACCACTGGAAGAACCAATCTTCGCAACAGAACCTAGTGTGGCTCGCAAAACTGCTTTTGTAACCACTCCATTATGCTTGTGGAAATTTTCATCTTCAGTCGCAATGACGGCCTTTTTTACATTATCAGAAATATTCTTACTCTCTACTGCAATCCGCATTAAATCACTGTCAATGGCTGAAATAGAGCTTCCATCAGCATATTTCAATTCTGAAATAGAGGAAATATTCCGAATCTGTTTAACTAATTGATCTTTTTGCGGAACTTCTACTTTATCAAAAATTCTTACTCCGTAACCAAGAGCAATTCCTGCCCCAAACAAACCACCTAAAAAGACCAATACAAAAACAACATTCGACAACAATTTCAAAGTTCGAAGCGTAATGCCGCCAATATTCAAAAGAGTTAATTCTTTTTTTCTGATATGAAACTTTGTTTGAGACAGCTGAGACAGCCATGCAAACAGGTATTTCATCTTTTCTAACACTTGTTTAATCATTCTTTCTCCTTGAACTTTCTGTGCCTATTATAGCAAATTTATGAAACTTCTGACAACAGGAAAAGCAAGCCTTGGCTGAAATCATTGATTTTTTAATTATTTTTACGATTTTACTACCTTCTAGTATCTGTTTGTGATACAATGTTACAATAACTAGAAATTTTATAAAGGAGAGACAGATATGCACATTTTTGATGAGCTAAAAGAACGCGGTTTGGTTTTTCAAACAACTGATGAAGAAGCATTGCGCAAGGCCCTAGCGGAAGGAAATGTCAGCTTTTATTCTGGCTATGACCCAACAGCTGACAGCCTCCATCTTGGTCATCTTGTACCAATCCTTGTCATGAAACATTTACAGTTGGCTGGTCACAAACCCTATGCTCTCGTTGGCGGTGCAACTGGCTTAATTGGCGATCCATCATTTAAAGATACAGAACGGAGCTTACAAACAAAAGACACAGTTGAAGGTTGGGTCCGCAGCATTCAAGCACAAGTATCACGTTTTCTTGACTTTGAAAATGGCGACAACAAAGCTGAAATGGTCAACAACTACGACTGGTTCTCTGGTATTAGCTTTATTGACTTTCTACGCGATGTTGGAAAATATTTCACTGTCAACTACATGATGAGTAAGGAATCCGTAAAAAAACGGATTGAAACAGGCATTTCGTATACCGAGTTTGCTTACCAGATTATGCAAGGCTATGACTTTTTTGAGTTAAATCGACAATACGATGTCACTTTGCAAATCGGTGGTTCAGATCAATGGGGCAATATGACAGCTGGTACAGAGTTACTTCGCCGCAAAGCAGATAAAACAGGTCATGTTATTACAGTGCCACTCATCACAGATGCCACTGGTAAGAAATTTGGTAAGTCAGAAGGTAATGCTGTATGGCTCAATGCCGATAAAACTAGCCCTTACGAAATGTATCAATTCTGGATGAATGTCATGGACGCTGATGCCGTGCGTTTCCTAAAAATCTTTACACTTCTTCCACTTGATGAAATCGAAGAAATCGGAAAACAATTTGAAGCAGCTCCCCACGAACGGTTGGCACAAAAAATCTTAGCACGAGAAGTGGTCACGCTTGTACATGGCGAAGAAGCCTACAAAGAAGCGCTCAACATCACCGAACAACTTTTTGCTGGAAATATTAAAAATCTTTCTGTCAAAGAATTAAAACAAGGTCTTCGCGGAGTGCCAAATTATCAAGTGAAAACAGATGACAATCTCAATATTGTGGAAGTTTTGGTAGCAGCTGGCGTTGTCAATTCTAAACGCCAAGCTCGTGAAGATGTTCAAAATGGCGCTATTTATGTCAATGGCGAACGTATTCAAGACCTTAACTATACATTAACGGATGCTGACAAATTAGAAAACGAACTGACCGTTATTCGGCGCGGGAAGAAAAAATATTTTGTTTTGACTTACTAAAATAAGAAACCAATAGACCAATCAGCTACTGCATCGTGGCAGATTGCACTATGTCCTTTGAGGTTGGGGAGCTTCGTCCCAGCCTCTTTGCATTTTCACTCAGCAAAAACATATTGACTAGTGTTTATTTTGCTCTATAATTTAAAAATGTGGATTGTTTTAGCCTTCATTTTTCTTTGCCTGCTTGCCAAAGCATTTTCCACATGTTACACTAAACACAGAAATTGATGAAAGAGAAATTGCATGAAAGTCAAACTTAAACGTTTTGAAACAGCTAATCTTTTTGCTTGTCCAATTTGCCAACAAGCCTTGTTTTTGTCAGAAAATAGCCTCAAATGTCAAAACAGCCATTCCTTTGATTTGGCGAAATTTGGTTATGTTAACCTAGCACCACAGATAAAACAGTCCAAAGCCTATGATAAATCCAACTTTCAAAATCGACAATTGATTCTCGAAGCGGGATTTTACCAACCGATTTTAAATCAACTAATAAAAATTGCATCTTCCTTCTCACAGCATAGCAATATTCTGGATATCGGCTGTGGAGAGGGATACTATGCACGACATTTACAGCTGCTGCTGCCGGATAGCCGTATCTACGCATTTGATTTATCAAAGGATTCGATTCAGTTAGCAGCCAAAAGCGACCACAGCCTTGCAGTAAACTGGTTTGTTGGAGATTTGGCACGCCTTCCCATCCAGGAAACCAGTATGGATGTGATTTTAGATATTTTCTCTCCTGCCAATTACCAAGAATTTCAGCGTGTATTGCGGAAAAACGGCTTGCTGATTAAAGTTATTCCCAATAGCCAACACTTGCAAGAAATCCGAGGTATTGTAGCTGATAAATTAACAAACACGAACTATTCCAATCAAAACATCCTTGAGCACTTCAAAGAGTCCTTTACCATTATAGATTCCTATGACGTTGCTGGTACTTTTTCACTAAAGGAAAATGAAAAAAATGCTCTACTGAAGATGACCCCTCTCCTTTTCAATATAAATATTAAAAACATCGACTGGTCATCATTAGACAACATCACAATTGCTGCAAAGATTTTAATTGGCCAACAAAAATAAACGAAAAAGAGGTAGAAACAGATTGCTGCGAAATACAACAATCTATCTAGCCTCTTTTTATATGCCTCGATTAAAAGCCAGAAAAATCATCCCTAAAACTAGAATCAGATAGATAGCTAATGCTAAGATACGTTGACGTATTTGATAAGCTTTTTTGTCCACACGAACTGGGAAAATAACAGCACACAGAGCTCCTCCAACTGCTCCGCCTAAATGTCCTGCCAAACTAATTCCTGGTGTCAAACTTAATACCAAGTTCATCACTAAAAGGATTAAATATGACTGGCCGAGTTGTTGAATATAGGGATTGCGGACCGCATAGCGCAACGTAATAATAGCCCCAAAAATCCCAAACAAAGATGTAGAAGCACCCGCCGCCACAGCACTTGGAGTGAAAAAGAACACAAAGACATTTCCTAAGATACCAGACATCAAGTAAAGAAACAAAAAATTCCACGAGCCAAAAATATCCTCAGCTTGCCGCCCGATAAAATATAGCGTAATCATATTCATAGCAAAATGCTCTAAGCCGATATGAACAAAAATAGCTGAGGCCAAACGCCAAATTTGACTCGGAAAATATTGGATACTGCGTCCATGCATAGCACCAAACTCATAAATTGTTTGAGTGCTGGCGTACGCAAAGCCACGTAATAAAAACATCGTTAAAAAAAATCCTGCCGTTACAAGTAATAAGATACTTGTAACAGGATACTGTTTATCATACAGTTTATTCACAAATCAATACCTCCTGAACGGGAATATCATAATTATCTGGTTGAAAATCTGTTAATTGACAAGGATAAATTGTGCTTACTGTCTTCCCCTGAAACTCAGCCAAATAGCGATCATAATAGCCACCTCCATAACCAATACGATATCCTTTTTTGTTAAAAGCAACACCCGGAACATGAATCAAATCAATATGAGTCTGCTCTACTACTCGTTCACTTCTTGGCTCCCAGAGACCGAAAGCAGTCAATTCCAAGTCATTTGGATTATAATCCATAAATACCATGCATCCATTGCGATAAGTCTTCGGAATCAAAATCCGTTTACCATCTGTTTGAGCCTGCTTGATGAAAAGTATAGTATTAAATTCATGCGACAAAGGAAGGTAGGTCGCAATTATTTTAGCATGTTGATAAGCAAGGGTTTCCAGTAAATTTTGAGTAAGAACAGCATCTCTCTGCTGTTTTGCTATAACTTCCTGCCCCTTCATTTGTCTGATGATGTTTTTTCGCAAATTTACTTTCATTTACCTTCTCCTTACTCAGCAATATCACCAAGGTTTCCAACCATACTATTCATTAACCTTAGCCTTTAAAAGTTTTCCAAATTTATCAATAGCAAAAGGTAATGCTGCTTCATTTGGTGTCATCTGAGGGTGATGAAGAGCGTAGAGACTGTCAATTCCCAACCAGAACATAACACCCTTAACTTTACTGAGTAGATATCCAAAGTCTTCACCAGTCATAGCGGGCGAAATTTCAATCATGTGCACACCGTTCTCATTTCGGAAAAAATTCATACATTCAACGGCTAATTCAGGGTTATTTTCTACAGGAAGGTAACCGCCTTGTTTTAATTCCAAATCAAGCTCTACACCGAAAGACTGAGCCACTCCTTCGGCAATTTCCTGCAAGCGTCTCTGAGTAAGTAGATTCATCTCCTGCGTCAACGTCCGAATCGTTCCGTGGAGAAAAGCAGTTTCAGCAATCACATTATTCGTCGTTCCAGCATGTAGTTCACCAAAGGTAATGACAGCTCCTTCAATTGGATCCACATTACGACTCACAATCGTCTGAATCTGAGTAACAAAATAAGCGGCCGCTACTAAAGCATCATTAGCATCCTGCGGAAAAGCAGCGTGACCGCCCTTACCCTTAAAGGTTAATTTGACTTCACAAGTTCCCGCAAAAAGTGTTTTAGTATTGGTAGCAATCTCTCCAACCTTGAGATCAGGCCGTACATGAAGCCCATAAAATTCATCCGGCAACCAGTCACTAAAAACTCCGTCTTCATACATAAGCATGCCACCGGCTTCATTCTCCTCAGCTGGCTGGAAAAGAAAAAGCAGATTATTCTTAGGCTGCTCAGTAGTTAGTAGCTCCAACAGCCCTAGAGCAATTGTCATGTGCATATCATGTCCACAAGCATGCATCCGTCCCTCATGTTGACTAGCACAGGCAAGTCCAGTCTCTTCAACAATCGGTAAACCGTCAATATCTGTTCTCCAACCAATCGTCTTAGTAGGTGCACTTCCTTTAATAAAAACCAAAATCCCCGTATGCCAAACCCGAATCTCAACAAAATCCAAACCTGCAGTAAGTTCATCAATCACTCGCATCAGATAGGCATGGGTCTTGTACTCTTCTAATCCGATTTCTGGAATTTGGTGCAAGTCTCGACGAATTTTTTGATAATCAATCATACTATTCCTTCTTTACAGTATCCGAAGAGCATCTTCCAACGCTGTTTTCTGCTCAGTTTGTTCATCAATTTTTTTAATCACACGCGCAGGCACACCAGCTACTACGACATTTTCTGGTACATCTTTTGTCACAATAGCACCTGCAGCTACGACAGAACCGTTGCCAATCTGCACTCCCTCAATAACAACAGCATTGGCACCAATCAAGACACGATCTCCAACCCGAACTGGACTAGCACTAGCTGGCTCAATAACTCCTGCCAAAACTGCCCCGGCACCAACATGACTGTTTTTACCGACAATAGCACGACCGCCCAGGACGGCACCCATATCAATCATAGTCCCATCACCAATCTCCGCACCGATATTGATGACTGCCCCCATCATGATGACAGCATTATCTCCGATTACTACCTGATCACGAATAATAGCACCTGGCTCAATCCGAGCATTGATATTGCGTTTATCTAACAAGGGAACTGCCGAATTGCGACCATCTTGCTCTACCACATAGTCTTTATTTTCTATTAAATCAGCTAAAAGTGGCTCAATGTCTTCCCAGTCCCCAAAGAGAACATTGCCTAACTTGACAACAGAATCTGACACTTCGCCTACTAGTTTGCCTTCAAACGTCACTTTTACATTCGTACGTTTCTTGGCATCTGCGATAAACTGGATAATTTCTTGAGCAGTCATTTTAGTCGCTGTCATAGACATTCCTCGCTTTAATTTAGTATTAAGGGTTATTATAACATAAAATCAAACATTTCATCATATGAAGTAAGTAAAAACACCACAAGTTTGAAAAATGTGATGTTTTAACTGGATTTATTGAATGTTCTTTAACATATTTTCGATGTGCTCAATTGATTTCTCACGTCCAAGCAGATAGATAGTATCTGGAAGTTCTGGACCGTGCATTTCACCTGAAACAGCGATACGAATTGGCATGAAGAGATTTTTGCCTTTAATCCCCGTTTCTTTTTGAACTGCTTTGATTTGCGGGAAGATATTTTCTGATTTGAAATCTTCATCGCTCATCGCTTCCAACTTTTCTTTAAATGCTTGTAAAACAGTTGGTACTGTTTCACCTGCCATGAATTCTTTTTCAGCGTCTGTCAATTCTGGGAAATCTTCAAAGAACAAATCAGTCAATGAAACGATTTCGTCAACAGATTTCATTTGTGGTTTGTAAAGTTCAACTAATTTTTCTGCTTTATCAGTCAAACGACCAGCTTCTTCCAAGAATGGTTTCGCCATTGCAAAGATTGTCTCGAAATCTGCATTCTTGATGTATTCGTTGCTCATCCAGTCCATTTTCTTTTGGTCAAAAGCTGCTGGCGACTTGCTCAAACGGTGTTCATCAAAGAGGTTAATCAATTCTTCACGGGAGAAGATTTCATCTTCACCACCTGGGTTCCAACCAAGAAGTGCGATAAAGTTAAAGACTGCTTCTGGCATGTAACCTTTTTTACGGTAGTCTTCGATAAATTGAAGTGTGTTAGTGTCACGTTTTGACAATTTTTTTCCCGTTTCAGAGTTGATAATCAATGTCATGTGGCCGAATTCTGGTGCTTCCCAACCAAGTGCTTCGTAAACCATCAATTGTTTTGGTGTGTTTGCGATGTGGTCATCCCCACGAATAACATGGGAAATTTTCATCAGATGGTCATCTACTACAACCGCAAAATTATAAGTTGGATAGCCGTCTTTTTTCTGGATAACCCAGTCACCACCGATGTTGCCACCTTCAAATTCAATCTCACCTTTGACAAGATCGTTCCACTTGTAAATACCAGATTCATTGACCACAAGACGGACTGTTGGAACAATGCCTGCTGCTTCACGCTCTGCGATATAAGCTGCTTTTTCATCTTCAGACATTCCCAGATATTCATTGATGTAACGAGGTGTTTCTCCAGCAGCTTCCTGACGCTCACGCTCTGCTGCCAGCTCTTCCTCCGTCACATATGATTTGTAAGCCAAGCCTTTTTCAAGTAACTCATTGATATAGCTTTGGTAAATGTCCAAGCGTTCAGACTGGCGATATTTTTCATGCGTTTCTGGGCTCTCATCCCAATCAATTCCTAACCAACGCAGATTTTCCAACTGCGAACGTTCCCCGTCTTCCACATGACGTTTACGGTCAGTATCTTCAATCCGAATGATAAAAGTTCCGCCGTAGTGACGAGCGTAAAGATAATTAAAGAGCGCAGTCCGCGCATTTCCAATGTGTAAAAGTCCCGTTGGACTTGGTGCGTAACGCACACGAATTTGATTCGCCAATTTCATTTCTCCTAGTATCTATCTTATAGTTCTAACAGGAAAAGCCTGTTTTTATTTTAAACGTTACCATTATACCACATAGTTGCCAAAAAGAAATAATAGAAATAATGAAACTTTATTATTCTTTCTCATTGACAAAAGATTAGAGAAAGACAAACCCTCCTTAACAATAAGGTAATACTGTCTGTCTCATCTCTTAATCCAACTCTCAGTTTTTATTTACTTCGTCAAACACCTTTTTCAAAACCTCACCAACAGTTGTCACACCAACTATCTGAATACCTTGTGGAATCGTTAAACCTGACAGGGAATTTTTGGGTACAAAAATCTTGGTAAAACCAAGCTTACTAGCTTCATTGAGACGTTGTTCGATACGATTAACACGACGAATTTCACCTGTCAAACCAATTTCACCAATATAACATTCTTGAGGGTTGGTTGGCTTTTCCTTATAACTGGAAGCAATGGCTACCGCAACCGCTAAATCAATAGCAGGCTCATCTAAGCGCACACCACCAGCTGATTTGAGATAGGCATCTTGATTTTGCAATAAAAGGCCGCAGCGCTTCTCCAAAACCGCCATAATCAAACTAACACGATTAAAGTCCAGTCCTGTTGTTGTCCGTTTAGCATTACCAAAAACAGTTGGTGTTACTAGGGCTTGTACTTCCGCTAAAATAGGCCGTGTTCCTTCCATGGTAACAACAATAGCTGAGCCTGTTGCTCCATCTAGACGCTCTTCTAAAAAAACTTGGCTGGGATTCAAAACCTCAACCAAACCACCCGACCTCATTTCAAAAATACCAATCTCATTAGTAGAACCAAAGCGATTTTTAACGGCTCGTAAGATACGAAAAGTATGCTGCCGCTCGCCTTCAAAGTAGAGCACAGTGTCCACCATGTGTTCTAACATTCGCGGTCCAGCTAAGGTTCCTTCTTTAGTCACATGTCCAACAATAAAAGTCGCAATGTTATTGGTTTTAGCTAATTGCATTAATTCTGCTGTCACTTCACGCACCTGAGAAACAGAACCTTGAACACTGGAAATTTCAGGACTCATCACTGTTTGAATAGAATCAATAATTAAAAAATCAGGCTGGATTTTTTCAATCTCAGCACGAATACTTTGCATATTAGTTTCAGCATAGAGATAAAACTCATTGTCAATATCACCAAGACGCTCGCTACGCAACTTGATCTGCTCCGCTGATTCTTCACCAGAAACATAAAAAACAGTTCCTTTATTGGCTAATTGTGTTGAAACCTGCAAAAGTAGGGTCGATTTCCCGATACCGGGATCGCCGCCAATAAGAACCAGACTGCCTGGTACAACACCACCGCCCAAAACACGGTTGAATTCTTCCATATTGGTCTTGACTCTAGTGGCTTGGCTGGAGGTGACCTGATTTAACTTGACTGGCCGTGTCTTCTCACCTGTCAGTGAAACGCGAGCATTTTTTACCTCAGCAACTTCAACCTCTTCAACAAAAGAAGACCAAGACGAGCAATTAGGACAACGTCCCAGATACTTGGGCGAATTATAACCGCACTCTTGACAGACAAAAGTTGTTTTTTTCTTAGCTATGGTAATTCTCCTTTCGTTACTATTCCAGCAATCTGCCATTGTTGCAGTGTCTTTTGAAATTTTTCCTTATTAATAACGCCAAGACAGGATAAATCAACTGAGGCTTGATAGCCCTTATGGGCTGCTGCCAGAATTGAAGCATTGACGCAGCCATTGCCATCAACACCAATAAATTCTAAACTCTCTGCACCGCTTTCCTCCAAAAATCTTGTTAAGTTTCGGTTCATAAAGCAAGATGCTTGACGCTTTTCAAAGACTTTATCAGACACCAAGGAAAGGCCAATTGCAAAATTCTTCGGTTTCCTTGTTAATTCCCAGAAAAAACGATTAACTATATAAATCACATGGTCTCTTGAATAGCTAGCAATTTTGTCATTAACAGCCGCAGTCAGCGCTTCACTATCATAAGCTTTTCCAGTAGCAACGTAGTCTGACTGCATATCTATAACTAATAAATAGTCTGCCATTTTCTTTCTCTATTCTCCAGTTGATCCAAAACCGCCTGTACGTGTGCCAGTCGCTTTATCACCATCTATTAACAGAAAAGGCATAAAAACGCCTTGAACCACACGTTCTCCAGCTTCAAGCACAACTGTTTGGTCTGTCATATTTTTCATCTGGGCAAAAATATGACCTTCATTATTAGGGTTATTGTAATAATCACCATCAATAACCCCAACTGAATTAATCAATACCAAGCCTTTTTTACGTGGATTAGATGAACGATCATAAAGATAAAGCACTTCACCAACCTGCATATAGGCCTTGACACCTGTTGGCACCAGAACAATTGCTCCCGCAGGAATTTCCGTCCGCTCTGCCACTTTCAGATCATAACCAGCTGCATGAGCTGTCTCACGTTTTGGCAATAAATTTTCATTTGTAAAGCTTGAAACAAGCTCAAAACCACGAATTCGCATATTTTTCTCTTTTCTACTTTTGCTTCCTCTATTATACTAAATTCGCAAAAAACACGCAAAATGCAGGTCATCTTTCAGCTTGCACTTTTTAATTTATTCTGGCTCATTCAAAAATCGAATCACTTGCTCGTTGGCATCCACTTCAGCTTTCATACCAAAAGGAACAATCGCTCTTGGAGTGGCATGCCCAACATTTACATTATACAAGATTGGAATATCTGTATCAATGACATCAAGCAGGATTTGCTTGTACTCATCATAGTAGGTTTCATCTATTGGTTTTCCAACAAGGATACCATTTAAAACAGAAAAAATTCCTGTCGTTTTTAAGGTTTCTAGCATTTTTCGATATAAAGTTGGTTCTGATTTTTCTTCACTGGTTTCCAACAAAAGAATTTTTCCTTTCCAAGCTTTCAGCGTAGGAAATAGTTCATATTTGGCACACAATTCAGTAGTGTCCGCATATCGTGAATGAGCAAATATATCATAGATGGATTCCAAGCAACCACCTAAAATTTCTCCAGCAAAGATTGCTCTGCCTTTTAGCAATTCAAATCCTTGATTTTCATGACGAGTTCGTTTCGTTCCCAGAGCTTTTTCGCTGAAATCCGTTCTCTCCTCGTACCAAACTTCGCTCGGGCGGATTTCTGAGATACTGCCTGTCGTAATCAATTCTTTGAAATAAGAAAATGTGTAAGGGAGCATATCTGTCTCTAGTTCACAAACATCAGCAAGAAAAGATTGCCCATAAAAAGTCTTGATTCCTAACTTGTGCAGCATAAGATGATTGATCGTAGTATCAGAAAAACCTAAGAATACTTTCTGATGTACAACTTTTTTTAGCTCATCATTCTCAAACAAATAAGGCAGCAACCGATAAGTATCATCTCCACCAATAGCACATAAAATCATATCAATTGAAGAATCCTTGAAAGCCTGAATCAAATCTTGCGCTCTGGACTCAGGATGATCTGCCAGATAACCCATTCCTTTTTGTGCATGCTCTAAAAACTTCACTTCAAGGCCCAAGTCTCTCAAGCGCTTTACTCCCAAGTTCACTTCATGTTTAACAGCACTTTCTCCAATGATTCCACTTGATAAACTAACGATTCCAACGATCTTTATCATCTTCTCTCCTCCTTAATCAATGATTTGAAACATTATAACATAAATCATCCAAAACCAACGACAAAAATATAAAACAAAAAGACCACCTTTTGGTGATCTTTATAGGGAGATTATTATGAAAAAGTTTAGGATTTCATCAAATAAAGTTAGGAGGTCTTCATTTGATAGTTTTATTATAGAATGATTTTCTTAAATGAAGCTTAAGATTCATTTTAAATTTATAATGCATACAGAAAGGTACCGAAAAAGTTCTAGCTGGCTGTTTTCTTTATTGACTAAAATGCTGGGTAGCCTCGAATTCCAATGATACGACTATCATCTGCTACCATTGTTTAGACTCTAAAATTAGAAGCTGTTGGCCAAAGACTTGAAGGGCATTTTGATACTTCTGTAGCTGAGGTCGAGCTGGCTAGCACGATTAACAATATTCCCTTTCTCAGTTTGAATAACTCAAGAAACCCTAACAGGTAATAGCTATCAATGTGCTGAGTGAGAGCCCAAAATGAAACATTGAATAACTGCAACCCCTGATAAATTATTATCATTGATTTTTCTTAGTGAAACATTTTTGCCATTATATCCCATCCTAATTCGTCTCGCGTCATATTGTAGGTCTCACTAATCATCTCTTTTTCATTCCTCGTAAAACCAAAGATGCCTATGTTGTCTCCCACACAAAATCAACTCATCAATACTCTCAACATAATCTTTCGTCAAATGGTTATCACAAGAGGAAACATCATAGGCAATTCTACAGTAACTTTAATACTCTTATTGTGTTTACAAGAAACAGAAGAATCAATTTTTCCCATCTTACCGGTAAGGCAAAGAGTAATGGTTGCTACAACAAGTGGCCTG
Source organism: Streptococcus intermedius SK54 = ATCC 27335 (assembly GCF_000413475.1). Classification (GTDB taxonomy): domain Bacteria; phylum Bacillota; class Bacilli; order Lactobacillales; family Streptococcaceae; genus Streptococcus; species Streptococcus intermedius. The sequence goes on along the minus strand of NZ_ATFK01000005.1, from coordinate 5,838 downwards.
CTTGTACGATTTCTTCCCTAACAGTTATTCTCTCTTCTTGCATCTTCTTCAAGAGAAACTACTTCTAACACATCTCTAAATAAGCATTCCAGATAGAAAGACTTACCAACATTCATCTGCCAAGCAATCCACCCCCAACATTAGACAAGAAATTTATCGCTTTCTATGGTAAAATAAAACTAGAAAACTCTACAAGGAGAAGAACATGGAAAAACAAACAGTTGCTGTTTTAGGCCCTGGTTCATGGGGTACTGCTTTGGCACAAGTATTAAATGATAATGGACATGAAGTTCGTATTTGGGGTAATATTGCCGAGCAAATCACTGAAATCAACGAACACCATACCAATAAACGCTATTTCAAGGATATCGTTCTCGATGAAAAGATTACTGCCTATTATGACTTAAAAGAAACTCTTGACGGTGTTGATGCCATTCTTTTCGTTGTTCCAACAAAAGTTACACGTCTTGTAGCCAAACAAGTCGCTCAAGTACTTGATCATCCAGTTAAGGTGATGCACGCTTCAAAAGGACTCGAACCCGATACTCATAAACGACTTTCCATGATTTTAGAAGAAGAATTGTCTCCAAATTTACGAAGCGAAGTGATTGTTGTATCTGGACCAAGTCATGCTGAAGAAACTATCGTTCGTGATATTACTCTTATCACAGCAGCCTCAAAAGACTTAGAAGCAGCAAAATATGTTCAAGAACTTTTCAGCAATCACTACTTCCGCCTCTATACTAATACAGATGTCATTGGCGTAGAAACAGCCGGTGCACTAAAAAATATCATTGCTGTCGGAGCAGGTGCTCTTCATGGTCTCGGTTACGGTGACAATGCCAAAGCTGCCATTATCACACGCGGCTTAGCGGAAATTACTCGTCTTGGCGTCAAACTCGGTGCTAGTCCCTTAACATATAGTGGTTTATCTGGAGTAGGAGATTTAATTGTCACAGGAACCTCCGTTCACTCACGTAATTGGCGTGCTGGTGATGCTCTTGGTCGTGGCGAAAAGTTAGAAGATATTGAAGCCAACATGGGCATGGTTATCGAAGGAATTTCCACCACCAAAGCTGCTTACGAACTCGCACAAGAACTGGGTGTCTATATGCCAATTACTCAAGCAATCTATCACGTGATTTATGAAAGCCTTAACATAAAAGACGCCATTTATGATATAATGAATAATGAATTTAAAGCTGAAAACGAATGGTCGTAATTAGCTACTAAAAAAGGAGTGTCATATGACTCAAGTAAGAAAAGCTGTTATTCCTGCTGCTGGACTTGGAACTCGTTTCTTGCCAGCCACAAAAGCGCTCGCCAAAGAAATGCTACCTATTGTTGACAAACCAACTATTCAATTTATTGTCGAAGAAGCATTAAAATCTGGTATCAAAGACATCTTGGTTGTAACCGGAAAATCTAAACGATCTATTGAAGACCACTTTGATTCAAACTTTGAATTGGAGTATAACCTCAAAGAAAAAGGGAAATCTGACCTTTTAAAACTCGTAGATGAAACAACTGGTATCGGCCTTCATTTCATTCGCCAAAGCCATCCACGCGGTCTTGGAGATGCCGTTTTACAAGCCAAAGCTTTCGTTGGGAATGAACCCTTTGTCGTTATGTTAGGTGATGATCTGATGGACATTACAAACGACAAAGCAGTTCCGCTAACCAAACAGTTAATGAATGATTACAAAGAAACACATGCATCAACCATTGCTGTCATGAAAGTACCACACGATGACGTTTCGTCTTATGGTGTTATTGACCCGCAAGGTGAAGGAGTAAATGGACTCTACAGCGTGGAGACCTTTGTTGAAAAACCAAAACCAGAAGACGCACCAAGTGACCTTGCGATTATTGGTCGCTACCTTTTGACACCAGAAATCTTCTCCATTTTGGAAACACAAGCTCCAGGTGCTGGAAATGAAATCCAACTGACAGATGCCATTGATACTCTCAATAAAACACAAAGAGTATTTGCCCGTGAATTCACAGGTGATCGTTATGACGTTGGTGACAAATTTGGCTTTATGAAAACATCTATTGATTACGCCCTCAAACATCCCCAAGTAAAAGATGACATGAAACAATATATCATCGATTTGGGTAAAAAATTAGATAAGAAAAACTAACAAATCACATTTATAGTTGATATTAGCATCAAAAATTCTCTAGTATCACCACATTTTTCTGTCACAATCTCGTCAACTGTAGTAGGGTGGCTAGATTTAATCTGTGGAGAGGACTGTTTTGGTCTTCTCCTTTTTGATATTCAAAACACTGAAAATACATATTTTATAGCTTTCAAATTTTTGAAAGCTATAAGTATAGCGCTTACTTCCTTTTAGAAGGTTGTTGGCAACTGCTAATTTTGCATTGGAATAAAGAAACTCCAGTACATTGATAATTTTCTTCTTATCTTTGATGAAAGTCATAAAGGCAATCTGCAAAATGGGACTGAACACGTCCATGGTAGCACCCTTAACTTGGTGCTTGACCTTTCGAAGATAGTGTAGGGAACGATTCGGATGATAATTTGAGCTCTCCATTCGAGGCTTTTTTAGAGTCAAAATCTGGCGCAGCAGAACTCATCTTTGCCTTTTTAAAAGTAGCCTCGTCCCAACTCATAATTGGGAGCAAATAGGAAAACTCTATTTTGAATGATAAATGAAGGAGAGACCACCGACTGAACGACAGTGGTCTTCATAGAAACCTTGGTGATTTGTTTTTGAACCATTTTCTGGTGAATACTGTGAAAAATTTAGTGCTTCTTTTTTACTAAAAAGGTCTCCACAATAGCCATTCCTCGCAGGCTTGAGATGTGAAGCGTTGCTTTTTAAGTAGATCAAGATCAAAATCTTATAGGCAACTGTTCCCAGATTAAGGGATTTTAGAAGGCTTTCGGAAATCCTCTTCAGCCATTTTTACAGAGCAATAGACAAGGAATCTGCCTTTCTTAGAATTATCTGATGAGTCTTAGCCTGTTCTACATTTATAAAAATGATACTAGAATCTTCAATTCCCAGTAAGTTTGTGCCAAAATGAAGCTGTTCCATATAGTGGTTTTCTAATGATGGTTTGGATGCTTTTCATCGCAGTTCTTATGGGAATTTTCTTCCACATTCAAAAAGCCCCATCACCTCTGCGACGAATTCCCCTTACTACAAACTTAAACATAAGGTTGACCAAATAGGTGACCAAAAATAATAACAATATAAACTTAGCCACTAATTTATAACAAAATGCAACAGAAAGTACGATTGCTTTACACTTAATCTAAACGCCTCATTTTTATGATCCAAAAAACTCTTGATGTCAAGGTTACTTATTTAATACCAACTTCCTAAAAAGTGCCTACTTTACAAAGTATTTAAGGAATTATACAATTAATATATAAAGAGAGAGTCTAAAAGGAGGTACAAACTATATGATTGATTTCCATTCAATTTTAAAAAAGAACCTTTATGGTGTATTTGCAACAACAGCTAACGGAAAACCTCAAACAAGAATTTTTCAATATCTCTTTTCTGTTGATGATAAGGTATATTTTGGAACAACTAATGATAAACCCACTTATAGGCAATTAATAGAGAATCCCTATATATCATTTTGTTCACACACACCAGATTATATGAATGTATTGTCAATTAACGGAAAAATTAACTTTGTTGATGATTTATCGTTAAAAACTCGAGCAATGGAAGAATACCCAGCTATAAAAGAGCTATACAAATTCCCAGAAAATCCAATATTTGAAATTTTTTATGTAGATATTGAGACAGTAAAAACTTTTGATTTTGAACATGGAGCAAAAGAATATACATTATCTAATTAATCTACAACTAACTTAATAACTCTCTCTTTTTATTTATTATTTACTTTTTTATATGTGTCCCCCCCAATCTCTTAAAGCATATAAAATTGGCTTTAAACTAAGACCTAAGTCGGTTAGATAATATTCTACTTTAATGGGCTTTCCACAATAAACTTTTCTACCAATTAAAGAACTTTCTTCTAATTCGTGTAAATTTTCACTTAATACTTTTTTCGTTATAGGATTAAGAGACCGTTCTAATTGACCATAACGTTTCTTTCCACTAAGCAACTCATGAATTATAAGAACTTTCCATTTATTGGATATTAGCGATAATGTAAGTTTTACAGGACATATATTGTTAACCAAAAAAAATTCCCCTTACTTAATAATTATTATTAAATTTTATTTTTATTCTAACATTAAATCAAATAGAAGTACATTTAAACCAGTATTATAAAACTAATATAGCAAAGAAAGAAAAGTAGAACACCATTATTTATATACACATAGAAGGTATAACACTACAACATGGAAGTAGACAAAACCTAAAAATGATACCTCAATACGAGCAATACCAATAGATAACAAAACCATTAAGATTCTGACAAAACTAAAAAAAGAGCAAGCTCGTATCAATGCTATTCTAGTGCGGACAAATAACGAGAAATTTCTCTTTTTCCATTATGGATTAGAGCATGATATACCATCTGTTGCGACAGCAAATAAAGCCCTTAAGAATAATATTTTAAAAGAACTAAATATTCAACCAATAATAACTACAAAAGGTTTACGCCATACCTACGGCTCATATTTATTACACAACAATGTTGATATGGGAGTAGTTGCAAAAATACTAGGTCATAAAGATATCCAAATGTTGATAAAGGTGTATGGTCATACTATGACACAAAGAATTGATAAAGAGTTCAAAGACGTATAATCTATCATGGATAGATTATAATTGGTGTACAATTTGGGATACGATAAACAAAAACATCAAAAAAAGCCCAGTAGAATAAGCTTTCTACTGAGCTAGTTTTATACCGGCGGCCGGGGTCGAACCGGCACGTCCTTGCGGACACTGGATTTTGAGTCCAGCGCGTCTGCCAATTCCGCCACGCCGGCAAGTTAAACTGGGGTAGCTGGATTCGAACCAACGCATGAGGGAGTCAAAGTCCCTTGCCTTACCGCTTGGCTATACCCCAATACTATAAAATTAAAATAGGCGAGTGATGGGGATCGAACCCACGCATGCCAGAGCCACAATCTGGTGTGTTAACCACTTCACCACACCCGCCATAATTCTATACACGGGCAGTAGGAATTGAACCCACACTGAAGGTTTTGGAGACCTTAGTTCTACCTTTAAACTATGCCCGTACAAGATGGAAGGGGAGGGATTCGAACCCCCGAACCCGAAGGAGCGGATTTACAGTCCGCCGCGTTTAGCCTCTTCGCTACCCTTCCTAATATCAAACAAATGGCGCGAGACGGAATCGAACCGCCGACACATGGAGCTTCAATCCATTGCTCTACCAACTGAGCTACCGAGCCAACCTATTGCGGGAGCAGGATTTGAACCTACGACCTTCGGGTTATGAGCCCGACGAGCTACCTAGCTGCTCCATCCCGCGCTATTCCTACTAAGGAGGATGTGGGATTCGAACCCACGCACGCTTTTACACGCCTGACGGTTTTCAAGACCGTTCCCTTCAGCCGGACTTGGGTAATCCTCCGATAAATATAGTCCGTACGGGATTCGAACCCGTGTTACCGCCGTGAAAAGGCGGTGTCTTAACCCCTTGACCAACGGACCATGTTATTCCCAAAATGGGCACGAGTGGACTCGAACCACCGACCTCACGCTTATCAGGCGTGCGCTCTAACCACCTGAGCTACGCGCCCAAGTTCAAAAACTTGGTATGAACACCTCTGTTCAAAGCGGGTGACGAGAATCGAACTCGCGACAACAGCTTGGAAGGCTGTAGTTTTACCACTAAACTACACCC
>NZ_ATFK01000004.1 GCF_000413475.1 Streptococcus intermedius SK54 = ATCC 27335 | reverse complement strand
GCAAGTAATTGTTCAGTCTTTTTTTGAAAAATTTGCTAAAAATCAACTCTCCTTTAACTTAAATATTGTTTTTTCTACAAAAGTTTACCACATTCATTTTTTCTTGAAATAGTTTTGAATTTGTGATATAGTTATAAAAATTAAATAATCCTTTAAATCTGTCCCGTGAGGCAGACAAGGAGTCAAAGTATAAGATGGTGTCGCACAGTGAGGCTGTTGGTAGTTTCTCTGTGCTTGCCTAGATTTTCTGAAGTCTCCTTGTGAAGGAGACTTTTTCTATTTTTAAGGAGGCTTTCTATGAAAACGAAAGAAGTTGTTGATGGTTTGACAATGAAACGTGCTATTACACGCATTACTTATGAAATCATCGAACGCAACAAAGAGCTAGACAAGATTGTCTTGATTGGTATTAAGACCAGGGGTGTTTACATTGCTCAACGGATTCAGGAACGGTTGGCACAGCTTGAAAAGGTCAATGTACCTATCGGTGAGTTGGATACTAAACCATTCCGTGATGACTTTAAGGTGGAAGAAGATACGACACACGTTCCGGTTGATATTACAGATCATGAAGTTATCTTGGTGGATGATGTGCTCTATACAGGACGCACCATTCGTGCCGCTATTGATAATTTAGTTAGTTTGGGACGTCCGTCACGTGTTAGCCTGGCTGTTTTAGTAGACCGCGGACACCGTGAATTGCCGATTCGAGCAGATTATGTGGGTAAAAACATTCCAACTAGTCGAACAGAAGAAATTATTGTGGAAATGATAGAACAGGATGGTCAAGACCGTGTCTTGATTGCGGAGGGATTATAAGAAAATGAGTCAAGATGTAAAATACGATGTTCATGATATGCCAAAGCCAGGTCTGCTTGTAGGATTGTCATTTCAGCATTTGTTTGCGATGTTTGGAGCGACGGTTTTGGTTCCAATTCTTGTTGGAATTGACCCAGCAGTTGCCTTGTTTTCAAGTGGTCTTGGAACATTAGCGCATTTAACAGTCACTAAATACAAAGTACCAGCTTATATGGGTTCTAGCTTTGCTTATATTGCAGCCATGCAAATGTTGATGAAAACAGACGGTATTGCTGCCGTTGCTCAAGGAGCTATTACTGGCGGTCTGGTTTATTTCATCGTAGCACTTGTTGTGAAGTTTGCAGGGAATGCTTGGATTGATAAGATTTTACCGCCAGTTGTGGTAGGACCAATCATTATGGTTATTGGACTAAGTCTGGCCAGCACAGCGGTAAACGATGTCATGTTAAAAGATGGTAAATACAATTTAACTTATTTCATTATTGGGATCGTCACTCTCTTTTCAGTCATTCTTTTCAATATTTATGGTAAAAAGATTGTGGGAATTATTCCAGTACTGTTAGGCTTGATTGTAGGGTATGTCTTTGCGCTCGTTCTTGGAGCAGTAACAGGCGAAGACATCATTTCCTTTACAAAAGTGTCTCAAGCTTCATGGTTTCATGTCCCACCTATGCATCTTCCCTTCTTAGACTATAGTGTGAAATTCTACCCAAGTGCAATTTTAACAATGGCGCCAATTGCATTCGTGACTATGACAGAGCATTTTGGTCATGTCATGGTACTGAATAGTTTGACCGAAAAAGATTTCTTTAAAGACCCGGGATTGGATAAAACTCTTGCTGGAGATGGTCTTGCACAAGTGATAGCTGGGATTTTTGGTGCACCACCAGTGACTAGTTATGGTGAAAATATTGGTGTGATGGCTTTAAATAAAATCTATAGCGTTTATGTTATTGCAGGTGCAGCAGTACTTGCGATTGTGATGAGTTTTATCGGAAAAGTATCGGTACTCTTACAATCTATTCCAACTCCAGTTCTAGGCGGTATTTCTATTGCGCTCTTTGGAGTCATCGCTTCGAGTGGTTTGAAAATTTTAATTGAAAAACAAACAGACTTTGATAATAAGAAAAATCTGTTAATTGCCAGTGTAATTTTAGTTGCAGGGATTGGCGGCTTAACCTTGCAACTTTCAGGTCTACAAATTTCGGGAGTTGCTTTATCAACAGTTCTTGGAATTGTGCTCTATCTTATTCTGCCGGAACCTAAAAATTAGTTTGGACACTTAGCTTCATTAAAAGAAATACCTCGTATCTAATAAAAGGAGAAATCACATCATGTCATCTAATCAAATCGCTCTTAAAAATGTTGTCTCTATGGAAACTCTTACAAATGCTGAAGTCTTAAGTTTGATCAAGCGCGGCATTGAATTTAAAAATGGAGCGAAAGCTCATTATGATGAACAACACATTATCGCTAACCTCTTCTTTGAACCTTCCACTCGTACGCACAAAGCGTTTGAAGTAGCAGAATTAAAACTGGGTTGTGATTTATTGGATTTTGATTCAAAAACGAGCTCCATTAATAAGGGTGAGACTTTGTATGATACAATTTTAACGATGTCAGCACTTGGAGTGGATGTCTGTGTCATTCGTCATCCAGAGGTTGACTATTACAAAACATTAGTAGAAAGTCCAACTATTACAACTTCAATTGTAAATGGAGGGGACGGTTCTGGACAACATCCAAGTCAAAGTTTGTTGGATTTGATGACCATCTATCAAGAATTTGGACATTTTGATGGACTAAAAATTGCGATTGCAGGGGATCTAGATCACTCACGAGTTGCAAAATCAAATATGCAAATTTTAAAACGGCTTGGAGCAGAACTCTATTTTGCAGGTCCAGATGTATGGAGAAGTGAAGAGTTTGCTGATTATGGACAATTTGTCACACTTGATGAAGTCGTTGACCAAGTGGATGTTTTGATGCTTCTGCGCGTCCAACACGAGCGTCATAATGACGATTCGCTCTTTTCAAAAGAAAATTACCATAAAATGCATGGTCTAACACAGGAACGATATGATAGGCTGAAAGATACAGCAATCATCATGCATCCGGCTCCAGTAAATCGTGATGTGGAAATTGCAGACCGCTTAGTGGAAGCTCCAAAATCTCGTATTGTAGAGCAAATGACAAATGGTGTATTTGTTCGGATGGCAATTATCGAGTCTGTCCTAAATGGACGAAAAAAATAATAAGCATTAATACGTTGTTGCAATAACAAACGGAGGGGAAAGATGGAAAAGCGCTTGTTAATTCTGGAAGACGGGACAGTATTTGAGGGAGAGGCGTTCGGTGCTGATATTGATGTGACTGGAGAAATCGTGTTTAATACAGGTATGACCGGCTATCAAGAATCTCTTACAGATCAATCTTATAATGGACAAATCTTAACCTTTACTTATCCGTTAATTGGAAATTATGGAATCAATCGTGATGATTATGAATCAATCAATCCCACTTGCAAGGGAATTGTCGTTTATGAGTGGGCACGCCGAGCTAGCAATTGGCGTAACCAGATGACATTAGACGAGTTTTTAAAAGCCAAGAAAATTCCAGGAATTGCTGGTATTGATACACGTGCATTGACTAAAATCATTCGACAGCACGGGACGATGAAAGCGACATTAGCTAATGTGGGCGATCAAATGGTCCATCTGCAAGATCAGTTGAAAGCGACAGTTCTGCCAACTGACAATATCAAACAAGTTTCAACAAAAACACCCTATCCAGCACCGGGAGCGGGTCGTAATATTGTGTTAGTTGATTTTGGATTGAAACATTCAATTCTTCGTGAATTAGCAGCACGCAATTGTAATGTGACAGTTGTTCCTTATGATACAAGTGCAGCAGATATTCTGCACCTCCATCCTGACGGTGTCATGTTATCCAATGGGCCAGGTAATCCAGATGATGTACCGCAAGTGCTAGAAATGATTCGAGGGATTCAAGGGAAAATTCCTCTTTTTGGTATCTGTATGGGACATCAACTCTTTAGTAAAGCAAATGGCGCTCAAACCTATAAAATGAAATTCGGTCATCGTGGTTTTAATCATGCGGTGCGTGAAATTGCAACAGGACGGATTGATTTTACTAGCCAAAATCATGGTTATGCTGTTAGTAGGGAGAATTTTCCAAACGAGTTGATGGTTACGCATGAGGAGATTAATGACAAGTCTATTGAAGGGGTACGGCATCGCTTTTTCCCTGCTTTTTCAGTACAATTTCACCCTGATGCTGCACCAGGTCCACATGATGCTAGTTATCTTTTTGATGAGTTTATGGAAATGATTGATGCTTTTCAATTAGAAAAAGCTAGCAAGTAATATTTAATGTCGTCCAGAGAGGCGACGAATGAAGAAAGGAGAAGGGCAAGTTCTCGTATTTGCTTAACTGAATACGAGCTGTGGACTTTGCAAAAAAGTAAACACATCCTAGACGCGAGCGTCGTCGGCTGGTTTCCTATTTTTGCTATGTCCGCTTAACGCCCTTAATATCTTATAAATGCCTAAACGTACAGATATTAAAAAAATTATGGTAATTGGTTCTGGTCCAATTATCATTGGACAGGCTGCTGAATTTGATTATGCAGGAACCCAAGCTTGTCTTGCTTTAAAAGAAGAAGGCTATAGTGTCGTTCTGGTCAATTCAAACCCAGCGACAATCATGACAGATAAAGAAATTGCAGATAAGGTCTATATTGAACCTATCACTATTGAATTTGTAACTCGAATTTTAAGAAAAGAACGTCCCGATGCAATACTGCCAACTCTTGGTGGACAGACAGGTCTTAATATGGCGATGGAATTATCAAGAGCTGGGATTCTTGATGAGTTGGGTGTTGAACTTTTAGGAACCAAGCTGTCTGCTATTGATCAGGCCGAAGATCGCGATCTTTTCAAGCAATTGATGGAAGAGTTAGAACAGCCCATTCCAGAATCTGATATTGTTAATAGCGTTGACGAAGCTGTTGCATTTGCTGCTAAGATTGGCTATCCAGTCATTGTTCGTCCGGCATTTACTCTTGGCGGCACAGGCGGCGGTATGTGTGCAGATGAGAAAGAACTTCGTGAAATTGCTGAAAATGGTCTCAAACTGTCACCTGTAACGCAATGTCTGATTGAGCGTTCTATTGCTGGCTTTAAGGAAATCGAATATGAAGTTATGAGAGACAGTGCAGATAATGCTCTGGTTGTCTGTAACATGGAAAATTTTGATCCAGTTGGTATTCATACAGGGGATTCTATCGTTTTTGCGCCAACGCAGACACTTTCAGATATCGAAAATCAAATGCTGCGTGATGCTAGTTTAAAAATTATTCGTGCCCTTAAGATTGAAGGTGGTTGTAATGTACAGCTGGCTCTGGATCCGCATAGCTTTAAATACTATGTCATTGAGGTTAATCCACGTGTCTCACGTTCATCAGCTCTAGCTTCTAAAGCAACTGGCTACCCTATCGCTAAATTAGCTGCCAAAATCGCTGTTGGTTTAACTCTGGATGAGATGATTAATCCAGTTACGGGGACAACTTATGCCATGTTTGAACCAGCTTTGGACTATGTAGTGACTAAGATTCCGCGTTTTCCATTTGATAAATTTGAACATGGTGAACGTCGTCTTGGAACACAGATGAAGGCGACTGGTGAAGTCATGGCTATTGGGCGTAATATTGAAGAAAGTCTTCTCAAAGCTTGCCGTTCCCTTGAAATCGGTGTTTACCATAATGAGATGCCAGAGCTTACCAATGTTAGTGACGACGCTTTGGTAGCCAAAATTGTTAAGGCTCAAGATGATCGTCTTTTCTATCTTTCTGAAGCCATTCGTCGTGGATATTCCATTGAGGAACTGTCGGATTTAACAAAAATTGATCTTTTCTTTCTTGATAAGCTCTTGCATATCTTTGAAATTGAAACAGAATTAGCAGCCAAGGTTGGTGATATTGCTATTCTCAAAGAAGCTAAGCACAATGGTTTTGCTGATCGAAAAATTGCTGATATCTGGCAGATGACAGCAGACGCTGTTCGCAAGCTTCGTCTTGACAACAAGATAATTCCTGTTTATAAGATGGTTGATACTTGTGCGGCTGAATTTGAATCTGCAACACCTTATTTCTACTCGACTTACGAATGGGAAAATGAGTCCATCAAATCAGAAAAAGAATCCGTCATTGTTTTGGGTTCAGGTCCGATTCGTATCGGACAGGGAGTTGAATTTGATTATGCGACAGTTCATTCTGTCAAAGCCATTCAAAACGCAGGTTATGAAGCTATTATCATGAATTCCAATCCTGAGACCGTTTCAACAGATTTTTCAGTTTCTGATAAACTTTATTTTGAACCGCTAACTTTTGAAGATGTTATGAATGTAATTGAGTTGGAGCAACCTAAAGGTGTCATTGTTCAGTTTGGCGGACAAACAGCTATCAACTTGGCAGAACCATTATCGCATGCTGGTGTGACAATTCTGGGTACGCAAGTAGCTGATCTTGACCGTGCAGAAGACCGTGATCTTTTCGAGCAGGCTTTAAAAGATTTAAATATTCCTCAGCCGCCGGGACAAACAGCAACAAATGAAGAAGAAGCGGTCGCTTCGGCTCGTAAAATTGGTTTTCCAGTGCTTGTTCGCCCGTCTTACGTTCTTGGGGGACGTGCTATGGAAATTGTTGAAAATGAAAACGATTTACGCTCTTACATGCGAACAGCTGTAAAGGCCAGTCCTGATCATCCTGTCTTGGTTGATTCTTATTTAGTCGGCAGTGAATGTGAGGTAGATGCCATTTCTGACGGTAAGGACGTTCTTATTCCCGGCATTATGGAACATATTGAGCGTGCCGGTGTCCACTCAGGAGATTCTATGGCTGTCTATCCACCACAAACTCTTTCAAAAGAAGTTCAGGCAACCATTGCAGATTATACAAAACGCTTGGCTATCGGACTAAACTGTATCGGGATGATGAATATTCAGTTTGTCATCAAAGACGAAACCGTTTATGTTATTGAAGTTAATCCGCGTGCCAGTCGAACAGTACCGTTTTTATCTAAAGTGACAGATATACCGATGGCACAAATTGCTACTAAATTGATTTTAGGAAGCAGTCTGACTGAACTTGGCTATAAGGATGGCCTTTATCCAGAAAGTCAAACTGTTCATGTTAAAGCTCCAGTCTTTTCCTTCACTAAATTAGCTAAGGTTGACAGTCTTTTAGGACCTGAGATGAAATCTACAGGCGAAGTCATGGGGACTGATTCAACTCTTGAAAAAGCGCTTTATAAAGCTTTTGAAGCATCTTATTTCCACCTTCCTGCTTTTGGTAATGTCATTTTTACCATTGCTGATGATACTAAAGAAGAAGCATTGGCGTTAGCACGTCGCTTCTCAAATATTGGTTACAGTATTTTAGCCACGGAAGGTACCGCTAAATTCTTTAAAGAAAATGGTATTCAAGCGCAATTAGTTGAAAAAATTGGTACAGATGATCATAATGATATTCCAGCCTTTATTCGTAAAGGCAAGGTTCAGGCAATTATCAATACGGTCGGAACAAAGCGAACAGCAGATGAACATGGACAGGCTATTCGTCATTCTGCCATTGAACATGGAATCCCACTTTTTACTGCGCTTGATACAGCCAATGCCATGCTTCAAGTTTTGGAAAGCCGTAGCTTCATGACAGAAGCGATTTAGACTAGGTTAGGATATATTAAGTTTTATGCAAACCTTTTCAATTCTTGAAAAATCTGTTATAATGAAAATGAAAATAGTTATTAGAGGAGAGTAATATGTCTAAAAAAATCATTGGGATTGACCTAGGTGGCACATCGGTTAAGTTTGCGATTCTAACCCGAGAGGGAGAAGTTCAAGAAAAATGGTCTATTAAGACAAATATTTTAGATGAAGGCAGTCATATTGTTGATGATATGATTGAATCTATCAATCATCGCTTGCGACTATTGGGACTTGTGGCAGAAGATTTCATTGGAATTGGTATGGGTTCACCTGGTGTTGTAGATCGTGAAAAAGGGACGGTTATTGGGGCTTATAATCTCAATTGGAAAACTTTACAACCTGTAAAAGAAAAAATTGAGAAAGCAACTGGTATTCCTTTCTTTATTGATAATGACGCAAATGTAGCTGCCCTTGGCGAACGTTGGAAAGGTGCTGGTGAAAATCAGCCCGATGTTGTGTTTATGACTCTAGGAACAGGAGTCGGTGGTGGTATTGTCGCGGAAGGTAAACTGCTGCATGGTGTAGCTGGAGCAGGAGGAGAATTGGGGCATATTACAGTTGATTTTGATCAACCAATCCTTTGTACTTGTGGCAAGAAAGGTTGTTTAGAAACAGTAGCTTCTGCAACAGGTATTGTTAATTTAACGCGTCGCTATGCTGATGAATATGCTGGTGATGCAGAGCTAAAAAAACTGATTGATAACGGCGAAGATGTTAATGCAAAAATAGTCTTTGACTTAGCTAAATCTGGAGACGAATTAGCTCTCATTGTTTATCGAAATTTTTCTCGTTACCTTGGTATTGCCTGTGCAAACATTGGATCAATCTTAAATCCATCAACGATTGTTATTGGTGGTGGTGTCTCTGCTGCAGGAGAATTTTTACTAGACGGTGTTCGTAAGGTTTATGAAGAAAATTCTTTCCCACAAGTGCGTACTTCGACAAAGCTGGCACTTGCAACGCTTGGAAATGATGCAGGTGTCATTGGAGCGGCTTCTTTAGTTCTTCAATAACCCTTCCAAAAAGAAAAATAATTCAAATAAGGCATTTACAATTTTTATAAAATTTGTTATGATATTAGTTAGTGCGTAATGGAAGCACTAGAAAACGACTAATCCGCTGTGGTCTTGAATCGTAAGATTAGTAAGATAGGAGAAGAAAAATGAATCCATTAATCCAAAGTTTGACTGAAGGTCAACTTCGTACTGATATTCCTGCGTTCCGTCCTGGTGATACTGTTCGTGTTCATGCGAAAGTTGTCGAAGGAAACCGCGAACGTATCCAAATTTTCGAAGGTGTGGTTATCGCTCGTAAAGGTGCTGGTATTTCAGAAAACTATACTGTTCGTAAAATTTCTAACGGTGTAGGTGTTGAACGTATCTTCCCACTTCACACACCACGTGTTGAAAAGATTGAAGTTGTTCGTTACGGTAAAGTACGTCGTGCGAAATTGTATTACCTTCGTGCATTACAAGGTAAAGCTGCGCGTATTAAAGAAATTCGCCGTTAATGTAGAAATAACTCTGTCTGTCGGCAGAGTTTTTCTCTAGTCCCCTTAGTTCAATGGATATAACAACTCCCTCCTAAGGAGTAGTTGCTGGTTCGATTCCGGCAGGGGACATCGTAATATACTGAAAGCTCTTGTTACTAAAGAGCTTTTGTTATGTTTGGCCAAATTTGTATATTTTGAAAGCGAAACAAATAAAAGCTAAGGTGAGTTTTGTTTCTATAGTAGTGAGAGAAAGGAGGAAAATGTGAAAGCTTATTTTATTGGTGGTTTAGGATGTAATCGTTTCTATCCTCAAGACTTTTTCGACTCTTTGCATTTTCCAGTTGTTTATCTGGATATGTATGATTCTAAGTTGGAAGAACGATTAACTTCATTACAGGATTTGAAAGACTGGTTTGTAGCACAAGTTGATATAGATGATGATATTCTGTTAATTGCCCACTCTTTGGGAGCAGATTTAGCAGTTTATCTAACAAGTGTTTATGATAATATTATGCATCTCGTCTTACTAGATGGTGGATATATTGATATGGAGCAGATTTGCCCTTTAAATGTAGAAATAGAAGATGCTTTGAATTATCTTCAAACAAATACTTATAGAAATTTAGAAGAAGCTATTATGGCAGAAAAGCAAAATGCCATTGTGTGGTCTGAAAATATAGAGAGAGCATTTAAAAAAAGTTTTGTATTTGACGAAGTCCAAAGGTATTGGCATTTGAACTTCTCTGAAATACTGCTCACTCGTTTGTTAACTATTAGACGACAAACTACAGGGAAACTATCTCTTTTACAGAATAGAAATGTGATATTGTTTATTCCAAGAGTAAATCAAAGTACGCCTATCTGGAAACAGAATGCTTTGAAAAATATTCCGGATTTTATAGACATTCTAGAAGTGCCTGGTTGTGGTCATTCCTTATATACAGAAAAACCAAAAGAAATAGCAGCATTACTCAAAGATAAAATAGATACTAAGATTCAATAAAATCGTTTCTAAACTAATTCGTATTTATCGGATTTAGTTTTTTTATTTCTATTATTTCTGTATTGTTTCACTATTTTCTTTCTTTAGTTTTAGGTTTATTTAAGAAAAAATTCAGTCACTTTTAAGAAAAAGTGGATATGATAGGTACATTCAAAAGAAAGAGCATGAGGAGATAAAAATTTAAAGTTAAGTATATTGATTTGATACGCTTTATCATAAAGAAGAGCTGAATCATTGCAATGTTCTTTGTAACACAGCCTCTGAGTGCTTAAAAATAGAAAGAAGGAATTTGACAAAAATGAAACAAGAGAATACAAATAGAAAAGAGAAGATGATCATAGTGGAAAAAAGTACGAAATGGTGGATGACTGTTGTAGCAAGCGGATCACTTGCTGTCGGTCTTCTTGGTGGACTAGGTATTGGCTCATTGGCGACAAATGCGCTTAATCAGCAAACTAAAGTACAGACAAGTACGACAACTCAAACACAAAAAAACCAACAAGGAAACCAAGGTGGCCCGGGAATACCTCCGGGTGGACAAAGTGGAAATAACCAAGGTGGTCCCAATGGAAGACCTTCCCAACAAAACGGTGACCAAAATGATAATAGTAATAGTCAAAGTGGATCAGAAAAGAGTAATAACTCACAGAAAAAAGCTCCATCAAATGCTGACGGGTCGACTAAATCAGACAAAAATAGTAGTACGACAGAAAATAATGACTCAAATACAACAAATTCTTAATATTTTAGAGAAAGTCATGCTATAATAGAATCAGAATAGCAGAAAGTCGGTAGATTGAGTTTTAACACGAAAATGTGAAATAGTACATGGTTCATGATTAAGAATGAGGAAGAAGTGAAATTTTAAAATTTTTAGCTCTTATCTTATTCTGAAAAAATCAGAATGCTGCTTAAATGCTCGGCTATTGCGCCGTTTAGTGCACAACGAATTTTTGATTGAGGGATATTTGTCCTAAACTCATATTTTTAGAAGGAAAAGCGTATGATTAAGATTCTATTAGTAGAAGATGACCTCGGTTTATCTAACTCAGTATTTGATTTTTTAGATGACTTTGCAGATGTCATGCAAGTTTTTGATGGTGAGGAAGGATTGTACGAAGCTGAAAGTGGTGTGTATGATCTTATCTTACTTGATTTGATGTTACCGGAAAAAGATGGTTTTCAAGTATTGAAGGAATTACGTGAAAAAGGTGTTACAACACCGGTATTGATTATGACAGCTAAAGAGAGTTTGAATGATAAAGGACATGGCTTTGAGCTGGGAGCTGACGATTATTTGACCAAACCATTTTATTTGGAAGAGTTAAAAATGCGGATTCAAGCTCTTTTGAAACGATCGGGCAAGTTTAATGAAAATACTCTTTCTTATGGTGATGTAACCATTAATTTGTCAACGAACACTACACTTGTAGATGGAAATGAAGTAGAGTTACTCGGAAAAGAATTTGATTTATTAGTATATTTCTTGCAGAATCAAAATGTTATTCTACCGAAGACGCAGATTTTCGATCGATTATGGGGGTTTGATAGTGATACAACCATTTCAGTTGTAGAAGTTTATGTCTCAAAAATTCGGAAAAAATTGAAAGGGACGACCTTTGCGAACAACCTTCAAACGCTTCGCAGCGTCGGATATATTTTAAAAGATGCTGAATAAACTAAAAAAAGCATGGTATGCGGATGATTTTTCTTATTTCATTCGCAATTTTGGTATTTTTACTCTCATTTTCTCAGCTATGACCTTGATTATCATTCAAGTTATGCGCTCAAGCCTTTATACAACGGTAGATAATAATTTAAAAAGCTTGAGTCAAGATTCGGCTTCTGTGATTAATTTAGCGCTTGCTCGAAAAGTAGGGCTAGAGCAAAAGTCAGAAAATGGAGAGCCTAAAAGTGGAACAGCTGATAAAGAGCTGACAGATAAACCAAATGTGAGTGCCAATACAGAAGTTATTTTATTTGATAAGAATTATAAATCAATTATTACAAGCAATAATTTTTTAGGGTTTAATAAACTTTCCTTTAATAGCAAGCAATTAGATCGTATTCGTCAAATTCAAGTAAAAAGCAATTACGGCCGAGAAGAAACCTATCGGATGGTTTTGTTTCAAGTGAAATTGCCTAATTTAGAAACCAATGTCAAATACGCAGCAGTTTTTATCAATATTAGCCAATTGGAACAAACTAGTCAAAACCATGAACAGTTGATTGTAGTTGTGATGATTAGTTTCTGGGGAATTTCCTTGATTGCTAGTGTCTATCTTGCGCGAGTAAGTGTCAAACCGCTTTTGGAAAGTATTCAAAAACAAAAGAGCTTTGTCGAAAATGCTAGTCATGAATTACGCACACCTTTAGCCGTTTTGCAAAATCGTTTGGAGACTTTGTTTAGAAAACCAGAAGCTACCATTATGGAATCGAGTGAAAGCATCGCTTCTAGTTTAGATGAAGTGCGAAACATGAAAATGTTGACAACGAACTTACTTAATTTAGCACGGCGTGATGATGGGATTAAACCAGAGATTGGTGATATTGAACCCAATTTCTTTAATACGACCTTTACGAACTATGAAATGGTTGCCACAGAAAATGGAAAAGTTTTTCGATTTGACAATAGGATTCACCGTGTGATAAAAACGGATAAAACCTTACTGAAGCAATTGATGACTATCTTGTTTGATAATGCCCTGAAATATACAGACGAAGATGGTGTGATTGAATTGACAATCTCTTCAAATGATCGAAATTTGTTTTTGAAGGTTTCGGATAATGGTCCAGGGATTAGTACAGCAGATAAGAAAAAGATTTTTGATCGTTTTTATCGTGTTGATAAAGCTCGGACTCGACAGACAGGTGGTTTTGGTTTAGGGTTGTCACTTGCAAAGCAAATTACAGAAGCTCTTAAAGGAACTATTACAGTGAAAGATAATAAACCGAAAGGGACTGTTTTTGAAGTAAAGATTGCGATTCGAACGGATAATAAAAAGAAAAAATAGATTTAGGATACTTTCAGTGTACCTGTAAAGAAAGTTATTCCGAAAGATGATAATAAAACACGACCAAGTTAAGACGAGTTGTTAGCTAATCTTGATTTGGTCGTGGTTTTTTCTTTCAAAATGATGTAACTAAATGAATTAAGTTGGGAGATTGAAAACTATTTTGTGTTTATACTGTCAGTTGGATAGAAGTATCGTCTGACTTTTACTTTGTTTGATTGCCTCGGGTAACAGAGAATATGAAATTCAGTTCGAATTTCACTGTGCTTCTTATTTTATTTCGCAGACCAGACGCTAACTGATTTTTCTACAACTGGGAAATTTGCCCAGCCGTCTTCCTTGATTATCACAGTTGAAGGGTTGTTTCCTAAGTAGTCTTTGAATTCTTTGCCAGCCCAGTTTTCCCCGACATACATGCGTTTTGAATTTGCTTGATCATTTGTCAAAATAACGGCAATTGGCTGTCCATTGTCTTTGCCTGAACGAGTCCAAGCAATACAATGCTCGTCGTCAAAATAATCTTTTTGTTCACCATAAGCTAGATTGAGACGGATATCTAATAATTTATCAAGAACTGTCTGGAAGCTGTCTTGAGCAAATTCCCCATTGACGCCATAGTAGTCTCCGTAGAAAACGCAAGGAAGGCCTGCTTCGCGTAATAAAATAAGGGCATAAGCAGCAGGTTTAAACCACTCTTCAATAGTTGATTCCAGCGCTTGACCGCGTTGTGTATCATGGTTATCAACAAAAGTAACCGCAGATTCAGGGTGGTTTTTGACGAGAGTTTGTTCAAAAATATTTCTTAAATCATAGCCAGATCCAGCACAGCTAGCATCAAACAAATTATGATGTAGTTTGACATCTACTAAATCAAAACGATAGTCAATACTTCCTAAATAATCGTTGTTTGCTGTTTCATCACTATTCCAAAACTCTCCAAAGACATAGAAATCGTCCCCGTATTTAGCCGAGATGTCGCGGATAAAATTTCCCATAAAGAAAGAGTCGATATGTTTAATTGCGTCTAGTCGGAAGCCATGAATGCCTGTTGTTTTGATGAACCAATCTGCCCAATCATAAAGGTTTTGAATTACTTCTGGATGTTTAAAGTCAAGGTCAGCATACATGAGATAATCAAAATTGCCATTTTCATTATCAACTAAGTCATCATCTGCCCACCCTTTATTGTCTCCTTGAATGAGATAAATCCCTGATTTATTCCGTTGAGCATCATAATCAGTCCCAGTAAAGTGATACCAATGCCACTCAAAATTATTATATTTTTTGTGGCGACCTGGGAACGTGAATTTAGTCCAACCTTTAATTTCGAAAGGTTCAGAGAGTGCAACTGTACGATCGTTTGGATCAACTTCAATAACAGTAAATCGCTCTTTGTAATCTGCTGCTGCCTTGTGATTTAAAACGACATCTGCAATAGGCTCGATCCCATTTTCTTTGAGCGACTTAATAGCTTTCAAATATTCTTCTTTTAAGCCGTACTTCGTCCGAACGGTACCTTTTTGGTTAAATTCCCCTAAGTCGAATAGATCATAAATACCGTAGCCGACATCATTGGAGCTAGTTGCTTTGAAAGCAGGCGGCATCCAAACCTTTCGAATTCCTTTAGAAGCTAGATGTGGGGCCTCTTTTGCTAAGCGATTCCAATGTTGTCCATCATTTGGTAGATACCATTCAAAATATTGCATTAATGTTTGATTTTCCATACGAGATACTTCTTTCTTAATTCTTAACTAACGGCTATTATTTTATCAAAATAATTCCGACAACGCAAACGTTTGCGTAATTTTAAAAAAGCGGGAGTGGTAAAATGGATTTAAACTATATAATAAGTCTATATTGACAAGTTCTTCAATAGGCCACGATGCACTAGAAGAGCTCGCTTCTAACAAAAGTGATAGAAAAAATTGATTTTAATTCTCTCTTGTCAGATTCATTTTATGATGATTAGACTTATTACTTTAATAAAACAAGATATCTAAGTATTTTAAGCCAAGATTTTTGTAAATTTGATAACGATATTTTGTGTTTGGATAAACTTTAGCTCTGAAAATAAAAGCTATATTCAGTTTAGTTGGGAATATAGTTCTTATATTTTATGGAAGTTGTGCTAGGAAGTCATTCAGCTCCTTTTGGTTGTGAAGGATTATCAATTTATTGGGATACATTGTTTGAAGCTTTTTATATCGTTTACGAATGGCAAGAGTTCGTCCATCGTGTAAAATCCAGCGGATAAATTCCCAATCGAACTTTTCAGGGCAGCCTTCTGCCATACTGTCTCTTACCTTACCTTTGTTTTTTGAATAGCGCTTTGCAGCCCGAAAGAGACAATTCCAACGCGAAAAATTTAAAAAAATAATTTGGTTTGCTTGTTCCATCCTTTCTTCATAGTAGCAGAAGCTATAGTTTCCGTCTATTACCCAGTTTTCTTTTGATTCTAAAAAATTGTTGACTTGTATTTGCATCCAGTTTCGCTCACTCATTTTCCAATTAGGGAGAAATTGTAGTGTATCTAAATGCAATTTAGGAATAGAGTAATATTGGGCTAAGGTAGTCGCTAAGGTAGATTTTCCTGCTCCGGAATAACCAACAACTGCAATTTTCATATGTGACCTTTCTATTTACAGCAACAAAAAAAGCTCCGTCGAGCTCTTTTTATATGATGCAAGATTATTTTGCAAGTTTTGTAGCAAGGCGTGCTTTGTCGCGACTTGCCTTATTTTTGTGAATCAAACCTTTAGTTTCTGCTTTATCGATAGCTGAACTCGCAGCACGGAAAAGTTCTTCAGAAGGATTTGCTTCAAATGCTTTAATTGCAGAACGCATCGCTGATTTTTGAGCTGAGTTTTTTTCGTTTTGTTTAACGTTTAATCCAGCGCGTTTAATAGCTGATTTAATATTTGCCAATGTTTTCACCTCCAATGATATACTAACTATCTAATTATATATGAAAAGTTAAGATTTGACAAGCTTTTTTATTTTTTTAAGTAAATTTCATCAATCATATGATTTTCCGTTTTATGAAGAATGATTTCAGCTCGGTTACGTGTTGGTTCAATATAATCTTGTAAATTGACAAGGTTGATTGATTTCCAGACATTTTGAGCAAATTTCATGACTTCGTTTTCTGGTTGAGAAGTAAAAGGGTGATAATAGTTGGTTGGATCTTCTTTAGCTAAAGTGAGCAATTTTTTAAAGCGATCTAGATACCACGTTTCGATATTTTTAACTTCTGCATCCACGTATATTGAAAAATCAAAGAAATCCGTCATATAGAGACGCTCATTTTGCGGATTTTGAAAAACATTGATACCTTCAACGATGACAAAATCTGCAGCTATCACAGACTGTTTTTCATCGGGAACAATATCATAAATTTCGTGAGAGTAAACAGGAATTTGGAAATTCTGTCCGTTTTTGATATTGTCAAGAAAGTCAAGTAGTAGTTCCATGTTATAACTTTCTGGAAAACCTTTACGTTTTAGAAGATTTTGTTTCTGTAAGTAAGCATTTGGATAGAGAAATCCGTCTGTTGTTACCAGTTCGACAGTAGCATTTGAAAATGTACGAGATAAAAGGATTTGCAAGAGCCGGCTGGTAGTAGATTTTCCAACAGCGACACTTCCAGAGACGCCTATGATAAATGGTTGTCGTTTGCTTGCTTTCTGTAAAAAAATTCCCTTTGAGAACGCCAAATCTTCTTTTGAGCGTTTGTAAATTTGGATAAGATTGGTTAAAGGTAGATAAACATCTGTCACATCTTGAAGACTAATCTTATCATTGAAACTTTTGATGGAATTTAGCTCTTTTTGGGATAAAGGCGGGGTTGTTTTGCGATGTAAGTTTTGCCATGTTTTTCGACTAATTTTTTCAAAATGGATAAATTCGTTCGTCATATTCACTCCTATAATTGACAAATAGTATAACATATTTTCGATAAAATTGTAAACGGTTTACAAACAAAAGGTCTTTATGTTAAAATAACTTTATGACTAAAATGTATTTCGCAGAAAATCCAGATGTAGAACATGATATCCACAAATTAAAAGTTCAGCTTCTGGGGCAAAATATGACTTTCTTGACTGACGCAGGCGTCTTTAGTAAGAAAATGATTGATTATGGAAGCCAAGCTCTGTTAAAGTGTCTTCATTTTCATAAGGAGGAAAGCGTATTAGATGTTGGTTGTGGCTACGGGACATTAGGGCTTACTTTAGCCAAGGCTAATGAAGTCAAAGCTACCCTTGTTGATATCAATCAGCGTGCTCTTGATTTAGCTCGCCAAAATGCTGAGCGTAATCAGGTTATAGCTACAATTTTTCAATCTAATGTTTATCAAAATGTAGAAGGGAAATTTCATCATATTATCAGCAATCCACCAATTCGAGCTGGAAAACAGGTTGTTCATGAGGTGATTGCAGGAGGCTATACGCGTTTACTAGATGATGGAGACTTGACAATTGTTATTCAAAAAAAGCAAGGAGCTCCAAGTGCAAAAGCTAAGATGGAAGAGGTATTCGGAAACTGCGAAATTCTAAAAAAGGATAAGGGATATTATATTCTTAGAAGTAGGAAGGAAATATGAGAACAGTTGATGTGATTCAGAAAAAGCGGGATGGTCTAGAATTAACCAGTGATGAAATCAAGTGGTTAATTGAGGGGTATGTTGCTGGAACTGTACCAGATTATCAAATGGCAGCTTTTGCAATGGCGGTATATTTTAAAGGCATGAGCACTCGCGAGATTTCTGATTTGACGATGACTATGGTAGGGACAGGCCAGCAAATTGATTTGTCAGCTATTTCTGGAGTCAAGGTTGATAAACATTCAACCGGAGGCGTGGGTGATAAAGTGACACTTGTCTTAGTGCCCTTAGTAGCCAGTTTTGGAGTGCCTGTTGCTAAAATGAGCGGTCGTGGACTTGGTCATACAGGAGGCACGCTTGATAAATTAGAATCCATTAAAGGATTTCAGATTGAGCGTAGTCAAGAAGAATTTATTGAGCAAGTGCAAGATATCGGACTGTCTGTTATTGGTCAGTCGGATCAGTTGGTGAAAGCTGATAAATTACTTTATGCTTTGCGTGATGTGACGGCGACCGTCGATACGATTCCTCTAATTGCAAGTTCTGTTATGAGTAAGAAGATCGCGGCTGGGGCAGATAGTATTTTGCTAGATGTGACAGTTGGCGAGGGTGCATTTATGAAAAATCTAGAAGATGCGCGTGCTCTAGCACGGACTATGGTTGATTTAGGAAAGGCAGTTGGGCGTAGGACGACAGCAGTTATTACTGATATGAGCCAACCTCTGGGAACTAGCATTGGTAATCGTTTGGAAATCCTTGAAGCTTTGGATATCTTGCAAGGAAAAGGACGAGAAGATGTAACAGAATTTATTTGTGAATTAGGCCAAATTATGCTCGGCTTAGCAAATGTTGAAAAAACTGTAAAAGAAGTGCGAGAACATCTATTTGATGGATCAGCACTGCAAAAATTTGAAGCCATGGTTGTTGCACAAGGTGGTGATTTAGAAGATTTGTATCGTTCTTCATCAGCAAAATACGTTGTAGAAGTAACTGCAGATGAAGTAGGTTATATTTCTGAATTGCCAGCTATGGAATTTGGTTTATTCGCTATGCGGCTAGGTGCAGGTCGAGCTGTGAAAACGGATGTATTAGACTTTGAAACAGGAATTGTTTTTGAAAGGAAAGTTGGAGAATCAGTCAAAATCGGTGAAATTGTCGCAAAAATTTATGCAAATGAAAAAATTTCACAAGAATTAGTTACAGAATTCAAAAAAAATGTTAAAATAAGTAATGAGCCGAAAAAAGTACGAGAGATTATCGAAGTAATCGCTTAACTTACAGGAGAACCGAAAATGAAGTTAAATAAATACATAGATCATACGCTTTTAAAACCAGATGCTCAACAAGAGCAAATTGAAAAATTGATTGAAGAAGCAAAAGAATATGATTTTGCCAGTGTGTGTGTTAACCCTACATGGGTAAGTTTTGCAGCAGAAGGTTTACGTGACACAACTGTTAAGGTCTGTACCGTTATTGGTTTTCCTTTAGGAGCAAATACACCAGCTGTGAAAGCTTTTGAAGTGAAAGATGCTATCAAAAATGGTGCAGATGAAGTGGATATGGTCATCAATATTGGTGCTTTGAAATCTCAAAATCTGGTTTTGGTAGAAGAGGATATTGCAGCAGTGGTAGAAGCAAGCGGTGATAGACTTGTCAAAGTGATTATTGAAACCTGTTTGTTGACAGATGAAGAAAAAGTTGTGGCATGTCAATTGGCTAAAAAAGCTGGTGCAGACTTTGTGAAAACTTCAACGGGATTTTCAACAGGTGGAGCTACTGTCTATGATGTAGCATTGATGAGAAAAATCGTTGGTTCAGAGATGGGGGTCAAAGCTTCAGGAGGAGCACGTTCGTATGAAGACGCAATTGCATTTGTTGACGCAGGTGCAACCCGTATCGGTACCTCTTCTGGTGTAGCCATCATGAAGGGAGAACAGGCTAGTGGCGACTACTGAGTTGATTAATCTAGCCATTGAGACAAGTAAAAAGGCTTATGTTCCTTATTCTCATTTTCCAATTGGAGCTGTATTAGTAGCTAAAAATGGTCAAATTTTTACAGGTGTAAATATTGAAAATGCTAGTTTTGGTTTGACAAATTGCGGAGAACGAACAGCTATTTTTAAAGCGGTTTCTGAAGGTGTCACAGATTTTAAGGAGTTAATCGTTTACGGTGAAACCAAACACCCCATCTCTCCGTGTGGTGCTTGTCGTCAAGTAATGGCAGAATTTTTTTCAAAAGATTTAAAGGTGACACTTGTTGCCAAAGATAGATCGACGGTCGTGATGACGGTCAAGGAATTACTTCCATATTCTTTTACTGGCTTGGATTAGTTGGTAAAATGGTCGTTTGACCAAAGTTAATCTTGCAACATTGTTGCACATCTTATTTAGGAGGTTCAGAGATGAACAAGAAACAATGGCTAGGCCTTGGTCTAGTAGCTATCGCAGCAATAGGACTTGCTGCATGTGGTAATCGTGCATCTAAATCAGGTAATAAAGGTGCAAAGACAAATTTAAAAGCTGCAATCGTTACAGATACAGGTGGTGTAGATGATAAGTCATTTAACCAATCAGCTTGGGAAGGTTTGCAAGCTTGGGGTAAAGAAAATGGATTGAAGAAAGACCATGGTTTTACTTATTTCCAATCTACTAACGAATCTGAATATGCTACTAACCTTGAGCAAGCTGCTTCTAGTAACTATAAATTAGTATTTGGTATCGGATTTGCACTTCGTAATGCAGTAGAAGCTGCTGCAAAAGATCACTCTGATATTAACTATGTCATCATTGATGATGAAATTAAAGGCCAAAAGAATGTAGCTTCTGCACTCTTTGCAGATAACGAAGCTGCTTACCTTGCTGGTGTAGCTGCAGCTAAAACAACTAAAACGAAGATGATTGGTTTTGTTGGTGGTATTAAAGGGGCTGTTCTTACTCGCTTTGAAAAAGGTTTTGCAGCAGGTGTAAAATCTGTTGATCCTTCTATCAAGATTGATGTGAAATACGCTGAAAGTTTTGGAGACGCTTCAAAAGGGAAGACAATTGCAGCCGCTCAATACGCAGCTGGTGCTGACATTGTTTATCAAGTAGCTGGTGGTACTGGTGCTGGTGTATTTAACGAAGCAAAATCTATCAATGAAACTAGAAATGAATCTGAAAAAGTTTGGGTTCTCGGTGTTGACCGTGACCAAAATGCTGAAGGCAAATACAAATCTAAAGATGGTAAAGAATCTAACTTTGTTTTAGCGTCTACTTTGAAAAAAGTTGGCGGTACGGTGAAAGATATTGCCAACAAAGCAGCAAAAGATAAATTCCCAGGAGGAAAAACTACAACTTACGGTCTGAAAGATGGTGGTGTAGATTTGACAACTAAGAATCTATCTGCTGAAGCTAAAAAAGCCGTAGAAGATGCAAAAGCAAAAATCCTTGACGGAAGCATTAAAGTTCCTACAGAATAATAACCTAACACTCAAGAAGCGACCTTCGTGGGTCGCTTTTTGAGATTGAGACATCTTTTGTCTCAGTAAAGCTGACTAAATTTAGTGAGTTTTACTGAAATAAAATAATTTCTGAAAGGAATCAATCATATGGCACACGAAAATGTCATTGAAATGCATGAGATAACCAAGATTTTTGGTGAATTTGTCGCAAATGATAAAATTAATCTTAATCTAAGGCGTGGTGAAATTCATGCACTTTTAGGAGAAAACGGAGCGGGTAAGTCCACTCTGATGAATATGTTGGCAGGCTTGCTTGAACCAACAAGTGGTGAGATTACTGTGAATGGGAAGTCAGTGACGATTGATTCTCCTTCAAAATCAGCATCTTTAGGAATAGGGATGGTTCACCAGCATTTCATGTTGGTAGAAGCTTTTACAGTTGCTGAAAACATTATTCTAGGTAGTGAAACAACAAGAAATGGTGTTTTGGACATTCGAGCAGCAATTAAAGACATCAAGGAACTATCTGAAAAATATGGTCTTGCTGTGGATCCAACTGCAAAGGTTGAGGATATTTCTGTTGGTGCACAACAGCGCGTTGAAATTTTAAAAACATTATATCGGGGCGCTGACATCCTGATTTTTGATGAACCAACAGCAGTATTAACTCCTTCAGAAATTGAAGAACTAGAACATATTATGAAAAATCTAGTTAAAGAAGGAAAATCCATCATTTTGATTACGCATAAATTGGATGAAATCCGTGCGGTCTCAGATCGTGTTACCGTTATTCGTCGTGGTAAGAGTATTCAAACTGTTGAGATTGGCGGTGCAACAAATAAAGATCTTGCTGAAATGATGGTTGGTCGTTCAGTATCCTTTACAACAGAAAAAGAAGCTTCTAACCCTAAAGAAGTTATTCTTTCCATTAAAGATTTGGTTGTTAATGAAAATCGAGGTATACCTGCTGTTAAGGACTTATCTTTGGATGTGCGAGCTGGTGAAATTGTTGGAATTGCTGGGATTGATGGAAATGGACAAAGTGAGCTAATTCAAGCAATCACAGGCCTTCGAAAAGTAAAATCAGGAAGTATTACTATAAAAGGCGAAGAAGTCGTTGGTCTCTCTCCACGGAAGATTACTGAGATGCAAGTTAGTCATGTACCAGAAGATCGTCATCGCGATGGTTTGGTCTTGGATATGATGCTTTCTGAAAATATGGC
Source organism: Streptococcus intermedius SK54 = ATCC 27335 (assembly GCF_000413475.1). Lineage (GTDB taxonomy): Bacteria > Bacillota > Bacilli > Lactobacillales > Streptococcaceae > Streptococcus > Streptococcus intermedius. Next base: position 227,522 of record NZ_ATFK01000004.1, on the reverse strand, counting down.
ATTGCAAACTTATTACAAGGAGCCATTAAGCAAAAATGGCATCTTGAATTATAATAATATCACATCTTATGCACGCAAATTAATGGAAGAATTTGATGTTCGTGCTGCAAATGAAACTGTCCCAGCATCTGCTCTTTCAGGAGGGAATCAACAAAAGGCGATTATTGCTCGTGAAATAGATCGAAATCCCGACCTTTTAATTGTTAGTCAACCCACTCGTGGATTGGATGTTGGAGCGATTGAATATATTCATAAACGTTTGATTGAAGAGCGCGACAAGGGAAAAGCAGTACTGGTTGTCAGCTTTGAATTAGATGAAATTCTGAACGTTTCAGACCGTATCGCTGTTATCCATGATGGTAAGATTCAAGGTATTGTCACTCCAGCTGAAACGAACAAACAAGAGTTGGGTATCTTGATGGCCGGTGGTGAAATTAAGAAGGGAGATTCAAATGACTAAGAGAACACAGCAAATTGCGGTGCCTTTGATTTCCGTTATTCTTGGAATTTTACTCGGTGCCATTGTTATGTGGATTTTTGGCTATGATGCCATCTGGGGCTATGAAGAACTATTTAAAGCCGCTTTTGGTACTATTCGAAGTATTGGTGAAATTTTCCGAGCAATGGGGCCACTTATTTTAATTGCGCTTGGGTTTGCAGTAGCAAGCCGAGCTGGTTTCTTTAATGTCGGTTTACCAGGACAAGCCTTAGCAGGTTGGATTTTAAGTGGGTGGTTTGCACTTTCGTTTCCGAACCTTCCGCGTCCTATTATGATTCTTGCGACAGTTGTTATTGCAGCAGTAGCCGGTGGGATTATTGGTGCTATTCCTGGGATTCTTCGTGCCTATTTGGGAACAAGTGAAGTTATCGTAACTATTATGATGAACTACATCGTTCTTTATGTTGGAAATGCAGTGATTCATAGTTTCCCAAAGAGTGTTATGCAAAGTATTGACTCAAGCGTTAAAGTTGGAGCTAATGCAACTTATCAAACAGAATGGTTGCGAGCGTTAACCAATAATTCACGGATGAATATTGGAATCTTCTTTGCAGTTATTGCAGTTGTCCTTATCTGGTTCATGCTGAAAAAAACAACACTTGGTTTTGAAATTCGCTCTGTCGGACTAAATCCAAATGCGAGTGAATATGCAGGGATGTCTGCTAAAAGAACCATTATTCTTTCAATGATTATTTCAGGTGCACTTGCTGGTGTCGGAGGGGTTGTTGAAGGCCTTGGAACTTTCCAAAATGTTTATGTACAAGGTAGTTCTCTTGCTGTCGGATTTAATGGTATGGCTGTCAGCCTTCTTGCAAATAATTCACCAATTGGTATTCTTTTTGCAGCTTTCTTATTTGCTGTACTTCAAGTTGGAGCTCCAGGTATGAATGCTGCAACGATTCCAGCCGAATTGGTAAATATTGTAACAGCATCTATTATTTTCTTTGTAAGTATTCATTACATTATTGAACACTTTATCAAACCAAGAAAACAAGTAAAAGTAAAGGGAGGAAAATAAGATGAATTTTGTAACAATGTTAAGTCTGTTAGTTTCCTCTATGCTCATTTATGCAGCACCTTTAATCTTTACCAGTATTGGTGGTGCATTCTCAGAACATGCTGGGATTGTCAATGTCGGACTTGAAGGAATTATGGTTATGGGCGCATTCTCAGGAGTTGTCTTCAACCTTACCTTTGTCAATACTTTTGGAAATTTGACTCCTTGGTTGTCGCTTTTAGTTGGTGGTATTGTGGGGTTAATCTTCTCACTGATTCATGCTGTGGCGACTATTAATTTCCGTGCAGATCACGTTGTCAGTGGTACCGTTCTGAACTTGATGGCACCTGCATTAGCAATTTTCTTGGTAAAAGCTTTCTATAACAAAGGACAAACGGATAATATCCAAGTATCATTTGGTAAATTTAACTTTCCGCTATTGTCGGATATTCCTGTCATTGGTGATATCTTCTTTAAACATACCAGTTTAATGGGTTATATTGCAGTAATATTTGCGTTTCTAACTTGGTTCATTATGTTTAAGACGAAGTTTGGACTTCGTTTACGTTCAGTAGGGGAGCACCCACAAGCAGCTGATACATTGGGAATCAATGTTTATCTCATGCGTTATTACGGTGTGATGATTTCAGGTTTCCTTGGTGGCATCGGCGGTGCAATTTATGCTCAATCTATCTCAGTAAATTTTGCAGCAACAACAATTATCGGACCAGGTTTTATTTCACTGGCTGCTATGATTTTTGGTAAATGGAATCCAATCGGCGCCATGCTTTCTAGTCTTTTCTTTGGATTATCTCAAAGTTTGGCTGTTATTGGAAGTCAATTACCATTCTTATCACACGTGCCAGCAGTTTACTTACAGATTGCGCCATATGTACTAACTATTGTCGTATTAGCGGCTTTCTTCGGAAAAGCTGTTGCACCAAAAGCAGATGGTGTCAATTATATTAAGTCTAAATAATAATCTATTTCAAAAAGCCAAGTTACTTTTCAAAGTAGCTTGGCTTTTGTTATAAAAACAATTCTTCTGTTGAGAAGAACTATTTCAGAAAAATAAATTGCTTTTAGAGTCATTTACATGAAATAAACAATTGCAAGATACTGAAGAGCAGATGCTGCTAGGATGAAGAGATGCCAAATCATGTGGAAATAAGGCTTTTTCTTGGCATAAAATCCTGCGCCGACAGTATAACAGAGTCCTCCGGCTAACATCATTCCCCAAAAAATAGGTCCTGTTTGCCCAATTATTTGGGGGATGATAAGAATCACTAACCATCCCATAATAAGATACAATGCCAAACTGAATTTTTCATTAACTTTTTTAGCAAATATTTTATATAAAATACCAAAAATGGTGGTTCCCCATTGAATGCTAATGATAAGGTAACCTAACCAGTTATTCATAAGAGACAATACAACGGGGGTATAGCTTCCAGCGATAGCGATATAAATCATCGAGTGATCAATGATTCGCAAGATATACTTGTGTGTAGAACCATAGCTCATAGAATGGTAAATTGTTGAAGAAAGAAACATCAGAAATAAGCTGATGACAAAAATTGAGACGCCTACAGCAGAAAGAATACCATGTTCTTCATAGCTGTAAATAGCAGAAATCGGAAGTAAAATTAGCATGATGACAGCACCAATAGCATGAGTGACGGCATTGGCAATTTCTTCACCAAAACTCAACTGCTTGCTAAGTTTAAGGGTTTGGTTCATCTTTTGTCCTCCTTTCTAAGGATAAAGCAAGTTCTTTCGTTTGATGAAATAATTTCACAGTTTGACAAGCCACTTCAATAGCAGGTGCAGTATTATCTATTTTTTCCTCTCGCATACAATAGACAAATTCATTGTAAAGAGTAGGAGAATCCTTTTCGTTTACCAGAAGCTGAATTGTCTTAATAATATCTGGAATAGGAAAGACCGGCTTTAAAGTCGTCAATACAATCAAACGAGCAATTTGGATACGATTGTATTTCTTTTTGATTGGTTTTGGAATGTGAGCGTGTTTTACATAGTTGTTTACCATAGCAGCAGTTAGAGATTTGTCTGTGCTATGAAATGCTTGTTCGTTTACACCATTCACATAAAGAAGAACCTGGTCAAGATAGAGATCTAACTCAGGTAATTCTTCCCATGTCGGAAATTTTGGAATTTCCAAAATATTCACCTCTTCCTCATCTAGTCTCTATAACTAGATTATATAATACTAAACATTGGATGTCAAGAGAGAAATGAATTGTTCTGCTAGATAAGTTTTGATACAATAAGAATATGAAAATTTTAATCCCAACAGCTAAAGAAATGAATTTTAACCTTAAACCGTGTGGAAAATGTTCCCTTTCAGAACAAACAAAACTAATCGTGGCTGGTCTGTCTCGGTATTCTATCGAAGAGTTATCTCATTTTTACCATATTAGTTGGGAGCGAGCTGAAGAAGAACACACTCATCTTCAACGATTAAAAAAAGGGGAGGCCTTGACTTACCCAGCTTTGCATTTGTTTGATGGACTTATGTATCGACATATCAAAAGAAATAACTTAACGGAGAAAGAAATAAGATATGTAGATGACCATTTGTTTATCACCTCTAGTCTCTATGGTATTCTGCCAGCTATGGCGCTGATTTCACCTCATCGATTAGATTTTTTAGTAAAATATACTATTTCGGGTAAAAACTTGAAAAATTATTGGAGACAGAACTATGATGCAGCCATTGCAAATGAGGAACTGATTTTATCGCTGTTATCAAGCGAGTTTGAGACAGTATTTTCCAAATCTATACGAGATAAGATGATTCGGTTTAAATTTTTAGAAGATAGAGAAGGAAGGTTAAAAGTTCACTCTACTATTTCTAAAAAAGCTCGGGGGCAATTTTTAACTGCTTTGATTGAAAATCAGATAACAACTAAAGAAGAAATCAAACAATTGCAGTTTGCGGGTTTTGCTTTTCGAGAAGATTTATCTACGCTAATGAATTACGTTTTTGTAAAGAAATAAAAGAAAAAACGGAATGACTTTCTTAAAATCGTTCCGTTTTTAAATTACTTTACTTGATAGCTGCTAATAAGGCTTTGGATTGAGCTGCAAGTTCAGCTTGTTTTTCTTCAGAAATGGTCAGCTGACCTGTTTGCCAGGCTTCAGAGTTTACAGGGACACCGGTAAACGGTTCAATGACATTCATCCGGATAAATGGAAGAAGGCTCCTATAATGTTTGAAAACTTCATTTGGAGAAGTTCCATTTGCTACAGAGGAAACTGTTACAAGTTTTTCGTTGAGAGCAGAAGGGCCGGTAGGATCGGAAAGATCAAGCGCACGTGATAGCCAATCTAAAAGGTTTTTTAAGACTCCTGGAATTGACCAGTTATAGGTCGGGGAAAAGAGCCAGATAGCGTCAGCGGAAAGAATTTCTTCACGAGCTTTGGCAACAGCGGCAGGAGCCAGGCTTTCAATATCTTGGTTGAAAAATGGAATATCTTTGAAATCAAGATAAGAAATATCTGCTTGACCGGCAATAATGTGTTCAGCTTGAGTAGCTAATTGATGGTTAAACGAGTCTTGACGAAGAGACCCGACAATAAATAGTACTTTTTTAGACATATAAATGACTCTCCTTTTATGTTGTACCCGTTAATATTACAACAAATATCACTAGTTAGCAATAAGTTAGCTCAAATTTTTGAATTTTTTTAAAATCTGAATTAAGTCTTCTTTTTCTTCTCCTGTTAAAATGCTGAGTCCTTGCTGGACATTTTGAATATGCTCTGGAAGTACCGCTTCAATTTTGCTTCGTCCTTTTGGAGTTAATCCGATGAAAAAAGAACGTCGATCAGATGGATCACAGATACGAAAAATCCAACCATCACGTGTCATATTTTTAATTACAACGGTCATATTTCCTGAAGTTGCAAGCATTTTATCAATCAAATCTTGAATGCGTAAGTTTCCTTTACTATAAAGGGTCTCTAATACTGAAAATTGAGTCGGAGTGAGTCTGTGTTGTTTTGCTGCTTGGTTTTCAAAATGTCGAATTGTACGAATTGCTTTATTTAAAACAATCATCGTTTTTAAATCGGTCTGATTTTCCTGTAAAAGTTTTGTTAGTTTATTCATAATTGTATTTTATCAATAAGTAGTAATAAAATCAAATTTTAGAAAAAGATAGAAAAAAATCCTTATTTATAGTATAATGGACGAGTGAAAAATAGAAGAAAGAATGATAGAAATTTTATTGTTTGGCAATACATTATCGGAAGTGCGATGGTTTTGACTGTTCTCACCTTCTCTTTTCTTTACATTTTAAATCTATCGATGAATCCTTATCAATCCGCTAAGGAAACGGCTAGCAAAATCGCTCGCCAATACACAGATTTGGATAAAGTGGATCGCTTTGCTATCTATAATGGCAAAAAGAGTTATTATAGTCTTTTGGGGAAAAATCGCAAAAAGACACAGCTTGCTGTTTTGATAGAAGCTGATAGTGATAAAATCTATACTTATGAGTTGTCTAAAGGAATTAGTCAAGAGAAAGCAGAAAAAATCGCTAAAGATAATGGGGCCAAACAAATTGATAAAGTAACATTTGGCTATATAGACGGCCAACCAATCTGGGAAGTCAAATCTGAAACAACCTATTACAATGTTGATTTTGAAACAGGGACTATACTCAGGAAGGAGGGATTATGATATTATCCAATCGTGTTTTAAATATGGATGAGAGCGTAACTTTAGCAGCGGCAGCGCGTGCTAAAGCCTTAAAAGAAAAAGGGGATGATATCCTTTCGTTGACATTGGGAGAGCCAGATTTTCCAACTCCGAAGAATATTCAAAATGCAGCTATTTCTTCTATAAAAAATGGTAAAGCTAGTTTTTATACGGTTACTAGTGGTCTACCTGAATTGAAAGAAGCAATTGCGGGGTATTTTGCAAAGTACTATGGTTATACGATTAAACAAAATCAAGTGACTGTTGCGACAGGGGCAAAATTCTCCCTTTATACGTTTTTTATGAGTGTCATCAATCCGGGCGATGAGGCAATTATTCCGACACCGTGTTGGGTTAGTTATGGTGATCAGATTAAGATGGCAGAAGGAGTACCAGTTTTTGTTCAAACGACAGAAGCAAATCATTTTAAAGTGACTGTCGAGCAATTAGATGCTGTACGGTCGGCGAAAACGAAAGTTTTGGTGCTCAATTCTCCTTCCAATCCAACGGGGATGATTTATACAGCTAAGGAGTTGTTGGCGATAGGTAATTGGGCTGTAGAGCACGATATTCTTATTTTGGCGGATGATATTTATGGCCGTTTGGTTTATAATGGAAATGAATTCACACCAATTTCGAGTCTATCTGAAGCGATTTGCAAGCAAACAATTGTAATCAATGGTGTGTCTAAGTCGTATTCAATGACAGGCTGGCGGCTTGGTTATGCTGTTGGAGATCCTGAGATTATTGCAGCCATGAGCAAGATGGCTGGACAGACAACTTCCAATCCAACTGCAGCTTCGCAATATGCAGCAATTGAAGCTCTAAAAGGACCACAAGATACTGTTGAAACGATGCGTCAAGCTTTTGAAGAACGTCTCAATACCATTTATCCTTTGCTTGCAGAGGTTCCCGGCTTTAAAGTGGTGAAACCGCAAGGAGCTTTTTACCTTTTCCCAAATGTTAAAAAAGCAATGGGAATGAAAGGATATACAGATGTAACAGAGTTTACAACAGCTATCCTAGAAGAAGTAGGTGTCGCTCTTGTAACAGGTGCTGGCTTTGGTGCACCAGAGAATGTTCGTCTCAGCTATGCGACAGACTTGGATACATTGAAGGAAGCTATTCGCCGTTTGCATCAATTTATGGAGGAATTATAATGATAGATCATTTTGGAATTCAAGTTAGTAATCTAGAAATTAGTAAAGTTTTTTATCAGAAAACTTTGGCTCCGTTGGGGTATAAAATAGCATTTGATATTCCTCAGGCAGTCAGCTTTGCAGAACCTCGTACAGCTCCAGCAGGTGATTTTTGGCTGAGTCAAGGAAAGTCTGATTCTACTCACTTTGCTTTTAATGCAGAGACGAGGGAGCAGGTGGATGCTTTTTATGTGGCTGGTCTTTTAGCTGGTGGTCAAGATAATGGTCGTCCGGGTATTCGTCCTCAATATCATCAGCCCTACTATGCTGCTTTTATTATTGACCCAGATGGAAATAATATTGAAGCAGTCTGTCACAAAGAATAAAAAAGAAAAGAGAAAAAACGTGTCAAATAAATATGTATCAATTATTGATGTTAAACATCATGTCGGAGAAGAAGTAACAATTGGCGCTTGGGTTGCCAATAAATCAGGCAAAGGGAAGATTGCCTTCCTTCAGTTGCGCGATGGAACAGCCTTTTTTCAAGGAGTTGCCTTCAAACCAAACTTTATTGAAAAATTCGGTGAAGAAGTGGGACTAGAGAAGTTTGATACGATTAAACACCTAAGTCAGGAAACAGCTGTCTATGCGACAGGGATTGTAAAAGAAGATGAGCGTTCTAAGTTTGGTTATGAGCTAGATATCACAGACATTGAAGTCATCGGTGAATCTCAAGACTACCCAATCACACCAAAAGAGCATGGAACTGATTTTTTGATGGATCACCGTCATTTATGGCTTCGTTCACGTAAGCAAATGGCAATTATGCAAATCCGTAATGCAATTATCTATGCTTCTTATGAATTTTTTGATCAAAATGGTTTTATCAAATTTGATAGTCCGATTTTGTCGGGAAATGCTGCAGAAGATTCAACAGAGCTTTTTGAAACGGATTATTTTGGAACTCCGGCCTTTCTAAGTCAATCTGGACAGCTTTACTTAGAGGCGGGTGCCATGGCACTTGGTCGTGTATTTGATTTTGGCCCTGTTTTTCGTGCTGAAAAATCCAAAACACGTCGCCATTTGACAGAATTTTGGATGATGGATGCAGAATATCCGTTTGTTACACATGAAGAATCACTTGATCTTCAAGAGGCTTATGTCAAAGCTTTAATTCAAGGTGTTCTGGATCGTGCACCGCATGCTCTTGAAGTATTAGAACGTGATACTGAGCTTCTTAAAAAATATGCAACTGAACCATTCAAACGTATTTCTTACGATGAAGTCATTGATCTCTTACAAGATCATGAAAACGATGAAGATGCAGAGTATGAACATATCGAACGTGGAGATGATTTTGGGTCACCACATGAAACTTGGATTTCAAACTATTTTGGTCTACCAACTTTCGTCGTGAACTACCCTACCAGTTTCAAGGCTTTCTACATGAAACCTGTTCCCGGAAACGAAGAACGTGTGCTTTGTGCAGATCTTTTGGCTCCAGAGGGCTATGGAGAAATCATTGGTGGTTCAGCTCGTGAAGAAAACTATGAAAAATTGTTAAGGAAGATTGAAGAAAATGGTTTGAATCCTAAAGATTATGCTTTTTATCTTGATCTTCGTAAATATGGTTCGGTTCCTCATGCTGGATTTGGACTTGGCTTGGAGAGAATGGTGACATTTGTCGCAGGAACGAAACACATTCGTGAAGCCATTCCGTTTCCACGTATGCTTCACAGAATTGAACCTTAAGAAATGTAAAAACGCCTGTTGGCGTTTTTTTAGAAATAAAATATATGGAAAATGACTAAGTAAGAAAATGAGACAAAATGTTCAGTTTCTGCTTACTCAAGGAAAAAATATGTTTATATTTAGGAGAAGTTACAAAAGAAATATCCCTCTCATGGCAGGAGTGGAATTCTTAGGATTTTTAGGTATTACGAGTTTTTGGATTTTATTCCTCAGTCAAAATGGTATGTCTTTACTGCAAATTGGGCTGTTAGAGAGTATTTTTCATGCAACAGGCATCATTTTTGAAATTCCGTCAGGTATGTTAGCAGACAGGTTTTCTTATAAGGTTAATCTGTATATCAGCCGTTTAACAAGTATTTTGTCATCTATTTTGATGTTGACAGGGCAGGGAAATTTTTGGATATATGCAATTGCAATGATAATTAATGCGTTATCCTATAATTTTGACTCAGGAACGAGCTCTGCACTTTTATATGACTCTGCTGTAGAAGCTGACTTAAAAGATTGTTATTTGAAAATATCAAGTTTGATGTCGGGTGTCTCTGAGGCAGCAATCTCTTTAGGAACGGTACTAGCGGGGTTATTTGTACATGGATATTTGTATATTACTTATTATATCATGATTGTGGTTTCTATTATTGTTTTAATTCTGATTTGGTTGATAAAAGAACCGACAATGAAAAAGAAAAATGACGAAGTGTTGACGATGAAAAAAATTATCTTGATTGTGAGAGAAGAGATGAAAAATAATCCCAGTCTTTTTACATGGATGATAATTTTTCAATTTGTTGGAACAATAATGTGCATGTTTTACTTTTACTATCAAAAGCAATTGCCAGACTTGGCAGGATGGCAGATTTCGACAGTTATGTTGATTGGTAGCGTCTTAAATATTTTGGCAGTTTCTCTTGCCAGTAAGATTGGAAAAACATGGCATTCTTTTCGGATTTTTCCAGTAGTTGTTAGTTTGACAGGAGCAGCATATATACTATCATTGTTTGGTACTCCATTCATGTATATTATTATTTATTTGGTAACGAATGTTTTGTATGCTATGTATCAACCGATTTTTTATAATGATTTGCAACAATATTTACCAAGTTCAGCTAGAGCAACTATGTTAAGTGTCGCTTCAATGATGTTCAGTTTAAGCATGATTATCATTTTTCCGATTGTTGGTTGGCTGATTGACAGTTTTGGCTTTAATCAGACTTTTATTGGATTAGGGCTAGTTCTTATCTTACTAACGCCGCTTTTAGTGATTGCTTTTCAAGTGATTCGTAAAAGATTAAATATAATCAAGATTTAGTTTTTCTACGAGCGGTATTTTTCAGTCTTATATAAATTATAGTATTTCACATCAACTGCTCCAAACTTTTGACATATTCCCGATAACGTTGCTCCTGCAGCTGGTAAATGTGCTAGGAGAAAAATACTTATCAAGTAATGGTAAAAAGCTGATGAGGCTCTTTCCTTATTTTTCTTTCAATTTATGCTACAATGAGATGAAGGAGTTTCAAAATGAAAAAAGTTTTAAGTGCTCTCGCTAAGCTAATCCCCTACATTCCCTTGATTATTTTTCTTATGACCATTTTCTACGGACTTTTACATATAGATTTTGGTGATAGCCCTGATTCAGCACATTCAAGCTATGGTTGGTTCTTTCTGTTTTGGTTTTATTTACCAACACTTGCTATTTATATTTTCAGTTTATTGGCCAATTTGATTCGAGGGGTTCAATACCTACTGAAAGGCGGTAGCAAGGTCAAAATAAGTCTGTCTATAGCCTATATGGCGACGATTGTACTGATTGGTTGGGCACTCTTTGCTTCTCAAACGGTACTGATTTTTGGATTTTATGTTGTGCAGAGAGTTGCTGGCTGGAGCTTTATCTTCCTCTTATTGTTGCTTCCTTTCTTTGACAGACTTTACCAAAAGGATGGTTTGTCAAAGAAAAGTAATCAGTTAATTTTGGTATGTCTTTTAATAGGAACTATCCTTCCTATGGTTTATTCAAAAGTTCAGACAAAGCTATCCGACAATGTTTATACAAAACAATTGGAGCAATTTTACCGCTCTAAAGGCTTGAAATATGATGTCACTATGAAAGAACATTGGTTTGAGTCTGATAGGGCCTTTTTCAAGGTAACAGATGAGGGAGTAGATTTACTGGTGACCGCTGAGTATTCTGGTAAAAAGCTTGAAAAAGTTGACTTTGTTAATGAATCTTACGGTTTAAATATTCTGCTGGGAATCAGTGCAGGAAGTCAGGATGGGCAGGCTATTCTGAAAGAATTCAAGTCTGCTGTAGAAAAAGCAGTTAAAAAGTCTGGTGGGAACGCCAAGGTCAGATACGATAAAGAGTTATCTTATAATCGCCCACAATTTAGTATGTCAACGAATTATCAACTAACCTCGGTCTTGCAAGAAAAAGCTGCTCAAAATAGAAAATCTAAGAACAGCAAGAAACGAGCTTTCAATGGCTATGCGGCTATTTCTATTAAGGATTATATAAAAGAAGGAGCCTTGATGCCAGAGTTGGAATTGGAAGATGGAGCACATATGAACTGGGAAGAAGAGGCTGATTTTTCGAAGCTGCCAGATGGAACTTACATCGTTGATGCCCAACCTTATGTTGTCTCCAAGGGAAAAATCATAAGCCGACCAATAAAAATTTCTCGTCAATCGATAACTGCTGCTACGGAGAAGGAAGCTTCTTCGTCCTCTAGTGATTATTATGATATTAAGGACATTAAGCTTAAAACGGGCAGGGAGAAATCATCACCCTCAATTCAGGCCCTCCAAGCTATTCAGAATTATTTGAAAGCAGATGGGCAAGACTTGGCTGTTAAGACCATTAGTCCAGTCACTGCAGAAGGGGAGCAGATTGCTGTGTTGAAGCAAGGAAACCTGCAAGTGCCGGCTAAATTTAAGATTGAGAATGGCAAGGTTACATCGTCTACCTTTAGCAATTTTAGCAAACCTTATGATCATGCTCTGCTAATGAGGTCAGTTGTTGAAACTAAGGAAGCAAAAGATTTTCTGAACCAATACTGGAAAGTTTTTGCTAACGCAGCTTCACAAACCAAGTACAGCAAAAAAATCAAACAACTGCCGCAGAAAATCTCGCTGACCTATACTGGCTATGGCTTCCTCAATATGACGGACACTGCTCTCCAGAAAGCGCAAGCTTTTAAAAATTCTCCCGATAAGAAACAGTCGGCTTTTAATGGCTTAGGTGGTTTGACTATCAAAGATTTGGTGGCAGCAGAAGTTTTGGTTCCTATGGCTTATCTGGATATACCTAATGAGCTTCTGGGTGATAATTATGAAAATTATCAGCTTATTCGTAACGAGGTATCGTCCAAGATAGACGGCAGTCAGCTGCCGGATGGTATTTATGCTGTTGATATCAACATGATTCGCGTCAAAGACGGCAAAGTTACCCTTTTGACAGTTGAAGAAGTTTCACATAGTGAACTGATTGAATTGCCAAGCAGTCAGGATTTTGATGATTTATCTCAAGAAGAATGGAAGGAAAATCACACTCTTAAATCAAAGTAGACTTATTTGTCGCCCTTTTGATAATCATTTTTATCCATTTTCAACTGTAGTTATTTAGTTTGTTATGACTTAACATTGTGAGAAGATGATTTTTAGCTTGCTAAAAAGCCATCATATGATGGCTTTTTTGATATACTAGGAATAAATACCCATACTGACAAAATATATCCAAGGCAGCTTTTACGAAGAGAAACTGAAACACCGCGCTCTTTGGGATGATGACTAGAACGGGAAATCATGTTCTGTAAGAAATAGCGTAAGAGACGTAGGAATGTAGAATCTTGATAAATGCGGTGAAAGCAGACTAGCGGATTGAGTTGGGTAAAGACTTCTAAATAAATGGTACATTTACTCACCTGTAGCCAAAACAAATCTTGAAATTCTTCTTTCAATTCGGCTAGATGTTGATAGATAGTCTTCTCGCTTAAACTGGTGATTGTGCGAGCTGTTTGATGTCTAGTGTCTGAAACTCCAGCAGAATTTGCAACATTTCCGCTTTGTTTAAAATTGTTTCTTCCAAATAGTGATCTAACATAAATTTCCCCCTATTCTCAAAATTACCATAAAGGAAAAGAAATTGTCAACTAGAATTTGAAAGCAAGCAGAGGCGACAGATGGTTTGAGAAACGGGTGAGGACTGAAAAGACGAGCTTTGACTGCGATTGTCTCAATTTAGGTTTCATTTTTGTGCTTTTTTTGAGACGAGTGGTTGAATGAAAAAGTGATGGTGAAACTAAAAACGACATTTTTTAAAGTTTCTGGTATAATTTTATGGAATGATAGGAGGAAAATATTGTGCGCGATAATCATCTTCATACTTACTTTTCTTACGATTCAGATGCTGATTTCAAAGATTATTTGGAACATTACGATGGTGAAATCGTGACGACTGAACATCTGGATTTATCTAATCCCTATCCGTATGATGCAGGCTCTCTTCACGATGATATTCCTGATTATGAGTCTTATTCCAGAAAAATAGCTGCTCTCAATCGGAAATACGGAAATCGAATCAAAAAAGGAATTGAGATTGGCTATTATAGACCACGAAAGAACGATATTTTAGCTTTCTTAGAAAATAAAAATTATGATTTGAAACTTTTATCTGTTCATCACACTGGGAAATTTAATTATTTAGAAGATCCTGTTTTGCAATGTGACAAAATGAAAGTTATTCCAATTTACTTTAAAGAATTAGAAGAAGCTATTGAAAATATTCCAGCGCATGTTTTGGCTCATTTTGACTATGGTTTTCGCAAGTTTGATGTGACGGTAGAAGAACTGAAAAACTTTGAACCTCAACTTCGTGCCCTCTTTCAGAAAATGATAGAGTAGAACTTGACTTTTAAACTGAATTGCAAGTCTATGTATTTCTATTATTATGAAGATATTTATATCTATGCTCTATCTTTGGTAAAAGAATTGGGTGGAACAAAGTATTCTGTGGGCTCTGATGGCCCATACGTTAGAACATTTTCGCTTGAATTTCGACCGCATTAAGCAAATCCTAACGGAATTTGACATAGAAGAAGGAATGTTACTATAAAAAAGAGGTTAGAACAAAAAGTTCTTAACCTCCGATTATATTTGTTTTAGATTACAAGGTGTACTAGTTCTCAGACATGGAAATATCATAACAAATATTCATATTCTCTGATAATTAAACCATTTTCAAACTCAAAAATATTACAGGATAGTTGACCAAAATCATTTTTGAGAATAGTAACAATCCGATTTTCGTCTGTTGAAAAGGCATGTAAACAGGAAAATTGAATGGTGTTATGATGATAGGCTTGCTGAATCTTAGAAAGGTAATCTTCTATTCCACGAATAACAGAAACCTTTTGCTCATGCAATTCCCAGATGATTTTAGGATGTAAAAATTTTTGGTAAGTTTTCCAATCTCTTTGATTTTCCGCTCGAAAGAACAAGGTTAATGTTTCTAAATTTGTTATTAGTGACCTCCTTAATGAAACAATCTTTTCCAAAAAGAAGGTTTCTTTTCTGCTTGTTGGGGTAAATCTGATTGGAAAAGTTCAGAAAATTGGATAAGGATTTCTTTTTCGGTAATCTCTACTGGATGATCGCTATGAATAACCAATCCAAATGGAGAATTCTGGCAGTTGCTAGATACAATTGTTGCTTTACAACCAAGATCTTTTGCTATTTTTAAGTAAAAAATTTGATATTGGCTAGTGACTGCAGGAGATATCTTCACAGTTACAGGCTGATAGTCTGAGCTAATTTTTTGCAAAATTTCTTTAAAGTGGCTGTGGATAAGGGTACTATTAGCTTCATCAATGCTACATTCTGCAATGACCCGTTCCTCAAATGTTTCTAAAAACTTTCTTTGCTCATCAGGTTTTAATGTTAACCCCCCTTGAGATTTTTCTATTAGTACTTTATTTATATCTGTCATAATAAAATTGTATCATAAAAGAAATGTTTCTCAAAGGATGATATCTACATCTGGGATTAAAAACTCCCGTTTCTAAAAGAAACGAGAGGATAAGACTCTAAATTATTTATTTTTTTTGATAAATTCTAAAATATCACTGATTTTTTTATCATAGTCTGAAATAGTTGAAAGTCCTTTTTCAGATAGATACTTATTTAGCTCATCTGCTCCATTTCCTGTTTTAATAGAACCACTTGCTGTTGTTACGACATACGTTCCGTTAGATTTAAATGCAATGTTGTCACCTGAAGCAAGAACAATGGCATATGAACCGTCACCATTCTTTGTGATTGTTGAGCCGTTAGCTTCATGGATTGCATATGACTTCTTATCATCATTATAGGTAATGGTCATTCCATTGCTGTTAGTCAGCTTGAAGTCTTTACCATTAACAGTAATTTTGCTACCATCAGAGTAAGTAAGGAAGCCGGTATTTTCTTTTGAAGAAGATTCAGTTGTTTTTTCTTCTGTAGAAGAAGATTTACTTGAAGAAGTTGTCTTCTCTGTTGTAGAAGAAGACTGACTTGTTGAATTGTTTTTTTGACCACAAGCCGTTAATAGAAGGGCAGATGTAAGTATAGCAGTAAGTAAGAATTTCTTTTTCATTCTTAACCTCCTAAAATTTTCTTATTTTTAAACATAGTAACAAAAAAGAATAAAAAATTAAAGAAAAAACTGGAGTTGACACAAAAAAAGTAAAATATATTACCAAAATATTATAAAATCGATAAACCGGTTGTACATTTGAAGTCTAAAACGAAAGCTAGGAAATGCTCAGTGACATTTCGTGAAGAGATAGTTTTTGCTATTTTCAGTATAATGATTACTAAAGTAAATTACATACTAAAATTGTAATCGTTTTCTTTAAATATCTTGATTTATTTTTACTAGAATGTCTATTTTTCCTTGAAAAAACCTGATTTTTAAGGTATCATAGGAATGTAAATAAAATAACTCAAAGGAGAGTAAAAAATGTCAATTATTACTGATGTTTACGCTCGCGAAGTCCTAGACTCACGCGGTAACCCAACACTTGAAGTAGAAGTTTATACTGAATCAGGTGCTTTCGGACGTGGTATGGTTCCATCTGGAGCTTCTACTGGTGAACACGAAGCAGTTGAGCTTCGTGATGGTGACAAATCTCGTTACGGTGGTCTTGGTACACAAAAAGCTGTTGACAACGTAAACAATATCATTGCTGAAGCAGTTATTGGTTATGACGTTCGCGATCAACAAGCTATTGACCGTGCAATGATTGCACTTGATGGTACTCCAAATAAAGGTAAATTGGGTGCAAATGCAATCCTTGGTGTATCTATTGCTGTGGCACGTGCTGCTGCTGATTACCTTGAAATTCCACTTTATAGCTACCTTGGCGGATTCAATACTAAAGTTCTTCCAACTCCAATGATGAACATCATCAACGGTGGTTCTCACTCTGACGCTCCAATCGCTTTCCAAGAATTTATGATCGTACCTGCTGGTGCACCTACATTCAAAGAAGCTCTTCGTTGGGGTGCTGAAATTTTCCATGCTCTTAAGAAAATCCTTAAATCTCGTGGTCTTGAAACAGCTGTTGGTGACGAAGGAGGATTTGCTCCTCGTTTTGATGGAACTGAAGATGGTGTAGAAACAATTCTTGCTGCTATTGAAGCTGCTGGTTATGTTCCTGGTAAAGATGTATTCCTTGGATTCGACTGTGCATCATCAGAATTCTATGACAAAGAACGTAAAGTTTATGATTACACTAAATTCGAAGGTGAAGGAGCTGCAGTTCGTACAGCTGATGAACAAATTGACTACCTTGAAGAATTGGTGAACAAATATCCAATTATCACTATTGAAGATGGTATGGATGAAAATGACTGGGATGGTTGGAAGAAGCTTACTGAACGTCTTGGTAAAAAAGTACAACTTGTTGGTGATGACTTCTTCGTAACAAATACTTCATATCTTGAAAAAGGTATCAATGAAGCTTGTGCTAACTCAATCCTTATCAAAGTGAACCAAATTGGTACCCTTACTGAAACATTCGACGCTATTGAAATGGCGAAAGAAGCTGGTTACACTGCCGTTGTATCACACCGTTCAGGTGAAACTGAAGATTCAACAATCGCTGACATCGCAGTCGCAACTAACGCAGGACAAATTAAGACTGGTTCACTTTCACGTACAGACCGTATTGCTAAATACAACCAATTGCTTCGTATCGAAGACCAACTTGGTGAAGTAGCTGAATATCGTGGTTTGAAATCTTTCTATAACTTGTCAAAATAATTCAGTTATAATACGAATCGGCTAGTGAAACTAGTCGATTTTTTCTTTATTGTGTCGATAAATTTTAGGAGGATAATATGGATAAAATTGAAGAACTTGCTCGTATTATTCGAAATAGCCAAAATATAGTATTTTTTGGTGGTGCAGGTGTTTCAACCGAATCTGCCATTCCAGATTTTCGTAGTTCTAATGGTATTTACAATATTGAATTAAATCAACACTTCACAGCAGAACAACTAGTTTCCTATACAATGTTTGAACATTATCCAAAGCAGTTTTTTGATTTTTACAAGAAATATCTCATTTATCCTGATGCTAAACCAAATGTAGCACATATCTATTTAGCTCATTTAGAGAATGTAGGAAAACTCAAAGCGATTATCACACAAAATATTGATAGTTTACACGAGATGGCAGGAAGTAAAAATGTATTGAAACTACATGGTAGTGTAGACCGTAATTATTGTACCAATTGTCATCGTTTTTATGATTTAGAGGATTTTTTGAAATTGTTTGGAAGTATTCCTTATTGCGAGACTTGTGGCCACATTGTTAAGCCAGATGTGACTCTTTATGAGGAATCTCTGGATATGACCGTTTTTAATCAGGCAATTCAGGCTATTAGTCGAGCAGATCTGCTCATTATTGGTGGAACTTCATTAGTTGTTTATCCTGCGGCTAGTTTGGTTCAGTATTTTCAAGGAAGACAGCTAGTCATTATCAATAAAAGTAAAGTGGTACATGATAATCAAGCTAGCTTAATCATCGAGGGCAAGATTGGTGAGGTACTCAGTAAAGTATGGAAATTAACGGATAATTAATTCGAAAATCAGTGAATGTATGGCATTTAGCTGTATTTTCAAAAAAAGTAAAATTTAAAAAATGTCCTTTATAATGGAAATTTCTGAAAATGTCCTTTATAATGGAAATTTTTTAAAATTTCCATTATAATAGACAAAAAGGAGTGAAAAGATGATGTATATTGCTCTTATTGGAGATATTATTGAATCAAAAAAAATACAGGATCGAGCACAGGTACAACAGCAGTTATTGCGATTGATGAAAGAGCTGAATTGGCAATATCAGGACTATTTAATTTCCCCTTTTACAGTCACAACTGGAGATGAATTTCAAGCCTTGTTCTCACCGAATTCCTATATGTTTCAAATCATAGATCAGCTTTCTGTTGCATTTTCTCCTTATGAAATTCGATTCGGTATTGGTGTTGGAGAAATGGTTACAGAAATCAATAAAGAACAAAGTATAGGTTCTGATGGTCCTGCATATTGGTTGGCTAGAGAAGCCATTAATCATATCCACGACAAGAATGATTATGGCATCAATCACATTTCAGTTTTTTTGGCGGATGAAGAAGTCACCTGGACTGTCAATGCTATGTTAGCTGCGTGTTCTTTTATTCAGTCCAAGTGGACAGAAGTTCAATATGATGTACTCAAACAATTACTGACTGAAAATATATATGATGAAACATTTTCGCATAAAGAAATAGCAAGATTGCTCGGTATTACTCCAAGTGCTTTTAATAAACGTATCAAGGCAAGTGGTCTAAAAATTTATCTCAGAAATAAACGAGTTGCTATGAATCAGATATTAAAAGAGATAGCAAAGGAGGAGAGTAGGCATGTCTAAGTTGTGGGGATTTTCAGATTTCTTCTTGCAAAATCCAATCTTATTATTAACGTTGATAGCTCATGTTTTAGCTGATTTTCAATGGCAGAGTCAAAAAATAGCCGACTTAAAAAGTCGGAAATTACCATATTTAATGTTACATCTAATCATTGTTTTTCTTCCATTGCTAATGTTGAGTGTTCTTTTTCCAAAAAACAGTTTATATTTTGTTACTGTTTGGATTAGTCATGCAGTGATTGATTTCTTGAAATACAAGTTCAATACTTTCATAGAAATAAAAAGATTGACTAAACAAGTTTTTATTGTTGACCAATTACTGCATCTAATTTGTATGTTTCTTTTTTACGTTTTATTAGCAAGCAAAATAAATCCACTCTGGCTAAAAAATAGTGCTGCAGTAGTTCAGACGCTTTTATTTTTAGCAGTAGTTGGAAAACCGATTAATATTTTATTTAAACTTTTCTTCAGTAGGTATCAGTCAAAAGGAGATAATCAAGATACTATAGCAGGTGCGGGAGCAATGATTGGGATTTTAGAACGTTATATTATGGCTCTATCTCTCATATTTGGACAGTTCGCTTCAGTTGGCTTAGTTTTTACTGCTAAGTCAATTGCACGTTATAATAAAATTTCTGAAAGTCAATCCTTTGCAGAATACTATCTTATCGGCTCGCTTTTTAGCATGATTAGTGTGCTAATTGTTTTTGGCTTGCTCTATTTGTAATAGTACAAGCCAAAAGTTTCCAATTTAAAGGTAGAAGGTGTAAGAAATTGAAGACGAAGCGGTTGACTGAGTAATCTATCATGCAGAGATTGCAGACAATAATTACAAAGCAGATTGTTTTTTTCAATCTTAGACAAGTCGACAGTCCAGTCTCCCAAATAGTCTTGCTCCTGACATCAATTTGGATCAGCTGATATTTGTTTGTAGATGATTAGGTTAGTGGCAAGGTTATCTGTATGAATCGTTTTTGTTCTATTATTGAATTTCATAGCCCAAGAGAAGACCATTTTCCTCAGCGTAAAAACTGCACAGGCCAGAAGTTGGAATAACTTCAATAACAGCTTGAGGAAATTTTTCTCGCACCATTTCGGAAAATTGCTGACAAAACTTAGGGTTATTTCGATGAGCAATAATGATTTGGCCACCTGCATAGCCCGCTTTTATGAGTTCATCAAAAGCTGCAATGAGTGATTTTTTTGCACCACGCGCCTTTTGAAGTAACTCTAGCTTCCCGTCTTGGCTAGCTTCGCCGACCATACGGATGTTAAGTAATCCTACAACAGCTCCGACTAATTTGCTTAGTCGCCCATTTTTGACTAAGTTGTCAACTTTTGTAAGAACAAAAAGTAACTTTGTTTTTGTTTGATAGGCTGTAATTTCTGTCACGACTTCTTCATAACTCAAACCTTGATCAATAAGAAAATTCAGTTTTTTGATGATCAAGTCATTCTCGCCGCCTGCAGAAAGAGTATCAATAATATGAATATTCACATTAGGATGTTCTTCTAGATAAAGTTTTTTAGCCACTTGTGCGCTATTATGACTTCCTGATAAGGTTCCTGTAATAGTGACTACAAAAATATTTGAAGCGCCATCAAAAGCCTTCATGTAGTCATCTGGACTAGGGCAGGCTGATTTTGAAGCAGAAGAAGTGGCATACATTTTTTCCATCATATCATCAATATTGAGCTGAGCATTATCTATAAAGATTTCATCATTTACTTGAATGGTCAAAGGAACACTTTCAAATAAGGTGTCAACAGCAATATTTTCGATAGTTCTATAATCACAACCTGAATCAGCTACAATTTTCCAAGTCATTAAATTCTCCTTTATTGGGCAGTAAATTAGTTAGACATTGACAAAAGTTTTGTCTTTTTTTACAATTATATCATGAAATCTGTGCCTTAGAAAGCCTTTACAGTCAGTTGTTACATGTAGAAAGAAAATGTTATGTCGGAACGTAAAATATCGAAAAAATCCTTAGAAAATTTAAAAATATCAAATCAGGAATCAAATCGAATTACCAAAGAATCATTGGAGATTTCTTTATTGCAATTATTGGAAAAGAAAGAGTTGACCAAAATTACTATTTCTGAATTAGTAGAGAGGGCAGGCGTTTCACGTGCAGCTTTTTATCGAAATTATGATTCAAAAGAAGAGATTTTACAAGAAATTTTTCAACGAACAGTGCAAAAGATTACCGATAAATTGGAACAATTTAATATGAGAACAGAACTTTATCAAGTATGGTTGTTTTTGTTTAAAGAAGTCAAAAAAGAAGCTCGAATTGTTAGTCTAGCGATAGATTACAATTTAGAAAAACTGTTGACAAGTGCTGTGTTTGATATGTTAGAGCAACAAAATTATTCCAGAAAAGAGGCTTCAACGTACATGAATTCTTTTTGGAGTTCGGCAGTGGTTTCTGTTTTGATTAAATGGATTAAAGACGGTATGAGGGTTCCGGCAGAGAAGATTGCATCGCTCGGACTTCCGCTTTTTCCACATCGAAAGAATGGTAAATTGAGTGATGAATAAGACAATGAGGTGTAATATGGTTACAAAAAGATTGGCTTGGGATGAATATTTTGCAGCGCAAGCTCTCTTGATTGCTAATCGTTCAACCTGCAAGCGAGCAAGTGTAGGAGCGGTTATTGTAAAGGATAACAAAGTTATTTCAACAGGATATAATGGTTCTGTTTCAGGAACGGAGCACTGTATTGATCATGAATGTTTGATGGTTGATGGGCATTGTGTGAGAACCTTACATGCAGAAGTGAATGCGATTTTACAAGGTGCAGAGCGTGGAATCCCAAAAGGTTTTACTGTTTATGTCACTCATTTCCCTTGTCTTAATTGTACAAAACAACTCTTGCAGGTAGGCTGCAAACGAGTGGTTTATATCAACCAATACCGTATGGATGACTACGCTCGTTATTTATATAAAGAAAAGAAAGTTGAGTTGGTGCATTTGTCCATTGAAAAAGTAAAGGAAGCAATCTCAGAAACTGATTTAATATAATTCCTAGAGTGTAGTATTTAATTCTCTATAATAAAAGGAAAGAAAGTATGACAGAAGAACAACTTCAAAAAGCTTGGCAAGCATTATTCGATGGGCAGTATCAGCTTGCAAAGCAATTAGTATCTCAAATAGACCAAGACAATTATAGTACACTGAATTTAAAAGCATATATTGCTTTAGAAGAAAAAGATTTTGCGTTAGCCCGTCAATTCTTAAAAGACTATTATGCTCAAGCTGTGTCTGAAAAGAACCTAGAAGAACAGCACATAGGCTTACATCAACTAGCTATGGTCGAACGAGAAGAAGAACATTTTCAGAAGGCCTATGATTTAATAATGGTAGAAGCGGAAATTATTACAGATCATTTCCCTGATGATCTACTAAAGAAATCAGTCAATTTGTACGAACAAGGATATTTACAGTTCAAACTTGGAAATATTTGTCTTGCAGAAAAACTTTTACAGGCAACACTAAATTTAGCATTGCAGACGGATGATTTAATCAATCATGCTTGCGCTTATCGCGCCTTGGCCGAGGTAATGTTAGCAAAGAAAGATATAAACATGGCTAAGTCTTATGTTCAACAAGCATTAACATGTTTTGAAGAAGCGGGTGATAGGGTTGGAGCGACAGATTTAAAAGATTTGATGGCACAGATAGAGTAGCAAAATAAAAATTTTATAATGTTTGCGAGATAAGATATTCTAATGTAAAAGTTAGAGTATTTTTCTTTAGAACCGCCTATTGAACAGCAACTCCTGTTGTACAAGTAGAGTCCTCTCGACTGCACAACACAAAAAAACTTCAAAACCAGACTTCTAAGCAAGTGAAGTCGAATAGAATTGAACCAAAAGAACTTGCTAGAAATGGTTAGCACAGAGGCTTTCTTCATTGGTTTACTTGGTTTCGTTGTTGAAATTTTAGAATTGTCTCGTTTTAAAAAAATTCACAAAGCATAAATAAAAATGAAAGAATGTTGCTTCTTCCATTTTTATTTTGACATCATACACTTTTTACATTAGCATAAAGTGTTGTTAGCAAATCTACAAAAATCTAATGTAGTAGGGCTGGACTCCTATGTGAATCGTTTTATTTGTTTTTAGGTTGTTGTTTTGTGATATTTAATCCGAAAGGAATGAGGTTTTCTTGTTTTATCCGAATACGCCGAATATTATCTTTGTGTCTAATGATAATGATGAGCGCTAGTACAAGCACGATCATGGTAAAGAGCGTGTCATAATGTGGTAACAGAAAGCTGAAGAGTGGAAAAATGGTAACTCCAACAATAGCTGAAATAGCAGCCGTCACACTAGAAAAAGAAATCATACTGGTCAGATACAAGCAGCTGAAGAAAATGACTGCTAAATAAGTGAAAAAGGTTGGTGAGAAGCCAAGAATAACACCTGCGCTGGTTGCAACGGCTTTGCCACCTTTAAATTCTGCGAAAATAGGGAAAGTATGCCCAAGTACGGCTAACAGGCCAAAAATAAGTGGAGAAATTCCATTTATATGAAGAAAAAGAGGGAGTAGAGTCGCAAATGTCCCTTTAAAAAAATCAAAAGCAAAGGTGATAATTCCTGCTTTTTTTCCAAGTACACGAAAGGTATTGGTTGTCCCTGTATTTCCACTTCCATATTCACGGAGATTTTTTTTGTAAAATACTTGTCCAATCCAAAGTCCGGCAGGGATTGAACCAATCAAATAAGCTACTATCAATGTAAAAACAATCTTCATCATGTTTTTATTATACCATGAATTTTAATTTTGATTGGGGAATGGTGAAGAATATTTTACAAAATTTGTCTAGGCTGAAAAATTGCTGATTTTCATACGATAATTTCTAAAAATCTTTGCAAAATTCACTAAAAACTTGTAAGATAGAAAGGATGAATGATTCAGGAGGTTCCTTGTGGTAAAAAAGGAAATCAATATTAACAATTATAATGACGATGCCATTCAAGTATTAGAAGGATTGGATGCAGTTCGTAAGCGTCCGGGCATGTATATCGGGTCAACGGATGCTACTGGGCTTCACCATTTAGTTTGGGAAATTGTTGACAATGCCGTTGATGAAGCTCTGTCTGGATTTGGTGATAAGATTGATGTAACAATTAACAAAGACGGAAGTTTAACTGTCAGTGATCACGGTCGAGGAATGCCAGTTGGTATGCACGCTATGGGAATTCCGACAGTGGAAGTTATCTTTACAGTGCTCCATGCTGGGGGCAAGTTCGGTCAGGGTGGTTACAAGACGTCCGGAGGACTCCATGGGGTCGGCTCATCTGTTGTCAATGCGCTGTCTAGTTGGTTAGAAGTTGAAATCACACGTGACGGTACAATTTATAAACAACGTTTTGAAAATGGTGGAAAGCCGGTAACGACTTTAAAGAAAATTGGTCAAGCACCTAAATCAAAAACAGGCACCAAAGTGACCTTTATGCCAGACGACACAATTTTCTCAACGACAGATTTTAAATACAATACTATTTCAGAACGGCTCAATGAATCAGCCTTTCTATTGAAAAATGTTCATCTTTCTCTGACAGACGAGCGAACAGGTGAAACGGTTGATTTTCATTATGAAAATGGAGTACAAGATTTTGTTGCCTATCTAAACGAAGATAAGGAAACATTGACACCAGTTCTGTATTTCGAAGGGGAAGACGCCGGTTTTCAAGTGGAGGTTGCTCTCCAATATAACGACGGTTATTCAGATAATATCCTTTCTTTTGTTAATAACGTCCGTACTAAGGATGGTGGAACACATGAGACGGGACTTAAGTCCGCCATTACCAAGGTCATGAATGAATATGCGAGAAAGACTGGATTGCTGAAAGAAAAGGATAAAAATCTGGAAGGCTCTGACTATCGTGAGGGTCTAGCAGCTGTCCTTTCGATCTTAGTGCCGGAAGAGCATTTGCAGTTTGAGGGACAGACTAAGGACAAGTTAGGAAGTCCACTGGCTCGACCTGCAGTGGATTCGGTTGTATCAGATAAGTTGACCTTCTTCTTGATGGAAAATGGTGAATTGGCTTCTAATTTGATCCGCAAAGCAATCAAAGCTCGTGATGCGAGAGAAGCTGCTCGTAAAGCTCGTGATGAAAGCAGAAATGGCAAGAAAAGCAAGAAAGATAAGGGATTACTTTCTGGCAAATTGACCCCAGCTCAGTCTAAAAATCCAGCAAAGAATGAGCTCTATTTGGTCGAAGGAGATTCTGCAGGCGGATCTGCCAAGCAGGGCCGTGACCGCAAGTTTCAGGCAATTCTGCCTCTGCGCGGCAAGGTCATCAATACCGCAAAAGCTAAAATGGCAGATATTCTCAAAAACGAAGAAATTAACACCATGATTTACACTATTGGTGCGGGTGTTGGATCAGAATTTACGCTCGAGGATGCAAACTATGACAAGATTATCATCATGACTGATGCGGATACGGATGGTGCTCATATCCAGACGCTCTTGCTGACCTTCTTTTACCGCTATATGCGTCCACTGGTTGAAGCAGGTCATGTCTATATCGCTCTGCCACCGCTTTATAAGATGTCTAAAGGCAAAGGCAAAAATGAAGTTGTCGAATATGCTTGGACAGACGGTGAGTTAGAAGATTTGCGTAAGAAATTTGGCAAAGGCGCCATGCTGCAGCGCTACAAAGGGCTTGGAGAAATGAATGCTGATCAGCTCTGGGAAACCACGATGAATCCTGAAAACAGAACCCTCATTCGCGTCACCATTGACGACTTAGCCCGTGCTGAGCGCCGCGTCAATGTCCTCATGGGAGACAAAGTCCCACCTCGCCGTAAATGGATTGAAGATAATGTCAAGTTTACGCTGGAGGAGAGTGGGGAGATGGTATTTTGAGACAACCTCCCAGTTATTGTCACATCTTAACAAGTAAATTCAATACTTTTATTAAATATTCTGATAGATGGTTTGCACAAGTGAAGCTTTATCAAAGATGTGTAGATATCTTTTATTGTTGTGAGGGTTGTATTTGTACAAGATTGATGTTTTTTAGTGAAAGGTAGGTCTTTCGATGAGAACAGAAACTGAAATGTTAGATTTAATTTTGCAAA
Source organism: Streptococcus intermedius SK54 = ATCC 27335 (assembly GCF_000413475.1). Taxonomy (GTDB): domain Bacteria; phylum Bacillota; class Bacilli; order Lactobacillales; family Streptococcaceae; genus Streptococcus; species Streptococcus intermedius. Next base: position 201,360 of record NZ_ATFK01000004.1, on the reverse strand, counting down.
CCGCAGAAGCTCTACAGGTCGACGCTGTCGCCATGTCTGGCTCACGGACAAATCCAAATGCCCCTAAGGACGAGTTTCAAGACTATGATGTGGTCTACATTGTGGATAATGATAATTTAGATGATCTTGTGACTGACCTTGTTTGGTTGGACCAATTTGACAAACGCACTATCGAGCAGCATAACGTACTTGATCATCGTCGCCTCTATCTCATGCTCTTTGAAGATGGCAATCGGATAGATTTGACCCTCTGTCCCAAGGAGCACATAAAAGAATGGGTGAATAGTGAAGCGGATTTTACGGTGATACATGACCCGCAGGGACTCTTTCAGCCTTATGTACCGACACCCAAGCGCTATTGGACGGCTCCAGCTAGTGCGACTGACTTTGATAAGTCCTGCAATGAATTTTGGTGGGTGTCAGCCTATGTGGTCAAGGGTATTCATCGAAACCACCTTGTCTATGCGACGGATCATCTGTATGGAATCTGCCAGCAAGAATTGCTCAAGCTTTTAGCTTGGCAGGTAGCAGCAGATAAGGGGACGCTTGATATTGGCAAGAACTACAAGTACCTCTTCCGGTATTTGCCAGCTGAGAAAGAGAAAGAATTTACAGCCTTGCTTGACTTTTCTGGACAAGAAAATCTCACCAAATCTCTCTTGGCTACATTGAACTTCTTCCACAAAGAAGCACAAAGCTTCTCGCTTAAAACTGGCTTCCCTTATGACAAAGAAACCGCAGAGAAAATGATTCAGTATGCTGAAGAGAGGCTTAGTTTCTAAAAAACTTAGCTTTTACAGTTTAGATTTACTGGTCTACCAGGCTACCACAGACAATTATTATCAAAAAACCTTCTTTGAAAGGAATTGAACACGCCCTAAATGCTGTGTGGAAACTCCTTATTACTAATTAATTTTAAACTACAGAAAGGATAGTTTAGCTACTTATTAGTAACTGAACACGGGATTAATTTCCGTAAAATATCTTTTATTTTATAAAAAACTACTCTACATTCTTTGAAAGGAGTTGAACACGCCCTAAATACTGTGTGAAAAAGATAAATTCTCTTGTGAGCATCGCTCACTGCAATAATTTCCTATTTTCACTTTGTATTTTACGGGCTCTGTATCCTATATGAGTAACATTCAAAACATGTCCCTTGAGGACATCATGGGAGAGCGCTTTGGTCGCTACTCCAAATACATCATTCAAGAGCGAGCTTTACCGGATATTCGTGATGGCTTGAAACCTGTGCAGCGCCGTATTCTCTATTCAATGAATAAGGACGGCAACACCTTTGATAAGGGCTACCGCAAGTCAGCCAAGTCGGTCGGGAACATCATGGGGAATTTCCATCCACACGGTGATAGCTCGATCTACGATGCTATGGTCCGCATGTCTCAGGATTGGAAAAATCGTGAGATTCTTGTCGAAATGCATGGAAATAATGGTTCTATGGATGGGGATCCGCCAGCGGCTATGCGTTATACTGAGGCGCGCTTGGCTGAGATTGCTGGCTATCTTCTGCAAGATATCGAGAAGGATACCGTACCTTTTGCTTGGAATTTTGACGATACGGAGAAAGAACCAACTGTATTGCCTGCTGCTTTTCCAAATCTTTTGGTTAATGGTGCGACGGGAATTTCTGCTGGTTATGCGACAGACATTCCGCCTCACAATCTGGCTGAAGTCATCGATGCAGTGGTCTACATGATTGATCATCCCAAAGCCAAGGTGGACAAACTCATGGAGTTTCTGCCGGGTCCGGACTTCCCGACAGGAGCCATCGTCCAAGGCCGAGACGAAATAAAAAAAGCCTACGAGACTGGTAAAGGTCGAGTTGTGGTGCGCTCAAGAACTGAGATTGAAAAGCTTAAAGGTGGCAAAGAGCAAATTGTTGTTACCGAGATTCCTTATGAGATTAATAAGGCGGTCTTGGTCAAGAAGATTGACGATGTGCGGGTCAATAACAAGGTGGCCGGCATTGCTGAGGTACGGGACGAGTCCGACCGAGACGGTCTTCGCATTGCTATCGAGCTTAAGAAAGATGCTAATACTGAGCTGATTCTCAACTATCTTTTCAAGTACACTGATTTGCAAGTTAATTACAATTTCAACATGGTAGCTATCGACAATTTTACGCCTCGTTTGGTGGGGCTTGTACCAATCTTGACCAGTTACATTGCCCACCGCAAGGATATTATTCTAGCTCGTAGCCGTTTTGACAAGGCCAAGGCTGAGAAGCGACTCCATATTGTGGAAGGGCTAATTCGAGTTATTTCGATTTTAGATGAAGTGATTGCGCTCATTCGTGCTTCAGAAAATAAAGCAGATGCCAAGGAAAACCTCAAAGTCAGCTATGATTTTACCGAAGAGCAAGCAGAAGCCATTGTCACGCTTCAACTTTATCGTTTGACCAATACGGACGTAGTAGTTCTGGAGGAGGAAGAAGCAGATCTGCGCGAGAAAATTGCAATGCTGGCTGCCATTATAGGCGATGAGCAAACGATGTACAATTTGATGAAACGTGAACTTCGTGAAGTCAAAAAGAAATTTGGTAATCCTCGTCTTAGTGAATTGCAAGATACGGCAAATGCCATTGAGATTGATACAGCAAGTCTGATTGTGGAAGAAGAAACATTTGTTAGTGTCACTCGTAGTGGTTACCTTAAACGCACTAGTCCGCGCTCTTTCAATTCATCAACGCTTAATGAGGTCGGTAAGCGGGATGATGACCATCTTATTTTTGTCCATTTAGCAAAGACTACTCAACATCTTTTGATTTTTACCAATCTTGGCAATGTCATCTATCGGCCGGTTCATGAATTGGCAGATATTCGCTGGAAAGAAATCGGAGAACATATCAGTCAGACTATTACCAATTTTGAGACGAACGAAGAAGTCATTTATGCAGAAGTGGTTGATGATTTTGACGAAGAAACTTATTTTGCAGTAACAAAACTAGGACAAATCAAGCGCGTGGAGCGAAAAGAATTTAGCCCTTGGCGAACCTATAAATCCAAGTCGGTCAAGTTTGCCAAATTAAAAAATGAGGATGATCTAATTATCGGCATTTCTCCAATTAAGCTAGATGATGTCATGCTAGTGACGAAGAATGGCTATGCCTTGCGATTTAATGTTGCAGAGGTACCGGTTGTGGGTGCCAAAGCAGCAGGTGTTAAGGCTATTAACCTTAAAAAGGACGATGTACTAGTGTCAGCCTTTATCGCCAACACTGCCTCGTTTTATCTCTTAACCCAGCGCGGTTCCCTCAAACGAATGGCAATTACAGGCATTCCTGTTACTAGCCGAGCAAATCGAGGGCTTCAAGTATTGAGAGAGCTCAAGACTAAACCGCATCGTATTTTTGCAGCTGGGCCTGTTTTTGGAGAACAATCTGTAGAACTCGATCTCTTTAGTTCAGAAACTCCAACAGTAGAAGAAGAGCAAATTTTGTCCATAGTTTCTAACAAAGGAACTACTTACGAAGTGAACCTAGCTGATCTTAGCTTGTCTGAAAGAACTAGTAATGGTAGCTTCATCTCAGATACGATTTCTGATGAAGAAGTGTTTTCTGCAAATCTTAAATAATTGAAAATCAGCTTCAAGAGCTGATTTTTTTGCGGTGTTCATATAAACTGAAATTAAAAAATTTTCAGAATTTTACAAAAAACTATTGAAAATATCTAAAATTAGTGTAAAATAAAAAACATAAATTCAAAAAGGAGAATGTTATGTCAGTAAATCTTGATTGGGAAAATCTTGGTTTTTCCTATATGAAATTGCCGTATCGCTATCTTGCCTATTATAAAAATGGGCAGTGGGAAAAAAGGGGATTGACTGAAGAAGCAACCTTACATATGTCCGAATCATCTCCTTGCCTTCATTATGGACAACAAGCCTTTGAAGGAATGAAAGCCTATCGTACAAAAGATGGTAGTGTGCAGTTGTTTCGCCCAGATCAAAATGCAAAACGCCTACAACGTACATCAGATCGCCTTTTAATGCCACAAGTTCCGACAGATATGTTTGTAGATGCTGTGAAACAAGTGGTTCGTGCCAATGAAGATTATGTTCCGCCGTATGGAACAGGAGGAACCCTTTATATTCGTCCATTATTGTTGGGGGTTGGCGACATCATTGGTGTTAAACCAGCAGATGAATACATTTTTACAGTGTTTGCAATGCCTGTAGGAAATTACTTTAAAGGTGGCTTGACTCCAACAAACTTTATTGTTTCTGATAAGTATGATCGTGCAGCCCCTTATGGTACAGGGGCAGCTAAAGTCGGTGGAAACTATGCAGCAAGCTTACTTCCAGGACAAATGGCGCACGAAAATAAATTCTCAGATGTTATTTATTTAGATCCAGCTACTCATACGAAGATAGAAGAAGTAGGTTCTGCAAATTTCTTCGGGATTACCAAAGATAATGAATTTGTGACACCGTATAGTCCATCCATCCTGCCTTCTATCACAAAATATTCTCTCCTATACTTAGCAGAACATCGTTTAGGTTTGAAAGCGATCGAAGGAGATGTTCCGATTGATAATTTAGATCGTTTTGCTGAAGCAGGGGCTTGCGGTACAGCAGCAGTTATATCTCCAATTGGTGGTATTCAGCATGGCGAGGATTTTCATGTCTTTTATAGCGAGACCGAGGTAGGCCCGATCACTCGAAAACTTTATGATGAACTAACTGGTATTCAATTTGGCGATGTTGAAGCACCAGAAGGATGGGTTGTAAAAGTTTAAAAATTTTTGGAACTGTCTCTTCATTGAGATAGTTTTTATTTTCACGTATTGCTTGCTAGTTTTCTTATTTTTTTGTAAAATAGAGATTTGAAAGAGGTATTTGATGAGTAAAAAAGATAAAAAGATTGAAATCCAATTAGCAGATAGCCAAGTAAAAGTAGGAAATGAACAATATGAAGGTTATATTTTGTCAATTGGTAAAAAGGTCATTGGGCAAATTGCTGAGTTTGATGGACAATTTGCTATCATAAAAAATGAAAATGTTGATAGTTTTTATAAAAAACTTGAAAATGCAGTGGAAAAATTGGTTGAAACATATAATTTGAGTAAATAAATGCTTGTATTTTCTTTTCATCAATGGTATAATGAATACTGTTGATTGTGCAGGAGAGGTAGCGAAGAGGCTAAACGCGGCGGACTGTAAATCCGCTCCTTCGGGTTCGGGGGTTCGAATCCCTCCCTCTCCATGAGCGTACTTAGTCTTTAAAAAGTATGTCTACATTCTTTTTTGGGGTATAGCCAAGCGGTAAGGCAAGGGACTTTGACTCCCTCATGCGTTGGTTCGAATCCAGCTACCCCAGTTCTTAGGTAATATATCAGATAAATGGTAAAATATCTTAGGGTATTTTATTTCTTTATAGGGTGAGAAACGTTAAAGATAGTTCAATGTCATTGCGGTGCTTAGGAAAAATATTATAAGTATGTCAAGCTAGAAAAGCTTGATTGTTGGAGGATTTTTTAGATGAATGAATTTGAAGATTTGCTAAATAGTGTTAGCCAAGTTGAGCCAGGTGATGTCGTTACTGCTGAAGTATTGACTGTTGATGCAAGCCAAGCTAATGTTGCAATCGCTGGAACTGGTGTTGAAGGTGTGTTAACCCTTCGCGAATTGACAAACGATCGTGATGCTGACATTAACGACCTAGTAAAACCAGGTGAAACACTTGAATTGCTTGTTCTTCGTCAAGTAGTTGGTAAAGATACTGATACAGTTACTTACCTTGTATCTAAAAAACGTTTAGAAGCTCGCAAAGCATGGGACAAGTTAGTCGGACGTGAAGAAGAAGTTGTCACTGTAAAAGGAACTCGTGCAGTTAAGGGTGGACTTTCAGTAGAGTTTGAAGGACTTCGTGGTTTTATTCCAGCTTCAATGTTAGATACTCGTTTTGTTCGTAATACGGAACGTTTTGTTGGTCAAGAATTTGAAGCAAAAATTAAAGAAGTAGATCCAAAAGAAAACCGTTTCATCCTTTCACGTCGTGAAGTAGTGGAAGAAAAAGCGGCAGCAGCACGTGCCGAAGTATTTAGCAAATTAGCTGTTGGTGATATCGTAACTGGTAAAGTTGCACGTATTACAAGTTTTGGTGCTTTTATCGACCTTGGTGGTGTTGACGGTCTTGTTCACTTGACGGAATTATCACATGAACGCAACGTTTCACCTAAATCAGTTGTGTCAGTTGGTGATGAAATCGAAGTAAAAGTGCTTGATTTAAATGAAGAGGAAGGTCGTGTATCACTTTCTCTTAAAGCTACAACCCCTGGGCCATGGGATGGTGTTGAACAAAAACTTGCTGCCGGTGATGTTATCGAAGGTACGGTTAAACGTTTAACAGATTTTGGTGCATTTGTTGAAGTGTTGCCAGGCATTGATGGACTGGTTCATATCTCCCAAATTTCACATAAACGTGTTGAAAATCCAAAAGATGTGCTTAAAGTCGGTCAAGAGGTAACTGTCAAAGTTCTTGATGTTAATGCTGATGCAGAACGTGTATCACTTTCTATCAAAGCTCTTGAAGAACGTCCAGTTCAAGAAGATGAACAAAAAGAAAAACGTCAATCACGTCCTCGTCGTCCAAAACGTCAAGAAAAACGTGACTTTGAACTCCCAGAAACTCAAACTGGATTCTCAATGGCTGACTTGTTTGGCGATATTGAATTATAATAAAATAAAAGGATTGGAATCTATCATTTCAATCTTTTTTTACTTGTTATTTTCATAAATTTTTTGTATAATAGAATGGTTGCCACCCTTAGTGTAATGGATATCACGTAAGATTCCGGTTCTTGAGATGGGAGTTCGATTCTCTCAGGGTGGATTGTTTGTTAACTATTTAAAAATTCTTGTCTAAAACAAGAATTTTGTTTTTTATAAAGGAGAAGGGGATTTCGAATGCCTGTAAAATTGATTGCTCATGCTTTAATTGAAAAGGACGGAAGCTATTTGCTCATTAAACGAAGTGAGGTAAAACGTGGTTTACCAAATATGTACCCAGAATATTGGGACATTCCAGAAGGAGGTGTGGAAGAAAATGAATTACCACGAGACGGAGCTATGCGTGAAGTGATGGAAGAAGTTAACCAAAAGGTACAATTAAGTTTGATTCTTCATGAAGATAGCTGCTACGATAAGGCAAAGGGTGTCGTTTTTACGCGTTTAGTTTATCAAGCAGAATTACTTGAACATAGAAAAATTCAACTTGATGCAGAAGAACATACAGCATTTCGCTGGATTCGGACTCTATCAGATATGAAAGGCGAAAAAGTCGTTCCTTATTTAAAGGATATATTGGAATAAATTGATAAAATGTAAATTGGGGAAGAGAAATAAGTACTATAAAATTGATTTGTATAGCATCATAACTTTTATAGTACTTATTTTTTAGATACAAAAAAACTCCTTGATTTACCAAGGAGTGAGATAAAATCTCATTAGTTTTTAGCTGCTGAGGCAAATTCTTCTTTAGAGAAAGCATCGTTAATGATGTCTTTTAATTGTTTAGCAGAAGCTTGCATTTTTTGTTTTTCAGCATCATTCAATGGGATGTTGACTGGACGGACAATACCATGTGCGCCAACAATAGCTGGTTGACCAATATAGCAATCAGTAACACCAGGATATTGACCTTCTTGGAAGACCGAAAGTGGAAGAACTGAATTTTCATCATTAAGGATAGCTTTTGTAATACGAGCTAAAGCAACTGCGATACCATAGAAAGTTGCACCTTTTTTATTGATAATTGAATATGCAGCGTCACGAACGCCTTCAAATAAGTCAACCAATTCAGCAGCATTGAAGTTTTCTACATCTTGAAGATAGTTTTCAAGGTTAACACCTGCAACGTTAGCATGTGACCAAACAGCGAATTCTGAGTCACCATGTTCACCCATAATGTAAGCATGGACAGAACGAGCATCTACATCTAATTTTTCAGCAAGTGCTTGACGGAAACGTGCTGAGTCAAGAGAAGTACCTGAACCAATAACACGTTCTTTAGGGAAACCAGAGAATTTCCATGTTGAGTAAGTCAAGATGTCAACTGGGTTAGCAGCTACAAGGAAAATACCATTAAATCCTGACTCAACAATCTTGGTAACAACATCTTTGTTGATGCGAAGGTTTTTCTCAACCAATTGAAGACGAGTTTCACCTGGTTTTTGGGGTGCACCAGCAGTCAAAACGACAAGATCTGCATCGTGCGCATCAGCATATTCTGCTGAATAGATTTTCTTAGGTGAAGTGAAGGCAAGGGCGTGGCTAAGGTCTTCAGCATCCCCTTCAGTCTTTTCCTTGAAAATATCAACGATACCAAGTTCTTGAGCGATACCTTGGTTGACAAGAGCAAATGCGTAAGAAGAACCTACAGCACCGTCACCAACAAGGATGACTTTTTTATGTTGTTTAGTAAGAGTCATTTTGCTAAACATCTCCTTTAATTTATTGGGGAACATGTCCCTTTACAACTTCATTCTATCACTTTTGTAGTAATTTGTCACGGATATAATACATATTATCTTATGTAAACGTTTTTATATTCAAGGGTGTTTACTGAAAAAAATCCGAATTTATGTTATAATGATAAGGTCATATAAATTGAAGAGAGGCATTTTTTAATGCAGGATAATAATTTAGTCAATGTGAACTTAACGAGCGAAATGAAGACGAGTTTTATCGATTACGCCATGAGTGTCATTGTGGCTCGTGCCCTTCCTGATGTTCGAGATGGTTTAAAGCCTGTCCATCGAAGAATATTGTATGGAATGAATGAACTAGGTGTAACCCCTGATAAACCACATAAGAAATCTGCTCGTATCACGGGTGATGTTATGGGGAAATATCACCCACATGGAGATTCCTCTATTTATGAAGCTATGGTGCGGATGGCACAATGGTGGTCTTATCGTCACATGTTAGTAGATGGTCACGGGAACTTTGGTTCTATGGATGGGGACGGCCCTGCCGCGCAACGGTACACAGAAGCTCGTATGAGTAAAATTTCCCTTGAAATGTTGCGCGACATTAATAAAAATACAGTTGATTTTGCAGATAACTATGATAGTAGTGAGCGTGAACCATTAGTCTTACCGTCGCGTTTTCCTAATTTGCTGGTCAATGGAGCAACTGGTATTGCTGTGGGGATGGCTACCAATATTCCTCCTCACAATCTTGGTGAAACTATTGATGCCGTTAAATTGATCATGGACAATCCAGATGTAACAACGCGCGATCTTATGGAAGTATTACCTGGACCAGATTTTCCAACAGGTGCTTTAGTAATGGGAAGGTCAGGTATTCATCGTGCTTATGAAACTGGTAAGGGGTCCATTGTTTTACGTGCTCGAACAGAAATCGAAGAAACTAAATCTGGACGTGAACGAATTGTTATCACTGAATTTCCGTATATGGTCAACAAGACAAAAGTTCATGAACATATTGTCCGGCTGGTTCAAGAAAAACGGATCGATGGAATTACGGCAGTCCGTGATGAATCTAATCGAGAAGGAGTGCGCTTCATCATTGAAGTAAAGCGTGATGCAAGTGCGCATGTGATCTTGAACAACTTGTTCAAATTAACGCAAATGCAAACAAATTTCAGTTTCAATATGTTAGCAATTCAAAACGGAGTGCCTAAAATTTTGTCTCTTCGTGAAATTTTACTAGCTTATATTGAACATCAAAAAGAAGTGGTAACACGTCGGACGGTTTTTGATAAGGAAAAGGCCGAAGCTCGTGCTCATATTTTAGCAGGTTTGTTAATTGCGCTTGATCATATTGATGAAGTCATTCGCATTATTCGAAATAGTGAAACCGATGCTGAAGCACAAGCGGAATTAATGTCACGTTATGAGTTATCTGAACGTCAAAGTCAAGCAATTCTGGATATGCGTCTTCGTCGTTTGACAGGATTGGAGCGCGATAAGATCCAGTCTGAATATGATGACTTAATGAAATTAATTGCAGATTTGATGGATATTTTGGCAAAACCGGAACGAGTAGCTACCATTATCAAGGAAGAATTAGAAGAGATTAAACGTAAGTTCTCTGATGAACGCCGCACGGAATTAATGGTTGGTGAAGTATTATCTCTAGAAGACGAAGATCTCATCGAAGAAACTAATGTTTTAATCACTCTTTCCAATAAAGGTTATATTAAACGGCTGAATCAGGATGAATTTACTGCACAAAGACGTGGGGGCCGTGGTATTCAAGGAACAGGTGTGAAAGATGATGATTTTGTTCGTGAATTAGTCTCTACCAGCACACACGATCGCTTACTCTTCTTTACCAATAAAGGGCGTGTTTATCGTTTGAAAGGTTATGAAATTCCTGAATATGGTCGTACAGCTAAAGGATTGCCAATTGTCAACTTATTGAAATTGGACGAAGGTGAAACGATTCAGACAATCATCAATGTTCAAGCTGAACACGATACTCATTCTTACCTTTTCTTCACTACACGCCATGGTGTGGTAAAACGAACTAGCGTAACGGAATTTGCTAATATTCGTCAAAATGGGTTAAAAGCTCTGAATTTAAAAGAAGAAGATGAGTTGATTAACGTCTTTTTGACAAATGGACAAGCGGATATCATTATCGGAACAAAAATGGGCTACGCTGTACGTTTTAACGAAAACCAAGTTCGGAATATGGGACGTAGTGCGACTGGTGTGAGAGGAGTAAATTTGCGTACGGATGACCATGTTGTAGGCGCTAGTGTCATTTCAGATAATCAAGAAGTATTAGTTATTACTGAAAAAGGTTATGGTAAGCGAACTTTAGCCAGTGAGTATGCTACGAAAGGTCGTGGCGGAAAAGGAATGAAAACAGCTAATATTACTGAGAAAAATGGTCCATTAGCAGGCTTGATGGCCGTGAATGGTGATGAAGATTTGATGATTATCACGAATACAGGGGTCATCATTCGAACGAATGTTGCTAATATTTCTCAGACAGGCCGTGCGACTTTAGGTGTTAAAGTAATGCGGCTCGATAAAGGAGCACAGATTGTTACCTTTACAAGCGTTACAGCGGATAATGAAAAAGAAGAGGATGAAGATTAAACTGGATAAAAGGAAATATTATGTCATCAAGAAGAAAAAAGCGTAATAAAAGAAAAAATATTCTAATTAACATCATTGCGACATTGTTAATTATTGTTGCACTTGCACTTATTTTTAACTCTTCTATTCGTAATATGATTATGGTTTGGCATACCAATAGGTATCAAGTTAGCAATGTTTCAAAAGATAAGATTAATAAAAACAAAAAAGCCAAAACTAGCTTTAATTTTGACAAAGTAAAATCATTATCAACAGAAGATGTGATTAATGCTCAATGGCGAGCTCAGCAATTACCAGTTATTGGAGGAATTGCTATCCCAGAACTTTCAATGAATCTACCAATCTTTAAAGGCTTGGATAATGTAGGGCTTTATTATGGTGCAGGTACTATGAAAGAAACGCAACAAATGGGAAAAGGGAATTATGCCTTGGCTAGTCATCATGTATTTGGGATTACAGGTGCAAGTAATATGCTATTTTCTCCTTTAGATCGTGCCAAAAGTGGAATGAAAATTTACCTGACAGATAAAGAAAAAATTTATACCTACTCTATTACATCAGTTGAGAATGTGGCCCCTGATAGAGTAGATGTGATCAATGACCGCGAAGGTGTGAATGAAGTGACCTTAGTAACATGTGAAGACGCAGCAGCAACATCCCGCACGATTGTCAAAGGAACACTAGATGGAGAAACGCCTTATAAGGGGGCGCCAAAAGAAATTTTAAAGGCATTTGGCAAAACATATAATCAAATGCAATTATAATATAAAATGAGCTAATGAAAAATTAGCTCATTTTATATTGAAAAGTATAGTAGTGATAACTAAATCATAAATAAGTCATTAAGATTTTCAGCTAAAGTTGGATGAGTAAAAATTTGTTTTGTGAAATAAGTATATGGAATCTTATTGTCCATAGCTACAGTTATTATGTTGATAATTTCTTGAGCGCCTTGCGAGAAGATAGTCGCACCAAGGATTTCCTTTGTTTCTATATTGACAACAGCTTTAAATGCTCCTCTGAGATCAGCGTTAACATGTCCGCGCGGCATAGCTGAAACTGGAATTTCTTTGCTTGCATAAGGCAACCCTTGTTCCTTCGCTTGCGCTTCAGTTAGGCCAATTTGAGCTAGCGAAGGGGTGATAAACATACTAGTCGGTACATTTTTACGATCGTCAAGTGTATAAGAACCATCGCCTGTCAGATAATTGTAGACAATACGAAAATCGTCTAATGAGACATAGGTAAATTGTAATCCACCATTGACATCTCCAACAGCAAAGACGCCAGGAACATTGGTTTGACAATGTTTATCAACTTGGATAGCCCCACGATCTGTTACTTGAATGTCTGTATTTTCTAGCTTTAATGGTTCAATATTTGGCTTGCGACCAGTAGCATAAAGCAAAGCATCGAAGTGAAAAGTTCTATTTTTAGTAACAACAATCACCTCGTCACCATCATTTTTGACTTCTTGAGTAAAGATATTTTGAAAAATTTCGATACCATCTTCTTCCATATATGTTTTAGCTATAGTCGCAATAGAGGGTTCTACACGTGGTAGAAAGGTATCGGCAGCATCTAGAACAGTTACCTTGCTCCCTAATGTATTGAAAAGACCGGCAAATTCAAGACCGATATTCCCGCCGCCAAGAATTCCAAGACGTTTAGGTAGTCTATCAAGGTTTTGAATACCTGTAGAGTCATAAATATTTTTTGTTGTAGTAAGTCCTGGAATTGGTAAAGCGTTAGAGATAGCACCTGTATTGATGACAATATTTTCAGCTGTTAATTCTTGTCTTTCGTCACCTGCTACAATTTCAACGACTTTGTTCGATAAAAAATGAGCTTCTGCATCAATAATATCGACTCCAGCATCACTAATAGTTGTATAATTTTTTTTATTCAGTCGATTGGTAACTGCATTTTTTTCATCGATTACTTCTTCAAAAGGTAATCCTTTTTCTGCAGCTACTAGTAATGTTTTGGTTGGGATACAAGCAATATTGATACAAGTTCCGCCGTACATAGATTTATTACGTTCAATTAAAGCAACTTTTTTTCCTTGCGTTGCCATTTTTGCTGCTAATGTTTTTCCAGCTTTACCAAAACCAATAACAATCAAATCGTATATTAACATGATTTTTTCCTCCATTTTTATAAGCATTGTAACACATCTATTTAAAAAATGCCTGTATTTTGCTTTGTAAAATTGAACCAGCTGATACAGATGGCAATAAACTATTAGATTTTTATAGCAAAAAAAGAGCCTGGAGTATACAAATATTCCAAACTCATACAATAAATTATGTTTTCAACGAATATAGCCTTTTTGAGAGCAGGCTTTTGACCTTAGCTAATTAGAATTCTTGCTACTAAACGTTTATTTCTTCTCAAGTAGCGCTTTAATTTCTTGAAGGACTTCTAATTCAGTTGGACCTGCTGGTTCTTCAACAGTATCGTCCTTTTTAGTAAGGCTTTGTGCTTTTTCAGCAGACTTGACGATGAAGAAGAGAACAGTTCCGATGACGAGGAAGTTGATAACAGCACTTAAGAAGCTGCCATACGCAATTCCATTCCATTTTAAACCAGCAATTTGATTTACGCCAGCAGCTTTTAACGCTGGATTGAGAAAGAGTGGTGTGATAACATCACCAATCAACGATTTAACAATCGCTCCAAAAGCATTGGCAATAATGACACCGACTGCTAAATCAATTACATTACCGCGAAGTAAAAATTCTTTAAGATCCTTTAACATTTTCTTTTTCCTTTCAAAATACAATACTAAGTTACATTATATCTTAAATAGACAAAAAGTTCAATAAAATATCTAAAAAATATAGTGAATATTTTACTTTTTGGTAAATTTATTATAAAATGTAAGTTGTTATTCTATGATAAGTTGGGGGTATTGTCTATTGATTGATAAAGAAATCATTTCTGATATTAAAAATAGTGTCAATATCGTCGAGATTGTAGGAGAAGTCGTTGCTCTAACAAAGGCTGGAAGGAACTATTTGGGACTTTGCCCCTTTCATGGTGAAAAAACTCCGTCATTCAATGTAGTAGAAGAGAAGCAATTTTATCATTGTTTTGGTTGTGGAAAATCTGGTGATGTCTTTAAATTTATTGAAGATTATCGTGGTGTTCCTTTTATGGATGCTGTCCAAATCATTGCTGATCGTGCAGGGATTCCATTAGAAGTAGAAAATGGTAGAAAAGAACAGACAAACCAAACACACCCTTATCAAGCACTTTATGATATTCATGCAGAAGCTGCAAAGTTTTACCATGCAGTGTTGATGACTACGAAAATAGGTGAGAAAGCGCGTTCTTATCTTTATGAACGTGGCTTGACAGATGAGGTAATCAAACATTTTCAAATTGGCTTATCTCCGAATGAAAGCAACTATCTTTATAAAAGTGTTAGCGAGAAGTTTGATGAACAAGTCATTATGAATTCAGGCCTATTCAATTTAGCTGATAATAGTCTAATTTATGACGCCTTTCAAAATCGGATTATGTTTCCATTGACAAATGATAAAGGACAAGTCATTGCTTTTTCGGGTCGCATTTGGCAAGTTAGTGAGAGAGATCAAAAAGTTGCTAAATATAAAAATAGTCGTAGTACTCCAATTTTCAATAAGAGCTATGAGTTGTATCATTTAGACAAGGCAAAAGCAACTATCAAAAAACACCATGAAGTTTATTTAATGGAAGGTTTTATGGATGTCATTGCAGCCTATCGTGCAGGGATTGAAAATGCTGTAGCGTCTATGGGGACGGCTTTGACACATGAACATGTAGAGCAACTCCGTAGGTTTACAAAGAAAGTTATTCTAACGTACGATGGTGATAAAGCCGGACAAGCGGCTACGGCAAAAGCATTGGATGAATTACACGATTTATCAGTTCAAATTGTCAAAATTCCTGATGGTATGGATCCAGATGAATTTATTGAAAAAAATTCCCCTGAGGATTTGCAGATTTTATTAACTAAAACGCGAATTAGCGATATAGAATTTCTTTTGAACTATCTGAAGCCGGATAATATTGAAAATTTACAAGCCCAAATTGAATTTGTTGAGCGAATGTCTCCGCTGATTGCACAGGTACAATCTATTACTGCACAGAATTCATATATTTATATGTTGGCTGAATTGTTACCTAATTTTGATTACCAACAAGTGGAGCAAGCTGTTAATAATCATCGTTTAGTGAATCGAAGAGAGCAGAAACAGCAAGCCCAACATCAGGTGATAAACCCTGATATTCCCATAACGCAGCGAGTATCACGGCTAATTAAGGCAGAGAGTCATCTCTTGCAACGAATGGTTGATAATCCTATGATTTTAAATGATTATCGCTTGCGAAAAGATTTTCGTTTCACAACAGCCGAGCTGCAGATTTTGTATGAGATTTTAAAGGCAAATGGCGAGGTCTCGCCACAAGATTTATCTGAGCAAAATGATTCGGTACAAGAGGCGTGGTATCGGGTTTTAAATGAAAATCTACCCGAAGAAGTGTCTGATCAGGAGTTGGCTGAAGTGGAGCAAACACGAGACAAAGAATTGCTTCGTAAAGAAAATCAATTAATTGGTAAAAAAGTTCGTGAAGCATCTCATGAGGGTGATGCAGATACGGCATTAGAAGAGTTAGAGCGATTTATCGCTCAAAAAAGGAGAATGGAGTAGGGATGGCTACAAAACAAAAAGAAGTAACAACTTTTGATGTTCAAGTTGCAGAATTTATTCGCAACCATAAAAAAACTGGTACAGCAACCGATGATGAAATCAATGATCAGCTAGTCATTCCATTTACTTTAAATGCTGATGGTATTGAGGATCTTCTTCAACGGATTCAAGATGCAGGGATTGCTATTACAGATAAAGAAGGAAATCCAAGTGAACGAGTTTTAAATACAGAGGAAGAAGAAGTTGAATTAACAGATGAGGAATTACTTGGCAGTAATTCTGCTAAAGTGAATGATCCTGTCCGTATGTATTTAAAAGAAATTGGCGTTGTTCCACTATTGACCAATGAAGAAGAGCAAGAATTAGCTGTTCTTGTGGAGCAAGGCGATTTGGAAGCAAAACAGCGTTTAGCGGAAGCTAATTTGCGATTGGTTGTTTCCATTGCAAAACGCTATGTTGGGCGCGGTATGCAGTTTCTTGACTTGATCCAAGAAGGAAACATGGGATTGATGAAAGCTGTTGATAAATTTGACTATACCAAAGGTTTTAAATTTTCAACCTATGCTACTTGGTGGATTCGTCAAGCGATTACTCGTGCAATTGCCGATCAAGCTCGTACAATTCGAATTCCGGTTCATATGGTCGAAACAATCAATAAATTAGTACGGGAGCAACGCAATCTTTTGCAGGAATTGGGGCAAGATCCCACACCGGAGCAAATTGCTGAACGCATGGATATGACACCGGATAAAGTCCGCGAAATCTTGAAAATTGCACAGGAACCAGTATCTCTTGAAACGCCTATTGGAGAAGAAGATGACAGTCATTTAGGTGATTTTATCGAAGACGAGGTCATTGAAAACCCAGTTGATTATACAACACGTATCGTCCTGCGTGAGCAATTAGATGAGGTTCTCGATACATTAACAGACCGTGAAGAAAATGTATTGCGTTTGCGTTTCGGTTTAGATGATGGAAAGATGCGTACACTCGAAGATGTTGGAAAAGTCTTTAACGTAACTCGTGAACGAATTCGACAAATCGAGGCAAAAGCTCTGCGTAAATTACGTCATCCGAGTCGTAGCAAACCGTTGCGTGATTTTATTGAGGATTAATAGAAATAGGAGGCACCATGACATACACAAATGAACAAATTGAAGATATTAAAAATCGTATCTTAGAAAGTTTAGAACAAGTCATTGACCCTGAATTAGGAATTGATATTGTAAATCTTGGCTTGGTTTATGAAATTCATTTCAATGACGAAAATGGTGAGACGCAGATTGATATGACATTAACCACCATGGGTTGTCCGTTGGCAGACTTATTAACTGATCAGATTCATGATGCGATGTCAGATGTACCTGAAGTGAGCAAAGTGGAAGTGAGATTAGTATGGTATCCAGCATGGACAGTTGATAAAATGAGTCGTTATGCGCGTATTGCTTTAGGAATTAAATAAGATAAAGAGCAGCATGATTGTGCTGTTTTTTATTTTGCTAAAACATTCAGAATTTATAAAATATTTTAACTTTATCCTCTATATTACTTGAAGTATTGTTAGAATCTGTTATAATGATTAAACGTACTTAATTTAAAAAGGGAGAGCAATATGTTAAAAAAAGGAGCGCTAACAGGATTACTCTTGTTTGGAATATTTTTCGGCGCAGGTAATTTAATTTTTCCGCCGACTTTAGGAGCCATGTCAGGTAAGAATTTTTGGCCAGCAATTTCTGGATTTGTACTTTCGGGAGTTGGAATTGCCATTTTGACATTGATTATTGGTGCATTAAATCCAAAAGGTTATGTTTATGAGATTTCTAAAAAGATTTCTCCGTGGTTTGCAACGAGTTACTTAGTGGCTCTTTATTTGGCAATTGGTCCTTTTTTTGCCATACCACGGACAGCGACTACCTCCTATGAAGTTGGAATTGCACCATTGCTTCCGAGTAATATGACTGGTTTGGGACTCATTATTTTTACAGTTTTATATTTTGTATCTGCTTATCTGATTTCATTAAATCCTTCTAAAATTTTGGATCGGATTGGTCGCATTTTGACCCCCGTCTTTGCCATCTTGATTATCATTCTAATCATTCTAGGAGTCATTAAATATGGGGCTACCGTACCACAAACAGCTAGTACAGAATACGCAAAGGCAGCTTTTGGAGCCGGCTTTCTTGAAGGGTATAATACGCTTGACGCACTTGCTTCTGTTGCCTTTAGTGTTATTGCTGTCCAAACATTGAACCAACTTGGTTTTGCCAATAAAAAAGAATATATTTCAACTATTTGGATTGTTGGAGTGGTGGTGGCACTTGGGTTTAGTGCGTTATATATTGGATTGGCTTTCTTAGGGAATCATTTCCCAATTCCTGCTGATGTAATGGCGTCTGATGCCAATAAAGGGGTTTATGTCTTGTCCCGAGCTACACAGGCTATTTTTGGACCAACAGCGCAAATCTTCCTTGCTGTAATGGTGATAGTGACTTGTTTTACCACAACGGTTGGTTTGATTGTCTCAACATCTGAATTTTTCAACAAAACGTTTCCTGCGATTGCTTATAAAACTTATGCGACAGTCTTTACATTGATTGGATTTGCAATTGCAAATCTTGGATTGGAAACAATTATTCAGTATTCTGTGCCAGTTTTACAAATTCTCTATCCAATTACCATTGCAATCGTAATGATTGTGATAGTCAATAAATTTGTTGCCTTATCTAAAATAGGAATGCAATTGACAGTAGCCGTTGTGACAGCTATTGCCTTTACAAGTATTATTGGACAACAATTTAAATTAACTGCTCTTATAAGTATAATCAACATCCTACCACTTGCCCAAGCATCTATTCCTTGGCTAATACCAACAGTTATTGGAATTATAGTCTCTTTGTTTTTACCGAACAAGCAAAAAAGCGATACTTTTGAAATGGAATAATCTCAAGAAGTCTATCACGAAAGTGGTAGATTTTTTTATGACCATATTAAATTCAAGTTTTTTCAAATCGTCACCTCTATTTTTTTTTGCTCATCAAATATATACTAGCTATATAAAGAAAATTAGTAAGGAGAAAAGGTATGGCATCAACCGTATTTTCAATTTCTGTATTTTTGGCCGGTATCTTATCTTTCTTCTCGCCGTGTATTTTACCTCTCTTACCGGTGTATGTTGGAATTTTGTTAGATACAGATGAGCCGAGGACAGTGACTGTTTTGGGAAAGAAAATCTCTTGGTATGGCATTGTAAAAACACTATTTTTCATTGCTGGTTTATCAGTTGTATTTCTAATTCTTGGATATGGAGCAGGATTTTTAGGAAAAATCTTGAACGCTGATTGGTTTCGTTATGTACTGGGGGCTATTGTCATTCTACTTGGTATTCATCAAATGGAGTTGATAAATTTCAAGGTATTACAACGACAAAAAAGTCTCCAATTAAAGCAAAATAAGAATAGGAATGATTTTTACAATGCTTTCTTATTAGGTGTAACTTTTAGTTTTGGTTGGACACCTTGTGTTGGCCCGGTCCTTAGTTCAGTATTAGCTATTGCTGCTTCTGGTGGAAATGGAGCTTGGCAAGGTGGATTGCTCATGTTGGTTTATACCCTAGGATTAGCTATCCCATTTCTTATTTTAGCTTTTGCTTCTTCAATTGTATTACGCCATTTTGGGAAAATTAAACCTTATATGAGCACATTGAAGAAGATTGGAGGGGCTCTCATTATTTTAATGGGAATCTTACTCATGCTAGGAAATTTCAACGTTCTGGCTTCAATATTTGGTGGATAAAAAAGGAGGAAATCCCATGAAAAAATCAATGTTAGTTGTTACGAGTTTGTTATGTGCTACTTTTTTAGGTGCATGTGCAAATCAAAAAACAAATTCTTCAGCAAATGATACAAATAAAACTGAACAAGGACAAGTAACTAACAAGAACAATGAGGTTACTGCTACAAAAGCAAATCAAGGAGAAGCTGTTCCTGATTTTAATCTAAAAGGAGTCGATGGCAAGACTTATAAACTATCAGATTTTAAAGGAAAGAAAGTTTATTTGAAATTCTGGGCATCATGGTGCTCAATCTGTCTATCCACGCTGAAACACACGGATGAATTGGCGAAAGAAAATGGCAAAGACTACGTTATTTTATCAGTCGTTTCTCCAGGTCATAAGGGTGAAAAATCAGAAACAGATTTCAAAAAGTGGTATTCAAAACTAGATTATAAAAACTTACCTGTTTTGATTGATTCAAGTGGAAAATTACTAGAGCAATATGGAGTTCGCTCTTATCCAACAGCCGCATTTATTGATAGTAATGGAAAATTAGTTAAAACTCGTCCAGGTTTTATCAAAAAATCTGAAATTGAATCAACTCTGAAAAGTATCAAATAGGAGGTAATGACGATGGATCACAAAATGAAATTGCTTTTACTCTTCGGATCCATTTTACTTATCCTTGGTACAATTGTTTTGGGGGGACGTTTTATGACAACGAAGTCATCTATTAATCAAATTAAAGAAGCATCTGTTAGCCAAACGACACCCGTCAACAACAAGAAACCTGATTTGAAAAATGCTAATTTAAAACATATTTATCTTGCAGGTGGCTGTTTCTGGGGGGTAGAAGAATATTTTTCTCGTGTTAATGGTGTAATAGATGCAGTCTCTGGCTATGCGAACGGAAATAGCGAGACAACGAACTATGAACTAATCTCACAAACTAAACATGCTGAAACGGTTCATGTGACTTATGATGCCAATAAAATTTCTTTAAGAGAGATTTTGCTACATTATTTTAGAATTATTGACCCAACTAGCAAAAATAAACAAGGAAATGATCGTGGTCCTCAATACCGCACAGGTGTCTATTATCAAGACCAAGCCGATATCACGACTATCAACCAAGTTTTTGAAGAACAAAGCAAAAAATTTAAAACAGCTTTGGCAGTTAAAAAAGAGCCGCTCAAACATTTTATCAAGGCTGAAGAGTACCATCAAGATTATTTGAAGAAAAATCCAAATGGATATTGCCATATAAATGTAAAACAGGCAACTTATCCAGTGATTGACGCAGCTAAATACAAAAAACCATCAGATGACGAAATTAAGAAAAAATTGACAGAGGAAGAATATGCGGTAACTCAAAAAGATGAGACCGAACGTGCTTTTTCAAATCGTTATTGGGATAAGTTTGATGCAGGAATTTATGTCGATGTTGTAACAGGTGAGCCACTATTTTCATCAAAGGATAAATTTGAATCAGGTTGTGGTTGGCCAAGTTTTACGCGTCCGATTAGCCCGGATGTCGCAAACTATAAAGAAGACCATAGCTTTAATATGACTCGGACAGAAGTACGAAGTCGAGTCGGTAATTCCCATCTGGGGCATGTTTTTACAGATGGTCCTAAAGATAAAGGTGGACTTCGTTATTGTATTAATAGCTTGTCTATCAAGTTTATTCCTAAAGACCAAATGGAAAGCAAAGGTTATGGATATTTATTGAACTATGTCTAACAGCATTTTAAGAAAAAATTTGCTATAATGAGTTTAGTAAATAGTAGGAGTGCGCTCGTGTATTCAATTATGATTGTAGAAGATGAATACCTTGTTCGACAAGGTATTTCGTCTTTAGTAGACTTTAAAAAATTTAACATGCAAGTGATAGGTGAGGCTGAAAATGGTTTAGAGGCTTGGGAAAAGATTCAAGCAGAATGCCCAGATATTATCCTGACTGATATTAATATGCCTCAGATGAATGGTATTAAATTAGCCCAATTAGCGAGAGAACAGTATCCGCAATTACATATTATTTTTTTAACAGGGTACGATGATTTTGAATATGCCCTTTCAGCTGTTAAATTAGGTGCGGATGATTATTTACTAAAGCCGTTTTCACGAGAAGATGTTGAAACCATGTTAATAAAAGTGAAAGTGAAATTGGATAAGGAAAAGAAGGAGCACCAGGTGCATGAGCTAGTAGAGCAGGCAGAATTTTCGGCCTTAGAACAAGCTATCCATGACCGATTAGCCGATACAGAATTATCCTTAAAATCTTTAGCCTTTCAATTAGGCTTTAGTCCATCTTATTTGAGTGTATTGCTTAAAAAGGAACTAGGTTTGCCATTTCAAGATTATTTAATTCAAGAGCGAATGAAAAAAGCAAAATTGCTATTGCTAACGACGGATTTAAAAGTATACGAAGTAGCAGAGCAAGTCGGCTTTGAGGATATGAATTACTTTTCTCAACGCTTTAAGCAAATCGTTGGAGTGACACCTCGGCAATTTAAAAAAGGAGACACTCAATGAAACGTTATTCACTTCTGATTCAGCTGGTGATTTATGTTTTTGTTATTATTTTGGTTCTTCTGGGAATTGTCGGAGGACTTTATTATCAAACTAGCTCGGCGGCTATTCGACAAACAACAGAACAAACAACACGTAATACGATTCAGCAAAGTGGGCAGTTTATTACTTCTTACTTGCAAAAATTAAAGGAAACTACTAGTAGTTTAGCTGAAAGCGAGACAGTAAAAACTTATGCACAGAAACCTGATGAAAGGTATGCTGGACAACTCCGTCAATTGCTGGCTATGATTTTAAAAACGGATTCTGATTTGGTATCCGCGGTTTTGGTGACAAAAGATGGCAATTTTATTTCAACTGATCCTGATTTAACAGTGAAAACATCTAGTGATATGATGAAAGAAAACTGGTATCAGGATGCTATTCATAAGGGCGCTATGCCCGTACTGACACCAGCACGAAAAACTGTTGATAAGGAAACGGATGAAAAGTGGGTTATTTCTATTACACAAGAAGTAGTAGATAAAGACGGGAAGAATTTGGGTGTTATTCGGCTTGACATTGGTTATAAGACGTTGGAAGCCTATCTAGATCGCCTGCAACTGGGGAAAGACGGTTTTACCTTCATTGTGAATGACAAACATGATTTTGTCTATCACCCAAAGAAAGCAGTTTATTCATCCGCTACTGAAATGCGTGCGATGGCGCCCTATATTGCTGCAAAAAATGGTTATGTAAAATCAAAGCAGGCCTACGTATCTCAGTACCAAATTCCACATAGTGACTGGACCTTGATTGGTGTGTCTTCTATGGAGCAACTGCATGCTGTGCAAAAACAAATTCTTTGGTCTTTTATCGGAACAGGGTTATTAGCTTTAGGTATTTGTCTTATTGGCATTTGGTTTATCTTGCGTTTATGGATTAAGCCCTTGCATGAGTTGCAAGAGACCATTTTAGCTATCGGATCTGGGAATGCGCACTTGCGAGCTGTTGAAAAAGGATCCCCCGAATTGATTGATTTGGCCAAACAGTTTAATACAATGCTCAATCAGATTGACAAATTGATGATGGCTGTCAAAGAAGAAGAGCAAAATGTCAGAAAATATGAATTACAGGCGCTTTCCAGTCAAATTAACCCTCATTTTTTGTACAATACATTAGATACCATTGTTTGGATGGCAGAATTTAATGATAGCAAAAGTGTTGTAGAAGTCACAAAATCACTGGCTAAGTATTTCCGTTTGGCACTTAATCAAGGTCATGAACAAATTTCTCTCAAGGATGAAATTGATCATGTTCGGCAATATTTGTTCATTCAAAAACAGCGGTATGGAGAGAAATTACAGTATGAAATTGAAGAGTTAAGTGCTTATGATAATTATCAGATTCCAAAATTAATTTTGCAGCCTTTGGTTGAAAATGCGATTTATCATGGTATCAAGGAAATGAATCGTCAAGGGATGATTCGGGTTACTGTTTATGAAAATAGTCATCAACTAATTCTTTCCATTTACGATAATGGTCGAGGATTTGTCGCTCATGATACAGCTGATACTCTCTTGATGCACCTAGGTGGTGTCGGTTTGAAGAATGTTAATCAGCGTTTGCAATTACAATTTGGTAAATCCTATCACATGGAAATTAAATCTGAAGAAAATACTTATACGGAGATTCGTCTCTATTTTCCAAAGGCAAATAAAACCAACTGATGAAAGATTTCAGTTGGTTTTTAATATTTAATTCCCAACACTGGAGAATTTTTTCATGCCGTATTTGAATAGAGCGTAGTTGATAGTAAAAATAACAAGTAGGACTAAAGGAAGTAGCAAACCAATCCAGCCTAGATTTAAAAAATAAAGAGCTGGAAAAAAAGAAGTAAAAGCATAAGGAAATACAAAAATTAGTATCAATTGGATAAAGGTTGGGTAAATTTTGATAGGGTATTGTGCCATTTGATTGAGGGAGAAAATCCCCATTGTGATAGGGAAAGATTCGACAATCCAAAAAGCAAGAGCAGTAGGTCCTAATTGAATAGCAGCATAGAGTAAACCAATACAAATACAGATAAAGACAAAGAGAAGTAGATGAAAAATGTTCCAATGCAGTCCGAGTAAATGATAGGATTGATAAGTTGCAATAGCTCCCATCAGTGTTGTACCAAATCCTTGTAGCTGCACGCGTTCACAAATTAGCTGAAAAAGAGGATTGATGGGCATGATAAGTAGGCGTTCAAACTCACCTTTGCGAATATAGCGGCTTCCAAACATCCAAAGATTGTCAAAGAAAATCAGGTGAACTGAACGTCCGATAGTTGCCATTCCATAAATAAATAGCATTTGTCCATAGTTGAATCCGGCAATTTTCTTGATATTTGCAAATAATACATTTAAAAAGATTAAATAAACAATCTGTTCAATCAAAGAAGAAATAAGTCCAATAAAGAAGTCCATCCTATAAGACATACTAGCAATCAAGTAAGCTTTGAGGTTATAAAAATAAATGCTGATGTATTTCATCTTCAACCTCCTAAAATGACTAAACGACGTTTAGCTTGGTACCAAAGTAGAGCAATAAAAGCTGAAAGTATCGGAATCCAAGCCAACTGAATCCAGAAAAGCTCAAAATTAACCTGTCTTCTCAAAAGGATATTGACCGGAAAATTAACAGCAAAGCTGTAAGGTAATAGTTTCAAAATGTTTGCAATATTTTCTGGATAAAAACTTAGTGGCAAAAGCGCTCCAGAAGCGAGTGAAAAAAGGCCATTTCTGAGAATCAATATTCCCCATGTATTTGCCGTGAAAAAGGCGGTTAAACTAAATCCTAAATCTAGTAAGAGGATAATAAACATTCCTAATAAACTAGAAAATAAGAAAAGCAATCCTGTCTGCCAATTTGGAAGATAAAACTGTCCTTGAAGCAAAGGGATAACTAATAAAATTGGAATGAATTTAACAATTTCAACAATTTTGACAGCAAAGTCTTGGAAAAAGAGCGAAGTAATTAAAGAGTAAGGATAAAGTAGCTCGCCAGTAATATTCCCATCTACAATCATCAGAGATAGATCCCGTCCAATACTAAAACTATTTAGATTTCCTAGTAGATTTGCAAATATAATATAGGTAGTGAACGTTTCTAAAGTATAACCATTAACGTGAGATTGGGTGAAAAAAATGGTTTTCCAAACAAAAATAGAGACAAGAACTTGTATGAAAGTACGAATCAGAGTTGCAACAAAGAAAGATTTATATTGAAGTTGCGTAATAAGAGCTAAGCGTGTGATATGAATATATTTACTCATCAAGCCCCTCCTCATAAATTTGTTTGACGATATTTTCAATTGTCAATTCTTTGATAGCTAGGTCTTCGATTGAATAATGATCAAAAATCTGATTAATAACTTGGGCATTAGTATAAATATCTGTCTGATAATGAATATTGAAATGATAAGAGTCAATTTTCTCAAAACGAAAACCATTGATTTGGAATAGCTCTTCTATTGGCGTTTGCGTTTTGAAAGAAATGGTTTTAACTGTTGAAAACTTTTCTCTTAATTTCGTCAGACTTCCATCATAAACCTTTTTGCCCTTATCAATGATAAAAATTCGTCCACAGAGTGATTCAATATCTTGCATATCATGAGACGTAATGAGAAAAGTTGTCTGATGTTCCATATTCATAAAACGAATAAAAGAACGAATTGTTTCTTTTACGCTGGCATCAAGACCGATTGTAGGTTCATCCAAGAAAACAACGGCAGGTTGATGAATGAATATAGCAGCAAATTCGCAGCGAACTCGTTGCCCGAGCGAAAGATTACGAACAGGCTGGTGAATAAAATCTCCTAGCTGCAACAGGTCAATTAATTGCTCCAAGCGTTCCTCAAAAACTTTATCAGGAACGTCATAGATTTTCGCATGCAAAATAAAAGATTCCAGTACAGGAATATCCCAACGTAAATGTGATTTTTGTCCAAACAAAACGCCAATTTGCTTATTGACTGCTGTACGATGTTTCTGTGGGGTAAGTCCATTAATTTTAACACTACCTCGATCTGGATAAAGAACACCTGTCAGCATTTTTATAGTCGTGGACTTTCCGCTTCCATTCGAACCAATATAACCAACAATTTCACCTTTTTGAACCGTTAATGAAATATTCTGTACAGCGTGAATTTGTTTTTTCTTAGGGTGAAAAAAGGCTTTGATAGAACCTTTAAGGCCTAATTCTTTCTCGACAATACTATATGTCTTATATAATTGATTTGCTTCAATCATCATTATCTCCTTGTGGCAGAAAACGTTTGCGCATATTCATTATTATAGCAAGTTCACGAAATATGCGCAAGTGAATCTTGTGGAATGATCTTTTGTACAGAAAAAAGGATGAGACAAAATTGCTCAACCTTTTCTTTGATTTTTTTAGATCAATGACTGGAAGCAGCAGAAGTAGCATCTGCTTCACCCGTACTGTCGCTGTGACTACCTGCATCTGAAGCACCAGAAGTAGTGTCTGCAGTCGCATTTTCTCCTGTAGGAACAAATAATGGTCCGTTTCCACCAACTAAACGTTGACCAGTCGTTTCTAAGTACCATTCTAACCACGGTCTAAAATTGAAGACAATTTCATTAATACCTGCGTAAGAACCATCTGGATAATACATAGCCTGATAGTTATGTGTATTTAAAACCGTTGAGTTTGGATTTGGAATTAAAGTGCGAACATACTCTTGATTTCCATTACGCAACGTACCCACAACCCATTCAACGTTTTTCATTCTACTAGCTGGGAGTGAATTGTGAACAGTAGATAAGCGATTTCCGGATTGTGATGGTACACGTTTGGCCAGCATCGTATCAGGATCTTGATGCGCATTGTTATAATAGAGGAATTGATTATTATCATCGGCATAAGTCAGTTCAAACGGCATGGACTTCAAAAACATATTGATTTGATCGACCGTCAAAATACCATGATCCAGTTTTACATAAGTATCTCCTGACACAGCGCCAACCATAGTAGCAGCTTTTTCAACCCATTCAGGATCGTCTGGATCAATACCTTGAATTGTTGTCGCAATAGGATTAGTAACATCCAAGTCTTCTGGTTCAATTGGTTTTGGTTTTTTCAATTTTGAAACGACCTCTACATATTTCATAAAATTATCTAAGCAGGTTTCAAGAAATGCAACAGTTCCTTCGTTGCTGATGTTTCCCTCTTCATCAAAGGCCTCTTTGGCTTTTCCAAGCAAAAATTCATTCCCCGGAAGAGTATAAGCATTAACACCTGGGGCATCAAGTATTTTTCGTAAATGTACTTGTGCACGTGAAGTTCCTTGGTCATAGTAAGAAGCTCCTACAATCATAACCGGTTTATTTTCAAATGGATGAACTTCAAATGACAGCCATTCAAGTACACTTTTAAGAGCAGCAGTAATTGTATGATTATGTTCAGGAGTAGCGATAATGACCCCATCCGCACGAGTGATTTTATTGTACAGGAGACGTAGTTGGAAAGATTCATCCCACTTTTCGTCTTGGTTAAACATTGGAACTTCATCAATTTCCAAGACTTCCAATTCAAATTTTAATTTAAAATGTTTTCTGATAAATTCTAATAATTTACGATTATATGATTGTCCTGCATTTGAGCCTACAATTCCTACAAATTTCATTACGTCATTCTCCTTTTACAAGTTTTCCCAGTCAAAGTTTTCAGCTTCTTTGTGCAATAATTCCTGAGCACTGGACAATTTTTCGGTAATTTTCACAAAAAGCCGGAAATCATTAAAGAGTGCATCTAATTTCTGAATGGTGTCTAGGTCAATGAGGTTACCTTCTTTATCGAACGCCTGCAGAGAATGTGACAACAAAAATTCAGAGCCAGGCATAACGGAAGCTTTTAACTCAGGGGCATCCAAAATCTGACGAAGTTGTAATTGTGCGCGAGACGACCCCAAAGTTCCGTAGGAAGCGCCTGTAATCATTACAGGTTTATTAATCATGGGATAAATGCCATAAGATAACCAAGCCAGAGCGCTCATGAGCGAAGCTGGGATGGAGTGGTCATATTCGGGCGTTCCAATAATCACACCGTCAGCGGCTTTTATTTTTTCAGCAATTTCCATTACAATAGTTGGAAGTTTTTTATCTGCAGGCTTATTGAATAGAGGGATATCCTTGATTTCCACTAATTCAATTGCTGCTTTATCCGCAAAATGTTTTTGCATATATTGTAGTAGCTGGCGATTAGTTGAGCGTTTTGAATTGGTGCCAACTAAACCGATGAGTTTTAACATAATCATTTCCTTTCCGACATTAAAAGAGAAGCTCTGGCTTCAAACCAGAAGTGTAAAATAATTGATCATCTTTTGTGATTCCTAGCGCTTCAATCTCTTCTTCTTTTTCAACTTGTTCTAAAATAGAAGTTTGAGTTTCACCAAATAACCGCGTTGTCCAAATTTCTCCATCGACAGATCGATTAGATACAATCGTTAAACTAGCAACATCTGTCTCAACAGGATAGCCAGTTTTGCTATCAAGAATATGGTGATACGATTGTCCCTGTTTTTCAAGGGTTCGTTCATAAATTCCTGAAGTTACAACGGATTGATTCACTATAGGAAGAATAGCCACGTTATGTCCGCGCCTTAATTTAGGATGTTGGATTCCAATCCTCCAAGATCGCTTAGAAACTTGATTGCCTCCGAGAGTCAGCACATTTCCTCCTAAGTTGATAAGCGCTGAAGTGACTCCTTCATTTCTCACAAATTCAATCACCTTATCAGCAATATAACCTTTTGCAACTGCACCAAGGTCAATTTTCATTCCTTTTTCTGCTAAAAAAACACTAGAAGAAGCAGCATCTAACTTAATAGAAGTAGGGTCTATTAAAGAAAGACAGTGTTTAATTTCTTCTGTACTAGGAATTTTTGCATCCGGAAAGCCAATACGCCATGTTTGAACGAGTGGACCGATAGTAATGTTTAAATGACTCTTTCGAGCTAAACTGTGTTTCTTTCCCAACTCAATTAATTCAAATAATTCTGGATGCACCTGAACCCAATTTTTTCCAGCTTGATGATTGATTTTCATCAACTCAGAAGTGTCATCGTTTGCACTAAAGCGCTTTTCATAAAGGAAAAGAAGATGAACAACTTTATCAAGTAACAAGTCGGCTTGATGATGAAGAATTGAAATCGAAATCGTTGTCCCCATTAGGTGAACGGAGCGAGAGGTGAAATCCACTACATCACCTTCCTTCTGTAAATTTGAAATACAAATCTATTATAACACGAAGAGAACGTTTTCACAAACTATTTGTAGAAAATTTTCTGATAATTTCAATGAAATTAGTTGTCTGCTGCCCCAGATAAACTTCTAAATTTTAAAAAATTGAGATTTATAATGAAATCATTCATGAAAAGTTCTATTTTAGTGATAATAAATGTAATATTTTTCAGTTTTATGAGCAAATACATTGTAAACGCTAACACGTTCTGTTATAATGTTTGAGAAAATTAAAATTAAGGTAGGAATTGCTCTATGAGTAAAATTGTCGTTATCGGTGCCAATCATGCCGGCACAGCTTGTATCAATACGATGCTTGACAACTTTGGAAATGAAAATGAAATTGTTGTGTTTGATCAAAATTCCAATATTTCCTTTTTAGGATGTGGAATGGCGCTTTGGATTGGAAAACAAATTGACGGTCCAGAAGGTTTGTTCTATTCAGATAAAGAAAAGCTTGAAGCCAAGGGTGCTAAAGTTTATATGGAAAGTCCTGTTTTGTCCGTTGATTACGACAAAAAAGAAGTGACTGCACTTGTAAATGGGCAAAAGCATGTAGAGTCTTATGAAAAATTGATTTTTGCGACAGGTTCACAACCAATTATTCCACCAATCAAAGGGATTGAAATTGTCGAAGGCAATCGTGAATTTAAAGCAACTATGGAAAATGTTCAATTTGTAAAATTGTATCAAAATTCTGCTGAAGTGATTGAAAAATTGAGAAACAACGAAGGCATCAAGCGCGTTGCCGTTGTCGGAGCTGGATATATTGGTGTAGAACTGGCAGAAGCTTTCGAACGTCTCGGAAAAGAAGTAACCTTGATTGATGTAGCAGATACTTGTCTTGCTGGCTACTACGATCGTGAATTATCTGATTTGATGAGTAAAAACTTAGCAGATCATGGCATTAAATTGGCTTATGGACAAACCGTGCAAGCAGTTGAAGGTTCTGACAAAGTTGAGCGTATTGTAACGGATAAAGAAACATTTGACATAGATATGGTCATTATGGCTGTTGGTTTCCGACCAAACACAGATCTTGGCGCTGGTAAAATTGAACTTTTCCACAACGGCGCATTCCTTGTTGATAAAAAACAAGAAACAAGTCTTTCAGGAGTTTATGCAATTGGTGACTGTGCGACAATTTATGACAATGCTCTAGATGATATGAGTTACATTGCACTTGCTTCTAATGCAGTACGATCAGGTATTGTCGGAGCCTACAACGCGACAGGGCATGAGTTAGAAGGAATTGGTGTGCAAGGTTCAAACGGTATTAATATCTACGATCTTAAAATGGTTTCAACTGGTTTGACCTTGGAAAAAGCAAAAGCTGCTGGCTACAATGCAGTCAAAACTGGCTTTAATGACCTTCAAAAGCCAGAATTTATCAAACACGATAACCATGAAGTAGCTATTCGCATTGTATTCGATAAAGATACACGTGTAATCCTTGGTGCACAAATAGCATCACACGAAGATATTTCAATGGGCATCCATCTCTTCTCACTTGCTATTCAAGAGAAAGTGACGATTGATAAATTGGCTTTGACCGATATTTTCTTCCTGCCTCACTTTAACAAACCTTATAATTATATTACGATGGCAGCACTGACAGCTGAAAAATAGAGATAAAATATTAAACTTACAAACCAGCTTTCGAACGAAACTGGTTTGATTTTTATTTAGAAATTCATTCTCTAAAACAACCTCCATCAATAAGAAAAATTTATGCTAAAATAGAAAGAGAACATATTTGGGAGGCTACGATGTCTATTCAGACACAAGAAGAAGTATCAAATACAAAGAAAGAATTCGCATTTACATCTAGTTCGATCATTCTGCAAGTCTCAAGAGGGATTTTAGTTGGGATTTTCGTGGGTGCAATTGTTGGTTCTTTTCGTTTTTTAATTGAAAAAGGGTTTCATATTATTCAATATTTCTATCAGCAAGGACTTGAACGGATTAGTTTATTTCCTTTTATTCTTCTGCTATTTTACGCTTGCGTGATTTGGATAAGCGCAAAATTAACAAAATCAGAAAGGGATATTAAAGGTTCTGGAATTCCGCAAGTTGAAGCAGAGCTAAAAGGGCTAATAAGCTTGTCTTGGTGGAGTGTCCTTTGGAAAAAGTACATTCTTGGCATTTTAGCTATTGCAAGTGGCTTGATGTTAGGGCGTGAAGGCCCCAGTATTCAGCTTGGAGCAATGGGAGGGAAAGGAATTGCCAGACGTCTTCACTTAAGTCCTGTCGAAGAACGATCTCTGATTGCAAGCGGAGCAGCAGCAGGACTAGCGGCAGCTTTTAATGCCCCGATTGCAGGATTATTGTTTGTCATTGAAGAAGTCTATCATCATTTTTCTCGTTTCTTTTGGGTATCGTCTTTAGCGGCCAGTCTGACAGCGAATTTTGTTTCGCTCATAATCTTTGGATTAACTCCTGTATTAAATATGCCAGATGATATTCCGCTGATGGGTTTAGGGCAGTATTGGCTTTATTTGTTGTTGGGAATTTTTCTTGGTTTTTCTGGCTTTTTATATGAAAAAGTTGTTTTAGCTATGCCTCGGATTTACGATGTAATTGGGAGATATCTGAATCTTTCTCCACAATATTATCCCATTATAGCCTTCGTTTTCATCCTTCCAATAGGATATTTTCTTCCACAGCTTTTAGGCGGTGGCAATCAACTAGTTCTTTCTTTGACTAATCAACATTACTGGCTGATGCCATTAGTGATGTTTTTCATTATTCGCTTTATCTGGAGTATGATTAGCTATGGTAGTGGTCTTCCCGGTGGTATTTTTCTTCCTATTTTAACCTTAGGCTCTCTTTTAGGAGCAATTGCTGGTATTCTTTGTGTGAACTTAGGTTTCGTAACACAAGAGCAATTTCCAATTTTTATCATTTTAGGAATGAGTGGTTATTTTGGTGCTATTTCGAAGGCTCCGTTAACTGCTATCATTTTGGTGACTGAGATGGTTGGTGATATACGAAATCTTATGCCCCTCGGATTGGTCACTCTAGTGGCATATGTTGTAATGGATTTACTGGGTGGAGCACCTGTGTATGAAGCTATGCTAGAGAGAATGCTTCCAGATAGTCTATCAGATAATAGTGAGACGACACTTATTGAAATCCCTGTTTCTGAAAAAATAGCTGGTAAGCAAGTTCATGAGTTGGAGTTACCAAGAGGTATCTTGATTACAATGCAACAGCACAATGGGAAAAATCAGACCGTGAATGGTAGCACGCGCCTTTATCTGGGAGATATGATTTATGTAGTTGTAAAAAAATCAGACATCGGTCGAATTAAGGACATATTACTATAGAGTATTGTGTTAAATAAAAGATGATAATGAATAAGGTGGCGATTTATTTTATTTTTTGCTAATAAACAAGCAAAATGTTATATTAAAACTTTAGGAGGACAATATGTCAACTTCAACACCAAAAGGCACTGCCAAGCGCAGTTTCTATTTTACTTTTATGGCTTTTGCAGATATGTTCCTATTTACTTTTTTTGCTTTTATGATTACTAAATCACTTTTAGGAACTCTGGGATGGGAAATGGACGAGGTGCGTCTGACAGTATCAAGATGATGCTTATCATCACTATCTTTCTCATTTGTTTGTTGTTCGCTTCGGTTGGTCTCTATATTTTAAAAATATCACCCACTATCTATTATTATGAAGATGGATTTACCGTTGGAAAAAATGGCGAGAAGATTCTCTATCAAGGTCTTCAATATCATATTATTCCAGGTACAACACCAAATAAAATGCTTGGAATCCTGTACAAATCTGCCGGTAAAATGATTCGATTGAATGCGCATTTATATGCTTCAAGAAGTCTTGATATGCTTCAAGATGATGTGGTTACTGCCAATCTACCACAAGATATGCAGAAAATTGAAAACGGTCAAACTATTGAATTCCGTGCTCTAAATCCAAATCGTGCTGGTGGACTGAAAACTATCAAAAGTCTAGATAAAAAGATTGAGAACGGCATCAAAGTAAAAATCAATAAAGACAGCATTATATTTGATGATGAGGTGTATAAATGGGCAGAGTATACAGTTGTTTCAGATTATGCAGGGTTGATTGTTATTCTTGATGCTACAACAGATCGTAAAGTTTTAACTTTCGCAAATCACTATATGATTGAACAACCAAACGTCGTAACGAATATTATTAATATCCTTGGAGGTCGTTAATGCTCAGTTTCAAACAATGGAAGGAGCAATTTTACTGGAAAAGTCGCAAAGTAAATAAAATGTTAACTCTCCTTGGAGGCTTATTGGGACTGGCTGCAGCGACAGCTATATTGTATTTCTTTGCAATTTCCAACGAAGTACATCCCCACTTGATTATTTTTGCCCTTCTTCCATGGCTAGGCATTATTTGGTTTTCCATTTTTGATAAGGGAGAAACAAACAATTCTTCAGAAACTTATTGGAACGTTGGTAAGGAGGAAAGAAAATCAAAGTTTGACAAACCTATGCCTAGTTTGGATGGATTTGGCTTTGTGGTAGGACTTGTTTTTTCTTACTTTTCTATCTACTTGTCTGAAGTCCTTGCCTTGGCCTATGCTCAGCAACAGACAGATTCAAAAGCAGATTTATTCTCTCTATTTATCGATATTTTCGTCAATCTTTTAAAAGTGGATCGAGCTAATTATTACGTGTGGTATTACTGGATAGGTTTAACAATTGTTCTCTTTATTGCACTTGGTGGAACTGCACTTGTTACTTATATTTACAGTAAAACACATCTAACACCTGGTCGTAAGCTAACAGACACAGAAAAAGCAAAATTGGCTTATGGAGCTGTCCTGTTTACTAGAAACGGCCTGTCCTATGAGTACCTATTGGGCTATCTACCAACTGGACGAATTTCCGTTAAAGATGCAAAAGAGATGCTGGCAGTAGATTGGGATATCCATAATAAACAGGATGTTTTACAAACTGTGACAGACTTACTGGCAGACAATTTCATCAACGGTTTAGATCAATTGTTGAAGGATATTCGTTCTGGTGAAGCCAATATAGACGACCAAGCTGTGTACGATGATATTGTCAATAACCTCATTGCTCATTATCAATATACCGATGTAGACTTAGGAAAGATTCAAACTTTAAAAGCATGGAACTATGACCGTTTGGTCAATCTGCTGCGTTATGCCTACGTAGCGAAATACATTTCTGAACAAGAAATGTGGACTGCCATCGATCAAGCTATTGTCGGTGCAAAGCGACATTATCACAATTGGAGGCAATATTTTGCTGCAGTATTACTCGGCAGAAGTCTTGGATGGGGCGGCGATTTCGAGAGCAATCGGATCGTTGCCATGAAATTATTAAACAATCCAAACAGTATTTATAAACAATATCCATTTTAAAACTCCAGCGATAGAAATTCTTACTATCGCTGGTTTTTAATTTTCGACTACAATTCAGATTAGTGACTCTTGTGGTATACAAAAGAAAATAGTTGCTTTTTAATGTTTTTTCAGAAATACCGAACGATAAAATAGTTTTTGCTGTATTTTATTGTAATATATGTATATTGTGTTATAATGTCAAAGGAAACGTCAGGAAAGACGTAGCGATGCGAAAGCATAGGTAGGTCATTTTTGCATACAACTTAAGGAGAGTGATATGCTGAACGAATTTCCTATTTTTGATTATGAAGACATTCAATTGATTCCTAATAAATGTATCCTCAAAAGTCGGTCAGAAGCTGATACAACCGTTACTTTTGGAGATCACACCTTTAAACTTCCTGTTGTTCCGGCTAATATGCAAACAATTCTGGATGAAGATACTGCAGAAAAACTAGCTAAATGTGGTTATTTTTATATTATGCATCGTTTCGACGAAGCTAGTCGTCTTCCATTCGTTAAACGTATGCATGAGCAAGGTTTGATTGCCTCTATTTCGGTTGGTGTGAAAGATTATGAATATGATTTCATTAGTCAATTGAAAACAGACGCTCCAGAATATATCACGATTGATATTGCTCATGGGCATTCAGACAGTGTCATTGAAATGATTCAACACATAAAAAAAGAATTACCTAATACCTTTGTGATTGCAGGGAATGTTGGGACACCAGAAGCTGTTCGTGAACTGGAAAATGCTGGAGCAGATGCCACAAAAGTTGGGATTGGCCCTGGGAAAGTTTGCATCACAAAAGTGAAGACCGGATTTGGGACAGGTGGTTGGCAGCTAGCGGCTCTTCGCTGGTGCGCAAAAGCTGCTCGCAAGCCGATTATTGCAGACGGTGGTATTCGCACACATGGCGATATTGCTAAATCTATTCGCTTTGGTGCTACCATGGTAATGATTGGTTCTCTCTTTGCAGGTCATATTGAAAGTCCAGGTCAAACAGTTGAAGTAAATGGTGAACAGTTTAAAGAATATTATGGTTCTGCTTCTGAATACCAAAAAGGCGCTTATAAAAATGTGGAAGGAAAGAAAATCCTTTTACCTGTTAAAGGACATCTTTCGGATACGTTAATTGAAATGGAGCAAGATTTACAAAGTGCTATTTCCTATGCTGGTGGAAAAGATTTAGCTGGTCTGAGGCACGTGGACTATGTCATTGTGAAAAATTCCATTTGGAATGGTGATATACATTAATAATAGAATCATTACTTATTTATATTATGAATTTGGCATAATGTTTCTACAAGGTACCTAATACCTAACAATAAGTAAGTCTTCAAATTTCTTGCTAAATTAGAGCAAAGAATTTTACATTCAATTGCTTAACCAATTGTTTTAGGCTTGCTTTTGGCAAGCTTTTTATTTTTTAAAGGGTGATTTTATGAAATTATTAGAAGAACGCATTCTAAAAGATGGGCATGTTTTAGGGGAAAATATTTTAAAAGTGGATTCATTTCTTACTCATCAAGTTGATGCAAACTTAATGAGAGAAATTGGAAAAGCATTCGCTACCTATTTCAAATCTGCCGGTATTACAAAAGTTGTGACAATTGAAGCATCTGGTATAGCACCTGCCATTTATACAGCTGAAGCACTGGGAGTTCCGATGATTTTTGCGAAAAAGTCAAAAAATATCACTATGACGGAGGGGATTTTAACGGCAGAAGTTTATTCTTTTACCAAGCAAGTAACGAGTACCATCTCGATTGCGGGGAAATTCTTAAATCGCCAGGACAAAGTTCTTATTATCGATGATTTCTTAGCAAATGGACAGGCTGCTAAGGGCCTTATC
The DNA here is from genome assembly GCF_000413475.1 of Streptococcus intermedius SK54 = ATCC 27335. Lineage (GTDB taxonomy): Bacteria > Bacillota > Bacilli > Lactobacillales > Streptococcaceae > Streptococcus > Streptococcus intermedius. Next base: position 164,741 of record NZ_ATFK01000004.1, on the reverse strand, counting down.
GATATTATTGAGCAATCAGGCGCCTCTGTAGAAGCGATTGGTATTGTCATTGAAAAATCATTCCAAGAAGGTAGAAAGTTACTAGAAGAAGATAAGCGAAAAGTCGTTTCTTTAGCTCGTATTCAAAAATTTGAAAATAGAAAAATTGTATTTATGGAGGCCGATGCATAATGAATTATAAAGAAAAAAAGCACTCACAAGCGGCTATCTTAGGTTTGCAACACTTATTAGCGATGTATTCAGGGTCAATCCTTGTCCCTATCATGATTGCTAGTGCATTAGGTTATTCGAGTCAACAGCTGACCTACCTTATTTCTACAGATATTTTCATGTGTGGTGTGGCAACATTTTTACAATTACAACTCAATAAATATTTTGGCATCGGCTTGCCAGTCGTACTTGGGGTTGCCTTTCAATCGGTTGCCCCTTTGATCATGATTGGTCAAAAACATGGAAGTGGAGCTATGTTTGGAGCACTCATCGTCTCTGGTGTTTACGTTCTTTTGATTGCAGGATTTTGTTCTAAAATTGCTAATTTTTTTCCAGCAATTGTGACAGGATCAGTAATTACAACCATCGGATTGACACTCATTCCAGTTGCCATTGGTAATATGGGAAATAATAGTGAAAAACCAACTGCCCAAAGCTTATTGTTAGCTGCTGTTACAATTTTAATAATACTTCTGGTAAATATCTTCGCAAAAGGCTTTCTCAAATCCATTGCCATTTTGATTGGTTTAATGGTCGGAACAATTGTTGCTAGTTGTATGGGCTTAGTAGATTTTACTCCAGTAACTCAAGCACCTCTTATGCACGTTCCAACACCGTTTTATTTTGGGATTCCCAAGTTTGAATTTTCATCAATCATCATGATGTGTATCATCGCAACCGTTTCTCTGGTTGAATCAACAGGCGTTTATTTTGCGCTTTCAGATATTTCAAAGGAAACACTAGACAGCACTCGCCTGCGAAATGGTTATCGAGCAGAAGGAATTGCTGTACTGTTGGGCGGTATTTTCAACACGTTCCCATATACAGGATTTTCACAAAATGTTGGTTTAGTCAAACTTTCTGGAATTAAAACACGTCTTCCAATCTATTATGCAGCAAGCTTTCTTATCTTGTTAGGATTACTACCAAAATTCGGAGCTTTAGCACAAATTATTCCAAGCCCTGTACTTGGTGGCGCTATGCTTATCATGTTTGGTTTTGTTTCAGTTCAGGGAATGCAAATGCTAGCACGAGTTGATTTTGAACACAATGAGCATGATTTCTTGATTGCTGCTGTATCTATTTCTGCTGGAGTCGGCTTAAATGGAAGTAATCTTTTTAACAGCCTACCAACTGGCTTGCAAATGTTTTTCTCAAACGGAATTGTCATGGCAAGTGTAATTGCAATTGCCTTAAACCTTATTTTAAATCATAAGAAGAAATAAAGTTCGACAAGACTAGGAAGATTTTCTCCTAGCCTTTTTGACTATTCCAATTGCTTATAGTATAGTTAAGAGAGAAAGAACTGTTTGAGGAGATTTTATGTACCAAACTCGCAATTTAAAAGAACGAATGATATTATTCGTCTCAATTTTTTTGCCAATTTTGATTTATCAACTTGCCAATTTTTCAGCCTCTTTTGTAGACACAACAATGACGGGACATTACAATACTTTGCATCTAGCTGGAGTTTCAATGGCGACTAGTTTATGGAGTCCTTTCTTTACTTTTCTAACTGGCATTGTCTCAGCTTTGGTTCCGATTATTGGGCATCATTTAGGACAAAAACGAGAAGAAAAAGTCGCTTCTGATTTTTATCAGTTTATTTATTTGTCTCTTGGCTTATCTCTTCTCTTGTTCGGACTCGTATTTTTAGGTGGGCCGCTGGTTCTGTCCAATATGAGTTTAGAACCTTTAGTAGCAAAAGTTGCTATACATTATCTCTGGTATTTAGCGTTTGGAATTATCCCACTACTTTTATTTCTGGAAGGCATGCGCCTAGGTTTTCCTATTGGAGGGACCGTTTTTGCAGAAGTTGTGATATTTTCAGTTGTCGGTTTACTCATGGCAAAATTTTCTTCATTAGTCATTGCCAGTCACCAATCTGCTATTAATTTTTCAAATCTTATGTATGCTTTCCCCATGAGCATTTCTAATGCAATGGCGATTATCGTATCTTACGAAATTGGTGCTCAACGACTAGATGTTGTGAGAAAATATTGTACTCTTGGGAGAGTGACCGCACTGGGATTTGCTATGTTCACACTGACATTTTTATATCTTTTTCGTCATCAAGTCGCTTCATTGTATGGAACGAACAAAGAATTCATTCGTCTGACATCCATTTTCTTAACTTATAGTTTGTTTTTTCAATTAGCAGATACTTTTGCAGCGCCTCTGCAAGGAATTTTACGCGGTTATAAGGATACAAAAGTGCCATTTTATTTGGGATTGATTGGTTATTGGGGGGTGGCGTTACCAGTTGGATTACTATTAGATCACCTCACAAATTTAGGTCCCTTTGCTTATTGGTTTGGCCTAATTATCAGTCTGGTTGTTAGTGGCATTTTATATCAACTCCGACTTAACCATATTCAAAAAAGAAATTAGGTTATCTACCGCACATGCATTCTTACTATTTTGAAACAAAAAAGAATCTCAGATTTTTATCCAAGATTCTTTTTTGTTATTTTGTACGCATTTCTCCTTGTGGGAAATAACTTCCTTCTGGCATATCATTAATAATGACATGAACAGCAGATTGTGGTGCGCCAGTATTTTTCACGACAGCAGCAGTGATTTCTTTTGCAAGAGCTTTTTTTTGCTCTAAAGTACGTCCTTCAAATAAATCAATTCTGACAAATGGCATTTCATTTCTCCTTTTTATATTTGATATTTTTATTTTATCACAAATTAGGTTTTAAAGAGTGTCAGAATATGGTAAAATAAGAAGTATTAAAAATTGGAGAAATTTGAAACGAATCAAGAAAAATGGCTCAATTATATTATAAATATGGCACGATGAATTCGGGCAAAACCATTGAAATTTTAAAAGTGGCACACAATTACGAAGAACAGGGCAAAGGTGTTGTTATCATGACGAGTGCACTTGATACACGTGATGGTTTCGGTGTTGTTTCTAGTCGTATTGGCATGAAACGAAAAGCAATGGCAATAGCAGAAGATACTGATATTTTCCACTTCATTCAAGAAATGCCTGAAAAACCTTATTGTGTATTGATTGATGAAGCACAATTTCTATCTCGTCATCATGTCTATGACTTGGCGAAAGTGGTTGATGAATTAAATGTACCAGTTATGGCTTTTGGTTTGAAAAATGATTTCCAAAATGAGTTATTTGAAGGTTCTAAGTATCTCCTACTTTTAGCAGATAAGATTGATGAAATTAAAACGATTTGTCAATTTTGTTCTAAAAAGGCAACTATGGTATTAAGAACAACAAATGGTCAGCCAGTTTATGAGGGAGAACAGATTCAAATCGGTGGAAACGAAACCTATATCCCAGTCTGTAGGAAGCACTATTTCCATCCAGAAATCGAGGAAATAAAGAATGAAAGAGAGAATAGCAAGCAATGAATATTTATGAACAGCTACAAGCCGTTGAAGATCGTTATGAAGAATTGGGAGAGCTTCTGAGTGATCCTGATGTTGTCAGTAATACTAAGCGTTTCATGGAATTATCCAAAGAAGAGGCAAGCACGCGCGATACGGTAGCAGCTTATCGTGAATATAAAAGGGTTCTTCAAAATATTACAGATGCGGAAGAAATGATTAAAGATGCTACTGGCGACGCTGATTTGGAAGAAATGGCAAAGCAAGAACTCAAAGATGCGAAAACTGAAAAGGAAGAATATGAGGAAAAATTGAAAATTCTTCTTCTTCCAAAAGATCCAAACGATGATAAAAATATTATCTTAGAAATCCGTGGTGCAGCGGGAGGTGATGAAGCCTCACTTTTTGCTGGCGACCTCCTAACAATGTATCAAAAATACGCTGAATCACAAGGCTGGAAATTTGAAATCATGGAAGCCTCCATGAATGGGGTTGGGGGCTTCAAAGAAGTAGTAGCTATGGTTTCTGGGCAAGCTGTGTATTCCAAATTAAAATACGAATCAGGTGCCCACCGTGTACAGCGTGTTCCAGTGACAGAAAGCCAAGGACGAGTTCATACTTCAACAGCGACCGTCTTAGTCATGCCCGAAATCGAAGAAATAGAATACGATATTGATCCAAAAGATCTTCGAATTGATATTTATCATGCTTCTGGTGCTGGTGGTCAGAATGTCAATAAAGTCGCAACAGCCGTTCGGATCGTTCACTTGCCAACAAATATCAAAGTTGAAATGCAAGAAGAAAGAACGCAACAGAAGAATCGTGACAAGGCTATGAAGATTATCCGTGCACGCGTAGCTGACCATTTTGCGCAAATCGCACAAGACGAGCAAGATGCCGAGCGAAAATCGACCATCGGGACTGGGGATCGCTCAGAACGGATTCGTACCTATAATTTCCCACAAAATCGTGTGACAGACCATCGTATTGGTTTGACACTGCAAAAATTAGATACGATTTTAGCTGGAAAATTAGATGAAATCGTAGATGCTTTGGTATTGTATGATCAAACACAAAAATTAGAAGAACTGAATAAATAATGAAATTAGCTCAAATTCTTGCTGAAATGGAAATCGAGCTTGAAGCAGTTGGGGAAGAAGCAGAAAGCTTATCCTTTGCTTTTCGAGCCTTAAAAGACTTATCTTTCACCGAATTTGTGATGAAAATGCACACAGAAGCAGCAGTAGATGATGTAAAGTTACTAAAAGAAATTCAAACTCAATTATTAGCTCATAAACCTGCTCAATATATTATTGGCCATGCAGAATTTTTGGGCCGCTCCTTTAAAGTAGATGAACGCGTGCTGATTCCACGACCGGAAACTGAAGAATTGGTCACCCTCATTTTGGCTGAAAATCCTAATATCAATATTAAAATTTTAGATATTGGAACTGGAAGCGGAGTAATTGCTTTATCTTTAGCTGCTGAGCGTGATAAGTGGCAGATTACAGCTTCTGATATTTCCCAAGATGCTCTGGATTTAGCGCAAGAAAATGCAAAATCTATCAATGTAATGGTAGACTTTATTCAGTCTAATTGTTTTCAGAAGATTACGGGAAAGTATGATATTATTGTATCTAATCCACCTTATATTTCAGAGATAGATATAGAGGAAGTAGCGACAAACGTCCTTGCCTCAGAGCCACATCTTGCTCTTTTTGCCGAAGAAGATGGATATGCCGTTTATCGAAAAATTGCTGAAAGTGCCCCAAATCATTTAACAGAAAAAGGAAAGATTTATCTCGAAATTGGCTACAAACAAGGGGAAAAGGTCAAAAAAATCTTTGAGTCCACACTTCCCAAAATGAGAATTCGCATCTTACAAGATCAATTCGGAAAAGATAGAATGGTAGTGATAGATAATGGATAAAATTGAGGAAATACTGAGTGGCGGAGGAGCAGTCGTGTTACCAACCGAAACGGTATATGGTTTATTTTGCAAAGCCTTAGATAAACAGGCTGTCAAACATGTTTATAACTTAAAAGGAAGACCTCGCAACAAAGCTTTGAACCTAAACGTTTCAAGTTTAGAAGATATTTATCAATTTTCTAAATATCAGCCTCAGTATCTAGAAAAGCTTTACCGAACTTTTCTACCGGGTCCTTTAACGATTATTTTACAAGCTAATGAACAAGTTCCGACTTGGGTAAATTCAGGTATGAAAACAGTTGGTTTTCGTGTTCCTAACCATCCCAAAACTTTGGACTTGATTAGAAAATTTGGACCTCTCATTGGTCCGTCTGCAAATTTATCTGGAAAGAGTAGTGGAGTAAACTTTCAGCAAATTATGATAGAGTTCAACCATAAAGTTCTTGGTATAGAAGATGATATCTTTCTAACAGGTCAGGATTCAACTATTTTGGATTTATCTGGAGAAACCGCACATATTCTACGTCAAGGGGCTGTTACTCGTGCAGAAATCCTTGCTAAAATTCCAGAAATCGGTTTTCAAAAAATCAACTAGTAGGTTTTGAACCATTTTGACAGAAGGGAGACTCTTATGATTTTTGATCATAAAGACTATAAAGAATATGACGGTGAGCTCTGGGAAGCCATTACTACAGAAGAAAAACGTCAGCAAAACAATATTGAATTAATAGCTTCAGAAAATGTTGTTTCAAAAGCGGTTATGGCAGCACAAGGCTCTATTTTAACCAACAAATATGCAGAAGGTTATCCAGGTCATCGTTATTATGGCGGTACAAATGTTGTAGATGTGATTGAAACGTTAGCGATTGAACGTGCCAAGAAAATATTTGGAGCACAATTCGCTAATGTCCAACCTCACTCAGGTAGTCAAGCAAATTGTGCAGCTTATATGGCCTTAATCAAGCCAGGCGACACAGTAATGGGAATGGATCTTGCGGCAGGTGGACATTTGACACACGGTGCTGCTGTTAGCTTCTCTGGAAAAAACTACAACTTTGTACCTTACAATGTTGATTCTGAAACTGAACTATTAGATTTTGAGGCTATTTTGGCACAAGCTAAAGAAGTCAGACCCAAATTGATTGTTGCAGGAGCTTCTGCCTATTCACATATTATTGATTTTGCAAAATTTCGTGAAATTGCAGATACTGTCGGAGCAAAACTGATGGTAGATATGGCTCATATTGCTGGTTTAGTTGCTGCTGGTTTGCATCCAAGCCCAGTACCTTATGCACATATTACAACAACTACCACTCATAAAACTCTTAGAGGTCCTCGCGGAGGTCTCATTTTAACCAATGATGAAGAGTTAGCAAAAAAGATTAATTCTGCAATCTTCCCAGGAATTCAAGGGGGACCATTGGAGCACGTAGTAGCTGCTAAAGCAGCTGCTTTCAAAGAAGTATTAGATCCAGCTTTCAAAGTTTATGCTCAGCAGATTTTGGATAATGCTAAGGCAATGGTTCAAGTATTCCAGCAACATGCTAATTTCCGTGTCATTTCAGGTGGTACGGAGAATCATCTTTTTCTTGTGGATGTGACCAAAGTGGTTGAAAATGGAAAAATTGCTCAAGATTTATTGGATAATGTACACATTACCCTCAACAAAAACTCTATTCCTTATGAAACTTTATCGCCATTTAAAACAAGTGGAATTCGGATTGGAACTGCAGCTATTACTGCTCGTGGTTTTGGCGAAACAGAAAGTATTAAAGTAGCAGAATTGATTATTAAAACTTTAGAAAACGCTGATAACGAAATTATTTTAGAGCAGGTTCGTGCAGAAGTCAAGGGATTGACAGATGCCTTTCCGCTATACGAGGTTTGAAATGGACATTTACATAAAAAAAGCTATTATTCATCAATTTAGTCCATCAGATACCGATCTTCTTTTAGCAGATAAATATCTTGATATTACTCCCAAAATTGAAGAATATCTTCGCAGGAAGATTGAACGTGTCTATTCAGATGAGGCTAAAACAGGTATTTTCACAGAAGATAGTGTCTTTTTATCACATATTACAAAAGACCTTTTAGAAACATCCATCACAGTTGCCAATCTCTGGAAAGAGGAATTTTTGGTAAGCGAAAATCAGAAAACCAACGATTTGATGTTTGTTCAATTTGACAAAGAAGGCGTTGAGCATTTTGCTTTTTTGCGCATTGCTTTGAGAGAAACATTCACTCACTTGGGTGGACAAGTAGACAATCCTATCAAGATTACCCAGAATAACTTGCCTGGATTTGGTACAGGTGCTGATGAGGCTTTGGTTATTAACCTTCAATCTCGTAAATACCATTTGATTGAAAAACGGATTAAATACAATGGGACTTTTTTCAATTATTTTTCTGATAGCCTGTTACAAGTCAAGCCTAAAACTTCACCTAAAAAATCTATTAAAGCCTTAGAAAAAACGGCTCAAAAAGTCGCAGAAAGTTTTAATCAGGATGATTTCCAATTTCAATCCAAGGTTAAATCGTCTATTTTTAAAAACTTAGAAGAAAACGATGAATTGTCGCCAGAAAAACTAGCTGATGAATTATTTGATAACAATCTTACAGCTCGCTTGACTTTTATAGATCGGGTAAAGGAAGTTATTCCAGAAACTGTTAAATTCGATGAAGTTGATAGTAGCCGTCAGAAGAAAAAATTTGAAAATCAAAAACTCTCCCTTTCAAATGGAATTGAACTCATTGTCCCCAATAACATCTATCAAGATGCAGAATCTGTAGAATTCATACAAAACGACAATGGAACTTATTCCATTCTCATCAAAAACATAGAAGATATTCAAAGTAAATAAATAATGTTCAAAATTCTTAGAAAACTGATTTTTCTTATCCTTTTAATCCTTGTCTGTTATAAGTTTATCCAAGTTCATCATGATGTTAAGCAGGTGATGAACTACCGTACCTTAGTGCGAGAAGTGTTAGATGAGCAGGATACTGTAGCTAATGAAGAACTTGTCCTTGCTATGATTTATACCGAAACAAAAGGTAAAGTTTCTGATGTTATGCAATCTAGTGAGAGTATGACAGGACAGAAAAATTCTATTTTAAATAATAAAGAAAGTATTCGACAAGGAGTTCAAACTTTATCCACCAATTTAAATCTAGCGCAAAAAAAGAAAGTAGATGTTTGGACCGCTGTACAAGCTTATAACTTTGGTCGCTCCTATATTGACTACATTGCAAAACATGGTGGGGAAAACACCATTGATTTAGCAAAAAAATACTCTAAAGATGTTGTCGCACCAAGTTTAGGAAACGTAACTGGGAAAACATATGCTTATTATCATCCCATTGCACTTTTACATGGTTCTAAACTCTATATCAATGGAGGAAATTTCTATTACTCTCGTCAAGTTCGGATGAATATGTATATCATGAAAGTGATGAATTGGTTTTAATAATCAAATCCCTAGTAGCTTCTCTGCTAGGGATTTTCAAACAAATCAATTGTCATTTATATTCTTACATGTTATACTTGAAAATATATCTCACAAAAGGAAATGCTAAATATGATGAAAAAAATAGCCTTAATTACGGGAATTTTAACAATTTTGCTTTCTATTTCTGTGTTTTTATTTTATCGTACTAAAGCAGAAGGTAAGTTAGATAAAAATAATAATTATGTTCAATCAACTACTCCAACGCTCTTCTTTCATGGTTATGGGAGTAGTGCTAATGCTGAACGACATATGACAGATGCAGCAAAAAAAGCAGGAGTAACAAAAACTGTTATTCGAGCAAATGTTGATAGGAATGGTCAGGTAACCTTGAAGGGAAACATCTCCAAAGGCGCTGCCAACCCAATCGTAGAAGTGAATTACGAAGATAATCGCAATCCTATTGATGTTGGTCGATATGCAAAAGCCGTGGTCAGCAAGCTACAAGAAAAGTATGGTTTTACAAAGATGAATATGGTGGGGCATTCTTTAGGAAATATGTCTATTTTGTATTATCTTCTAGATCATGGACAAGATGAGAAATTACCACAATTACAAAAGCAAGTCAATATTGCTAATTTTGCTGCCGGTTTAGAAGCTATGGGTTTATCTTCTGATGTAAAAGTTAATGAAGCAACAGGTCAGCCAAACCAAGTCACACAGATTTTTCAAAGATTATTGCCATTACGTGAAGTTTTCCCGCAAAATCAAGTTGACGTGTTAAATATCTATGGAGATTACAAAAATGGATCAGATGGTTCTGTTTTAAACGCTTCATCTCGTAGCCTGAAGTACTTGGTTTCTGATAATGCAAAATCTTACCAAGAAAAGAAAATCACAGGTAAACTAGCTCAACATAGCCAACTACACGAAAATCCAGAAGTAGATAAGTTACTCATTCAATTTTTGTGGGGAAAATAAATTGATCAATTAAAAACTAAGTTTACTGTTTTGGATATATTATAAGAACCAACTCTTAGGATGAATGACCTTGCAATGCAAAATTGCTTAGGACGACACCTGAACCAATACAGAGATTATATACCAGTAGACGCATGCTCGCATTTTTGTCCAAATGCTATGCTATAAAAGGCATAAGAAATCATATGTTGGAACAAATGATATTAGCTAATAATAAAGTTAAGCAGACTATAAACTATCAAGAGAAAACCGCTGAAGGCTTTACTTCATGCGGTTTTTATTTTCATCATTCCCACTCAACCGTTGCTGGTGGCTTGCTAGTAATATCGTAGACAATACGATTAACATGAGCTACTTCATTGACGATACGAACAGAGATTTTTTGCAATACTTCCCAAGGAATTTTAGCAAAATCTGCAGTCATTCCATCAATAGAAGTAATAGCACGAATTGCAATAGTATAGTCATAAGTTCGACCATCTCCCATGACACCTACCGAACGAACACCAGTATTCACAGTGAAGTATTGCCAAATATCACGATCGAGTCCAGCTTTCACGATTTCTTCGCGAAGAATGGCATCAGATTCACGAACAGTTGTGAGTTTTTCTTCAGTAATCTCGCCCATAATACGAATGGCAAGTCCTGGGCCTGGGAATGGCTGACGCCAAACAATTTCATCTGGCATACCAAGTTCTGTACCAAGCGCACGAACTTCGTCTTTATAAAGTGTATTGAGAGGCTCAATCAACTCAAACTGCATGTCTTCTGGCAGACCACCAACATTATGGTGAGACTTGATAGTTTGAGCAGTATCTGTACCAGATTCGATAACGTCAGTATAAAGCGTTCCTTGTGCGAGGAATTTTACATCTTTTAACTTGCTAGCTTCATCGTCAAAAACATAAACAAACTCATTACCAATGATTTTACGCTTTTGTTCTGGATCAGATACACCAGCTAATTTACCAAGGAAACGCTTGGCAGCATCTGCTTTAATAATATTAAGACCAAATTTCCCGCCAAGAGAATCCATAACTTGCTCCGCCTCTCCCTTACGGAGTAAGCCATGATCTACAAAAATACAGATAAGCTGGTCTCCAATAGCTTTTTGAAGGAGAACACCAACAACTGATGAATCGACACCACCCGATAGACCCAGAAGAACGCGTTTATCTCCAACAGTTTCTCGAATTTGCTTAATTTGCATATCAATAAAATTATCCATAGACCAGTCGCCTTTGGCTCCACAAATATCAAGAGCAAAGTTGCGAAGAATATCGTAGCCAAATTCTGAATGACGAACCTCAGGGTGGAACTGAATGCCGTAGATTTTCTTGGAGGTATTTTCAATAGCTGCAAATGGACAGTCGGCAGAAGTTCCGGTTCGTACAAACCCTTGAGGAATTTCTGTAACAGCGTCTCCATGACTCATAAGAACAATTTGTTGTTCAGGAGTGCTTGCAAACAGTTGTGAATCCGTATGAATGAGTTCTGACTGACCGTACTCACGATTTCCAGCGTTTCTTGCGGGTACAACTTTTCCGCCTAATTTGTGAGTTAAAAGCTGCATGCCATAACAAATCCCTAAAATCGGAATGCCCAATTCCAAAATTTCAGGGTCAAGATCAAATGAACCTTCTTCATAAACAGAATTTGGCCCACCAGACAGGATAATTCCGACTGGATTTATTTCACGAACTTCAGCAGCTGTAATTTTATTACTTTTTAGTTCAGAAAAAACACCAATCTCGCGTATACGGCGTGAGATGAGTTGATTATATTGACTGCCATAATCCAATACAATGATTCTTTCAACATCTTGCAATTCAGTTGTAATTGTCATTTCTTCCCTTTCTCAAATGAAATTTCTTTGTTTATTCTAACACAAAATAGAGACTTTTCCAATCCCATTGAGTGAGAATTGACTTTTATTTCAATTGATAATACAATAAAAAGAGGAAATTTGTCTTGAAAGAGGTTACTATGCTTCCAGCTTATATGAAAATTCACGATCAAATAAAAAAAGAAATCGACGAAGAAATTTGGAAAATCGGACAACGCTTGCCAAGTGAGCGTGATTTAGCTGAACAATTTGAGGTTAGCCGCATGACACTTCGTCAAGCCATCACTCTTTTAGTAGAAGAAGGAGTACTGGAACGTCGTATGGGAAGTGGTACATTTGTAGCTAGTACACGGGTTCAGGAAAAGATGCGTGGCACAACTAGCTTTACTGAAATTATCAAAGCCCAAGGAAAGGCGCCTTCAAGTCAGCTTATTTCTTATCGTCGAACATTACCAAGTAAAGAAGAAGTCGAAAAATTAGAAATCGAAAAGACTGAAAACGTCATTCGTATGGAACGAGTACGGTATGCTAATCACATTCCTGTAGTTTATGAAGTCGCTTCAATTCCAGAAAAATTCATCAAAAATTTTAACAAAGAAGAAATTACGAAGCATTTTTTTCAAACCTTGCAAGAACATGGCTATAAAATTGGAAAATCCCAACAAACTATTTATGCACGTCTTGCCAAAGAAAGGATTGCGCATTACCTGGAAATTCCTAAAGGTCATGCGATTCTTGGTTTGACACAGATTTCTTATTTTGACAATGGAACGGCTTTTGAATATGTCAAAAGTCAATATGTCGGCGAACGATTTGAATTTTATTTAGAAAACAATTAATTTATATTACCTAATTTAAGATATGTAAACACTGTCGCTGATGTGGGAGTGTTTTTAGTTAAGTAAATCTCTTCACTAGTAGAGTTTTACTGTATTTTTTGGTATAATAAATCTTATGGAAATTGAAAAAACCAATCGAATGAATGCTCTATTTGAATTTTATGCAGCACTTCTAACAGATAAACAAATGAATTATATTGAACTTTATTATGCAGATGATTATAGTCTCGCTGAGATTGCTGAAGAGTTTCAAGTTAGCCGTCAAGCTGTTTATGATAACATCAAACGGACTGAGAAGATTTTAGAAGACTACGAAATGAAACTTCACATGTATTCAGATTATATCGTTAGAAGCCAAATTTTCGATCAAATAATAGAGAAATATGCTGACGATATCTATTTGCAAAAGCAAATTGCAACCTTATCTAGTATTGACAATCGAGAATAGTGAATTGTCAGTAAAAAAATACGCACAAATCAATATCATTAACCAGGAGAAATACATTTTATGGCATTTGAAAGTTTAACCGAACGTTTACAAAACGTCTTTAAAAATCTACGAAGAAAAGGAAAAATTTCAGAGAGTGATGTCCAAGAAGCGACCAAAGAAATTCGTATGGCACTCTTGGAAGCCGATGTAGCTTTACCAGTTGTCAAAGACTTTATCAAAAAAGTTCGCGAGCGTGCTGTCGGACACGAAGTTATTGATACATTAAATCCTGCTCAACAAATTATCAAGATTGTTGACGAAGAATTGACCACTGTATTAGGTTCTGATACAGCAGAAATTATCAAATCTCCTAAAATTCCAACCATTATCATGATGGTCGGTCTCCAAGGGGCTGGTAAAACTACATTTGCAGGAAAATTAGCCAATAAACTTAAGAAAGAAGAAGCTGCTCGACCTTTGATGATTGCTGCTGATATTTATCGTCCGGCAGCTATTGATCAGCTCAAAACTCTTGGTCAACAAATTGATGTACCAGTATTTTCGTTAGGAACAGAAGTACCAGCAATCGAGATTGTTCGTCAAGGTCTGGAGCAAGCCAAGGCTAATCACAATGACTATGTGCTGATTGATACAGCTGGTCGTCTGCAAATCGATGAGAAACTCATGAATGAGCTGCGTGATGTCAAAGTACTTGCTCAACCAAATGAAATTCTCTTGGTTGTCGATGCCATGATTGGGCAAGAAGCTGCCAATGTAGCTCGTGAATTTAATGATCAGTTAGAAGTAACTGGGGTTATTCTGACTAAGATTGATGGCGATACACGTGGTGGTGCCGCTTTATCCGTCCGCCAAATTACTGGTAAACCGATTAAGTTTACTGGTACTGGGGAAAAAATTACAGACATTGAAACTTTCCACCCAGATCGAATGTCTAGTCGGATTTTAGGCATGGGAGACATGCTGACTCTGATTGAAAAAGCCTCTCAAGAATACGATGAGCAAAAATCACTTGAGATGGCTGAAAAAATGCGAGAAAATACCTTTGATTTTAATGATTTCATTGACCAACTAGATCAGGTTCAAAATATGGGCCCAATGGAAGATCTACTAAAGATGATTCCTGGTATGGCCAATAATCCTGCCATGAAGAATTTTAAGGTAGATGAAAATGAAATTGCTCGCAAACGTGCCATTGTATCATCCATGACACCAGCTGAGCGAGAAAACCCCAATCTTCTCAACCCAAGTCGCCGCCGTCGGATTGCTGCAGGTTCTGGTAATAGCTTCGTCGAAGTTAATAAGTTTATCAAGGACTTTAATCAAGCCAAATCTGTCATGCAGGGTGTCATGTCTGGTGATATGAATAAGATGATGAAGCAAATGGGACTAAACCCCAACAATATGCCTAAGAACATGCCTGGCGAAGGAGGAATACCAGATATGACAGCTCTAGAAGGTATGATGGGGCAAGGTGGTATGCCAGATATGTCAAGTTTAGGAGGCACTGGCATGCCGGATATGAGCCAAATGTTTGGTGGTGGACTTAAGGGAAAAATTGGTGAATTTGCAACTAAACAAGCTATGAAACGCATGGCAAATAAAATGAAAAAGGCTAAGAAAAAGCGGAAATAATCAAATACAAAAAAATAAGTCGTTCAAAAATTGCGCATCGGCTTATTTTTTATATATTCTAGCAACATAACATCTTTGGGATGATTGTTTTATAGGTAATCTCTCTAACATCTTTCCGAAAAACTATAATTTTCTTGAAAAAAATATAGAGCTATGCTATACTTCTTATATAGAATAAAATAATGGAGATCCTTTATGAAGCGTGAACTACTTTTAGAAAGAATTGAAAAACTAAAGACTATTCTCCCCTGGTATGTTTTGGAATATTATCAATCTAAATTAACTGTTCCATACAGTTTTACAACCTTATATGAATATCTTAAAGAATACAATCGTTTTTTTCAGTGGATTTTAGACTCTGGAATTACTGATGTCTCACAAATTGCAGAAATTCCTTTATCGGTGTTGGAAAATATGACTAAAAAAGATATGGAATCATTTATCCTTTACTTACGGGAACGACCGCTGCTTAATGCTAATACCACGCAAAACGGAGTATCTCAAACAACTATTAACCGCACTCTTTCAGCTCTCTCTAGCCTTTATAAATATTTAACTGAAGAGGTGGAAAATGAGAATGGGGAGCCTTATTTTTACCGTAATGTTATGAAAAAAGTGTCCACTAAGAAAAAGAAAGAAACTTTAGCTGCACGAGCTGAAAATATTAAACAAAAACTCTTTTTAGGCACGGAAACTGAACAATTTTTGAATTATATTGATGAAGAATATCCTAAAAGTTTATCTAACCGTGCCCTCTCCTCTTTCAACAAAAATAAAGAGAGAGATTTGGCGATGATAGCACTACTTCTTGCATCTGGTATTCGTCTATCCGAGGCAGTAAATCTTGATTTGAAAGACCTCAATCTGAAAATAATGGTCATTGAAGTTACTCGTAAAGGTGGGAAAAGAGATTCTGTTAATATTGCATCTTTCGCTAAACCTTATTTAGAAAGGTATTTGGAGATTCGATCCAAACGCTATAAAACTGAGAAATCCGATACTGCCTTCTTTTTGACAGGATATAGAGGAGTCCCCAATCGGATTGACGCATCTAGTGTAGAAAAGATGGTTGCCAAGTATTCTGAAAATTTTAAAGTTCGAGTGACTCCTCACAAACTCCGCCACACTCTAGCTACTAGGCTTTATGATGCGACCAAGTCCCAGGTCTTGGTTAGCCATCAGCTAGGTCATGCTAGTACTCAGGTCACTGACCTCTATACCCATATCGTTAATGATGAGCAAAAGAATGCATTAGATAAATTATAAATATTACATAACTAATATTATGCAATATTTTGTTCTGTAAAATAATTACAAAAATTGGCTCTAATTTTTAATGTAAGAGCTAATTTTTTGGTTCTCACACAATAACAACAGCATTGTTCTAAAATTTTCAAAATATCTTCATATTTGTATTTTTAATATCATGTAGCACGTCCTCTACTGCTGCTACGTCTACATTCTTGATACCCCTGAAATTCCATAAATCAGGCAGTTCTTCAACAATATTAAAGTTTGAGGCGCAGACCTCAAATAGATTGGTATCTTCTGTGTATAAAACAACACATTTCCGCAAAAACCCCTTACCAGTAATTTCTTAGTTATTACATCCTAGATTCTGCTTTTATACATAATGGTCCCAATGCTTTGACGAATGAGAAGATCTTAAATTGGTCTCGCATCTTTAAAAATAATGGCAAGGAATGTAATTTTAGAATTTCATTCCATTTAAACTAAAAAATATTGTTTTTCTACTTTTTTCCAAAATCCTCTATCATTTGATCGACTTCAGATCGATTTGGTGTCGTCAGAATATAATGAATATCTCCTTGTAAGTCAACAAAAGCCTGTGGCATAATTTTTACTGCTTTTAATTTATCACCGTATTTTTCACGCAACTCTTCTTCTGAATATACATAATTTGAGGTTGAACGACGAGCAGTCACCAAGCCATATTGTGTTTCTACTTGAGACTGTGGGAAAGGTTCACCGTTTACAACAGCTGCATATCCACGATAAAGATCAATCGAATGCGCAAAGTTATATAAATCAATAGTAAAAGCACCTGCGGGGCGGTTATTGTATTCAATAGCAATATAATCATTTCCATTACGGAAAAATTCAATATGAAAGAACCGCTCTTTCATGCCGAACACTTTAACGATAGCTTCACCATATTGACGTAATTTAGGCTCCATGTCTTTTATAATATAATACGAATTTTCATAATGATTTAATACTAAATCTAAAGGAGTATAAGCATAATCAAAAGTTGTTGAAAATACAATGTTGCCTTTGGAATCTAGTAACCCGTCAAATGTGCAAATCTGTCCAGAATCAACGAATTTTTCAAAGAAATAAACGGTTTGCTTGTCCCATTTTTGTTTAAATTGTTCAATATCTTCAGTAGTTTCAAGTTTATAGGTTCCTGCTGCTCCAACACCATTGTCTGGTTTGGCAATCAACGGAAGCCCAATCTTGCTAACAGCCATGTCAACTGCCTGCAAGGTTTTTACAATCTGCCCTGGAACGACTGGCACGCCTGCCTTTTTGAAGAGTTTCTTCATTTCAGACTTAAATTTCGTCTTTTTTAAGTCTTTTGGTTTTGGTCCAGTAACATTGAACTGTTCACGTAGTTGAGCATCTTGATTCAACCAATATTCATTATGCGACTCAATACGGTCAATTGGCCCATGCTTGTAAAAAAGGAATGCTACAGCGCGTTTAACTTCGTCGAGATTTTCAAGATTTTCCACCCGAAAATATTCTGTTAGAGCATTTTTCAAAGGTTGATCTAGTTGATCATAAGGTTCCTGCCCAATGCCCAAAACAGTAATTCCTTTGTTTGCAAGCTCAACAGTAAATTGTTGAAAATTTTGCGGATAATAAGGTGAAATAACAATATAATTCATGATAAAATTTCCTCTCTACTTGATATCTTAAAGATTTAACTGGCTCAAGAAATACGGCATTTGCTTACGCCACCATATCCAATCATGCCCCACATCATGCCCCCACTCAGAGAACCAAGCTGGAATATTTTTGTGCTCAAAAGCCTCTTTGAGAGTATAGAAAGATGGAAGCCCGTCTTGTTCCCAGCTGCCTAGGCCGGTACAAATAATGATATCTGCTTGACGGTAACGGTCCATAAACCAACTATCATTTTGGTTCCAGATATAGTCAGCTGGCGAGTTCTGATAAATTGCTTCATCATTCAGATTGTCACCGACAAAAAAGCGAGCATCATAGACTCCACTAAGGGCAATCACTTTATTGAAAACATCTGGATGTTGGAGGAAGAAATTAACGGCGTGATAAGCTCCCATAGAGCAACCGGTCGTCATCACCGGATCAAACCATCCAGTCTTGTACTTGATAAAAGGAATAGCATCTTCGATGACATATCGCTCATAAGCACGATGCATTTCTGCTCGATCTTGAGGATGCTTCCAGTCAGCTAACCAGCTTTCACTATCTACGCTACTTAAAGTAAAGAATTGTATCTTCCCCGTCTCGATAAACCATGAGCAAGCCTCAATCATTCCGAAATCAGCATATTCATTGTGACTGCCACCCGATGAAGCAAATACCACTACTGGAATACCAGCATGGCCATAGCGATTTATATATATTTCTCGCCCCAGATTGCCGCTCCAATGACTTAACAATTCTACATACATGCGCTTTCTCCTTTTATCTTACCACTTCTCACTGATAAAACGGAGACAATCAGGCAAATTCTTTGCCCAATCTATCTCATTGTGAATGGCTCCTGACTGGATTTTGATTTGCAGATTGTCAAGTTTAACACCAGCAGCAATCAACTGGCGGTAATAAGTGAGCGAGGAGTCGATATAGGCTTGCTTGATATTACCTGCCATAAGTGTCTTATCTGTATCATCCGCTTCTTCCGTTCCGACATAAATGAAAACTCGCTGGTCAGATTGTAACTTCTGACGCTCTATATAACGGTCAAAAGCTTCCTGATGGAGCCAGTTAGCCGATGAAAAAACACCCAGACAACCGACTCGTTCCTGATACTCAATGCCTATAAACTGGGTAATATTGCCTCCCAATGAAGACCCAATCATAGCTGTATGCTGACGGTCAGCCTTAGTTTGATAGTTTTCGTCAATAAAAGGTTTGACGACATCCATAACAAACTCTGCATACTCCGTGCCCTTGCCACCAAACTGAACACCAGGAATATTGGACTCCTCAAATTTCCAAGCAGAATATTCATCCATCCGCCGTGGTCCATCATTGTCAATGGCCACAACAATCATTTTCTCAATATCTGGATTGCGCTTAATCGTTGGAATTACTTTCCAAGAATGACCGCTGTAAGACTCCTTACTGTAAAGGATATTTTGCCCATCGTGAAAATAGACGACTGGATAAGTCTTTTTAGTATCTTTGGCATAGTTTTTAGGAAGTAGAACACGTACACGTCGCTTTTGTTTGGTGTATGGAACTATCAATTCATGTGTTTTCATATCGAGGTAGAAATAGGATTTATTCATTTTCAGAAAACTTTCTATTTTCAAAAATTTTATTTATTATATCATAAATTAAGCAAAAAAGTTAGGGATTTCCTAATTTTTTTGAGCTCTTAAGTAAAATGCCGGTCTATTTATCTAAATAGGTCGCTAAATCTGCCAACGCTCGTTCAGCAATCTTCTCATAGCGCTCTTTCTTGTCACGAATCCGAGGGCCGTCCAGTTCTTTGATAATGCCGAAATTAACATTCATAGGTTGGAAGTGCTTGCTGTCAGCATGGGTAACATAATGAGGCAAGCTGCCAATAGCTGTTGTTTCTGGAAAGACAAGTGCTTCTTCTCCTTTGAAGAGTCGAGCGGCATTGATACCAGCAACCAGACCAGAAGCCGCTGATTCGACATAGCCTTCAACTCCAGTCATTTGACCTGCAAAGAAAATATTTGGCTGTTTCTTAGATCGGAAAGTCTGTTCCAGCAGATTTGGAGAGTCTATATAGGAGTTGCGGTGCATGACACCATAGCGGACAAATTCTGCATTCTCAAGGCCAGGAATCATTTGAAAGACCCGCTTTTGCTCGCCCCACTTGAGATGAGTTTGGAAGCCGACGATGTTGTAAAGACTGCCTGCTGCATTATCCTGACGGAGCTGCACCACAGCGTATGGCGTCTTATATTCACCATCTCGAGGCCCTTGGTAGTCATCTGGATACTCTAAACCAACCGGCTTCATCGGACCATAAAGCATGGTTTTAATGCCTCGCTTGGCCATAACTTCAATAGGCATACAGCCTTCAAAGTATTTTTCTTTTTCAAAGGAATTGAGCGGTGCTTCTTCAGCATTGACCAAAGCATCATGGAAATCCATAAATTCTTGCTTGGTCATCGGCGCGTTGAGATAGGCCGCTTCGCCCTTATCATAACGAGATTTGAGATAGACCTTGGTCATATCGATGGTATTGACATCAATGATTGGCGCTGCTGCGTCATAGAAATAAAAACCGTCGCCTCCATTGAGCGCATGGATTTTTTCTGCCAAAGCATCGCTGGTCAAGGGCCCTGTTGCAATGACTGTGATAGCATCCTCCAGAATTTCGGTGATTTCTTCACGAATGACCTCAATTAGTGGATGGCTGATTACTTGATCCGTCACCATCTTCGAAAAACCTTCTCTACCAACTGCTAAAGCACCACCGGCCGGAACGCGAGTCGCTTCTGCTGACTTTAAAATAACCGAGTCCAACCGTCGCATTTCTTCCTTAAGCAAACCGACTGCATTAGTCAGCGCATCTCCTCGCAAAGAGTTAGAGCAGACCAGTTCTGCAAAGTCCGCAGTCTTGTGTTGAGGCGTCGACTTGACACCCCGCATTTCATAGAGTTTGACTGGGATTCCACGTTTAGCAATCTGGTAAGCCGCTTCACTGCCAGCCAGACCAGCACCGATAACATTGATATAGGATAATGACATGATACTCTCCCTTGGATATTTCTAGATTTTCACTCTGACCATTATAACAAAAAGATAGTAAAAAAGACAGACAGGAGGATTCCCGCCTGTCCATCATTTTGTCATTTTTTCCAAGTAAGCAATCTTAGCAAAATCCTTATGATTGTTATTTTCATTTCGGTAAGAATCTCGTGAAGAAGCACGGTAGATAGCTAAAAATTGCTCTGCAGTTGGCAGTAGAAACTGAACACCTTCTACTTCTCTTCGAGTCAGCTCCGCTATTGGTACACCCGAAAACGCCTCCAAGGTTTCCATGGCTCCAAATTCAATAGATAAATCTTCTTTTTGAAATTCGTGTTCGTGCAGATCGACTAAGCGATAGCCCAAGCGCTCCATCATTGGTTCAATCTTGTCCATATCATAAATACGCTCTTCATCTGGTGCTTCCCAGCCACGCTCATCACCATGAACATGAATATCAATATCACGCGCTTGCCAATCTTGTCCAGTAACCTGTTCCAGCCCCAAGGAGCCCATCAGAAGTGGAATAATTCCCATCTTGTTCAGTTGAGACGCGATTTTTAGAAATTCTGCAAATTTATCTGTCATAAAGCTGTACCTCTTCTTCAGAAGATTGTTTTACGTAATATAAATTATGTAAAAACTATTTTACTTTTTCTTCTTCGTAATCCCCGTTGCTGCAGACAACTTGCTTGCCTCCACCACGAACTTTCTTTTCGACAAGGTATTGACCACATTTTGGACAAGAACGGCCAACTGGTTTATCCCAGGACGTGAAATCACAATCTGGATAACGATTGCAGCCATAGAAAAGGCGGTTTCGTTTGGTTTTACGCTCAATAATTTGTCCTTGATGACATTTAGGACACTCTACGCCTATTTCTTTGACAATAGCTTTGGTATGGTGACAATCAGGGAAATTGCTACAAGCATAGAATTTACCATAACGCCCCAACTTGATAACCATAGGACTTCCACAAACTTCACAATCAAAACCAGCTGGCTCATCCTTGATTTGGATTTTCTCCATTTCAGTCTCAGCCTTAGCTACTTCCTTTTCAAAAGGCTGGTAAAACTCGTCAATAACCTTTTGCCATTGTTCTTTTCCGACTTCTACATCATCCAATTTGGCTTCCATATCAGCGGTAAACTTCACATTGACAATATCTGGGAAGAATTCAATAATCAATGAATTCACAATTTCTCCCAATTCGGTTGGTTCAAAGCGTTTGGAAACTAGTTTTACATAGTAGCGTCTTTGAATAGTTTCAATCGTTGGTGCATAAGTTGATGGGCGCCCAACGCCATTCTCCTCCAAGGTCTTAATTAAAGTTGCTTCTGAATAACGTGCTGGTGGTTGAGTAAAATGCTGTTCAGGATTGGTGTTAACTCGCTTCACTATGTCACCTTTTTCCATCTCAGGTAACATTTTATTCTTATCAGAATCGTTGTAAATAACTAGATAACCGTCAAATTTAACTTGACTACCACTTGCAGCAAACTGAACACTATTTTGCTCTAATTTCACACTCATAGTGTCAAATACCGCTGCTGTCATTTGACTAGCCACAAACCGATTCCAAATCAATGTATACAATTTTAATTGATCTTTATCTAGATATTTAGCAATATTTTCGGGAGTATTGAACACACTCGATGGACGAATCGCTTCATGAGCATCTTGTGCACCAGAAGAATTTTTAATTCTACTACCATGTTTAGAATATTTTTCGCCAAAACGCTCTGTAATAAAAGCCGCAGCTTCATTTTGAGCCACTGGGCTAATACGAGTAGAATCTGTACGCATATAAGTAATCAAACCTTGCACACCCGAACCAATATTGATTCCTTCGTAGAGCTGTTGAGCGACCATCATAGTTTTCCGAGTTCGGAAATTGATTTTATTAGCAGCGTCTTGCTGCATAGATGATGTAGTATAAGGTAGTGGAGCATGGCGCTTGCGTTCCTTTTTCTCAACACTTTCTACGGTAAATTCATCACTCTTGATTTGAGAAAGGACATTTTTGACATCATCGTTGGTAGCAAGTTTCATTTTCTTGCCATTTATACTATAAAAGCTTGCTTGAAATTGCCGAGCACCTTTCTTGAACGTTCCATCAATCGTCCAATATTCTTCTGGCTTAAAAGCATTAATTTCGTTTTCACGATCAATGATGAGCTTCAAAGCAACAGATTGTACACGTCCAGCCGATAACCCCTTCTTGACTTTTTTCCAGAGAATCGGAGAAATAGAATACCCTACAATACGGTCAAGTACACGACGAGCTTGTTGAGCATCTACCAAATCCATATCAATTTGACGTGGTTCTTTAAAAGCATTTTTAACTGCATCTTTCGTAATTTCGTTGAAAACAACGCGATTTTTATCATGTTCATCCAGATTTAGAATATGAGCCAAATGCCAAGAAATAGCTTCTCCTTCTCGATCTGGGTCGCTCGCAAGATAGACTTGTTTAGCCTTTTTAGCTTCTTTTTTCAAGTCATTGATAAGAGGACCCTTTCCACGAATATTGATATATTCTGGCTCATAATTATTTTCAAAATCAACGGACATCGTAGATTTTTTCAAATCTCGAATATGACCTACGCTAGCTAAAACCTTGTAGTTCCGTCCTAAATATTTTTCAATTGTTTTTGCCTTAGCTGGCGACTCTACAATCACCAGATTTTTTTTAGCTATTGTTTTTTTCTTTGTTTTTGTTGCCAATCTAAACACCTTCTAAAAGTAATAAACCTCATAGAGTTTAAACTATTTTTTTCAAGATGTCAACTAGTAGCATTCTCTTATAGGAGAACTTGTTTTAAAACTGGAATTCAGAAAGTACGTCAGACCCTGATGTGATACATTTTGCTCCCTCCTGAATCAAATGATGACAGCCATCACTTCTTCCATCTAAAATTGACCCTGGAATAGCAAATACATCTCGCCCTTCTTCCATTGCTCGCTCACAAGTAATAAGGCTGCCTGAGCGCATTTTAGCTTCAGCGACAATAACCCCTCTACACAATCCTGCTATAATCCGATTACGCTCTGGAAAATGAAATTTTAATGGCTCTGCTTCAGGACCATACTCACTAAGCACTAGATGATGTTCTCCCAAATACGATTGGAGTTTCTTATTCGCCCTTGGATAAAACACATCTAGGCCCGTTCCGATAACTGCAATTGTTCGACCACCATTTTGCAATGCTGCCATGTGAGCCGAGGTATCAATTCCGCGTGCTAAACCACTCACAATAACCAATTCATTGTTTAGCTCTTTAATAATCTTTTGAACAGATTGACTGCCTACTCGGCTACTATTTCGACTTCCTACAACAGCCACTTTAGGTAATTTTAGCAAATCCAAATTACCTTTATAAAAAAGAAGAACGGGTGGATTATAAATTTCACTCAAATCCCAAGGATATACATCGTCCAAGATAGAAAAAGATGGGAATTTCTCAAATTCTTGACGTAATAAATCATCATCTAACTGCAAATATTTTTCAATAAAAAGAGCAGGATTACGGCATTCGGAAACAACTGCCATGTCTTTGGCAGACAAATCTTTTTCATGTATTTCAGCATATTCTAATACATTGATAACTTGTTGGTTTGTCAAGCCGGCTTCTTTTAATTTATAAATATCAAAATTATTCATTTTTTCATTCCTTTTACTTTCATTAATATCTTTCAAAGATACTATTCGTAAAAGAAATGAAAAAACGAGAATTTCTCGTTTTTTACATTTTATCTAATTCTTTAATAATTCGAGCTGGATTTCCTGCTAAAACAACATTATCACCATAAGATTTAGTTACAACTGATCCCACCCCGATAACGACATTATCACCTAGTGTCACCCCTGGCAAAATCGTTACACCCCCACCAGCCCAGCAATTATCACCAATAGTAATCGGTGCACCGTACTCTACCCCAGATAGGCGGTCTTGTGCATTCAAAGGATGGAGAGGTGTCAAAAGCTGACAATTTGGTCCAAACATTGCATTTTTTCCAATTGTAATCGGGCAGACATCAAGCATAGTTATGTTCCAATTAGAGTAGAAATTCTCACCTAAATGTATATTGATACCATAATCGCAAACAAAATTTGGTTTCATAGAAATACTTTCACCAGTAGAACCAAGCCATTCTTTTACTAAAGCACTTCTTCTTTTGCCATCTCGTTCTGCGTTAAATGTGTATTGAAATTTGCGAGAACGAGATACAAGCCTGCGTAATTCTGGATCTTGAGGATTGTATAATTGTCCCGCTATCATTTTTTCATATTCAGTTGCCATTGATTTTCCTTTTCATTCTTGATAAATAATTGGTGATTTTCTTCAGAAATGACTACATTGTTGTTTAAAAGTTTACTAATAATCATCTTCAGTTTTCTATCTTTTTAATCATTGATTTAATTGGTTCAAAAGTTTTGCGATGAATAGGAGTAATTCCTCTACGTTTCAATCCTTCTAAATGATGCTGAGTTCCATAACCAACATTGTGTGCAAAGTCATAACCTGGATAAGTTAAGTCATAATCTGTCATCATGCGATCCCTAGTCACTTTTGCTACGATTGAAGCAGCCGCAATGGAGAGTGAATTAGCATCTCCTTTGATGATAGATGTCTGTGGTATTTGAAGATCTAGCTTCATGGCATCAATCAGAAGATGTTGTGGAGTAATTTTAAGATTTCCAACTGCTTCTATCATAGCCAACTTCGTTGCTTCATAGATATTCACTTCATCAATAACTTGATTATCTTTGATACCAATGCCAATTGCAATCGCTTGCTTTAGCACTTCTTGATAGATTGTTTCATGTTTTTTCTTAGAAATTTTCTTGCTATCGTTGAGACCTTTTATTTTAGAGTTTTTAGGTAAAATAACTGCTGCAGCCACAACAGGACCGGCCAAAGGACCACGACCAACTTCATCAATGCCGGCAATACATTCTATACCCTGTGCATACAAATCTTTTTCATAGCATAGCATTTTTTCCAACCGAGTCTCTTCTTCATACTCGTCTTGAATTGCTTTGCGACGCTTAACAACCAATTTCTTTACCCCAGTCCGCTCATCATGAGCCAGCTCTTTAAAAAATGGGTCATCCAAACCAGTGACTTGTTCCAACTGTTTCTGAATTTCTTTAATCGTTGCCATTCAAATCTCCCAGCATATCCAATGTATATCGCCCTACTTTTCCGTCACGAATCTCTTTGATAAAAAGCTGATAAAACCGGTCATAATTATCGCGAAACCCTAATTTTTGTGTCATATCCATAATAATTTCAGGAGCCTCATCTTTTAAATTCATTGACTTGAAGCGCTCTTGAAGCTCAGTAGGATAATGTTCTTTGAAATAATTGATTCCAAAAATAGTCACTTCATCCATTGGCAGTACATCATCTTTAATCGCTCCTGTTAAAGAGAGTTTTAAAGCTACTTTTTCATCCTCAAACTTAGGCCAGAGAATCCCTGGAGTATCTAAAATTTCCAAGTCCTTATTAGACTTGAGCCACTGCTGCCCCTTGGTAACACCTGGTTTATTTCCAGTCACAGCGATTTTTTTCCCAGCTAAACGGTTCATCAGAGTTGATTTACCAGCGTTCGGGATGCCGATAATCATAGTCCGCAATGTTTCGATTTGTATCCCACGTTCTTTTTGCCGAGCGATTTTTTCTTTCATCAAAGATTTTGCTGCTTCTGTGACCTTTTTTACGGTTGATTGTTCTTTAGAATTGATAGCCAATGTTTTGATGCCCTGATTTTCAAAATATCTTCGCCATTCTTTCGTTAAATGGGCATCAGCTAAATCTGCTTTATTCAAAACAAGGAGTTTAGGCTTATCACCCACGATTTTTGTCAACATAGGATTTTGACTAGAGAATGGCAAACGCGCATCTACTAAAATCGTCACAAAGTCAACAAATTTGATATTTTCTTGAACTTGTCTCCTAGCCTTTGACATATGACCTGGAAACCATTGAATAGTAGCCATGAAAACCTCTTTCTTACAGTATTCTAACATCTTCATTATATCAGAATTTTAAATAATCCGCAGCGATAAATAGAGGCTTCAAAAAAACCTTTCAAATTTAAAAGGCAATTTTCAACTTGAATGATACAAAACAGCTTTTTTATCCTGTTTATCGGTAAATGAAAGTATTAGTTCGCGAATTCGTGTTACATAATCAACAATTTCTTTCCTCTTGTTGTCAAACTCTACAACAAGAGGAAATAGATCATGGTCAAAAAATTATAACAATTTTCAAAAACCTCCTTCATACGAGTATCAAAAAGGAGGATACTGAGGATACTAAAGTTGATAAAACTCTTTTTTCCTTTTGTAAAGCGATGTACAACATGAAAAGACACAAAAAAGCAGGATTGAATTCCTGCTTTTTCTATTTATTAGAATTTTTTACGTTTACGAGCTGCTTCTGATTTGCGTTTGCGTTTTACAGAAGGTTTTTCATAGAATTCACGTTTGCGTGTTTCTTGAAGAGTACCAGCTTTAGTAACCGCACGTTTGAAACGACGAAGAGCATCGTCAAGGGATTCATTCTTACGTACTACTGTTTTTGACATTATTTTCACTCCCTTCAAGTTTAAAATCCTTTAAATTCTATCATATTAAGATACACTTGTCAAGTCTTAGAAATTGCTCGAATGTGTCTGTTTTTGGGAGAAAATGAAAAAATCGATAGCTACTGCGTCTTATAAGCTAAACCAGAATTTATCGGATTTGTTCAAAATGCAAATGGACTGCGATCTGATCGCCATAGCCATTACGCTCTAAATCTCGTTGCAAGCGGTAGGAAATATAATGCTCTGCAATCGTAATATAACCAGCACCTAGTAAGCGATTTTCTACCATTGATTGAATCATACTAATAGTAGCTCGTTCTACGCCAGCTTCCTCTAAATCCAATACTACTTTTTTAGTGACAAGCGCTAAATTTTGACGTAAATCATCGGTCAAAACATAAACTGTTTGCGCCGCTTTCAAAATAGCTTGATAAATTTTATCTGGATTAAAATCAGTAATTTCGCCATTACGTTTGATGACTTGCATGAAAAACTCCTTTAAACTTAGTTAAGTCTGTGTACATAGTACAATAAAGACATTATACTATTTTTTCGGCAATTCTCAAAATAATAGATACTTTGAAAAAGTTATTAGATAAAACTATAGTTTATCCAATCTTTACTTTATTTCTTCAACAGTGATTTGAATATCTTAATTTTAAAAAAAGACAAACACTCAAAAATCAAAGTGTATGTCTTTAGAATGGATGAGTAATTTTTTTAATCTTGAACTAATTAATCTTCATTATCTCTTTTACGACGGCGAACACTAGCTAAACTTCCCAATCCAAGTAACAATCCCAATGCAGCAACTTGATTTGTTTTAGTACCAGTAGCAGGTAGAACTTTTTGATTGCTATTTTGTTGTCTAACTAACAATGGCTTGGGTTGATAAGTTCTAGATAAATGCAATTTTTGTACTTCTACACCTGTTGTCTTTTGAGATTTTGGTGGGAGTTGACTTTGTAATTTTTCATAGTTTTCTTGTAACTTGGTATAAATGGAACGCACAATATCCAGTTTTGCTTCTTCTTCTTTTAACATGTTAACCTTCGCAGCATAGACAGCCTGTGTAGCTTGAAGAGCTTTTCTAGCTGCTTCAAGCGCTTGAGGTGCATTTTGTAATTTTTCCAAGTTATTTTGAGCTTCTTTTAGCTTGATTTGACTAGTTTGTAGGGCATCTTTTGCCTTAGCAAGGTTTAACTCTTCTATAATTAAGGCTTTCTTTAGTTCTACTAATTTATTTTTAGCAGTTTCTAGCAAATTTTGTTCTTTTGCTAATGCTGCTTGTTTAGGCGCTAACTGTGATGCAATCATTGCAGTTGCACGTTTCAAAGCTGCTTCTTTCGTTGCAATATTTTGCTTCGCTTTTGTCAAAGCCGCTTCTGCTGTAATCAACTCAGCGTTTGCAGTAGCAAGGGCTCCTGAACGATTCGCAGCCAATTTTTGAAGGTCTGCTAATTTTGCCTTTTGGATATTTAAAGTAGATACATAGCCTGTTCTTTGAGCTCGCAACATAGCTAATTGATTCTTAGCTACTGTTGCTTGTTCATCTGCAGCTTTTGCAGCACCAGCAAAATTACGGATTGCTTGCTCATAAGCATCTGCGCTAAGAAGTGTACCGTTATTGAAACGTTCATTAGATGCTGTGTGGAAACCAACTTCATATAAATTATTATATGGATTTGGATTACTATAATATGCTGCTGAAATCGAATTAAAGTTTTTATCCATCATTTGGACATAGTGACCGATTCGTGCAAAAACATCAGCACCCACTTTCATATAAATAGCATTAGCATCAATTTTTGTTTCGTCTATTGGAAGTCCATATTGTGCAGCGATTTGCTGATACAGAGCCTTTTCGCTATACCAGTAGCCAACCGCTCCTCTTACAGAGCTATTAATGGCTACGTTTTCATTGCCAAAATATTTGCCCATATGCCAATTTGCTCTTCTAAAATAAAGAGTTTGAACTTGACTGGCTGGATTTTTGTAAGGATCAATCAACAGTTCCTTTAATCCAGCTTGTCTACGGTAAGTATTGATTGCCCTAACCAATTCAATCGCTTTTAAATTATTTTCCAAAGTTGCTGGGCTTGTTGAATCAGAACCAATTGTAATACCGTCTTCATGTTTAGCTCTTTCATAAGTCGCTAGCGCTTCAGCAGCTGCATTACGAATCGCTTGATTAGCTCCATTTGTTTTAGCATGTTGCAAAAATTCACCATAGGTTGCTTTACTCAAGTCAACATTTCTTCTATTAGCAGCTGATTGTTCAGCGCGGGCTACTTCAGCAGATTTTTGATCAATAGCCGCTTGATTTTCTGCAACTTTTTGCTCACTTTGCTTAACTTGTTCAGTAGCTGCATTGATTTCTTTAGGAAGATTAGCGATTTCTTCTTTCGCTTTAGCAAGATTTTTTTGCTTTTCTGCCAAATTCTTTTCCGCTTGTTTTTCTTCTTCTTTTGCGCGGTTAAGATCGTGTTCCTCATTTGCAACTGGAGTTTTAGCTGTGTCTAATTCACGTTGGGCAACATCAACAAGTGATTGCTGCCCTGCTACAATATTTTCTTGATTTTTAACAGCTTCTTTTGCCTTTTCTTCCGAGCACTTTGCTTCTTGAACCTTCTTCTTCTCTGTTGCAACAGTGTTCTCTGCTGTTTTTACTTTTTCTTTTGCAGTTCTAATCACTTCTGAGGTCGCTGCATTTTTTTCTGTTTCTGCATCTGCTACGGCTTTCTTGTTATTTGCTACTGCTTCCTTTGAAGTATTTACATCCTCTTTTACTTGATCTACAACTTTCTGTTGCGTATCTTTCTGAACTTTCGCAGCATTTGCTTCCAATTTTGCTGATTGAACATCTGATTCTGTAACTGGTTTTGTAATTTTTTCAGATGTCTTTGGTTCAGTGGATTTTGGTTTTGCTTCTTCTGCATTTACTGGATGTGATAGACTACCTGAAATGATTGTCGTTGCAGCTAAGCCGGTCGCAACGACTGATTTTTTTATTTTTCTCTCCATTAGAAATCCCCCTAATATTACTTGTTCCTTTTCATTATAAAACATTTCAACCTAAATTACAATTCCACTAATGTCTTGCATAGATAACTATTTGATTAAATTTCTTTTACATAAATAATTTATTGAAACTATTCGATAAAAAATCTATGCCTAACAGGCGATTATTCCCCAATTGTAATAGATGCAAAAATAAGTTACAATAGAGAAAATTTCTTCTGTACGGGGACAGTTAAGATGCCAAAATCTAAATATCAATGTATCGTAGATCGGATTCGTCAAGATATTCAAAATGGGAAATTGCTCAAGGGGCAGAAGATTCCTTCTATTCGTAAGTTAGCAGATAAGTATCATTGCAGCAAAGATACAGCCCAGAAGGCACTAATGGAATTAAAATATCAAAAATACATCTATGCTGTTCCAAAGAGTGGCTACTATGTCTTAGAAAATAGTCCGGAAGATCAGCAGGATATGGAATTATCTGTCAGGGATGACCGCCACCAAATTTATGAAGATTTTCGAATTTGTCTCAATGAAACGCTCATCGGTCGAGAAAATTATCTTTTTAACTACTATTCACAGCAAGAGGGATTGGAGGAGTTGCGCCACTCGGTTCAACAACTGCTTTTGGATGCGGCTATCTACACCTCTGCTGCTAAAATTGTTCTAACATCTGGTACCCAGCAAGCTCTTTATATTCTGTCGCAAATTGCGTTCCCGAACGGAAAGCAGGAAATTCTAGTTGAGCAACCAACCTATCATCGGATAAACGATTTGCTAACCGTACAGAAACTTCCTTATCAAACGATTGAACGGACTCCAGAAGGAATCAATCTAAAAGAGTTAGAATGGATTTTCCAATCAAGGAATATCAAATTTTTCTACACTATTCCACGATTTCATTATCCCTTAGGACATTCTTACAACCGAAAAGAAAAAGAGGAAATCATTCGTCTTGCTCAGCTTTATGATGTTTATATCGTAGAAGATGATTATTTAGCTGACTTTGACAGCAAGCATGAGTTGACCTTTCATTACTTGGACAACAGCCAACATGTCATTTATATCAAATCTTTTTCTGCCAGTCTTTTTCCCGCCTTACGAATAACAGCTCTACTATTGCCATCGGATATTCAATCAGCTTTCATTGCTTATAAAAAAGCAGTAGACTACGATAGCAATCTCATCATGCAAAAAGCCTTATCTCTTTACATTGATAATCTTATGTTTGAGAAAAATCGTCTAGCACTTCTGTCCCGATTGGAAGCAGAAAAAGATAAGGCTCAAAGCCTCTTAGAAGCTGAGGTTCTAGTGCTTCCCTATCAACTAACAACAGATGGCGTACTTTTTGATTTCCGTTCCCTTGCTTCAACAAGTTCATTGAAACACAGCAATCTATCTTTGGACTTTTTTGAATCAAGTTACATACATGATTGTCCTTATCAATACGCAAAAATTAGATATGAAAATCTAGAAAAAACCTTACACCATTTAAATAAATATTTATAAAAGGAGCCGAAGCTCCTTTTTTCTAAGAAATCACTCCTCTCCCATCATACCTGCTTGAAGTTGGTACATTTTATAATAAGTACCTTTGAGAGTTAAGAGTTCTTCGTGAGTACCAGATTCAATAATTCGGCCTTTCTCCATAACATAAATACAATTGGCATCTTGAATGGTAGATAGCCGGTGAGCGATGGCAATAGTCGTTCGTCCTTGACGCATTTTTCTCAAAGAAGATTGAATCAGTTCTTCGGTTTCTGAATCAATATTGGCGGTTGCTTCATCCAAAATTAAGATTTTAGGTTTGCTTGCAATTGTTCTAGCGAAAGCTAGCAATTGTCTTTGACCACTCGAAAAAGTCGCTCCTCTCTCTGTCACTGGGCTATTATAGTTTGCAGGTAGCCGACTGATAAAGTCATGCGCATCAACAAATTTAGCAGCTTCTACAATCTCTTCTCTCCCTAGATTTTCTTGATACATTTTAATATTAGAAGCAATGGTACCATGATAAAGAAACGGTTCTTGAAGAACTAAGCCAATATTTCGGCGCAATTCAGATTGACTGTAATCTTTAATATTTTTATCATCAATTAAAATTTCACCTCTCTCAAACTCATAAAAACGTAAAAAGAGATTAATGATAGAGGACTTGCCCGACCCAGTCGCACCGACAAAAGCAATTGTCTCCCCCTGTTTGACCGAAAATGAGATATCCCTAAGAATATCATACTTGCCATCATAAGAAAAAGAAACATGACGAAATTCAATCTTTCCATCTGTAATCTCTAGCGGTAAATTGGTTTGCTTCGGTTCATAATCCTTACGGTCCATGATTTCAAAAACGCGGCCTGCAGCTACCATAGATGTTTGCAAAACAGAATAATTCTGCATCAAATCAATCAAAGGATTAAAAAGCTGATTGACATATTGGACAAAGGCATACATAACTCCGGCTGTTACTCCTGCAATTTGCCAAGTAAAACCAAAATAAGCTAAAATGACCGCATAAGCTAAAATTTTCAACAAAGACATGGCTGGCCGCAGAAAAAGGCTATTAATATTAAGATAGCGAACTGTATAATCCAAATGCTCACCGTTAATAGTTTCAAATTCCTTTATTAAGCGATTTTCTTGACCAAATGCCTGAATAATACGCATTCCCTCAATACTTTCAGAAAGCTTAACATTCAAATCGCTAAGTTTACTTCTGACAAGCTTGAGGAGACGATCAGATAAGCGTTGATAAACCAAAATGGAACCTAACATGACTGGTAAAAAGAGTACAATAAGACCTGTCAATTGCCAATTCAAGCTAAACATCGTCACCAATGTTACGACAAGAATAAAAACAGAGCTTAAAAAACTTGAAAAGATACTACTAAACATATCCGCTACTGCTTGTGTATCATTTGTCAAACGGGAGACAATCGCTCCTGCTGGGGTCTGATCAAAATAGACCATCCCTAAATACTCAATATTTTCAAAACTTTCTTGACGCAAATCGCGAACAATGCTATGTGCCACACGCGCAAAAGAATATTGTCCCAAGAAAGTAAATAACACTCGCAAAAGAAAAAGAGCATAGTACATAATCAGAACATAAAAACCTGTCATAATCTGATAACGACTAATAAAATGGTCAATGAAATAGCGAGCTAAAAGTGGCAAAGTTGTCGTTACCAAGGTTGTCGCAAAGATGAAAACGAGTGCCAAAATGCTAATCCATTTATAACGCCACATATAAGTTAGAAGGCGATAAAAGGTTACTTGTTTTCTCATTATCGATCCTCCTTTAGATTTTCTGCCAATTGTTGTTTATGATAAGTTTGTGCATACCAACCATTTTGAGTTAATAACTCTTGGTGAGTACCCCGTTCTTTAATTCGTCCATTTTCCATCACTAAAATCAAATCTGCATGAACAATTGCTGATAGACGGTGCGCAGTGATAATGGTTGTTTTATCGTCTCTTTCTGTTTTGAGGTTTTCCAAAATCAAATGCTCTGTTTTAGCATCAACAGCAGATAAAGAGTCGTCCAATATTAAAATATCTGGTTTAAGAACAAGTGCTCGACTCATTGCTAAACGTTGCTTTTGACCTCCTGAAAGCGACACCCCACGTTCACCGACAATCGTATGAAAGCCTGCTGGCATGCCAATAATATCCTCATAAAGACCACAAAGTTTACTAGCTTGAATCACTTCGTCATCTGACAAATTTGGATTTGCAAAACGAATATTGTCCGCAATTGACATTGCAAAAAGAACCTGCTCCTGCGGCACATAGCCAATTAAGCTCCGTAAATCATTTAAAGTATAATCTCGAATGTCATGATTATTCAGACAAATAGCACCTTCCTGAATATCCTGTTCTCTCATAAGCAAGCGCAAAAGCGTCGTCTTGCCAGAACCTGTTTGTCCTACGATTCCTAACGTTTGCCCTTTTTCTAACGAAAAGTGAATATTGGACAAAGTTGCTGTTTCCTCATAAGAAAAACGTTTAATATCATAGACTAAGCGACCGTTTTGGATAGGGGAAACAGGGCTTTTTGTCTCTTTGACATCAGATTTTTCTGCTAACAGTCGCTCAATCCGCTCATAAGAAACTGCCCCCCTCTGGCTAATATTAAAAAGATAACCCATTGCCTGCAAAGGCCACACTAACATATCCAGATAAGTGATAAATGTTACTAATTCTCCAACTGTAAATTGTCCTCTAGAGATGAACAGTCCACCAAAAATCAAGGTTAAAGCATAAGATAAGCCGATGAAAATCAACACCATAGGGTCAAATAGGGAATTATATTTTGCGGCTAAAATATTTTTCTCATAGACACCCTGATTTATTTTTGCAAAAGATTGACTTTCTGCTATTTGATAGCCAAATGATTTAGTCACTTTAATCCCCGAAACACTTTCCTGCACCTTATTGTTCAAATCAGAAAAAGCTTCTTGGGCTGCCTTAAAACTCTCATGATTTTTTCGCCCAATTAGACTCGTTCCCCAAGAAAGAAATGGCAATGGTAAGGTGGCAATCAAAGTCAGGCGCCAGTCTAAAACAAAAAACATAGTCAACAGCGTTACCAGAGCTGTGATTGTGGCATCTACTGCCGACATAACGCCTCCACCTGCCACGCTCACGACTGCATTAATATCATTTGTTGCATGCGCCATCAAATCTCCTGTTCGATATTTTTGATAAAAAGACGGAGACATTTTAGTAAAATGTTCAAAGAGACGAGAGCGCAAAATTCGCCCCAAATGATTTGCTGTGCCAAAAATGTAGAGACGCCAAAGATAACGAAGAGCATACATAATAAAAGCCGAAGCAAGCAAAACCGAAAGATTTAAAACTAATTGGTTTGATGTTAGATTTCGACTAGCAATACGGTCAATTACCACACCAATTACTCTAGGGGGGATTAAATTAAAAACACTAACCAAAGACAAGGCTAGAATTCCAATTATATACCGCTTTCTTTCTAGATTGAAAAACCAACCTAATTTTCTGATAAGATTCATATTCTCTCCTCAATTATTGCTGATTACCATTATACACTATTTTTCATAATTACTAGAAAAAACAAAACACAGTCAGTGCAAGCTAACTGTATTTCTCATTTCTTTTTGGTTAATATAAAACTTTCGTCCAAAAGAGCAAAAAGTTCTGTATCTCTTAAAGTGTCATCCAAGGGCAGGCTAAGCCAATATTTTTTGTTCATGTGAAAGGCTGGGTAAATTCCCTTTCTCTGAATTAGCTCTACCACATGGTCATTCTTAACATTAAGCACCTCAATAGTACCACTTCGATCTACTTCAAACTTAGACCAATCTGTAGTCAGAAAGGCTCCATACCAT
Source organism: Streptococcus intermedius SK54 = ATCC 27335 (assembly GCF_000413475.1). GTDB lineage: Bacteria > Bacillota > Bacilli > Lactobacillales > Streptococcaceae > Streptococcus > Streptococcus intermedius. The sequence continues at coordinate 129,106 of NZ_ATFK01000004.1, read as the reverse complement.
TTTTTACTGTCCTGATGACGGAAAACTCCAGCTTTGGTAGAACTCTTCCTGGAAGACTTTTCCCAGAGGTATTCCAGCTTTCCATCATAGGTTTTTGCAACATAATCTTGCAAGCGGCCACTCTGTTTATAAAGAAAGCCAACTTCGTCAAAACAGTTAGTTCGAATCATCAGGAAAATCTCTTGACAAGCTTCACGAACCTGTCCAACAAATTCACCCGTCATCTGCTCCATTTTGACTTGTACATATTCATCGCCTGTTTCTTGATCCACTACCTGATAATTTAACTCTTCACCCTGTAATTGAATTCGCAAACAAAAATCACCATTCATTATTTCTTGAGAATAAACAAGCCCTTTTTCCTTTTTTTTAAAACCAAAAATCTGTAATTTTTCTAGATTCGCTTGATATTTCTCAAATATCTCTAACATGTTCTTCACTTTCTAAAATACAATTTTGGTGCCATGAAGTTGGTTCACGCCAAGATTTGCGATAATTTCATCACGATTATTAACCGTAATACCTCCTCCTGGTAAAATTTCAATTCGACCAGCTGCATGTTTTATCAAAGTATTTAACCAGAGAAAATGATTGTGGATCGGCTCTGTAGCTACTCCTCCATGAGTTAAAATTCTATTCACATCATGTTCGATTAACCAATCTATTGTACTGAACTGCTGTTCCTTTGGAATAGCATCAAAAGCCATGTGAAATACGATCTCTAATCCTTGAGCAGCTTCTACCAACTTTTCCATTTTTAGATAATCAATTTTATCAGCAACTGTCAATGCACCAAAAACTACACCATGTGTACCAGCTCTGCAAGCCATTTGAATATCCTCTAACATGATTTTCATTTCTAAATCATTGTATACAAAATCTCCTCCACGTGGACGAATCATCGTCATAACAGTTGCATGGTAAGGATCCACTAACTCTACAGCTGCTTTTATGACACCATAGCTCGGCGTCGTTCCACCCACCGCTAGATTATCACAAAGCTCAACCCTTCGAGCACCTGTTTGCATGGCTTTTTCCAAATCAGTCACGTTTTCTGCACAAAATTCATAAATCATTTTTGACCTCTTCTATATGAAACTGTTTTCTTGACCATTATAACACAATCTTTATTTATTCCTCAAATTTTTTTGAGAGTTGTTGACACCAATCTAACCAATTTTTCTTGTAATCCGACACAGACAAAATCCGATTTTCTAAATCTTTTATTGTAGCAATACCTATTTTGTCACAAACTTGAAGACAATAGGAATAGAACTCCCAATTCAAATCGTCTTTTTCTGCATAAACTGGAATCTCTTCAAAACCAGCTTGATAAGCTATAAATGCTCTACTGTGTCCATCAGTAAAAAAGATTTTGTCTTGGAAGCGCTTAATTGGCAAGGGTTTTAAACTACTTATGTTCTTTGTATCAAACCATGTCTGAACCTGCTTTAGTTTCTCTTCTGAAAGATAAAATTGACTTGGTTGAATAGCTGATAAAGGAAGCAGTAAATCCAAAGCATAGCGATGTCCTTTTTCAGTCTTTTCTATGGGATAAAATCCTACCGATTCAAACATCTTTTTAGAAGCAGTATTGTAATCATAAATTTCTCGAACATACAAACGTTCATAGCCCAGCTGTCGTCCACGTTCAATTAATGCTTGAACAATAGTCTTCCCGATTCCATGACCACGATAATCTGAGTTACCAATAACAATAGGCATATCCTCTTGCCAAAAACTTACATCACCAATTGGCATCCAATTTTCATTTATCAGAATCTCAATAAAATACACTTCTCCATGCTGAGTAAGATAGTCATACATTTTCTTGATTCGCTGAAGTGTATAAGGCTCTCTACTATCATCAATCAAATGGATTACATCAGGATTCTGATACCAAGAAAAAGCTAGATGAGCTTGTCCATCATACTTTCGCAAACGTAAGGAAGAATGAATAGCAATATACTCTGGCTGTTCTAACATATCTATCATAGTTTTCTCCTCTTATTAATATTCTAACAAACATAGTACCTACTATTTAGGAATTTTGTTTACTTTATCGAAATTTTCTCTTGACATTATCTGTAAAAACAATAAAATATACTTATGTATATACAGTTACTGGAGGAATTATGAAACCAAAAACAAAAAACCAATTTATAACTCTCACAGCTCTTTTGACAGCGCTAGCTATTGTCATTCCTATGATTATGCCTATAAAAATTATTATTCCACCCGCTTCTTATACGTTAGCAAGCCATGTCCCTATCTTTTTAGCTATGTTTATCTCGCCTTTGATGACTTTAGTCGTTATTTTAGGTTCCACCTTTGGATTCTTAGCAGCTGGTTATCCTATTGTTATTGTTCTTCGCGCCTTATCTCATCTCTTCTTCGGATTGTTAGGTGCTCTTTACCTTAGAAAATATCCTAAAACTTTAGATAAACCAATTCAAACTTGGATACTAAATATTGTTCTTGCTTTCGTTCATGCGATTGCTGAAGTTCTTGCTTGTCTCGTCTTTTACGCCTCTACTTCTTTTCCAGAAAATATGTTTTACCTTCTCTTCATTCTCGTAGGTGTTGGAACAATTATTCATAGTATCGTTGACTTTATCATTGCACAATTTATTTATAAGACTCTACAAAAAATCCGTTAAATCTTGAATAATTAACGGATTTATTCTACAATGAATTTATGATAAAACAAAGAAGAACTAATTTATTACAACTTTTAAAAAATACAGAAACTCCTTTAAATGGTCAAATTCTAGCAGAAAAATTCAATGTTACGCGCCAAATTATTGTTCAAGATATTGCCGTTCTTCGAGCTGATGGTGCTCCTATTATTAGCACAAATAGAGGCTATATTTACAAAATGAATGATACTGTTAAATATTATCACCAGCTTTTTAAAGTCAAGCACACAATCGAAGATATCGAAACAGAATTGTTGGCAATCGTAGACAATGGCGGACGAGTCCAAAATATTATGGTGGAGCATCCTGTTTATGGGGAAATCCAAACGTATCTGAAATTAACTTGTCGCAGAGATGTCCAACATTTTATCCAACAAATTCATGAAAGTAATTTCCGCGGTTTATCTGAATTGACAGACGGTGTCCATTATCATCTAGTAGAAGCCGATTCGCAGCAAGATTTAGATTATATCGAAAAAGCACTAGAAAATTTAGGTTTTCTACTGTAAAACATACACAAGTCATTTTAAGGATAGATTTCAAAAAATAGAGCCACTAAGGCTCTATTTTATTTTTCGTCAATAACAATTCTAACTTTTTTATCTTCGGTTGGAACAGAGTAAACAATCGTCCTTATCGCAGAAATTGTGCGACCTTTACGACCAATTACACGTCCAACATCGCTAGGATCAAGATCTAAATGATATTCCAAGAATTCTGGTGTATCTTCAATCCTAATCGTTAAAGCATCTGGTTGTGAAATCAGCGGTTTCACTATCGCAATAATAAGATTTTCAATCGTGTCCATGGTTAACCTGCACTTCTATTTATTTAGAGTATTTAGAATCGTGAAATTTTTTCATTACGCCAGCTTTTGAAAGAATGTTACGAACTGTATCAGAAGGTTGAGCACCTTTCGACAACCAGTCAAGAACACGATCTTCTTTCAAAGTAACTTGATTTTCAGCAACAAGTGGATTGTAAGTTCCAACTGTTTCGATGAAACGTCCGTCACGAGGTGAACGTGAATCTGCTACGTTAATACGATAGTAAGGTTTTTTCTTAGAACCCATACGAGTTAAACGAATTTTAACTGCCATTTTTAAAATTTCTCTTTTCTCTTTTTATTTTTAGGTATAGCAGAGCTATTACCAACGTACTCTATCATATCACAAGTAAGAATAGGTGTCAAGAAAAAAACTTGACATCTCTCAAATTACCATTCTAGAACCTCAAAGACTGTTGCTGTTAAATCTTCAACAAAAGAATCACTAACTTGGCGACTATTACCAGCTACAAATCTCAAATTGCCAATATCTTCAATGTTGTAACTTTGGCCGCTTGCATTGAAGATCACAAGGTAATATTTCTCATCTTTCACCTCAAAAATGACAATCCCACTTCCTGAATGAGCTGAGTGCACAAAGACGTGCTGGTAAATGTCTTCGTAATGTTGATAAGAAAATTCTTTTGTCATAGTTTTTAAATGGATAATCTTTTTGATATAGTCAATACTTTCTTGGTGATCAGCTATCAAATCCCAATTTACCTGATTAACAGTATCAGGAGCATTATAACTATTCATAGCACGTTCATAATCTTCCTGAATAGTTTGACCATTTTCTCCAGTTGCTACTAGCTTGCTACGTGAAAATTCCTGTCCTAGTTCCATAAAACTCATACCTTGCAACAGCAAATTCATCGCAGTCGCCAATTCAATTCGTTTGGTACGAGTCAAGTCATCATCATCTGGATGTAGTTCCACTAACAAGTCATGTAAATTATAATTATCATGCGCTTCTACATAGTTCACAACTTGTTTCGGTTCCAGATAAACTCCCAGTTCATTGCTTCCTAAAATTGCTTTAGCAACAATTGATTCTGTTGCCTCTCCACTTACAAAACCAGCTTTTAAGCCCCCATAGACCTCCGCTCCTTTAATAGCATCACGTTCAGTGTCATTGAAAAAACCAATATTTGGTAATTCGAAAGCGTTATCTTTCTTAGCTTTATCAAGAGGAAGTAACCCGGTTCCCATATCCCAACCTTCACCATAAGTCAGGATTTGAGGATCAATCTCATCCAAAGCTTCTCGAATCTGACGCATGGTTTCAATGTCATGAATTCCCATCAAATCAAAACGAAAACCATCTATATTATACTCATTGACCCAATAAAGAATCGAATCAATCATATATTTCCGGAACATCTCGTGTTCACTAGCTGTTTCATTCCCCACGCCTGTCCCATTTTGGAAAGAGCCATCTGGATTCATCCGATAGTAATAATCTGGCACTGTAGCTTGAAAAGGCGAATCATAAGTAGAGTAACTATGATTGTACACAACATCTATCACCACAGAAACACCCGCATCATGATAAGCTTGAATCATCGTTTTCAAATCCCGCATTCCTTGAGAAGGATTTGTTGGATCTGTTGAAAAACTCGTTTCTGGAGCATTGTAATTTTGAGGGTCATAACCCCAGTTGTAAGCCACATTCCCATCTTGATCATAGTCTTTATGTCGATCAGAGATCGGCTGTAATTGTACGACATTGACACCTAAAGATTGGATATAGTCAAATCCTGTCGCCTGCCCCATTCTATTTTTAGTCCCTCTCTGACAGGCACCTAAAAAGGTACCTCGATATTTTTTAGAAACACCAGAACTACTAGATTTCGTCAGGTCTCGTACATGCATTTCATAAATAACAGCCTGACAAGGATTTTCCAAACGCCAAATTGCTTGTTGTCCTTGCTTTACTTGAAAATGTTTAGGGTTTCGCTCCGTAGGTGATAAAACGACAGAACGAAATCCATCATCAGTCGTTGCTTCTGCGTATGGATCGCGCGTCAATGTTTTGTGAGACTCAAACTCTAACTGATATTGATAAGCTCTACCTGATAAATCATCCAAAATCACCCTAGACCAAATCCCAATTGTATTTTCAGAATGATCTTTTGAAAACCTCTTCCCTCTTTGCAACTCATAAATTTTCCAAATTTCCGAATTATTACTGCTATTCTTATATACCACTAACTGCACTTTTTTAGCGGTTGGTGCCCAAAGTTTAAATTCAGCTGTTTGACCATCAAAACGGCAACCTAGCCAACCTTGGTAACCCCAATGCTGATCAAAATGCTTGCTATCTAAAGCCATATCAAAAGCATGAAAATCTCGCTTTGCATAATACGGACTAGCTATAGCAGCTTGCCTAGAATAATAAATTTGCTTATCTCCTTCAATAATCCAGATTTCCGTCACCAGATGAGGAGGTAATAACTGAATGGAATAGTCAACCGACTGGTGAGACCAATCAATTGTTTTTACAATGACATGCGCATAATCTAAAGCATGATGGCTCTTATACGACAAATTCCCTTGAATACCAAAATCATCTCTTTGAAAAAAAGAAGCTTCTTCTCCCCATTTATTCATTTGCCATTTCCACATATTATAAGCTGTATAATTACCTAATTGATTATGGTAATGGATTAAGACACGATAGTCTAACATCATATTCTCCTGATTATTCCCTATTTTCTAATGACAAAGCACTATCGCTAATCTCATCAATATTTGCAAAAAACTCTAAATGGTTATGAAGAACTTCTAACTCAACAGGAGTGTCTCCACCATATTCACCATCCAAATTTAACATGAATGGTGCCTTTTTATCTAAAACTTCTAATTTTAATTTACTTGTTTTTAAATATTCTACATTTGCATCAGTCACATGCTGACCACCATTGATTGCTTGAATCATCAATGCTAACATGTCAAATAACCTTGCTGTTTTCACCAAAATCAAGGTGAAATTACCATCATCCAATACTGTATCTGGTGCCAATTTTTCAAAACCGCCAATTGAATTGGTCAAGGCAGCAAAGATTAAAGAAACTTTACCTTCAAACACACCATGGTCATGTTCAATATGCACCTTACGTAATTTAGATTTTGGCAGCATTTCTGCTCCTTTTGCAACATAGGCAAGATAACCCAGACGCGATTTAACTTCGCTTGGAACACTATATGTTAATTCTGTCAAAGTTCCTGCTGCAGCAATATTGATAAAATATTTTTTTCCATAAGCTTGACCGATATCCATTTTTATGGTTTGATCTTTTTCAATAATCCGAGCAGCTGCTACTGGATCTCCCATTGGAATCTTGAGAGCACGCGCATAGTCATTGGTTGTACCAGTAGGAATAAACGCCAACTTGGGACGGTTTTCCAATGGTGCCACGCCATTAACCACTTCGTTAATCGTTCCATCGCCACCAGCTGCCACAATTAAATCAAATCCTGCTTTGGCTGCTCTCTCTGCTTCGTTTTGAGCTGATAAAGGAGCGGGTGTTGTTTGATAAGCACTTGTTTCATAACCCACATCTTCTAAAACGTCTAAAACTTCTGCGATATTTTTTTTAATAATTTCCTGACCAGAGGTCGGATTATAAATCAATCGTGCTCTTTTTCTAGCTGTTTCCATACAAACCTCTACAAGTTCTCAAGCCAAGATTCATCACGAATGTCAATTCCTAACTCTTGAGCTTTTGTTAATTTACTTCCTGCATCTGCTCCAGCAACGACTAAACTTGTTTTTTTAGAAACAGAGCTCGTTACCTTTGCACCTAAACTTTCTAATTTTGCTTTTGCTTCTGAGCGATTTAGTCGCTCTAATTTCCCTGTTAACACAACAATTAATCCAGAAAGAGCCGCATCCGCTGAAACCTTTTTACCTAGGTAAGCTAAATTAATTCCCACTTCTTTCAATTCTTCCAATAGAATCTGTGTGCCTTCCTGAGCAAAATAACTAGTTAAGCTTTCTGCAATTACCATTCCTAGGCTATCCAGTGCAGCAACTTCTTCTCTAGTTGCTTTTGCTAACTGCTCCAAGTCATGAAAATGCTCTAGTAAAATCTGACTAGCTTTACTTCCAACATGGCGAATACCTAAGCCGAATAATAATTTCTCAGCAGAATTTTCCTTAGAAGTTTGAATAGCAGTATATAATTTGTTAGCTGATTTTTCCTTAAAATTCTCCAATTGCAACAAATCATTTACAGTCAAACGGTAAATACCAGCCACATCTTTTACCAGTTGCTGATCAAATAACTTTTCAACAACAGCCGGACCAAGACCTGCGATATTCATGGCATCACGACTAGCAAAATGAATTAAACCTTCTTTGATTTGTGCAGGACATCGTGGATTGATACAACGCAAGGCAACCTCATCTTCAAAATGAATCAGTTCACTGCCACAACTCGGACAATACTTAGGAATTTCAATCTTATCCTCTGATTGACGTTTACCTTCAACAACTCTCAAAACAGCAGGGATAATATCACCCGCCTTATAAACGATAACTGTATCGTCTTTACGAATATCTTTTTCAGCAATGTAATCGACATTGTGCAGAGTTGCTCGACTGACTGTCGTACCTGCTAGTTGCACAGGTGTTAGATTAGCAGTCGGTGTAACCACTCCAGTTCGCCCAACCGTCCAATCAACTGATAAAAGTTGAGCTTCTTTTTCTTCGGCCGGAAACTTGTAAGCAATCGCCCATTTAGGTGCTTTTACAGTAAAACCTAACTCCTCCTGCATTGCCAAATCATTTACTTTAACTACAACTCCATCAATATCATAAGGTAATTGTTTCCGTTCTTGATTGATTTTTTCTATGAATTCCCATACTTCATCCATCGAATCAGCCAAAATATACTGTTCATTCACACTAAATCCATTTTTAGATAACTTCTTTAAAACAGCATCTTGGCTCGCCATGTCTGTTGGACTAACTTCTTGATAGAGAAAGGTTGCAAGATTACGTTTGGCTACAATTGCAGTATCTAACTGGCGTAACGTTCCTGCTGCAGCATTTCTTGGATTTGCAAATTCCGACTCCCCGTTTTCTTGCCGCAATCGGTTCACCCTATCAAAGGAACTACGTGGCATATAACATTCACCACGAACTGTCAGATTTACAGCAGTTGGCAAGACTAATGGAATATCTTTGACTCTTTTTAAATTTTCTGTGATATTTTCTCCGACAGAGCCGTCTCCCCGAGTGGCTCCTGCAACCAAAATGCCATTTTCATACATAAGAGAAATGGAGAGACCATCAATTTTTAACTCGCACAGATAACTCACCTTTGGAAAATCTTTGCGAATCCGTACATCAAATGCCTCTAACTCTTCACGTGAAAAAGCATCCTGCAAACTATATAGCGGATACTGATGTTGGTATTTTTCAAACCCTTCTAAAACCTTACCACCCACGCGATGAGTTGGGCTATCAGCCTGAACGAGCTCTGGGTATTGCTGTTCTAAATCTAACAATTCATGATATAACCTATCATATTCACTATCTGATACGCTTGGATTATCCGTTGTATAATATTCATGCGCATATTGATTTAGTAGGTTCACCAGTTCTAACATTCTGTCTTTCATATTTCTATTTTATCATAATTCATGCGTTTCTACAGCATTCTTACTAATATTCTTAACAAAAAAATTAGACACATAAAATGAAATAGCATAAAAACTAGAATGTCTAAATTTTATAAGCATTCGTAAAATAAGATGTCCTAGATATTTTATAAATAATTTAATAGAATTTTGCCCTTAGAACTTTATAGATATCTTAATAATTCAAAATTTAATTGAAAAAAAGATATAAAAGAAGTAAAATATATATAGTTCACTTTCTTTTAATAAAGAAAAAATTCGAACAATATACAGGAGGAAGCATATTGTGAATATTACAATTGCAGGTGCTGGTGCTATGGGAAGTCGCTTTGGTCTCATGTTGCATCTAGCAGGACATAAAGTGACTTTAATAGATGGCTGGAAAGAACATGTAAAAGCTATCCAGAAAAACGGCTTACAAGCTAACTTAAATGGTGAACAAATCATCGCTAAATTACCAATTTATCTTCAAAGCGAACTAAAGCCAGCTTTGTCCAGCGATTTAATCATTTTATTTACTAAAGCAATGCAGTTAGAAGCAATGTTAACAGACATTCAGCCATTGATAAAAGAACATACAAATGTTCTCTGTTTATTAAATGGGATAGGACACGAAGAAATCATTGAAAGATATGTGCCAAAAGATCATATCATGATTGGAAATACTATGTGGACAGCAGGTATGGAAGGACCAGGTCAAGTGAAGTTATTCGGAAATGGAACCGTTGCACTGAAAAATCTGGTTTCAGATTCAAAAGCCAAAGATACAGCTGATCACATTGTCGAAATCTTAAATTCTGCTGGATTGAATGCACAGTACTCAGAGGATATTTTACACGCCATTTATAAAAAGGCTTGCGTCAACGGAACAATGAATGGTTTATGTACCATTTTACTTTCTAATATGGCAGACTTCGGTGATACTACGCCCGCCCATACAATTGTTCAACAAATTGTCAATGAATTTGCGGCGGTTGCAAAATATGAAAATGTCGATTTGAATGTTGAGGAAACTGTCGATTACATCGAAAAAAATTGCTACAATCGAGATACAATCGGATTACATCACCCATCAATGTATCAAGATTTGAACGAGCATAATCGTTTAACAGAAATTGATTATATCAACGGAGCTGTCGTACGAAAAGGTCAAAAGTATGGTGTACAAACTCCATATTGCTCCTTCTTGACAGAATTGGTTCACTGTAAAGAACAAATATTAGGCGCTAAATAGTTTGGAAACAGAAAGGGAAATTAGATGGAAACACAAGTACAAGAAAAGATGACAGCAAAAATCTTTGTCAATAAAGTATTGGCAGGAACAGCATTAGGAGTTATTATTGGCTTAATTCCAAACGCTGTTTTATCAGCCATTTTGAAATATTTCAGTACTGTGCCAATTGCACAGACTATTATTCATATCGCTGTTATTTTCCAACTAGCAACGCCGTTAATTATTGGTGGATTAATTGCTTTACAATTTGGATTTAAACCCATGCAAATGATGGTCACTGCCGGAGCTGCTTTTGTAGCTTCAGGTGTCGTTACTTTCAATACTGAACTCGGTAAATATGTTGGGGCTGGCACAGGTGATTTGATCAACACTATGTTGACCGCAGCCATCGCAGTTGGTATGCTTATGTTGATTAAAGATCGATTCGGTTCAACAGCTGTGGTAGCTATGCCGATTGTCGTCGGGGTAGGTGCAGCCTTTATCGGCTTACTGCTCTTGCCATTTGTTAAACAAATTACAACTGGCATTGGAGTGGTTATCAATGAATTTACACACTTCCAACCGCTATTGATGTCGATTTTAATTTGTTGTTCATTTGCCTTTATTATCATTTCTCCAATCTCAACCGTAGCTATCGGTTTAGCTATTCAATTAAACGGAATTTCAGCTGGTGCTTCAGCAATGGGAGTTGCTGCTACAGCTGTTGCTTTGGTTGTTCATTCTTGGAAAGTAAATAATTCAGGTGTGACCTTAGCTATTGCTTTAGGAGCTATGAAACTGATGATGCCAAATGTTTTTAAATATCCGATTATTTTAGTTCCGTGTTTGACCACAGCTGTTATATCTGCTATCCCAGTAGCTCTTTTCTCAGTCAGCGGAACTGCTCAGTCAGCAGGTTTTGGTCTCGTTGGTTTGGTTGGGCCATTAGCTTCTATTGATGCGGGACTAAATGTAGCTTTAGCAGTTATTGTATGGCTCATTGTTCCAATTCTTGCAGCTCTGGCAAGTAAAATTATTTTTGAAAAAATCTTGAAATTATATGATTCTTCTGTAGTATTTAAATTCCAAGACTAATAAAAAATCTGTCGAATTTTCGACAGATTTTTTATTAAGTCTGCTATTCAAAGCATTTATTTCCCCAAGTCAATCCGCTTATTTAGCTTGTCCATTAAAATTCCACCAATAATGAGTGAAGCGAACTCTCCTGCTGCAGTCGTAAACCAAGTCAAGAAAAATGGAGCTTTGGCAACAATATATAATTCTGCTGCAATAGTCACCATAGAAAGCGAAAAGAAAATTGCAAAATAAAAAAAGGCTTTACTGATTAATCCATTAAATAGATATTCATTCATATATTTTCTAAAGAAATATACACCCAAACTCAAAAATATCAAGGTCGAGCCACCACCGACAAAGACATCAATAAGCCCAAAACTAAATAAATTAGCAATCATGCAACCTAATGTGACTCCAATAATGTACTTAGGTTTATAAAAAGCCATAAAGTTCATCATTTCAGAAATACGAAATTGATAGGCTCCATAACTAATAGCATTCAGGGGCGGTGTCATTGTGAGTGCTACATAAATCGCAGCAACCAAAGCAATTTGAGCCATATCACGAACAGTAAATTTTTCCATTTTTTCTCCTTTGGCGGCTATAACCGCGTATAATATGCTTGGCGAAAGGAAACTAAGCGCCAAGGACTGTATTGATAACATTAATACAGCCTTTCAAGTATAGCACATTTTTTTTAAATATGATAGAGTAAATATATGAAAAAATATATTACACACTTTTTTGAGAATGAAATTTTGTCTTATTTGTTTTTTGGTGTTGCTACAACTGTTGTTGCTGTTCTTACTCGTATGTTTTGTTACGCTTATACAAGCAATGAATTGCTAGCTACAGCTTTGGGAAATATCGCTGGTATCCTCTTTGCCTTTGTGACAAACGATACGATTGTTTTTAAACAAGAAAGAAAAAACTGGTTTTCTCGTTTTATCAAGTTTGTAATTGCACGGATTTCCACCTTTTTACTGGATATGGGACTTACACTTATTTTTGTTACTACTTTTCCAAATATCATCGGCCAGTTTGTTCACCATGATATGAAATTGATCAATACTATTGAAACACTGTTTGCTCAAATCGTTATTATTGTACTCAATTATGTTTTTAGCAAAATATTTGTATTTAAAAATAAATCAAAGAAATAAAAGAGCTTGAAATGAACAGTAAGAAAACTATAGTTGTTCGCCATGTGTGATTCTCTATACCCTTTAAAATTTCGTGTAGCCTCTTATCTTATATTTATCACTATAGTCTTTCGCTGCTGAATCAATTTCTCTCCAATCTGTGAAGGGGATAATCTCAATGATTCACTCTTAAAATGTAAAAAGAAATTCTTACAAGAGGTAGTCTTATGACAAGCTTCTTTCTCAAAACGTGAAATAGGCCTATAATAACTTTATGACAAGTCAGTGTTAAACCATTTGTATAGTGATTTGCTACTACATAGCCAAAGATAGTAAGAAGAACTTAAAAAATCGAAATAGGCGGATAAACTGGACACAGAGTGACCACTTTGCAACCATTCCCTGCTTGATAAAAGGAGCTATTCTCAGAAAGTGAGGATAGCCCTTAAGATTTTAAAATATCATTCTCCATGCATAGACAAGCATTTTATTCTTTGGTTATCTTAGGATTTACAAACTCTTAAATCCTGTTTGAGGAACTCGGGATTTTCATGATATTTTCTTGTTCAATTTCAAATTTGGCTATCTGCTTTTTAAGCTATATTCTTAACAATAGAGGACATCCTTTCGCTTTGATAACTAACTACCTGTAATTTAAATTTAGAGAAATATTTTGTAAATTTCCGTTCTTTTTAGTCACAAAAAAAGAACCTCCTTATATAACCATTACATGATAGGTGGTTCTGTTTAAAAGCTTTTTATTTTTACATTTCTACGCTTGGTTGATTTATTGTCAGATTAGTAATTTCCCCTTTCACACCAAAATAATCTTCAACTAAACTTTTCAATTCATTCATAGCTACTTGCGCACGCTTTGCTTGATCTTCATTAATCGCTTCAATAACTAATACCGCATCCGTTGTCCCTTCTGTTAACATCGTTCGTTGTGCTTCCCTCCAGTTAAAACAACGACAAACAGCTCCTTCATCATCATAATAGATGATTTCTTCTGGAAGAGCCGGTGCATCCGTCTCTGCGCCAAGCGGAAAGAAAGCCTCTCCTCCCTCTGCTTTGCCAAGATGTAAATCGCCTTGAATTTTAGCCATATCTTCACCCCCACAAGGAACAGCATAGGAAAGTGATACGCTATTATAAAGATCCACCAACGGATTGATTGGATTGAACTCACGACCTTGACTTACCCTTTTTAAAAGAGCCTCAATAGAAGAACGAGCGCCTTTTTTAGTTCTAAACTTACTAAAAGCATTACGCCATTCTTGAATCACAATATTTTGAGTAAACGTGTCATCTTCAATAAAAGTTTCTGCTCGCTTACTTCCCTTATTTAATAAAGATTTAAAATAAGTATCCTTACTTTCATCAACACTATTATCCAATCCTTTAACTACCATAATACTAATTTGTGCTTGAGGAAATAACTCCCAAAATTCCTTTTCAACTATGACTTTCATTTTACACCTCTCAATAATTTCTTTTTTGTCCTTTTTTTACCAATTCCCAATCATCAGTAATATTTTGTCGCACCTTTGATAACATTTTTTCTAACAATTGAGCTTCTTCTTTTGAAAATCCTGTCAAAGCCTGCTGCTCAGAATACATATGTTCTGCCAAGATAAACGGGTAAAGTCTTCTTCCTGCATCTGTCGCAAAAAGCTCTTTCGTTTTTAGATTTCCAGCTGCACCCCTTCTTTCAATCAAACCTTTACTTTCTAACTTTTTGACGGAGCGAGCAACGGTTGACCGGTCTACTTTCAAAAATTCAGATAGCTCCTCCTGAATAATTCCTGGGTTTTCTACGATACGAACCAAATACAAATATTGTCCTTTGGCCAAATCAACATGGCGAAATTCAATATTTGCCATTGAATCTAGCGCTCGCGCAATGATACCAATCTCTCGTAAAATCGTCATATTATCTCCTTCAGAAATATTATACCACACTTTGTTGCAAATGCAATAAAGAGAACACAAAACAGAAGTTCATTTGAACTTCTGTTTATTTTTGATAAGCCGCGTTATTAGTTGCTTGTGCCTAGTTTCAAATTCTTTTTCGTAACAACTTTGATAACTTGCATTTAGAATTGCACCAACAATGAGTATTTGGGCAATAAGAATAAACCAAATCATTACGACCACAACAAAAACAGAACTAAAAAAGCGAATATCCATTAAGTGATTTACATAAGTGTCCAAATAAACTGAAAATAAGTTTAACAAACCGCCAATTATAAAGACTACAAAAGCTGTTCCTGGTAAAACATATCGAATCTTTCTAATTTTGACATTAGGTAAAAAGTAATATATCATCAATAAAGAAAGAAACAACAAAGTATAAATAGTTGGTTGAGTCATCTTTTGTAGACTGACATAAAGCTGATTATCAAATCTCCATAAGCTGTGAAGTAACCGAAGGGACATCCGTCCAAACATCGTTAGTAAAAGAGAGAACGCAAAAAGTAATTGTAAGCCTATACTCATCACTAAACTAAATAACCGATGTGAAATGATCCCTCTATCTTTTGCAACTCCATAAGCTTTATTAAAAGCTTTTTGTAAAAAAGACATTGATTGTGAAAAAGCCCATAAGGCTGAGAGAATGGAAAAACTCAACAAGCCAGAAGAGGGTTGTGTTAATACATTGCGAATGACCTTCGCGATCATTTCATAAAGTGACTCTGGCAAAACACCTTCTATCGCTTCTAAAAATTCTGCTATTGGAATTCGAAAATAAGGCAGTATATTTACAACGATTAAAAGCAATGGAAAAATTGAAATCAACAAATAATAAGCTACTGCAATGCTTGTCAAATCAATTTCAGACGCCTGATAAAATCTAAAAAAGGCTTGTAAAAATGGATTTTGTCCAATCTTAGTACCAAACTTTTTCATCCCATCTCCTATAGAATAAGGAGCAAAAAGCCCCTCTTCCACTCCTATTTTTAATACGTTCCTTCTTCCCCTTGGCTGGTCAAAATAACAGGACCATCTTTGGTAATCACAAACTGATGCTCATATTGACAAGAAAGTCCGCCATCTAACGTTTTGTGCGCCCAACCCGTCTCAAAATCTGTGTCAATTTCCCAAGTGCCCGTTGAAATCATTGGCTCAATGGTCAAGACCATGCCTTCACGGAGACGCAATCCGCGTCCAGCACGTCCGTAATGAGGTACCATTGGTTCTTCATGCATAGTTGGACCGACACCATGTCCTACCAAGTCACGAACAACACCATAACCATAACTTTCCGCGTATTCTTGAATCGCTGCACCGATATCACCAATCCGATTACCAACCCGAGCAACTTCAATTCCACGATATAGACATTCTTTCGTAACAGCCATTAACTGTCGTACTTCTTCGCTCACTTGCCCAACTGCATAAGCCCAGCATGAATCTGCAACACCACCACGAAAATTTTCTGTATAGTGCTTCATTTGTTCCACATTATTAAAATCCAGTTTAGAAACATCCAATTCTGCTTTATCAACCAAACCAACAACCATATCTACTTTGACTAAATCGCCCTCAACTAATTGGCGATGACGTGGAAAGGCATGCGCTACTTCGTCATTCAAAGAACAGCAGGTAGCGTAAGGGTAGTCCATAATGCTTCCTTCCACACCGATTTGAAGAGGAAGCGCATTATCTTCTTTACAGCGTCTACGAACATATTCTTCTATGTCCCACATATCAACACCTGGTTTAATCAAATCTCTTAAACCAATGTGGATGCTGGCAAGAAATGCTCCGCTCTTATCCATTAAATCAATTTCACGTTGTGATTTTAAAGTTATCATTCTTTCTCCTTAATATCTGAAGTATTAGTTTATCTTTACTGTAATCGTCGCTTTTGCAACCAATTGAAGTTTTAAATAAATATCATAATCTAAAATGGCAGAATGCCTTGTTTGTCGAACTATTCTTGGACGAAGTATCAAGGTTTCATCAATTTGAACAGCTTGTAAGAAATAAATTGTCATTTGCTCAATGACAATATTTTTCTTGCCAGATGTCACATACTGATGCGTTGCTGTCGTTAAAATTTCTGTCAAAATACCATTAGATAAGACACCGTTATTTCCTAACATAAAAGGCTCTACAACAAAAGTAAATTCATCATTAATATGACGCAGTTTTTGAGAGACTTGATCGCTGAAAGTGGGCAGGCTAGAGACTTGATCGCGACTCATTTTTTCCATGACATCACGACGCGTGATGACTCCAAGCAGAGTTTGATTGTTGCGAATAACTGGCACCATTTCAAAATCTTCTGTAATCATACGCTGACTAACATTGGCAATACTAGTATTTAAAGTGACGGCATAGATATTTTTCGTCATCACTTTATCCAAAATAGTGTGAGGTGATTTATCACTAGCATCACGCATTGTTACCACACCAACTACCATATTATGCTGATTTACTACAGGAAAACGACTGTTGCGATTTTTCCGAACCAAATCCATAAAATCACGAACGGTATCAGTATCTTTCAAGAATCCATATTCATGACTCCCTCGATACACTTGCTCCACTGTTAAAATATCTGTTTTAATCTGCATATTGGACAATGCCCGATTGATAATGGTTGCAACTGTAAAGGTATCATGCTGGGATCTTAAAACAGGAATACTTAAGTGATTTGCCAATTTTAAGACATCGTGGCTTACATCCAAACCACCTGTCACTAAAACAGCATTTTCATGCTTTAAAGCCAATAGTTGAATACGTGTGCGGTCTCCAATAATCAAGAGACCTCCTTCCGTTAAGTAGCGTAAGAGATTCTTCTCAGTCATTGCTCCAATTGAGAATTTGTTGAACTCTTTTTCAAGTCCATCCTGACCAGCCAGAACTTCAGACCTTGTAATGTCAGCGATTTCCTTGAATGTCAAATGCTCCAGCTCCACTTTGGAAGATTTTACGCGAATCGTTCCACTACGAGGACGTGTTTCTACCAATCCACGATTTTCCGCTTCTTTAATCGCTCGGTAGGCAGTTCCTTCGCTCACTCCCAAAAAATTAGAAATGCTGCGTACACTCACACGTTTTCCTACTGGTAATTCTTCTAAATAAGCGATAATTTCTTGATGTTTACTCATGAAAGTCTCCTTTTTCATAGCAAAACTCTAAATAATCCCGCATTTTACGTGTATAACGATCACTTCCCCTAAATTGACGACTAAACCGAAAACCAGACTTTTGAGCAACTCGTTGACTAGCTTTATTTTCCAGATGAGTGACAATCCGTAACTTCTTAAACCCAAATTGTGTAAAAGAAAGATAAATAATATTTTTGACACATTCAGTCATCAAACCGCGTCCCCAATAATCTTTGTTAAGAAAATAGCCGAGTTCTGCCTCATTTTTTATCTCATCTACTTTTTCAAATTTGATAGAACCAATCATTTGCTTAGAAGATTTATCACAAATCGCCCAAATGCCAAGAGGATATTTCATAAAATAATTAGCCAATACATGTTGACTTTCTTGTAAATTAGCCTGCACAGGGAAAATGAAACGCAAATTTTCAGGATTGGAAGCAATTTTATAAAAAGCTTCACTATCCATAAAGGAAAAGGGACGCAATACTAAATGTTCTGTTTCTATAAAGGCGAATTCTGCCAATTTTGTCCACAAATTCATATCTTACCTCTAAGATAAAGCTCAGCTGGCGCGTACCAACTGAGCTATTTCACTTCATCGTGCCAACACTATTCAGAGTTACTCTTCAACAAGTTGAATGTCTGCTCCTAAATTAGTCAACTTTTCAATAATATTTGAATAGCCACGCAAAATAAATTCTACATTTGTAATCTCAGTTTTTCCGTGAGCTAGCAATCCTGCGATTACAAGAGCTGCTCCTGCTCGCAAATCAGTTGCTTTGACGACTGCCCCTTGCAATTGATTAGGGCCTTCATACGCAACGTGATTGGCGCTTGTTGAAATCTTACCTGCCATTTTAGCTAATTCAGCAACATGATTTACTCGTTTTTCATAAATCATATCAATAATCAAGCCACGTCCTTTAGACATCAACAAAAGCGGCGTAATGGGCTGTTGTAAGTCTGTCGCAAATCCTGGGTAGGGAGCAGTCTTAATATTGATTGCTTTCAAATCATGCTGTTTCTCAACATAAACACTATCTTCAGAAACAGTCATACGAACTCCCATTTCCTCTAATTTAGCGATAAAACCTTCCAAATGTTCATAAAGAACATTGTTGATTTGCACTCCTTCACCAATTGCAGCTGCCATTGAGATATAAGTTCCTGCTTCAATTCGATCTGGAATGACTTGATGACGAGTTCCATGAAGCGTATCAACACCTTCAATAATAATAATATCAGTACCGGCTCCTCGAATATGTGCTCCCATATTATTCAAAAGTGTCGCTACATCAATGATTTCAGGCTCACGCGCTGCATTTTCAATGACAGTACGCCCTTTTGCCTTTACTGCCGCAAGCATGGTGTTAATAGTCGCTCCAACGCTTACTGTATCCATATAAATACTAGCCCCATGAAGTCGTTTGCCTCCTGTCGAAAGGTTCATGGAATTTCCTTCATAAGACACAGTAGCCCCCATGGCTTCAAAGGCTTTTAAATGCAAATCAATAGGACGCGGACCTAAATCACAGCCTCCAGGTAAACCAACCGTCGCCTCACCATAACGGCCTAGCAGGCTACCATAAAAGTAATAAGAAGCACGCAAGCTATTGATTTTGCCATAAGGCATCGGCATATTTTTTATCCCACGAGGATCAATTTTAAGTGTATCATCTTGACGCTCGATAGTTGCCCCCATGGCTTCCATGATATCAATCAAACTTACAACATCTGAAATATCTGGCACACAATCCAAAGTTACGATTTCATCAGATAAGATTGCTGCTGGAATTAAAGCGACTACACTATTTTTAGCACCACTAATGGTCACCTCTCCTTTTAAGGGGCGACCACCATTAATTACAATTTTTTTCATTTTTAGCTCTTTCAGGGAATTTTAAATCAAATATACTGCACTTTATTATAACACAGTTTTTCTGAAATGCCTATCCTTTTAAAGAAATCTAATCCACTTGTCATTCTTGTTATATAATGATGACAGAACTAGTTTGTTTTTGTTACATTCTAGAAGGATCTAAAATAAAAATCTATTTTGTCATCTCATATCTGCACTACACTGTTAACGAAGCTAATCATCTTTTCTTATATAGTGGATTACAACGCTGTTTACTTCCAAAAATCAAAAACCACCTTTATCAAAAGCCTTGCTTTCCAACTCATCTCAATAGTATGAAAGACTGGGATACTACGATTATTTAAAAGCTGCTTTCAACTCATCTACTTTATCAAGTCTTTCCCACGGAAGGTCGATATCTGTACGTCCCATATGCCCATAAGCAGCAGTCTGACGATAAATCGGTCGTTTCAGATCAAGCATTTGAATAATACCTGCTGGACGAAGATCAAAGATTTGTCGAACTGCTGTTTGAATCTTACTTTCTGAGACCTTACCTGTACCAAAAGTGTCAATGCGAACTGATACTGGATGTGCAACCCCGATAGCATAAGCCAACTGAACTTCTACTTTCTTAGCTAAACCTGCTGCAACAATATTTTTAGCAATATAACGCGCAGCATAAGACGCTGAACGATCGACTTTCGTAGCATCTTTCCCAGAGAAGGCTCCACCGCCATGACGTGCATACCCCCCATATGTATCAACAATAATCTTACGACCAGTTAAGCCTGAATCCCCTTGAGGTCCACCAATAACAAATCGACCAGTTGGATTGATAAAAAACTTACTTTCTCCATCTAAATATTCCATCGGAATCACTTCTTTAATGACTTTTTCAATCACATCTTGATGAATCTGTTCATTGCTTACTTCTGGATCATGTTGAGTGGAAATAACTACAGTATCAACACGGACAGGTTGATCGTTTTCATCGTATTCAACCGTTACTTGAGATTTTGAATCTGGACGAAGATAAGCAATTTCTCCAGATTTACGAAGTTCTGCTAAACGACGGACTAATTTATGACTTAAAGAAATAGGCAGTGGCATTAGTTCAGGCGTTTCATCTACGGCAAAGCCAAACATAAGACCTTGATCTCCAGCGCCAATCAAATCAAGTGGATCTTGATCAACATTCCCACGAATTTCTAATGCTTCATTCACCCCTTGTGCAATATCTGGTGATTGCTCAACAAGCGACGGATGCACTCCCACCGTCTCTGCCGAAAAGCCATATTCAGCATTTGTGTAGCCAATCTCTGCAATCGTATCACGAACTATGCGGTTAATATCCACATAAGCAGTTGTAGAGATTTCTCCAAAAACATGGACAGAGCCTGTATAAACAACCGTCTCAGCAGCCACATGAGCTTCTGGATCCTGTTCCAAGATAGCATCTAAAATGGCATCTGAAATTTGATCCGCAATCTTATCTGGATGTCCTTCAGATACAGATTCAGATGTGAAAAGTTTACGTTCTGACATATTCATGTCCCCCTTTTAATAAATTATCCCTTCCCTAGAAATGCTATTTTATTACTAGGAAGGTATTTGAAAATCTGTAAACAGACTTACGTTAAAAAGTTACAAAGAACTAGTCTCTATGGTTTATTTTTAACATTTGACTACCTTTTCGGGACTCTTTTAACGTCTCTATTGTATCATTTTTATATCTTAAGAAACAGAAAATGTTCTAAAAATTATAAGAAAATAATACAATAAGGCTGAAAAGCACTTCCAACCTTATACCATAATTATAATCTATCTCCATAGACGATTTTCCCATCACAGATAGTATAATGCACAATACCTTTCAATTTTTCGCCAATAAATGGTGAATTAATTGATTTTGAGGCGAAATCTTCTGTTATCATGCGTTCGGCATTTGCATCAAAAATCGTGAGATCGGCTGGACCGTTCTCAGCAAGATAACCCGCGTCAAAACCATAAAGCTGTGCGGGGTTAATCGTCATTTTTTCCAGCAACTGCATAAGTGTCAAATGACCTGCATCCACCAAATACGTCAAGCCAAGCGAAAGTGACGTCTCTAAACCTGTCATACCAGATGGTGCTTGGGTGATATCTTTTACATTTTTTTCATCGATATGGTGAGGTGCATGGTCTGTCGCAATAACCGAAATCACTCCTGATTTAAGCCCTTCAATGACTGCCAAACGGTCTGATTCCAAACGAAGGGGTGGATTCATTTTTGCATTGCTTCCTTTTAGTAACAATAGGTTCTCTGTTTTAGAAAAATGCTGAGGCGCTGCTTCTGCCGTTACGTTAGCTCCCAATTGCTGAGCAAATTCTACAACTTTTACACTCTCAGCCTTGGATAAATGCTGGATATGAATATGAGTATTGGTTGCGTGTGCAATCATGACGTCACGCGCAATCATGCTATATTCAGCAACGCCTGTCGCACCGCAAAAACCAAAATGTTCTTTGGCGATCTGCTCATTGAAACCGAGTATGCCGTTCAGTTCTGGATCCTCTTCATGAAGACAAATAAATGTACCATTTTTGTCGGCTTCTTCCAAGGCCTTGCGTACTACTTTGGTACTTTTTAATGGAATCCCATCATCTGAAAAACCAATAGCTCCTGCTGCTAAAAGACCTTTAAAATCAGTTAAATGCTTTCCATCAAAGTTTTTTGTAATGGTTGCAACTGATTTAATGTGAATGTTTTCATGATCGGCTGTTTTCAAAACCTCTTGTAATGTTTCAACTGTTGAAATTGTTGGAGTAGTATTTGCCATCATGACAACAGTTGTAAATCCACCTGCTGCCGCTGCCAAAGCACCTGTGTGGATGTCTTCCTTATGTGTCTGACCAGGCTCACGAAAATGAACATGGATATCAATCAATCCTGGTGCCACCACCAATCCAGTTGCATCAATTACCTGAGCATTTTCTACTTTCAAATCTTGACCAATTTGAAGAATTCTTTTATCCTTCATCAAGATATCACAAACCTGATTTAAACCAGATTTAGGATCCATAAGCCGACCATTTTTAATTAACAACATAAATTTTCTCCTTAATCTTCATAAAAATCAACATGGCTCTCCACTAACGTCTCTCCTTTATAAGAAAATTTAGCCGAGAAAAACGGTTTTTCTTCTAAAATCCAAGATATAAAAGTAAGATCTCCCTCCCAAGTTGGTCTAGATAGAACTTGTTCATAAGGTACCCATTCTAAAGTACCTTCATCGCAGTCAATCAGTTCTCCCTCAAACTCTGTCACTTTAAATACATAAGTGTACCAGTCATGGTTCGGTGTAAACTCTGGAAAAGTGATAATACCTTTTAATATCGGCTTTTTCACGCGCAATCCCGTCTCTTCAAAGATTTCTCGGACAGCACACTCCTGTGGTGTTTCTCCATTTTCTAATTTTCCACCAACACCAATCCACTTGCCAGCATGGACATCATTGGGCTTTTTATTTCGATGTAACATCAGAAATTCTTTTCCATTGTCCACATAGCAAATCGTTGCTAATTTAACCATTCTTCTCCTTTCATATCTCAAACCACTTATACCAACCAATTTATCGGTTCTATCCCTTGAGATGTCAGAAAGGCATTTGTCTTAGAAAAAGGTTTGCTTCCAAAAAAACCTCTATGAGCCGATAAAGGACTCGGATGAGGAGATTCCAAAACGAGATGTTTTGGATTGGTAATCAATGCTTTTTTCTTGCGTGCATAGGAACCCCAGAGAATAAAAACAACAGATGTATCTTTTTCATTGACAACCTTAATAACGGCATCCGTAAACGGTTCCCAAATTTGACCAGCATGCCCATTTGCTTGCCCAGCAGGAACAGTCAAACTCGCATTTAGCAACAGTACTCCTTGACGCGCCCAAGATGTCAAATCATGAGATTCTTTCATGCCGATATCATCTGCCAATTCTTTCAAAATATTTTGAAGAGAGGGCGGCGCTGGAATATCATCTGGTACTGAAAAGCTCAACCCCTGCGCTTGACGCGGACCATGATAAGGATCTTGTCCTAAAATTACCACCTTTACATCTACTAAATCAGTCGTTTGTATCGCATTAAATACTTTTTCACGCGGCGGATAGATCGTGCCTGATGAATAAACCTGATTTAAAAAATAATTAATTTTACCAAAATAACCATCAGGTAATTGTTGCTTAATCAAACTATGCCAAGCTGAGTGTTCCATTGTTTTCTCCTCTTCTATACTCAATTACTTTTCTTCCTCAGGATAGGTCATTCCCCATTCTTTTCGTAAATCTGTCATGATTTTCATGACATCACGACTATAATGCAAGTACATCTCATCTTTGTCACCAGCTACTGCTTCTTCCATATCAAGAACCTCATACATTAAAGCTTCGCTCGTCTTTCCAGCTTCAATGATTTCTTGATGCCCGTTTTCCGTATAGGTAATAACCGCCTTTTGTCCTCGAGGATATTCATATATTTCAATATAG
This sequence comes from Streptococcus intermedius SK54 = ATCC 27335, assembly GCF_000413475.1. GTDB lineage: Bacteria > Bacillota > Bacilli > Lactobacillales > Streptococcaceae > Streptococcus > Streptococcus intermedius. The sequence continues at coordinate 104,994 of NZ_ATFK01000004.1, read as the reverse complement.
CCTTTATCATAAGCAATTGTTCCTCGCTTAGGCTGTTTAGCATGGAGACTCAAGGTCAAAGTTGCCATTTCTCCTTCAGCATTCGTCAGAAGAATCCCCGCCTGCTCATCAACGCCTGTTGGTGCAAATTTCACTTGTGAAAGAATTTGATTGGGCCGAGATGTCATAAACCAGCGAACAAATGATAAGGCATATACACCAATATCCAAAAGGGCTCCGCCTGCAAGCTGACGATTAAAGAAACGGTTTGTCATATCATATTCTTTATAACTGCCAAAGTTCATTTGAATCACTTTTAAGTCGCCTAATCGCCTGCTAGAAATTACTTTATTTAATTGACGATAAATCGGCATATGATAAATGGTCATAGCTTCAGCTAAAACAACATGATGCTGTTCCGCTAGAAAGATAGCTTCTTCTAATTCTTCAGAATTAAGTGTAATAGACTTCTCGCATAGAACATGTTTTCCATTTTTTAGTGCTTTTCGTAAAAAATCAATATGCGTATTGTGCGGTGTAGAAATATAGATAATGTCCACATTATCATCCCTAAATACGTCATCTATCTTGTCATAGACCTTTTCAATACCATATTTCTGTGCAAAATCTACACCTTTTGCATACGTTCGATTGGCAACAGAATAAAGTTTACCTCCCGATTTCTCCAAAGCCTGTGCTAATTCATTGGCGATTACACCTGTACCTAAAGTGGCCCATTTGTACCGTACTTTATTTTCCACGACCATTCTCCTAGCTATATGATTACCTTTATCATACCAAATTTCACTTCATTTAGCTGACTTTTTATGTAGAGACATCGCCTGTGTCAAAAACTTCTAAAATCAAACTGTAAGGACACACATACTTTTCTATCTAAACAATCGAATAAAATCAGATTATTTCTTTATGTTATAATAAATTGAAAAGGAAGCAATTTTATGTGGTCTTGGTTTATTTTTACTCTTGTTTATCGCTTTATGTTACTTTTCAAATATAATGATAAAAATCATCCTCGGATATTATTTATTTTTGCTATTGCAATAATTTGCCTCATAATTGATTTTCATAACGATCCTAATAAAAACTAGCTCCGTTCCTTATTTAATATTGTAAACTTAAAAAGCTCATTCACTGAGCTTTTCTTTATACCTAATTATTTAACTGTAAAATGTCCTCTATTGTCCGAGTCCATCTTTTTTTAATTGTTCATTTTCCGTAATAGCTGAGGTTAAATCTTTCTCTTCCGATTCAATAGCTTGATCTTGATCGGCCATTTCTGTCACTTTTGTTTCTTGTTGAACTGGTGTTACTTCTGTTTTCATCGCTTGAGGTTGTACTGATTCTTGCGATTGAGTAAATTGTTGCGTTTGAGATTGCATTTGTTGTGTCGTAAATTGTCCTTGGTAAACAGTAGATGTTTGCACTTCTTTAGTTGGCATACAAAGTAAGACAATCAGAGTAATAGAACATGGCAGCACAGCTAAAACAGCTAAGATATTTAAAAGTGGAACCCACATCAAAAGCGCAGGAGCTACATATAAAAATATGAATGCCCAATGATAGCCAGCATCACGCAAGCGACGCACAATAATTGCCAAATTTGGAACTAAAGTTGCTACCCAGAAAATACTCAATAAAATAATAATAATGAATGTAGAACCTAAGCTAGCTATAAAAACACTTGGATCAAATTCACCAAGTCCTTCCCGATAGTAAGCTGCTTGTTGCACAATGTTGAAAATTGCAGTTAAAATCGACCCAAAAGCTATCATACCAAATGGCAGTGTAATCAAAACATTGCACAAAACAGACCACCAATACTCAGATCTTGTTGATTTTCCTTCAAAATCAGCATAATGAGTCCAAAACTTTTTATAAGCTGTAAACATAATACATCTCCTAAACTTTTATTTTTAATTATCATATCACACTCTTCCTAATAAATCAACGTAATTCCATTTTAAAACTATGGTTGCTGAACAGTTTCTAATTGCCATGTTGTCCAACCCGAAAACTTAATAGCCCCCTGTTTATCTGTTCGATAGATCTTTGTATTTAATCGATTGAATCGCTCAATTGTTTCTTGACTTAGCGATTTGGATGAATTGTTTTTCCCAGTAGAGATGAGGGCAATCACTGGTCTTACTTGCTGTAAGAACTTAGAACTTGATGAATTTTGGGATCCATGTTGCCCAACCTTCAAGACATCTGTTTTTAGTTTTGGATAAAGTTGCATTAGCTTTACTTCATCCTCTTCTGTTAAATTGCTCATAAATAAAAACCTTGTACGAAAAAATTGACCATATAAAACTAGCGATTGATCATTCTTATTCGTACCAGAAAGAACTTGCAAATGATGATCAAAAATAGGAAGTTTGTCTCCTTGTTTTACGACATGAACAAATGCCCTTGTCTCCTTTAATTTATTTAAAAAGTCTGCATCATTCAAACTACTTCTGGAAATAAAAATTTTCTTTATCGAAAACTTTTTAGCAACTTCTAATACATCTCCTGCATAATCTGAATTTGGATTTGTTAAGACTAAAGTATCAATCGTATCTACACCACGACTTTTAAGATATGGAATCAGCGTTCTCTCTGCGTTTGAACTACTTATACGTTCTTGCCAACTTTCTTTTTTTCTAATTTCTTCACGTCCGCCAACATCAATCAATACAGTGCTCCCTCTCCAGTCTCGCATAAAAATACTATCTCCCTTCCCGACATCAATCATTGTGATTTCATTTTGTAAAGGAAATTTAGCTACAAAAAAGAGTAATGAAAGAAACAGACTAAGAAATATCAGCCATTTTTTATTTTGCCGAATATCATACAAGATAGCTAATACAAGCAACATAGCGATTAGCAAAAGTGGATTAGGTTTGCCAAGAACGACTGGTCTGCTAAACATACTTGCTAACCAGCGAATGCTACTTTCTAAGCATTCAAATAGAAAATTAACTTGAGTGAGTTTTATGAAAGGGGAAACAAGAAAAATTATCGTTAGCCCCGGTAACATCACTATATCGAAAATCAACGAAAAAACAAATGTCAATAAAATAGACCAGGGCTGAAATTCTCCGAAATAAAAGATTAAAATTGGTAAAATGCCAAGCGAAATGACAATACTCTCTATAATAATCTTTTTATAAGGAGTCAGGCCTTTAAAATCTAAAACGCTAATGATAAAAGCATACGCACAAGAAAGTACTCCTCCTGCTGTTAAAAGAAAGGAGGGCATAATCAAGGACAACACCATTATTGTTAAAGCAAAATTATCTAACTTAGTAATGCCGTGTTGTGACAATAATTTCTGGATTAAACTCCGTACAACGGATACTGAAAAACCTGTCATTCCAGCATAAAAAAAAGAAAATGGATATTGACACTTATGAACTATTTCCTGCGTAAGCCCCAATCTCAACAGTGACTTACGAAACCCTTCCATAAAAAAACCAACTTGCATACCAGACAATGCAAATAAATGAATAATTCCCAAGCTCGAATAAAGGTTATTCATTTCACCAAAATCTGTATCCAAAGCTCCGAACAAAAACCCTGTCATATAATTGCTCATTGGATTCGGGAAATTTCTCTTAATGAAAACCAATGCTTTTCTTCGCCAGCTAGACAGCCACTCAAACGGTTGGAGGCTAACCCTATCTTGACTAGACAAAATTTGATCCACCTTTAAAATTCGATAAATCCCTTGTGTTTTTAGATAGGCTTGATAATCAAAACCAGAAAAATTGCGCTGCTTTTCAGGAGATTCAAATTCCCCCTCAACAGTTAATGTGACAAGGCTGGATAGATTTTGAAAAGCCAACTTTTCTTTTTTTGATTTCAATTTGTAGTAAATTTGATATGTCTGTCCTTTTGCTTTACCACGAAAAGAAAGCGAATCTCCATTTACCTTAATTGTATCAGGTAAAACCGCAACTTGTCTTACAGGAGGAGCTTCTACTTTTATCTTCCGATTCGCCAGTTCCCTACGAACAAGGAAAAAAACAGCAAAACAAGCGAGAATCATTAAAGTTGTAAACCATTCTTTTAGCGAATATATGCGGGAAAGACGAATTAACAGAAAGATCAATCCCACTCCTGCCAACCAATTACTTTGATAGATTGCAAAATATAACCAGACAAGTAAAAAAGCAATGTAAATTGGTTTGATCGGAAATATCTTAATCCACTGTGACATATTCTTTCAATTTCTCTAATGTTTTAGCACCAACTCCTGATACATTTTTAAGATCATCAACAGAATTAAATTTTCCATTTGCCTCACGATAATCTAAAATATCTTGGGCGCGCTTTTGTCCGATACCAGAAATAGACTGTAAATCAGACAAATTAGCCTTATTTAGATTGACCTTATTCCCTTTTTGTGCCGCAGTTCCATTGGTATCTTTCGTTAAAGTTTGTCCATTATTACTTGCAGCATTTGTTACATTTTCACCCATAGCTGCCACATAAATCACAGCCTCATCTGTTAGTTTTTGAGCCAAATTGATAGATTTGCTGTCAGCGTCTGTTGTTAGTCCACCCGCTTTTTGAATAGCATCATTGATACGGCTCGTTTTTTTTAATTGATAAATACCTGGATTTTTAACAGCACCTTTAACATCTACAGTTAAAAATTCCACTTCTTCACTCGCTAAATTCTTTTGAGATTCTGTTTCTTCTTTCTGTTGTTTTTTCTTCGTTTCAGTTGAAGTTTCTTTCCGTTCTAGTTTTTCATTTGTGGTCTCTTGTGCAATATCTCCCACATTAGATTGTCTAGCAGATTTACTAGTCATCATAAAAAATCCTGCTATGATCAAACCAATCAGGCTTAAAGCAACTAAAATTTTATACTCTTTGATTTTTGTGACGATTACCTCTAACATTTTTCCTCCTAAACTGAATTAAAATTTACTTTATCTGTTTATTCGTAAAATAAATAAAAAAGCTGAAAAAATTTTTCAGCTTTTGCAATATTAGAAAAAGAATTTTGATAAGGATTAACCAATGAAACACTCCACCCTATTAAAAAATGAGAGTAATATAATGGATATTATCGTATATTATAAGCCTTCATAGACCGAGCAATATCTCTACTTTGCTCACGAAGTTTAATAGATTCGCGCTTATCATAGTCATGTTTCCCTTTAGCCAATCCTAAAAGCAACTTAGCATAACCATCCTTAAGGTAAACTTTGAGAGGAACTAAAGTCATCCCAGTTCCTTTGGTTTCCTGCTCTAATTTTTTAATTTGCTTTCTATGCAACAGCAATTTTCTCCTACGTTCAGGATCTTGATTCCAAATATTTCCTTCTTCATAAGGAGCTATATGGACATTACTGAGCCAGACTTCTCCATTTTTGATTTGAGCAAAACCGTCTTTTAGGTTAATTCGTGCAGCGCGTACGCTTTTAATTTCAGTTCCAGTTAAAACCATGCCCGCTTCAATCGTATCAACAATAATATAGTCGTGACGTGCTTTCTTATTTTGAGCGACGACCTTTCCCTCTCCTTTTGCCATTCTTGCTTCCTTTCTTAGTCATTTCTTTATAAAATGGTTTCTTCCCTTGGCTTTTCTTTGATTTCTTATCCCTAGAAATGATTCCTTTTGAAGATTTGCTCTTTCGCTCTCCGTCACCGCGATAAGACTGTTGACGTCTGTCTTGCTTGAACTTGGAGTGTTTTTTCTTTTCAATTACATCATATTCACTAGGTAGGTATTCAAAGTCAATCTCACCAGTCGCTTTATCCGATCGAACTAACTTAATGCGAATTCGTTGGCCGACTCGAAAAACAACACCGGATTTTTCACCCTGCAAAGTTAGATTACGTTCATTGTAGTGGAAAAATTCTGGCAAGTTGGCTACATGAATCAAACCTTCAACTGTGTTTGAAAGTTCGACAAATAGACCGAATTTGACTATACTCGACACAATACCATCAAATTCTTCTCCCACAAACTCTTCCATAAACTCAGCCTTTTTCATAGCTTCTACTTCTCGCTCCGCTTCAATCGCTCGCCGTTCCCGACTGGATGACTGACTAGCAATACCTGGAATGACTTGCTCAAAATGATCTGCTATTTTTAAAGAATGGCCATAATCACGCATCATGCGATGAACCAAAAGGTCTGGATAACGGCGGATTGGACTGGTAAAGTGGGTATAAAACTCGGCGGCTAGGCCATAATGGCCGTGGTTGTGTTCTGAGTAACGAGCCTGCTGCATAGAGCGCAAAAGCATCATAGATAGCACTTCTTCATAGGGCTGACCATGTACCGCCTTCATAATATCTTGAAGAGCAGATTGACTTATAGAATTAGCCGTCCCATATACTCGAACTCCAAAGGTAGATGCATAATCAATAAACTTCTGGACTTTCTCAGCCTTAGGTTCTTCGTGAATCCGATAGAGAAAGGGGAGGTTTAATCTGGCAAAATGCTCTGCCACTGTTTCATTTGCGACCAACATAAATGACTCGATCATACGTTCCGCAACTCCGCGCTGGCGTAAAATAATATCTACTGGGCGCCCCGTTTTATTAACTAAGATTTTAGCCTCTTTCGTATCAAAATTAAGGGCTCCTCGCTTGAAACGCATCGTTTCTAAAATAGCATGAAGCTCTGTCATTTGCTCTATACTTGGAACAATTGTTTTAAATGCTGCTCGTTTTTCCTTGTCTCCTGTAATTATATCATTCACATCGCTATAGGTCATACGAAAAGCAGTCTTAATGACTGTTTGAGTAACAGTATGCTTAACAACTCGCCCTTTTTGATCAATCTCCATGATAGCCGATTGCGTCAGCCGATCTACATTAGGATTGAGTGAACAGATACCGTTGGATAGGCGTTCAGGCAGCATAGGTACTACTCGATCCGTCACATAAACAGATGTTGCTCGATTGAGCGCTTCCTTATCCAATTCAGAACCTTCTTGAACATAGTAAGAAACATCTGCAATATGAACTCCCAGTTCAAAATGTCCATTTGATAGTTTCTTGATATGAACTGCATCATCCAAATCTTTAGCATCCGCCCCATCAATAGTAAAGGTAATTTCATTACGCAGATCTAAACGACCTTCAAAATCCTTTTTAGATGGCATATCCGGAATTGCTGATGCTTCTTTCAAAACTCTTTCTGGAAACTCAGACACAATGTCCATGGACTCCAAAACTTCCAGAACATCAATCCCTGGATCATCCTTGTGACCCACTACATCCAAAATAGTAGCTACAAAAAAGTCATGTTTTTTAGTCGGGTACTTATCAATCTCTACTTTTAAAATCTCTGTCCCATCCAAAACCAAAGCCGGTTTCTTAATATAAATAGGTTGAGATATTTTCTGATTTTTTGACCGAATATAACCAGCATATTTAGGTTTCTCTTCATCCAAAATAAGCTGACCCACTGCTGTTTTCAAACTGTGTTCCAAAACATCGATAATTTTCGCTTCAGCAGATATTCCCCTGCTACGATCTGCAACCTTAGTAATTACAACTTCTACCCTATCACCATCAATCGCATAGTTGACATCATTACGTCCAATAAAAAGATCATCCTCTTCTTCATTTAAGGTTACAAAACCAAAGCCATTTTTATGGGCATGAAAGGTACCTTTCAAGGTAAGCTTTTGCTTTTCTTTACGAATCTGAATTTTCCCAGCATTGCTAAAGGTCAATTGACGTTTTCGCTCCATTTCAGAAATCATCTGAACTAAATTTCTAAAGTCTTTTGCTTTTTCTTTTCCTAATCTTTGTGCCAGCTCATCCATACTAGCTTCTTTTTTTTCTCTTAAATAACTTAAAATTTCTTCTTTCATTCTTTCCTTTTTCTTATGTTTTCTAAACTTTCAGTTGCCTTTTCTTATCTAATACAGAAAAAATAGGCAAAGACAAAGTCAAAGCCCATTTTATTTACTAGATAAGATTGTCAGCATTAGTGCAATCAACAACCAAAAGAAAACCATCACTCCTGTCAAACGCTGCATTACTGCTTCAAAACCTCTTGCTTTTGGTCTTTCAAACAAGTCTCCTGCGCTTGCGTCAAATACATTACTTGATTGATTTTTTGTAGGCTGCATAAAAATTGCGATTAAAATAAATACTGATAAAATCAATAAAATGGTTAATAATAAATTATACATATCAAACTCCTTAAAATCTTAACTATTTTATCATAAAACTTATTTTGATTCAAGATGTAAGGTCACTTTTCTTTCTTTTGGACAATACTTCAACACTTCAATCCTTTCTGGATGTGTTTTCATATTTTTGCTTGTTAAATAATTCTGACTGCCACAACTTGAACATTGTAAATTAATCTTTACCCGCACTGACTTCTCTCACTCCTAAATATTTTCTAAAACTAAACAATAAAAAGAAAAAATTCACCAAAGTTAGGCCTGCTGTGCTATAAAAAACCCAATGATAACCCAAATGAGCTGAAATAGTCGATCCCATTAATGGTCCAATAACACCACCGATATAAAAGAAGGTTTGATTGTAACTGAAAATCCGTGAAATACCTTCTTTAGGTGTGATTTTATTCAGTAAAGAACTTACTCCCGGCAAAAGGGCTCCTGTACCCAATCCAAATAAAAAACGATAAATTCCTAGCTCAAGTGGTGTTCCAGCTCTAGCACAAAAAATATAAATAACAAAACTATACAAGAGAGCCAGCAAGAGCAAACGGTGGTTTCCTATTTTATCTCCTAATTTTCCTAACCAACTAGAAGAAAATATACTTGAGACCCCCATTGCTGAAACAATTGCACCAGATACTAACAATAGATTTTCCTTTTGCCCTAAAGAACGGATATAAAGTGTCAAAATAGGGGAAATAGACTGCCCAATCATCTGAATCACCATGCTAGTAATGAATAAACCAAAAAGAATTGCTTTTTGAGGAATTCGTTGAAATAGCTGCTTGGTTGAAACTTCTTTTTCCTTAGGGACGGGATGAAAGTCTTCTTTTACCCCGAAAATGGTCCACACAGTAACAAGAAACAAGAAAAATCCCACCAAAAGAAAAACATTTCTCATCCCTAAACTTTGTGCAATTACGCCTCCCAAAAGAGGTCCCATCAGAGTTCCCGCTACTACACCTGTTGACAATGTTCCCAAAGCATATCCAGAATGTTTTTTGGGTGCTTGGCTAGCTATTAAAGCAGTACTATTAGGTACATAACCAGAAAACACACCATTTAACAGTCTCAAAACAATGAGCCAAAATACATTCGGCACAAAAGCCAAGCCTCCCATCGTAAAAGTCATTGCAAAAGCAGCTCGAATCATCATAGGCTTGCGACCATACCTATCAGCTAAACTCCCCCAGACAGGTGATAAAAGTGCGGCTGTCAAAGCTGTACTCGAAACCGCTAAACCTGAATAAAATTCAACCATAGAGCCTCTGACTCCCAGTTCTTCCACATACAAGGACATAAATGGAACAACTAGTGACATACTAGCTCCTACAAAAAAGTTTCCCAGCCAAGCAATCCATAGATTCCGTTTCCAATTTTCTTGATTCTTAATAACATCATCTTCTTTCTTTGTCTAAAAATGCCTGCACCTGCTTTAAAGTAGCCAAAAGCGCACCATTATTGTCAATCACAATCTCAGCTCTTTGTCTTTTTTCTGCTAAAGAAAGCTGGGCTGCTATGCGTCGTTGAGCCTCTTCTTGACTAAGATTATTTCGAGTCATCAAACGTTCTAATTGAGTATCTTTACTCACATCTACTAGCCAAACTTGATCAAACCAATCTTCATACTCCTGCTCAAATAAGAGTGGGATATCCATAAAGAAAAGCTCTTCTGTGGCTGCCAATTGATTACGTTTTACAGCTAATTCTTCTCGAATAATATCATTTTGTAAGCGACTGGACTTCTCTAGTAAATTAGGACGACTAAAGAGAAGAGTTCCTAGCTTTTTTCGATCCAATTGACCGTCTGCCAATAAAATTTCTGTTCCAAATTCTGACAACAAAACTTGATAAAGTTGACCTCCCGGTTTCTGCAATTCATGAACTACCTGATCCGCATCAATCACTTGATAACCTTGAGAGCGCAGGAAGTCTGTTACAACTGATTTTCCAGAGGCAATTCCGCCTGTAATTCCAATTATTTTTGCCATGTCCTACCTCATTCTTTGACAATGTGGACAAAGGTGAGTTCCACGACCAGCTAGTTTGATTTTTTCAATTTCATGACCACATCTAGTGCAAGGTTGCCCTGCTTTTCCATAGACTTGCAAGAAATCTTGCATTGTGCCGTCTTCTCCTAAAGCATTGCGATAAGTGCGAATGGTCGAGCCTCCCTTTTCAATAGCCAGTTGCAGAATACGGATGGTTTCATCATGAATTCGTTTGATTTCTGATTTTTTCAGTCGACTGGCTAGCTGTTCTGGATCGACTTTTGCTGCCCAGAGCACTTCGTCTACATAAATATTGCCAAGTCCAGCCACCAAATGCTGATCCAAAAGTAGTGTTTTGATGGCCTTGTGTGATTTGGTCAGTCCTTCTTCAAAAGGCTTGAGTTTAAAATCTTTGGCATTTGGCTCAGGACCAATTTTTTTCTGAACAAAATAAGCTTCAACCTGACTTTTAGGCAATAATTCAAAAGTACCAAATTTGCGGACATCCTGATAGACCAAGATTGACCCACCATTCAGACCAAAGAAAAGATGAAAACGCTTATTGTCCGGTACCTCATCTTCAAAAAGCAAATACTTTCCTTCCATGCGCAGATGAGAAATAATGGTCTGCCTGTTGAGATTTAAAAGAAGATATTTGCCACGACGGCCAATACTTTCAAAGGTTTGTCCTAAAATGTTCAGCTGAAAATCTTCTACACCCGTTTTGACCATTTTGGGCACACAAACCTCTACCGATACAATTTTTTTGCCAACAATCAAATGCTCTAAGCCACGCCTGACTGTTTCAACCTCTGGTAATTCTGGCATGAAATTTTTATCCTTTCTTATCCAAATTTAACATGTAATGGACTGTTCGACTTATTTCTTTAAATCCTATTTTCTTATGAAAAGCTTGACTGACTGCATTGTCTATATCACAATCTGAAGCTAGCTGAGACACTCCTTTTTCTGTCGCCCACGACTGAGCAAAGTCAAGAAGCTGAGTAGCGATACCATGTCTTTGAAAAACAGGTGCTACCGCTATGCCTTCAATATATGCGACAGGAAGTTGCTCTGCTCCTTCCACATACTCCGAACGCATAGATAAGCTGACCCAAGCAACGGCTTCTCCTTCTATGTAGTACAAAAATTCATTAGGAAATTTTCCTTCAGAAAATGCTACTAATAATTTCTTTTTCTCTGTCTTCCAAGCTAAATGAGCAAAGTAAGCCCAATCAGCTAGCTGAGATTTTTCTACCTCTCGGATTTCTCCTATCATGATTATTTCTTTCAGTCTTCTCTTCCTAATAAACGGCGTGCGTATACTGTCTGACCTGAATGCATAGTCGCATCGTCAATGATAGATACTAAACGATTTCCACGTTTAACAGCTGGAATCCAATTCTCATCGACAACATCATCCAGACTATCTTCATTTACCTTTGATAAATAAGCAATTGTTGTCGCAACCGCATCAGACAGATAACCTTTAAGAAAATCAATATCTGTCACCACAACTTTATGCGCTTCTTGAGGAGTGTGATGCCAATCTTCCGTATCATCTGGCAAATCCAAGGCAAATTTTTTCTTCCAACCTTTAGAAAACCAGACTGGATTAGTCTTTGCTAAATCAGCAATCTGGAAATCCAACTCCCGTGCCGTATGCCAAGTCAGCCAAGTGATAGACTTAATAGATGGAACAGTATCTACAAGTGGAAAAGCGTTCACCTCTTCTAAAGACAAACCTTCCAATACAGACAAAAAACGCTCCTGAACTCGTTCTACATTTTCCACTAAAAGTTCTACAAATTCCATTGTCCTGCTTCCTTTATTAAACTGTATCAAGCACTAAAATACACCTATTATCACTGCAAATCTGATTTTAAAATTCCATAAGAGGAAAAATCCTTGATTTTCCCTTTATGAAATACTGCTTTGCGAAAGGTTCCCTCGTATATCATTCCAGCCTTGGCCATAACACGTCCTGAAGCAGGATTGTCAGTAACAAAGTCTGCTGTGACACGATTAAAGTCTGCTTCTTTCAAAAGATAAGAAAGCACCTCTTGGAGTGCCTCAGTCATCAAACCTCGTCCCCAATATCTTTTACTCAAGACATAACCAACTTCGCAAGCATTAATATCTTCATCTATATCCACCACACTAATATCACCAATCACTTCGTCAGAATTTTCTTTCAGACAAATCGCCCATTTATAAAAATCCAGATCCTGATATTGTTGAACCCACTGAGCCACTAATTGTTTGGTAACGTTAGTATTCTCATGAGTAGACCAAGTTACATGACGAAGATTGTCTGGTTCAGAGGCCCAGTTACGATACATGGCAAGGTAATCTTTAGCTACAAAAGGGCTAAGCAGCAACCGTTCTGTTAACAATCTTTGTGTCCCGATATGTTTCATAAAATCTTGCCTCATCATTATTCTTTATTCAATGCCCCAGAGCAAAGTTATTTGTAAAGTATTCCTCTAACATCAGGCGATGTTTACGACTAACAGATTCGAGTTTCGTTATCTCGTCTCCAGAAAAGAAACGAAGGCGCAAGGTTTCTTCGTTGTGAAAATCAGAAATATCAAAGTCATTTAGCGCCTTAAATTCATAAATCATGACAACCGTCTGCACCTTGTCACCATTAGGATAGACTTCCTCAAAATTGCTATAAACATTGAGAAAACGTGTTGCTTGTACTTTAATTCCCGTTTCTTCAAAAAACTCACGCTTAGCGGTATCAAGCGTGGACTCCCCAAGCTCCATTGCACCACCAGGAATGGCCCAAGTTTTCTTATCCCTACGTAATTGCAAGAGTACGCGTCCATCCTTATCCGTCAAAATGCCCCCAGCAAAAGTCAGAATAATCTTGTCATGTCCAACTTTTGATCGGATATAGGAAATGTAATCTTGAGTCATGTTTAATACTCCCTCTCTTTCCACCCAAAAGCCGCCAACTCTATTTTCTGATTGCTTTGTCTATTTCTGATGATTCATTTCTTCTATAATATGAGCATAATGGACTTTCATAGCTTTCCTTAATTGCTGGCTAAACATCCCAAACATAAAATAATAAGCCAGACCAAGACACAATAAAGCGAATATTGGCAGCAAAAATAATTGTACTATGAGGAAAATTAAATTTGCTCTACCACTAAATATCGCCAGCAACGGCATTAAGATAAAAATAACTATCAATGTCATGCTAGCTGTCTTGAATCCCTTGTGCCGTTGCTCTTTCAATTCTAAGTACTGATGGTAGATAGACCTTACTTCATCCTCTGTATAACGATTACAAAGCAAGCCGTCCTTTATTTCCTTATCTAAAGTAGTAAACCAAATTGAATAAACCATTTTCTTCTCCCTCTCCTACGTTAGATTCTCTGTCCCTAAAAGCCACCCTCAATACTCCTTCTCATTATAGCCAAAGTCTGCCAAATCCAATTTCTTGTCCCGCCAGTTTTTCTTGACTTTAACCCAAGTTTCGAGATAGACCTTGTCGCCTAGCATAATTTCAATATCACGGCGTGCCATTTTACCAATTTTCTTGAGCATAGCCCCTTGCTTGCCAATGATAATACCCTTTTGACTATCACGCTCCACCATGATGGTGGCACGAATATGTACCTTGTCTGTCTCCTCATCACGTTTCATAGATTCAATAACTACCGCCACTGAATGCGGTACTTCTTGCTCTGTTAATTTCAAAATTTTTTCTCGAATCATCTCAGAAACCAAAAAGCGTTCTGGGTGATCAGTAATTTGATCCTCTGGAAAATATTGAAAGCCTTCTTCCAAGTTTTCTTTCAGCAATTCCATCAGCCGAGATACATTATTGCCTTGCAGGGCAGAAATAGGCACAATTTCCTTAAATTCCATTTGTGTCCGAAAATCATCAATCTGCTCCAGCAACTGGTCTGGGTGTACTTTGTCAATTTTATTGATAACGAGAATGACAGGAATTTTTGCTGCCTTGAGACGCTCCATAATCATATCATCACCCCTACCACGCTTTTCATCAGCAGGAACCATAAACAGGACTGTCTCTACCTCCCGTAACGTTGAATAAGCAGATTCTACCATAAAATCACCGAGCGCTGTTTTAGGCTTATGAATTCCCGGCGTATCAATAAAGACAATTTGCTCCGTGTCTGTCGTATAAATCCCCATAATCTTGTTACGAGTTGTCTGAGCCTTATCACTCATAATAGCAATTTTCTGCCCCATGACATAATTCAAAAAAGTTGACTTCCCGACATTAGGGCGTCCTAAAATGGCTACAAAACCAGATTTAAAAGTCATTATTTCACCTCTATTCAATGAACAGTAGAAAATCGGCGTTTCCCCCGATTTCCAAATCTTTAAAACATTAAATTCCAAATTTTAGGAATAAAAATAATTAATCCTGTCACAACTGCAAATCCAGAAACTACTAGAACTGCACCAGCTGCCATATCCTTGGCATTTTTAGCCAGCATGGAAAAGTGATAATCACTAGCTAAATCTACCACATTTTCAATCGCCGAATTAACAATCTCAAAAGCAATGACCAAAAAGATGCTCAGAAAAAGGAAAAGCCACTCTATCGCAGTTACCTGAAAAAGTAATCCTGCAAAGACCACCACAATTGCTGAAATAGCATGACTACGCATATTACGTTCTTCTTTAATTGCAGTAAAAATTCCTGTTAGAGCAAATTCTAAACTCGAAATCACGTCGCGATTTTTCCATTTGCGTTTGTTTGTATTATTGTCTTGTAAGTCCATAAGCAGTCAAAATTTCTTCCTGTAAGCCAAACATCTCCGCCTCTTCTTCTGGCGTATAGTGATCATATCCATTGATGTGCAGAAAACCATGTACTGCAAGAAAACCCATTTCCCGCTCAAAACTGTGACCATATTCTTCTGCTTGTTCATGCGCCTTATCTATGGAAATAAAAAGTTCTCCGATATAAGCATCAAAGTCCTCTAACATTTCTGCCAACTCAGGATTTTCTAATAAGTCCTCCTCATCAATGGCAATGTCCAACTCAGGCTTGTACTCCAAACTAATAACATCTGTCGGACGATCCGTATCTCGATATTCTAAATTCAGTTCATGACTACGCTCATTTGTGACAAACGTTACAGTCATTTCCTTATTTTCTTTCCCAATCTTCTTCGCAGCAAACTGCAAAATTTCCTGCGTTTGCTTTATCATTTTTTCCGAAACTTGATTTGTTTCATCTATGATTTCAATATACATCATGCACCCACTTTATTAGTATCACTTTAATTATATCATATTTCAGATAGGGATGGCTGATTTATAAATCATTTACTATTTAGTTCTGCTCTTTATTGCACATTTTTTCTTTCAAAACTTATACTTGTTGCTGGAGACGGCTCATTTGAGCATAGATCCCATTTTGTTTTACCAATGTGTCGTGTTGCCCCCGCTCTACAATCTTTCCTTCAGAAATAACCAGGATTTGATCTGCCTCTTGAATGGTTGATAAACGATGAGCAATGATAAAAGTTGTTCTCCCTTCCTTTACAACAGCCATTGCTTTTTGAATCAGTTCTTCGGTTTCTGTATCAATATGAGAAGTTGCTTCATCCAATATTAAAATTTGAGGATTAGCATAGAGAGCTCGAGCAAATGAAATCAATTGACGTTCACCGCTTGAAAATGCTGCCCCTTTATCCTTTACAGGCTCATCAATTCCTTCTTTACAACGAGCCAGCAAGTCCCCTGCACCGACTTTTTCTAAAGATTCCAAAACTTTTTCACGATTGATGCCTGAACGGCTCATAGCTACATTAGTTGCTAGTGTTCCTGTGAATAGATAAGGATCTTGCAAAACAATCCCCATGTGACTACGAAGACTTTCACGAGAATATTGTTGAATATCTTGTTGATCAACATAGATTTTCCCTTTTTTAGGATCGTAGAAACGATAAAGTAGGTTCATGATAGAAGATTTTCCAGAGCCGGTATGTCCTACCAAAGCAACCGTCTCTCCTTTCTTTGCTTTAAAACTAATATTGTGCAGAACTGTCTTGCCTTTCTCATATGCAAAGCTCACATGTTCAAATGTAACTTGTCCTTTAACAACTGCCAACTGTGATTTTACATCCTCTTCCTGAGGTTGATCTAACAATTCTAAAACTCGTTTTCCTGTTTCCAATGATCGTTGTACATTTGGGAAAAGCCGAACCAGAAAACCCATCATCTCAAATAAATTGATAATATAATTGAGATAGATAAACAGTACACCAGCGGTAATGACATTGCGACCGCCTAAAAATTGCCGGCCAACTATCGTCAAAATGACAGCAAGCACTGTATTTTTTAAAAATTCCGTTAATGGCCAAGACGAAAGAGCACTTACCCATACAATTTGTTTATCAGCTTGGCTCATTTTTCGAGCAGTTGCATTAAATTCTGAAAGAACTGTTTTTTCCTGATGATATAACTGTATCAAGCTGGCTCCATGCATCAATTCATTCACTTGATTATTGATATCACTCCGTGAATCATAAAAGTCTTTCATCGGCTTGTCTGTTAGTTTTTTATAAAATACTTGTATCCCATAAAAAGCAGGAAGCAATAGTAAAAGTACCGAGGCAGCAAGCGGACTAAGGTAAAACAATAGAGCGTAGGTAAAAACAATCCGAAGAACTTGAATCAAAACACTAACCAAACTAGCATAAAATTGTCTTCGTAAGGTTTCCGTATCATTTACAATTCTGGTTGCAATCTTACCTGCCGGTTTATCATCAAAGTAAGAAATCGGCAAATTTTGCATAACCTGATAAGCTTCATTCCTCAGATGTTCTGCTACTTTGTTTCCACAATGCGCTAAAAGGCGATCACCTAAGTAAGTCAGTATGCTCCCCAAAACTACAACCATTATGTATAATCCAGCTAATTGCAAAAGCTGAACCTGACGATCTTTTCCGCTTCCAATCTGTGTAAGCGGTCCGTCTATCATATTTCTCAAACAGAGAGGAGACAGTTGGCTAGTCACCGTTGCTAAAACAGCAATTCCAACCGCAAAAAAGAATGCAGTTCGAACAACTCTTAGTTCTTTTAATAAACGACTAATGATACTCATTTGCTCCCTCCTTTCTGATGTTGCTGCCGCTGATATTGTTCGGCATACCAGCCTCCTTTATTTAGCAACTGGTTCGGTGTCCCTTCTTCAACAATTTGTCCATCTTCTAAGACAAGAACCCAGTCTGCCTGCTGGATAGCTGACAAACGGTGTGTCACAATGATCGTTGTCTGATTAGCTCGCATATCCTGAAGATTTTTGATAATTCGACGCTCTGTTTGAGCGTCAACTGCTGACAAAGAATCATCCAAAATGAGGACTTCTGGTTGTCTAATAAAGGCGCGTGCTAAAGAAATTCTTTGTTTTTGACCGCCAGATATTGACACTCCTCTCTCACCAATAAGAGTTTCCAGTCCGTCTGGCATTCGTTTTAAATCTTCTGAAAATGCTGCTGTTTTAATAGCTTTCTCAATATCGCTTAATGTCGCATTTCTCTTACCAAAGGCAATATTGTCTTTGACAGATTTTGAGAACAAAATATGCTCCTGAGGGACATAGCCAATCATTGCTTCAATCGATGGACGTGAATAGTGACTGACGGATTTTCCATTTATCTGAAATGTACCTCGTCCAACAGGATATTGCTGAAGAAGCTGACGAACTAAGGTTGTTTTACCAGATCCTGTTTTTCCAACAATACCATACGTCTTTCCTGCTTCAATTTGCCAAGCTATGTTACGCAAGCTAGGTCTTTTTGTTTGTGGATAAGTGAAATGATAATTCTGAAAACGAATAGAGATAAGATGTCTTAACTCCTCTTTGCCACTCATTTTCATATCATCTGTCGTTTCAATCAATTCTGCGACCTTTTTAAAAGACGTTTTCCCTGTTTGATAGACCAAGATAAAGTCCGACAACATCCAAAAAGGTTCAATAAGGCTAATCATATACAATTGAAGAGCGATCACTTGCCCAATTGTTAACTGTCCCATTATTATAAAAATAGCCCCAATAAGAAGCACAATAATCGTTGATAAAGCGATAAAGACAGAGGAGAGAGGCGCGTAAAGATATTGAATGCTGGCAATTTGATCACCAACCTTAGATAAAGCTTTTGTGCGCAATTGGAACTGTTCTTTCTGACTTGTCTTCTTGCTATAAGCACGCGCAACTCGGACTCCCTCTATTGTTTCCAGCACCTCATCATTCAAAGATGCCACTGCTTCACGATTATTTTCGACTAGTTTATCTTGTTTTTTACCAAGAAAATAAATCCAGATCATCAATGTCATAAGCGGAATCATAGCCAGTAAGCTAATTTCCCATGAGATAAAAAACATGGTCGGAATGACAAAGACAATCATACCTCCAGCATATAAGAGAATTACAATTCCATAGCCAGCCATCTCCATCATTCCTTCAACATCTGTTGAAAAACGCGTTAGAATATCACCAGAACGAAATTTTTCATAGAAAGGCATTCTCATAGCTACCAATTTTTCAAAAGCTCTTCTTTGAATGAGAAATTTATAATCAATGGACGATTGAAATATCTTTAAATGCCAATAGTAAGCTGAAAGATAGTTACAAATCGTCACCAGAGCCAACAAACTAACATCTCTAATTAAATTCTGCTGTGTCAAACTATGATGCGAAAGATAATCTACTAAACGCTGAATTACCTGTGTTGGAATCAACATTGTAAAATCATACAATAGTAAAACCAGAGCAATGGACAAATATAACCATTTATGCTCTTTTATATATCCAAATAAACTTTTAATCATCCTAATCCTTTCCTAAACACACAAAAAAGCTCAAGACAGAATAAACCTGTCCTGAGCTTACTTGTTTTTATTTATTTTTTCATCAAAAATAAATTACAGTGCTGTGCTAGAAAGGAGTTCTGTCGTATGATATATCTGAGTACTGTTTTGTTTTACATTATTCATGATACATTCTCCTTTCTACTTTTAATTAGTTAATACTTTAACATTAAAAGAAATGCTTGTCAAGAATATTTACAAAAAATCCTCCCAAAACTGAATGAATTTTCTGCCTTAAAATCAAGATTAACAATTCTTTGTAATAGCAATTTCGGCTGCAATACGTCCAAAAATAAAAATATCAGTAAGGCAATTACCACTCAAACGGTTTCCAACATGCAATCCGCCAGCTACTTTCAAGCTGCGTAGAAACTTCGGATAACTTGTCCTTGCTTATTGATAACATACGTTTTCGTATCAATCTTAGGACCGCTCATAGTATGGTGAACGACTGGTTTTCAAGGAGTGGCATAAAATGGTGAATTTTCAACCTTGAGGTCGAAAGCTCTTTTTTCAAATTCAAGATCATAGCCTACATCAACATAAATATTATAAGCTGTGATCGTCTTGGTAAAGAGCTGTGGATCCATTTGTAGCTGTTAAGCCAACTCTTCCAAATTATCTGATCGGTAAATCATTCCATGTGCTACCTGTGCATCAATCTTTTCTTGACTGTATTATAAGCTGTTTCTTTCATATTATCGTCTACAATCAGATAGAAAAAACCACCATTGTCAATTGCTGCCTGAACTCATTTATCCCGACTACCGTACTCATCTACAAAACGTTTTCCTTAAGTATTGACCATGATGAAGTTAGCCGGAAGCGCCTGTAATCGGGTCAGATACCAGCATTATTTGATAGAAGTCCAAACCGACTAGGTCTGTACCAACGCTTTGACCTAAGAGAATACCATCACCTATAATAGCTGGTGAATTTGATGTCTTAATATCGTCACCAATGCAAAAAAGCCCAATAAACTGGACTTTTTCCTGTTATTCATGCTAATTGCCGGGATCGAACCGGCGGCCTCATCCTTACCATGGATGCGCTCTGCCAACTGAGCTAAATCAGCAGTACTTATTTACTATATCATGCAGAAAGATTCTTGTCAATAGATTTGAAAAATGTTTTCACCAAATAAAAAAGAAGCTCTTAGCAACCTGCATCACGGAATCATTGCAATTTCTACAGATGACACTTTCACACCTTTATCTCCCAAAATAATCTTCCTTTGTTAGATGATAATGAATCCTCTGAGATATTCGCCCTTCTTCATGTTTATCTAAGGCAGCATAAGAATCTATGTGAGAAAACTTCATACCAGCTTTTTCCATAACCCGTCCTGAAGCTGGATTTTCTACATCATGGAGAGCAACTAACATATTCATAGCTAAACTTTCAAAAGCTATTTGAAGTATGGCTTTTAATGCTTCCGTTGCCAAACCTTGATTCCAGTAATCCTTATGAACCACATAGCCAATCGCAGCCTTCTTGAGAACGGGATCCAATTTGTGCAGGTCAATGCTACCAATCAGTTTGCCACTCTCCTTCAGTTCAATTCCCCAATTTCCGAGCGGTCGACCAATAAATAAACGAGCAATAATATTTTTTGTTTCTTCCAAATCTTTATTAGGTAAAAAAGTATAGCGAGTATTCTCTTCATCAGAGGAATATTCAAACATGTCCTCAGCATCATCCAATGTCACAGGTCTCAAAAGTAAGCGCTTTGTTTCTACAACTCGGTTTTCAACTAGTTTTAGATAAATACTTTCCATCTTGAATGAACCTCCTTTTTGTCTCATAGCATACCATAAATACTCAAGCGAATCAATACTTCTGATTTTATCTTGATTTTTAAAACGTTTTCATATACAATTAAAACATCTCAATAAAGGAGGACAACTATGTTAATCGGTATCCCAAAAGAAATTAAAAATAATGAAAATCGTGTTGCTTTAACCCCTGCTGGCGTCCACAGTTTGGTTGGACATGGCCACCAAGTTTTAGTGGAAACTCAGGCTGGACTGGGGTCCGGCTTCATGGATGAAGACTATAAAAAACAAGGGGCTACTATTGTCCCTACAGCTGATGAAGTTTGGAAAGCAGAGTTGGTCGTTAAGGTCAAAGAACCGCTTGTTGCGGAGTACCCATACCTGCGCGAAGATCTCCTGCTCTTCACTTACTTGCACATGGCTGCTGCACCTGAATTAGCTGATGCTATGACGATTAGCAAGACAATAGGAATTGCTTACGAAACCGTTCGTGACCAAGAGGGGAATCTCCCCTTACTTGTGCCCATGAGTGAAGTGGCAGGACGTATGGCTGTACAGATTGGTGCTCACTTTCTAACCAAACAAGAAGGTGGTTCTGGTGTATTACTGGGTGGTGTTCCAGGTGTTCCAAAAGGAAAGGTCACTATCATTGGAGGTGGTGTGGTCGGAACCCATGCCGCTCGAATCGCTCTCGGCTTAGGGGCTCAAGTCACTATTCTAGATATCAGCGCTAAACGCCTATCCGAACTAGAAAATCTTTTTGGTCATCAAATTCAGACCCTTATGTCTAATTCTTTCAATATTGCTGAAAGTGTCAAAGAGGCCGATGTAGTGATTGGAGCAGTGTTAATCCCTGGTGCCAAAGCTCCCAAGCTCGTTACTGATGAAATGGTCAGTAAAATGCGTCCAGGTTCTGTCATCGTTGACGTAGCCGTTGACCAAGGTGGAGTAGTTACAACTGCTGATCGTGTAACTACTCACGATGAACCTGTCTATGAAAAACATGGTGTACTTCACTATGCCGTTGCCAACATACCTGGTGCTGTTGCTCGCACATCAACTCTTGCTTTGACAAATGTAACACTTCCTTACATTGAAGCTTTGGCGGACAAAGGGTTTGAACAAGCTATTGCAAATGATTCGGGACTCCAACAAGGAGTGACTACTTATAAAGGATATATTACTAACCGACCAGTTGCAGAAGGGCTCAATCGCGACTACACTGATATCGCTGATTTAGTATAAGTTTTAAAAATAAAAGGATATGCCAACTTGCTTCGCAGGTCCTATATACCACCTTTTAAGCAGTTTTTTTGAACAATCACCTACTACAACTGCTCATTTATTATAAAAATAATTTGAGTCTGAGACGCTATTGTCCCAGACTCTTTTTTACTTATCATTTTAAGTCGTATAACACTATAAGAAAAGAGCTTTTAAATCCATCTCTTTGCTTCATTCCATTTATTTTTTCTTTTTAGGTTTAGGTAGCGGTAATTGATCATACATGGCTAAAATTAAATCTTCTAGAAACACCTGATTTTCAAGGTCTTCCACCAAAATCATTTCTTTGGCGCCTTCGTATGGAAACTCATACGAGGGTTGGACAATCTTATCTAAGACTGCTTGAACTGGCTTAACTAAAAAGCGATTATCATAAATACCACCAATAATCTTACCACGGAAGTAAAGAATATACTCTCCCATCATAGAACGGTAAGTCACATCATCTAATCCTGATAATTGCTCCAAAACAAATTCCAAATAGTTTTTACTTGATGCCATTTCTAACCTCTTAAGCTCTGTTCAACGATAACAACCGTATAGAGTTCTTGCTTGACCTCACTTCCAATTGGTTTGAAGCCCTGCTTTTCCCAAAAATGCTGAGATTGCGGATTCCCCTTGACATAAGCCAAACGTGCTTTTCGAAAGTTTTTAGCAAAATAGGCTAGCGCTTCTGTCACAATCTGGCTGCCAATACCTTTCCCTTGATAGATCCGATCAACCATAAATAGACCAATAAAAACTGTCTCCTCATCAGGATAGGCATAGACAAAATCCATAACAGCTACAAGGTTAGAGCTATCCCAAAAGCCAACATAAAATTTATCAACCTTAGCCTTACCTTCAGGTAGACGAGCCATGTCTTCTTTTACACTTTCCAAATTTGGCGCTGGTGGACAATGCTGAAAATACAGAGGATTGCTTTCATATAAAGATAAAATACTTGGAATATCCTTTTCTGCTAGTATCCTACAGCTATAATGCCTAGATAGTTGTTCAATCATCTTTTAAAATCTATACTCTTTGTGTCCTATAATGATGGTATAGGACGATGTATGGATGGCCAACACAATATAATTATCAGACACATAGAAGTTCTTTTCTTTATGACTAATCTTTGTCTCAGATCTTTGGATAAAACCCTTAGCCCATAAAACTGGATTTTCCTCTCTCAAAAGCAGATTCTTTTGCAGACGGACTTTCCCAAAATCAGTCGTGTGCAACTTGTCCAGATTAGCTAAGAGAATTTCCTTCATTATCTTCTGATTCCTTCTCCTTGATTGCGTCGCCAACGATTTCGGAACTAGCCAAACTTGAATGTTCTTCTTTAGAAAAATGACTATGTGTCACTTCAGTAGAATGTTCATAAGCCTTGATAATTTCCGCTACTACAGGATGGCGGACAACGTCCTTGGCTGATAGGTAAACAAAATCAATCTGCTTGATATTTTTCAATTTCTCTGTCGCATCAATGAGACCTGATTTACTATTCTTTGGCAAGTCAATCTGGCTAATATCCCCATTGACAATCATCTTGGAATTAAAACCAAGTCGAGTCAGGAACATCTTCATCTGCATAATGGTCGTATTTTGCGCTTCATCTAAGATGACAAAAGCGTCATCTAATGTTCGTCCACGCATGTAAGCCAAAGGGGCTATCTCTATGATTTCTCGCTCCATAAGGCGCGTTGTTTGATCCTTGCCTAAAATCTGATACAATGCATCGTAAACCGGTCGTAGATAAGGGTCTACTTTTTCTTTTAGGTCTCCCGGTAAAAATCCTAGACTCTCACCAGCTTCAACCGCCGGACGAGTCAATATAATCCGTTTGACCTGCCCTCGCTTCAGCGCTGTCATAGCTAAAGTTACAGCAAGAAAGGTCTTACCTGTTCCTGCTGGTCCAATCCCAAAGACAACATCATGGTTCTTAATGCTATCAACATAAATTTTCTGCCCTAAAGTCTTAACTCGAATGGGTTTACCATAAGAATCTTTAATAATCTCTTCTTCGTATAGAGCCACAAACTTATCAATTTCACCATTTTTGACCATTGTAATAGCTGTCACTACATCTGGTGTTCCAATCGTCATTCCACGGTTAACTAAGACTAGCAGAGCCTGAATAACCTGACGGGCTTCTTCACAGGCCATCTCCTCACCAATAATCTGGACAATTTCTGTCCGCGCATGAATCGTCACCCGCAACTCCTGTTCCATTAAACGCAAATGACGTTCATTAGAACCAAAAAGATGAAATGTATCATCTGGATGCTGTAGGATGATTTCTACTGAATGTTCTTGCAAACAAAGAACCTCTTTCTTCACATTATTTACTTTATTATAGCAAAGTAACTCGGAAAATTCTATCTTTTTCCCGAACTAATGTGCTTGATATTCTTCCCAGATCGCATCAAAATCACTAAGATTGAAGGAAAAATCAGCATGTTCTTCTAAATAGCGGCTAATTTCATCAAAATCATCCGTATGCTTAGGAAAAGTTGATTCATGAAAAACTAAATCGGCTAGTATTGCCTTCGGCGCTGTACTTTTGGGATTGCGCTCTGTCATCAACCATGTATAAAATGATTTTCGCATCTATTTTTATCCTTTCTTAATTTTTAGCTAATCTAGTGAATGTTCTATCAACCTGAATATAGATTACACAATGATTTGTTGTAGAAATTGTATCAAATAGCGTATCTTCTTATTTTCAAAAATTAGTAAAAATAATAAGCCACAAAAAACTGCAAGACTGACCATATTCAATTTATCATCTGAATGACATTCTATGACGCAAAAACTGGTACTCGTTCTTATCCACATTCAGAAAATAGTTTCTGATAAATTGTGCTACAGCGTTCTTTTTTGTATAAGTATAGAGAAGTAAACATAAGGCGTTTTTTCATATTCCATATCTCGCTACAACTGACCTAAAACCCCAATCCAAATAAGACTAAAAATCCTCCCCAAACGAATAATGGCTGTAAAACACTGATGCAAGCACACAAGTAACATGATTTTTTATAATATTGCAAAGAAAAAGGGTACATTTTTAGCATAGGACTATTATATCAAAATCTAATTGGTTATGTTATTTCAAAAAGAAGCTGGGGAATAAGTCTCAGCTTCTTATGCTTTTATGTCGTTATAATATACAAAAAGTCTATCATACATTGATAAATCAACTATTGCAATTTGGGGCTTACGAAAGTAAGCATCATTCTTCTGGCAGTATTTTACGCCAAACGTTATCAATAGCCTACTAAATGCTTAAACTGGAATTAGTTTCCATTTCTAATATACCAAATTCCTTGAGTAAATCCAAACCTCTACCTGCTGATTGTTCCTATTTAGCTCCATCTGATTCAATCCCTTTATTCATGCCAGTTTTCTTGATCATGTTTAAATTTCTCAAGTAAAGCTAAGCCTTCTGTCGAAACATAGCCTTCTTGTTCCGCCAGCTTGATTAATTCAGTGTAGTTCGATAACGTTACCAATCGAACACCTGCATCTGAGAAATTCTTTTCTGCCCTAGGCAATTCATAAGTAAAAATAGCTACCACTCCAAGGACGTCAGCCCCCTCACGCTTAGCAGCAGACACCGCATCCAGAACCGACCCTCCAGTTGAAACCAAATCCTCAATCACGACCATTTTCTGACCTGTTTTTACTCGACCTTCAATTTGATTTCCAGCACCATGATCTTTTGGTTTGCTACGAATATAAGCAAATGGTAAAGTCATCTTGTCAGCAATGATGGCACCATGAGGAATACCTGCTGTTGCTGTCCCAGCAATCACTTCTACTTCTGGAAATTCAGCCCTAATTGTCTCTACAAAGCCATTTTCAATCAACGTCCGCGTTTCTGGATAAGCTAAAGTCACACGATTATCTGTATAGATTGGTGACTTGATGCCACTAGCCCAAGTGAAAGGCTCTTCCGGCTTCAAGTAAACAGCCTCAATTTTCAGTAAGTCACGCGCAATATCTTTTGCTAAAGTCATGATTTCTCCTTTATAATAATTCAATAGTGGAATCAAAATATGGTTCCAAAAAATAAGTCTTTTCTTTTATGTCTTCTAAAGTGACGATCTCGCTAGATAAAGTTAACACCCATTCATCTTCAACGTCATCTTGTCGATGAATAACAGCAACCAATTCTCCTTCAAAGCATTTCAATGGTTCTCGTACCTTTTCCGACACAATGTAAACATCCTGCTCTTCGCCATCCTCAGCAAACAAATTCGGAATATAACCATAATTGATAGGATAACGATTTCCAAAACTATCTTGATAACCGATAGGTCTGTCAATGATTGCTTGATCTACTTTTCTAGCTATCTATCCATTCCGTCTTAATAGCGCGATAAGCGGCTACTGGATCTGCAGCTCGTGTGATGGGACGTCCAACCACAATATAGTCACTACCAATTTGATGTGCTTCTTGCGGTGTCATGACCCGTTTTTGATCCCCAATTTCAGAACCAGTTGGTCGAATACCTGGAGTCACACACAGAAAATCTTCTGACGTCGCCGCTTTAATCAGCTTAACTTCCTGAGCTGAACACACAACTCCGTCCAAGCCGGCCTCTTTAGCTTTGCAAGCATAATTGACAACCGATTCTGAAACAGTTGTTTGGATATTTTGACAGTCTCGCATATCGGCTTCGCTAGTAGAAGTCAGCTGAGTCACTGCAACAAGTTTTGCTTGGTCACCTAAAACGTTTTTAGCTTCTCGCATCATTTCTACACCACCTGCTGCATGAACCGTCACCATATCAATTTCAAAAGTTTTCAAAACAGACATAGCAGAGCGCACCGTATTAGGAATATCATGTAATTTTAGATCTAAGAAAATACTGTGCCCCAAGCTTTTCAAATAGCGAACAATTTCCGGGCCAATAGCATAAAAAAATTCCATTCCAATCTTCACATAGAGTTTTTCACCTTTCGGAAAATGTTCTAAAAAGATTTTAACATCATCAAAAGATGAGAAATCAAGAGCAATAATAGGACGTTCTTCTCGCATGTGTTCGTCTCCTTATTTATTTTATAGGCATTTTGCCGTTTTAACCTTTGGACACAGGCTTTTAATGACTTGAAATACTGTCTGTACTACGGGTTCGTTTGCTAATCCTGATCGCTTGATTTCAATAGAATCACTTCCTAACAAAAACTTTACCCATCATCTTAAATCCCCGCCGAAACTTTTAAGCATACTTCGCACAAACTTCTCAAGAGCTATAGAAAAACCTTGCCTGAGGCAAGGTTACACGAAAATTGACAGTTTACTGCCATTTTAAACCGTATTAGCCTTAGTAGCCTCTCTGGACTTCTTTAAAGGTTTCATTTCAATCATTTTATAATTTACTCCGTCTATTGTCAAGCAAAAAATGAGGTTACAACAAATTTTCTCTAATTTCTGTTCGTAAGCTTTCCAAACTTTCAATACCGTATTTATCCATGACTTTAGGTAGATTCTCAATAATATTAGGACACACATAAGGGTTTGTGAAATTTGCTGTCCCAACACCAATCGCTGAAGCTCCTGCGATAAACATTTCAATGGCTGCCTCTGCTGAGTTTACCCCGCCCATACCAATGATTGGTAAACTACTAGATTGCGCTACCTGACGAATCAACTTCAAGGCAACTGGAAAAATTGCCGGCCCCGACATGCCACCTGTTCCATTTGCAATAATTGGCTTTCTGCTCTTTGAATCAAATCGCATTCCAACTAAAGTGTTAATCATGGTTAAACCAGAAACTCCTGCATCTTCAACTGCTTTCGCTATTTGTGCAATATCTGCTACACTAGGTGTCAATTTTACATAGACTGGCACTTCCGACACGTCTACCGCTGCCTTAGCAGCCTGATATGCCAAATCTGGCACCTGACCAATTAGCAAGCCCCCATTACCATGATCAACATTGGGGCAGGAAATATTAAGTTCAATAGCCTTGACGTTTGGAGCTTTAGATATTTTTTCTGCAACAAAAGCATATTCTTCGTTAGAGAATCCCGCAACATTAGCAATAATCGGAAGATTAGGATAATGGTGAGCCAGCCAAGGAAGTTTTTCTGTCAACACCACATCTACCCCAGGGTTTTGTAGTCCAATAGCATTGAGCATACCAGCTGGTGTTTCTGCCACTCGTGGAGTCGGATTGCCAAAACGAGGGTACTGCGTGGTCGCCTTAATCATTATGGAGCCAAGTACATTGAGGTCATAATATTTGGCATATTCCTGACCAAAACCAAAACACCCCGAAGCTGGAATAATTGGATTTTTCAGTTCCAAGCCAGGAAGAGAAATTGCTAAACGATTGTTAGACATATCAACCTCCTACATCACGATTGTACCAGTCTCAAAAACTGGACCGTCTTCACAAACCCGCTTATTGACTGCTTGGTCCTCACCAACAACATGAAGTACACAAGCATAACAAGCCCCCATTCCACACGCCATTCGTGATTCCATAGAAATGTAAGCTCGCGGATGACTGCAAAATGTTTCATTTACATATCTGAGCATACCAGGAGCTCCGCAAGCATATACCGCAGTAAAATCTTCTGATAGCTCATTCACAATGGAAGAAACATAGCCTTTGCAGCCATAAGAACCATCATCTGTTGTTATCAGGACACGACTATATTTTTTCAGTTCTTCTTCCAGAATGACAACTGCTTTTGTTGCGAATCCAAGAACTGAAGTGACCTTCACTCCCTTGCTATGTAATTCTTTTGCCACTTGTAGCAAGGGGGGAACACCAATTCCACCTCCTATAATTAAAGCTGTATCTGCAATACCTAAACCAGATAAATCAAAACCATTTCCCTGAGGCCCCATAACGTCTAACTGAAAACCTTTTTCCAACCGAGAGAAGAGTTCTGTACCTGCTCCCTCTATCCTGTAAATAATCCGACAGATTTTCCGTTCTCTGTTAATCTCTGAAATCGAAATAGGACGACGTAGAAGCTTTGTATCATCTGGAACTCGGATATGCAGAAATTGTCCAACCTGCATCTGGCCAACCATTTCTCCTCGTAAATCCATGGCAAAAATTCGTGGAGCAATTTTCTCTTGGTGCACAATGGTCATCTTTTCCAACATGATTTTTCCGAGTCTCTTCTCGCATGAGCTGCTTGTCATTTCTACCTCATTTCTTTATTAAAAAAGACCTTGCATATACACAAGGCCTCACGAAAATAAAGAGTCGGTTTTCTCACTCTTCCTTCACCCGAAACCTTGGAAGCCTCGCTGGACTTTCTTAAAGGTTGAATTTAATCTATTTTACAACTTCAAATGTGTTTTGTCAATTCCAATATGATAAAATAAGCTTATGAGAATTCAACAATTGCACTATATTATTAAAATCGTCGAGACTGGCAGCATGAACGAAGCTGCCAAGCAACTCTTTATTACCCAGCCTAGTCTGTCCAATGCAGTGCGCGATTTGGAAAATGAAATGGGCATTGAGATTTTCATCCGCAATCCCAAAGGTATTACTCTGACCAAGGACGGCATGGAATTTCTCTCCTATGCTCGTCAAGTGGTAGAACAGACTCAGTTATTAGAAGAACGTTACAAAAATCCAGTTGCCAATCGAGAGCTTTTCAGCGTCTCTTCTCAACACTACGCCTTTGTAGTCAATGCTTTCGTTTCTCTGCTCAAAAAAAGTGATATGGAAAAGTATGAGCTTTTCTTGCGCGAAACACGAACTTGGGAAATCATTGATGACGTCAAAAATTTCCGCAGCGAGATCGGCGTTCTCTTTCTCAACAGCTACAACCGCGATGTCCTCTCTAAAATGCTAGATGATAATCACTTGATTGCCACACATCTCTTTACTGCCCAGCCACATATTTTTATTAGCAAGAGCAATCCTCTAGCAAAGAAGAAATTGGTCCAATTATCGGACTTAGAAGAGTTTCCTTACCTCAGCTACGATCAAGGGACCCATAATTCCTTTTACTTTTCAGAAGAAATTCTATCGCAAGAACACCATAAAAAGTCCATCGTTGTCAGCGACCGAGCAACTCTTTTTAATCTTTTGATTGGTCTTGATGGCTACACTATTGCAACTGGTATTCTAAATAGCAATCTCAATGGTGACAATATTGTTTCTATTCCGCTAGATATTGATGACCCCATTGAGCTGGTTTATATTAAACATGAAAAAGCTAGCTTATCTAAAATGGGGGATAAATTCATTAAGTATCTGTTGGATGAAGTTCAATTTGATAAATGAATTATCAAAACCGGTTCCATAATTTCTAAAGTAGTTTTACCCACTACAGAAATTACAGAGCCAAATAAGATAGCTGCTTAAAATTCATTCCATTTCCTCCTGTACTTATTTGATTTTATTATATCGTGAAATAGCAATAGCAGGAAAAAACGTTGAAAGGCTGTAATGTGTAGACATTGCAGCCTTTCTTAAAAAATGAGCAAAATACTACTCAATGACTACTTCCACATATTTTGCTTGCCCTAAAAAAGAGACCGGACCTAAGTTCAGTCTCTTTTTTATGCTAATATGATTATATTTCTTCTGCGACCAATCCTTCTCCTAATAGTGAGTAACGTTCTGCTTGTAAATTCTTAATCGTCCACAAGGCAGCAAAACTAATCAAATAAAGGGCAGCTAAGAAAATCATGACCATTGAAACGCTCGAGATATCTAAAATTTTACCAATAATCACAGATGAAAATCCTCCAATTGCTCGGCCAACATTTAAGATGACATTATTAGCCGTGGAGCGAATATGAGCTGGATACAATCTCGTAATCATCGCGCCATAACCCGCAAACATACCATTGACAAAGAAACCAACAATCGCACCACCGATAATCATGGCAGGCATTGAATTGGCAAATTGGAAGAGGTAAACACACATGGAAGAAGATAGAAGAAAGATTGAATAAACAAATCTCGGGCCCCATTTATCAAGGATTTGACCAAAGGTGAGCATTCCCAGACACATCCCTAAAATCGTTGAAACCATCCAAAGTGAGGAATCTTTTACAGAAATATGCAAACTTGTTTGGATAATGGTTGGAAGCCAGTTCATCATACCAAAGTAACCCGCAATTTGTACTGTTGTCATGACCATAAGCGCTACTGTCTGAGCCGTTAGAGATGGTGTTTTAAACAATTCACTCATTTTAACAGACTGGCGCCCTTCTGCTTTTAATGTCACATTGCCATTATCTCGGATATGATCATCATCAATCGCTAACATCATCCACAAAACCAAGGCAATAGGCGCAAGTCCAAAGAGGAACAGCCCTTTCCATCCAAGTGCGGGAGCTAACCAACCTGCTAAAAGTGCTGAAGTAATAGAACCGACTTGCCCTGCAATTCCATTCAAAGATGAAATGCGCCCCATTTTTCCAATAGGAACAATACCTGCCATAATCGCGATGGCAACTCCATACTCTCCACCAACGCCTATCCCAGCGATAAAACGCATGAGATATAGATAATAAATATTTTGTGTAAAGTAAATCAATCCTGTTGCTAATGAAAAAATAACAATCGTCCATTTGAAGACCTTGAACTTGTGATAGCGGTCAGCCAATAAGCCAAAAAGCAAACCTCCAACCAACATTCCCAGATTGGTAATTGTTGCAATCCAGCCTCCTTGCGCTCCAGTAACACCTAATTCTGAAATAATAGATGACATCGAAAAAGCTAAGAACATGACGTTTAAATCGTCCGTTCCTGATGCAACAATCGCAGCAACCAGTGATCGCTTATTATTTTTGTCTAAAGACATGCACATCCTCCTTAATTGTAGCTCACAGACTACATTTATTAATTGAATACAGCCTAAAAATCAAAGAGCTCAGGAAATCCCGAGCCACAAGTTTACAGTAAAATAGCAGATTAGCGCGCTAATCCATTTTAATGATTACTTTTATGTCTCACAGGACATGATTAAAGTTGTATTTAATTGCATTAAGTATAAAATAGATTGAAAGATTTGTCAAGAGATTTTAGGCAATAGTTTTTACGCATTCTCTATTCTCTCTACTGAAAGTTCTAAAATGAAGTTAGCTACTCAAAAAGTATTAAAAAACATCTCAGGGAATTGTTAAGAAAGTTCTGAGACTTTATATCGAAAAGCACATGTTTGAGGAAAACAAAAAGATATTTGATGGAGTATTGTGATAAAACAGTCTAAAAGCACTCAATTCTCCAAAAAGAGAACGAAGATCGTTCTCTTAAAAGTTGATATTGCCATTAAACCACTAATTTCTTTGGTTCCTCTTGGTTTGTTTGTCTATAAGGCGTTCTTGGATTAACGACACAACTTCATCATTGGTTGGCAAGTCAGAGTGTTGTGCATCTTCTCCTGTGACAGTAGTTTCTGTATAGTGAGCTGCTTGTCCTTGATAGATATACTTACCAGCACTTACACTTGTATCAGGAACCAATTCATCCGAATCATAAGTAATAGTCCCTGCTACGGAGTACATCGCTAAGGTCCTAGGAATATTTTTACGATTCTTAATAAAGTCAGCTAACATTTCTGTTTTGTTATTAATATTTGTTTCAGTAAAATTATAAGGCGTTCCGATTGTCATTAACTTTTTTAGATTCACATCATAATCTCCAAGATAATTCTCGATAAATGCTGTATAAATCAAACCGCCATTAGAATGCCCCAATCCTTTAAAATTATTAAAATTATATTTTCCTTGCAAGTCCTCGAACGCAGCGTTAACCATTTTAGCTTGCTTTTTGATATTACTATAACCATCTTTATTATTTTCAAATCCAATAACAATAATCGGCTCATTGTCATTAGCAGCAATCGAACCACTATAAGTAATCCATCCATCGTTCCATACTTTCACTTTAAGTAAACTATGCTTAACCCCACGACGTCTTTGATTTAGTTTCTGAACCAAACCATCGAATCGATTTTCTGTAGCAGAACTTCCCGGTATCATAATGATTGGCGACAAACGAGCATTATAAAATTTAGCAATTTCATCGATATTTTTTCTTGTCCAACTATAAGAAGGGACTGCTAAAACAATGAGGAATATTAAAACTGTTAGCAAAACAAGTTTTACTTGTTTAGTCATGCTTACCTCCTTTCGGATCTATTCGACGAAGTTCATCATGAATCTGATCATTAAATGTAACGAACGGAAGATATATCATGACATCAATGATAAAAATGAAAATCCCAACTGCTAGAGATCGCAAACTTCCTCCTGTCCCAATGAAAGCATATAGTACACTCGGTGCTCCGCTAGGAACTGGATACACAGCTGGTGGCATTAATCTGAAATAAAGAAAAATACTAGCTATAAAGACATTTATCATGGGTACAAGAATAAAAGGAATCAAAAAAAGAAAGTTGAAAAATATAGGAATGCCGACCATGAAGGCAGCGGCATGATTAAAAAGAGAAGGGAAAATACTTTTCAAACTAACAACACGATCTTTGTCGCTACGGGATTTCCATAAAATAGCAACCAAGAGTGCCAATCCTCCACCAAGTCCTGCAAAGGCACCATAGGCATCATAAAGATTTGTTGAGGAAAAGAGATAAGGAACTCCTCTCGTCGTATGGTGTTTTAAAGCATAATTAAGATTATCTAATGCAAACGAATCATTGATAAAAGGAATATTGTTGAAGAGATTGCTATTTCCAATCCAAGCACTAAAAGTCCGTAAGGCAGTGTTCATTTCAATCACGAAGATATTATTTCGATTAACAATTAAGTTTGAAAAAAAATTAGAAATGGTCGAAAATACATTATAACGATTACCTAGGAACAGAAAGAAACTGCAAACAAGTGCTAGAGACAAAGAAGAAAGAATGGGGCGAACTGTTTTTGGACGATAAACAAAATATTTATCCACGATTTGATCATCACTTGGACTTGAAAAGCGAAAAATTTGCCCTACTATATAACCCATCAATATAGCAATTACTAAATTGATATTGACAGGAAGGCTGATTCTCGTCAAGGCGCCATCTTTTAAAAGTACGGAGAATAACTTTCGCGAATGAATTAACAAGCTAAAAATAAAAGCAGTAATTCCTGCCGTTCCTGTGCTACGTCCATAGTGACCAGCCGTATATTTCGCGCTAAAATAAGTCGCTAAAGGGCCCGCCATCCCACCTATCAAAACAGTACAGTTTGTCAAAACCAATCCAATTGTCGAAAAATACGGAAACCAAGAGCGAACGCTGAATAGGTTGTTAATATAACCATTTACTGAAAAAACCGACTCTGACAAAACCATTGTTGTCGTTGTTAGCAAGAAAAAAGGAAATAGTGATACCAAGGTTTTTTGCGTAATTTTAATAAAGCTATTCCGTCGAAAAGCAATCATCTTTTTCAGTAAATATTGATTTACAAATTTTTTTCTACCTAATTTATCAAAGATCATAGCTTGATTGTATCATAGTTAAAATAACAATTCAATCAACTTTGGCAAAAATCAAACGCTAACTATTCTGTTAAACAAATATAACCCATCTTCAAGACTTTTTATACAAATCCAAAAGGCTCAGATAAAATCTAAGCCAGTTAAGTCATCTTATCCTACTTTTCTTGTAAGATATTTTTGTGACTGTGCAGAAAGAACACTAACAATCGTCCCTATAGCACCGGCACCTGTGAACAATAATAGTAAGCCAAGATTTGTCCAATAAGAGATATGTACTTCATTTCCTTTCAAAATATAATTTGTCAAATAAGTAAAGGCAGTAAACACATCTAAACTTTCGGCTTTTGCAAGCTGAATTGCATAGTCAAATTGATGTGCAACCAACATCATCACAAACATAAACACGACACTGATTGCAATCCCAACTTTGGATAACTTTTTACCTAACAATTCATATCCTTTGATTGTACAAACACCCATGACAATACCTGAAACAACAGCTACATAACCAAGTTGTGCAATCGCTAAGGTTACAATTCCTCCTATCAAGCTCCCTAGAAAAGCTCCGACAGTTCCTGTTAAGATGCTTCCCTTTTGATGATTATAAGATTGATTTTCGATAGACAGATTTGAGCTTATTTCTTGAAACGCTTCTGGTGAAAGTAGCAAAAGATTTCCTCCAACTTGATAAAGATCTACTTGTCCTGCTTTTCCAGTTTGTTCACACACATTCGTAAAATTTCGTTCCTTCAAGAAAGAAAGAATATCTTGTAATCCCTGCTGAATATGTGCACGTGTTTTTCCTTTAGTCATACCTGCTTTAGTGTAAAAAGTTGCTTTATATAAATTAACCTGATAGGTTTTCAAATCCTTAGAAGCTTTTATTAACTCTTTACATTCTTCCAAAAAAGGCAACGCTTCGCCATTTTTTACCGAACAACAAATACGATATTGATTTTTTTGGTCAGCTTGTTCAATATACAAAGTATAACCCTCTTTGTGCCCCCAAATAACAGATGCTACTTCATCAAACTGCAATCCCAACTCATCCGCAAATGCCTGCAAATCAAGTTTATTCATAATTACACCCCTTTATATGTTCTTCATATATTATAGCATGTTTTGGAATAAATATACAAGGGGAATTTATTATAGAAATATAAAAAGAGTTGCAAGAATATCAACTCTTTAGTCTATCTTATTTTTCTACTCGAACCCCTTGGCAATCAATTTGAAGTTCAAAAACTTGTCCTTTAAATTGTCGCTCTTCTATCTTCTCTTTTAGTGTATTCGAACGCTCTTTTGGTACTAGAATCATCACAGTAGGCCCTGCTCCTGATAGATAAGTCGCATACACACCATTTTCTTTTGCCATCATCTTGATTTTGGGAAATTCCTTAATCAAGCCTTGGCGAAAATGTTCGTGGAAACGATCAGACTCAATAGCTTGTCCCGCTGCGACCATGTCTCCCTTCATTAAAGCAGCAATTGCTACATTTGCTATCGAGCTTGCAGCAACAGCTTCTTGATAAGATAACTCTTTTGGAAGAACGCCACGGCTATCTTTTGTGCGCAATTCATAATTTGGGATGTAGGCAATAAGGCTTACTTCTGGAAATTTCGTCACAACTGTTGAAACTTCTCCGTTTACATAACTAGAAATCGTCAAATTACCATAAATAGCAGGTGCCACATTATCTGGATGACCTTCAATTTTCGTCGCAAGATTTAACTTTTCAGTATTTGATAACTGCAAGTTTGCTAATTGATTAGCAAGTTCAATCCCTGCAACAATAACAGAACTAGAAGATCCCAAACCACGCGCCAAAGGAATATCGGTCGTCATTTTTAAATGATGAGGTCGGATGGCTGGAGCAATTCGACGCGCTACTTTAATCAACAAATTCCGTTCATTTGAAGGAATACGCCGCCCTAAATCATGCTCAATAATCCACTGGTCACTTTTTCCCAAAACTTCAATAATCAGATATTTACTGACAGCTACACCAACCGAATCAAATCCCGGTCCAATATTAGCACTCGTTGCAGGTACAATAATTTTCATTCTACTCTCCTAGTACTTTGAATGTATTCAATAATTTAAAACCAGAAGTTGCCTGCAACTTTCGAGTGACATTTTCTAGTTGTGTTTTGTTGACAGCATGGGTGATAATCACAACGCGTGCAGTATTTCCGTCTGTTCCTTGCTGTAAGATTTGCTGCAAGGAAACATCCTCAGTATTAAAAATTTCTGCCAAACGTAAAACTTGACCTTTCGAATCCGGTGTCAATATTGAAAAGTAGTAAGGACTCTTAATATCTTCTCGTTTAGCAAGAACCAGTTCACGTTGAAATTCATTAAAGGCTTTTCCAACTGTTCCTTCATTGATGCGCCGAACAATCCGAATGATATCTGCTATGACACTTGTTGCAGTAGGTTTCTGACCAGCCCCTGGCCCATAATACATCGATTCGCCAACTCCAAGAGATTCCACATAAACTGCATTCATCACACCATTTACACTAGCAAGAGGGTGAGATTTTGGTAAAAAAGTCGGTGTGACTTCTGCAGCAAGGCCTGATTTTATTTCTTCAATAGAACCAACTAATTTGACAACATAGCCTAATTGCTGCGCAACTGTTACATCCTCTGGTGTAATCTTGCGAATGCCTTGATGAGCAACATCTTCAAATTTAACTGTCATTCCAAAGGCGAATTGACTCAAAATAACCATTTTATAAGCAGCATCAATGCCATCGACATCATTAGTTGGATCACTTTCTGCAAATCCAAGTTGTTGCGCTTCAGATAACGCTGCTTCATAAGACCAACCTTCTTCTACCATTTTAGTCAGCATGAAGTTGGACGTCCCATTGACCACACCGAGAAGACGCGTAATTTTATCAGATGCTAAAGAATTAACAAGTGTGCGTAAAATCGGAATTCCTCCTGCTACCGCCGCTTCATAGTAAAGAGCCACCTTATTTTTATTAGCAATTTCAAGCAACTCCGCACCATGAACTGCTAACAAATCTTTATTTGCAGTAACAACATGCTTACCCGCCTCTAATGCACGTGTAATAAAGTTTTTTGCTGGTTCGATACGCCCCATTAACTCAACAACAATGCTTATTTCCTTATCATTTAAAATTTCGTCAATTGTCGTAACAAAATTAAAATGATTCCCAGCTGCTACCAAGCGCTCTTTTTCAGCAATATCTTTCACCAATACTTTCGTAATTTCAATTTTTGAGTGAGCTGCTTGCACAAGCTTATCACTATTTTCCTTCAATAAAAACGGAATGCCACTAGCAACTGTCCCAAAACCAAGTAAAGCAATTTTTATAGACATGACCACTCCTTGAGATTTATATGCTCTTTATTATAGCAAAGAAACTAATTTATTTCTAGTAAGCAGACGTTACCATTTCTATAACAATAATAGACATCTATTTTTTAAAAAATTTATAAGCGGATAGTCAGAAATATGATAAAATAAATATAGTGATTTAAAAGTTAAAAAGGAGTTCAATATAATGGGCAAACATTCTGGTAATCGTTCTGTACGAAATCGTATTCGTAAGAGGAGACAACGACACGCTATTATTAGTCTCCTCTTATTAGCCATTCTAGTAATTGTAGGGACATTCATGTGGAAACACTCTGGAGTAAATCTCGCTAATAACCAAACAAAATCTGCTGTTTCAACAGTAAATAAATCTTCTTCCTCACAATCAACAGCTAAAAAGACAATGGACTCTAGTCACAAAAAGACTAAAATCAAATGGGTGAAACAGGATCAACCGGTTAAATTTCCTATTTTGATGTATCATGCGATTCATAATATGGATCCTTCTGAAGCAGCAAATGCAGGTTTAATTGTCTCACCAGAAACATTTGAAAGTCATTTAAAAGCCTTAAAAGATGCTGGTTATTATACTCTTACTCCAGAAGAAGCATATAAAGTTTTGACTGAAAATGTCCTTCCGGAAAATAAAAAAGTCGTTTGGTTGACTTTCGATGATAGTCTAAGGGATTTCTATACAAACGCCTTTCCATTGCTTCAAAAATATCAAATGAAAGCAACAAACAATGTCATTACTGGCTTTGTCGAAAATGGGCGCGAAGATATGCTAACTCTGCAGCAAATCAAAGAAATGAAAAAAAAGGGAATGTCTTTTGAAGATCATACGGTTAACCATCCGGATTTATCCCTTGCAAATGCAGAGACACAAACGACAGAATTACAAGCTTCCAAACAATACCTAGACAATAACCTTTCACAAAATACGACAACAGTTGCATATCCTTCAGGGCGTTATACTCAAACAACGACACAGATTGCTGAAAGCCTTGGTTATAAAATGGGATTGACAACCAACAACGGACTGGCTTCTCTTAATGACGGACTTTTGACCCTCAACCGTGTTCGCGTCAATCCGACAACAACTGCACAAGATTTATTGAATGAAATTGCTACAAACTGAAAAATAGGACTTAGCTCAAAAACGAGCAAGTCCTATTCTTTTTTCTTTTGTGCTAATTTCTCACGCTCCAAACGAAACTTTCTGTTCGGATTGAGTTTGTTAAAAAGTTTTTTGAGCTTTTCTTCATTCCAGACATCTGCTGCAGAAACAAAATTACCATTTTCATCACGAAAGGATATCGGTTTATCACCCACAGTATCACTCCTTTCTAATCCACAAATTCAAATTCAAAGTTGCCGATACGAACCAGATCTCCATCTTTTGCACCACGAGCTCGCAAGGCTTCATCTACACCCATACCACGCAATTGACGGGCAAATTTCATGACTGCTTCCTCACGGTCAAAGTTCGTCATAACAAAAAGTTTTTCTAATTTATCACCTGAAAGTACCCAAGCTGCATCGTCATCACGTGAGATGTCAAAAGCAGGAGCATTCTCATCAAAGCCATAATAAGCTTCCTCTTCCATTTCAGACTCATCATAAAGTAAAAATTCAGGAGTTTTAGCTAGTAATTCTGCAGTCGCATCTAACAGCATTGATAATCCTTGTTTGGTCAAACTTGAAATTGGAAAAATCTGTGGCAATTCATCAAATTCATCATAATTTTCTGCTAATTTTTTCTTAAATGTCTTCAAATTTTCTGCACTATCAGGCATGTCCATTTTATTAGCTACAATAATCTGCGGACGCTCCATCAAACGAAGATTGTATGATTCCAATTCCTTATTGATTGCAAGATAATCTTCGTAAGGATTACGCCCTTCACTAGCTGACATATCAATGACGTGCAAGATGACACGCGTTCGTTCAATATGGCGAAGAAACTGTGTTCCCAATCCCACTCCTTGACTTGCACCTTCAATCAATCCAGGCAAATCTGCCACAGCAAATGATTCACCAGACTGCGTTCGAACCATTCCAAGATTAGGTACAATTGTCGTGAAATGATACGCTCCAATTTTCGGTTTAGCGGATGTGATAACACTGAGCAGAGTTGATTTCCCAACAGACGGGAAACCAACTAAACCAACATCTGCTAGAATTTTTAATTCCAACTGTAGCTCACGTTCTTGACCTGGTTCACCATTTTCAGAAATTTCTGGTGCTGGGTTTTTAGGTGTTGCAAAGCGGATATTGCCGCGACCGCCGCGACCGCCGTGCGCCACGATAAATTTTTGACCATTTTCAATCAAATCTGTTAGGATTTTTCCTGTTTCGGCGTCACGAACCGTCGTCCCTTGCGGCACATAAACAATCAAATCTTCCGCACCACGACCGTGCATTCCTTTGGTCATTCCTTTCTCACCAGACTGAGCTTTAAAATGACGATTATAACGAAAATCCATCAGGGTACGAAGCCCTTCATCTACGACAAAAATGACGTTGCCGCCACGACCGCCATCGCCGCCCCAAGGACCGCCATTGGGGACATACTTTTCACGACGAAATGCTACCATACCATCACCGCCATTTCCAGCCTTGACTTTAATCTTAGCTGTATCTAAAAACATACTCATATTTTTCTCTTTTCTCGATTTTCACTTTAAAAAAACGCTCTTTCAAGCGTTCGAGGACTAGAAATTACTCAGAGCACCAAGCGCACTTGCAAAGATCGCTCCAACAGTTACCAACAACATGATAACAACTACAATCAAAGTCAATTTTTCGAATCCTGTTTTTTTCCGTTGTCCATTATCACCAAAAGCCACAATATTACCTCTATGTATTTAATTTGTTCTCTTAATTGTAACATGAAGGTGAGAGTTTTTCAAATACTAGCTGAAAAGAATGCATTTCAATTGCAAATTTCCGCAAAGAAAAATCCAGCAAACTTCCTACTGGATTTTGGTATCAAACATTGTAACTATCAGGATTGTCAAAGACTGTTTTCAAGTTGTTTCTATCATCATCTTAACATAAGGCAACTCACCCTAAATTTTTATATTTTATCATAAAATGAGCATTATTTTACAAGGCCTATAGACTCAATGAAGCGCATAAAAGCCGCTTGACCTTCTTTTGTTCGCTTGTAAACACCCGCATCTTCCAAGACGCGTTTAAAAATCCGACCGACTGAAGCACGCACGATTGTTTGCGCTGATTCTAGTGTTACATCTGGATGATGAGCTTTTAACTGGTCAGCCCATGCTTGATGATAAGGAGCCACTTCTTCTCTTTGTCCCAAAAGAAATTCTTCAACTTCTTTTAATTCATTTTTCAAACGAGGTGGAAGAATCGCTAAGCCCATGACCTCAATCAAACCAATGTTTTCTTTCTTGATATGCTGAACATCTTTATGAGGATGATAAATACCGTCCGGATGCTCTTTGGATGTTTGATTATCTCGAAGAACCAAATCTAATTCAAACTTGCCCTTTTTTCGCCGAGCAATAGGAGTAATAGTGTGATGTTGCTCACCATTTGACTCAGCTAAAATCTGAACAGTCAGATCAGAGTATGCACGCCATTTCTGTAAAATCGTATCCGACAACTTTATTAATGCAGCTTTATCAGTTGATTTCAACCGCAAAACCGACATAGGCCAGTTGACAATACCAGCTTCTACGGTTTCAAATCCCACAAAGGTGAAAACTTTGTCCAGATTTGCTTTTTCCATAGGAAAACTATGCCTTCCTCCTTGATAATGATCATGTGTGAGAATAGATCCTCCCACGATAGGAAGATCAGCATTAGAACCTGCAAAATAGCTCGGAAAAATTTCTACAATGTCCAAAAGGCGCTCAAAAGTAGCACGACTGATAGTCATAGGAGTATGCTTGCTATCTAAAAAAATGCAATGCTCATTAAAATAAGCATAGGGCGAATACTGAAAGCCCCATTCTTGCCCGACTAAGTCAAAACGGATAATTCTATGATTAGATCGTGCTGGATGATCTAGTCGGCCTTGATATCCTTCATTTTCAAAACAAAGCTGACAGGCTGGATAATGGCTCGTTTTGGCCTTCTTAGCTGCTGCAATCTCTTTGGGATCTTTTTCTGGTTTAGAAAGATTGATGGTAATCTCCAAATCCCCATATTCAGTAGCTGTTTGATAGGCAATATTTTTAGCAATGGCTTTCAATTTAATATAATCGTTGCACTTGCTGAGCTCATAAAAATTAGCAATGGCCTGCTCAGGAGCTTGTTCGTAGGTCTGCCAAAATTGTTGATTTAGCTGACTAGGAGCTGGGGTGACTAAATCCATCAACTTTGCCCCAAGAACATCCTGTTCTGCATGAGTCGAATCAACATTCCCAGTTGCTAAAGCAATTTTTAGTAAATCATCTTTGAGATCAATTAAACCACTTGCTGATGTTTTCTGTTTCTCAGCCTCTTCCCCAATTAGACCCATGACACGATTTATCAAATAGGTTCGATCCATTTCTGTAAAAGAACTATTTGCTATGACCTCTGTTACAAAGTCATCTAGTAAATTTCCTGCCATTATTTTTCCTTTCTTTCATAGAAAAGGCTGAGATCTTCATCGGCCTCTCTTTGCTAGTACGTAACACATTACTTAATCCAATAGACAGCTACCGCCGGCTACTTCTGCGATGTAGAAGCTAGGTGCATAGCCGACAACCTCTTGATACTTAGAGCCGACATTTTCCTTAAAAGTATCCACAGCATCCTTACGCACTAAAGCAATAGCACATCCGCCAAAGCCAGCCCCAGTCATACGAGCCCCCAGAACACCTTCTTGCTCCCAGGCTGTGTGAACCAAGGTGTCCAGCTCTAGACCAGTCACTTCATAGTCATGCTCCAATGAAACGTGGGAAGCATTCATGAGACGGCCAAATTTTTCAAGATCGCCTGCCTGCAAAGCTGCCCGTGCTTGCAAAGTACGTTGATTTTCTAAAACAGCATGGCGAGCCCGTTTGAGACGATTTTCGTCTTCAATCAGATAGCTGTATTCGTCAAAGGACCACTCGTCCAACTCGCCTAAGGTTGCGATAGACAGCTTACGATTGAGCTCTTCAACAGCTTTTTCACACTCAGCACGGCGTTCATTGTATTTAGAGTCCGCAAGTTCACGGCGCTTATTTGTATTCATGATAACAACCACATTATCCTTAAGTTCAAGCGGTACTAAATCATATTCAAGTGTATTGGTATCCAGATAAATCGCTCGTTGATCTGCTCCCATGCCAATAGCAAACTGATCCATGATTCCTGAATTCACACCAATAAATTCATTT
Source organism: Streptococcus intermedius SK54 = ATCC 27335 (assembly GCF_000413475.1). Lineage (GTDB taxonomy): Bacteria > Bacillota > Bacilli > Lactobacillales > Streptococcaceae > Streptococcus > Streptococcus intermedius. The sequence goes on along the minus strand of NZ_ATFK01000004.1, from coordinate 61,814 downwards.
TCCGTTTGTTTACCGATTTTTACTAAATCTAAACGGTCTAATTTTAAATCAAACAGTTTCTCTACAGTAATTCCTGTCAATAGTTCCAATGAAGCTGACGAAGAGAGGCCTGAACCATTTGGAATATTCCCAGAGACATAGATATCCATTCCTTTATCAATGATATGTCCTGCTTTCTGTAAGAAATAAATAACCCCTTTTGGATAATTCGTCCAATTGTGCTTCTTGTTGAAACAAAGATTTTCTAAAGAAACCTCAATGATTCCTTGTTCTTCAAAGTTCGCAGAATAAAAACGGAGTTTCTTGTCTTCACGCTTACGCGCTGCTCCATAAGTTCCTAATGAAATAGCTGCAGGAAAGACATGCCCGCCGTTGTAATCGGTATGCTCACCAATCAGGTTAATGCGACCTGGTGAGAAGAATGTATGATCTGCTTCTGTTCCAAAAACTTTTTCAAATTTTGAACGCAATTGTTGAATAGACATAGTAGTTGACATAAGAGGTCTCCTTTTTATATGGTTTTGTAACCGTTTTAGTATCTTTATTATAAAATATCATCAGTAAAAGTTCAAGTATTTTAGTAAATTTTTACTATGTGTAGTTATCAAATAAAGCTATAATCAAAGATAAAATCTATTCCCAAAAGGGCTTTCTCTTTTACTAAATATTTTTTGTATTTTACTAATTTTTAAGGTATAATATACTTATTCGTTAAAGAGAGAATAGGGAAAATAATGGCAACCATTAAAGATATAGCAAACATAGCTGGTGTCTCTCCAGCAACTGTGTCACGCGTTTTAAATCATGACAAATCAATGTCTGTCAGCGATGAGACGCGCCAAAAAATATTTGATATTGCAGAAGAACTACAGTATAAAAAAATAAAACGAGGAAGCAATCGCAATTCCCGCAATCGTAGAATTGCGATTGTAGAATGGTACACCGAAGAGGAAGAACTAGATGACCTCTACTACTACGCTATTCGACTTGGAGTAGAAAAAAAATCTCAAGAACTAGGCTATAATGTTATACGTTTTTTCAATAATGAAGAATTAAATCATCTCGATCAAGTTGACGGTATCATTGCGATTGGAAAATTCAGCCCTCAAAAGATAAGGGAACTAGAATTCTATACAAAACACCTTGTTTTTATTGATAGTAATACACTTGCCTATGGACATAGCTGTGTGATGCCTGACTTTGAAAATTCTGTTATAGCTGTTCTTAATCACTTCTTAGAAAAGGAACACCAACAAATTGGACTGCTGATTGGTCAAGAACAAACTTCTGACAAAACCACTACTCTATCCGATCCACGCTTGCTAGCATTTAAAAATTACCTAACTAAAAAACAACTCTATCAAGAAAAATATGTCAAAATAGGAAACTTTTCATCTGAATCAGGTTATTCTATGATGAAAGAATTGATTGAAAATTTAGGCAAGCAACTTCCGACTGCATTTTTCATAGCAAGTGATGCTTTAGCTGTGGGTGCACTTCGAGCACTGCAAGAAGCAGATATTCCTGTGCCAGATCGTGTTAATGTAATTGCTTTTAATGATACGTCTATTGCCAAGTACGTCTATCCACCACTCAGCACGGTTACTGTCTTTACAGAGGAAATGGGCAGACAAGGACTACAACTGCTGCATGAGAACTTTCAACATAGTGAACCATCTATTCCACGCATGATTACTCTCGCTACCAAATTAACCCTAAGAAAGAGCAGCTTATAGACATGAAAACATATGAAATTTTATTTGATATTCTTAGCAAAGAGTCTGACTATGTCAGTGGTGAAAAATTAGCACAAAAGTTAGGTATTTCACGTACTTCTATCTGGAAAGCTATTCAGCGCTTGGAAAAAGAAGGGATTCACATTGAATCCATAAAAAATAAAGGTTATAAACTCATCTCTGGTGACTTGCTGATTACTAAAAAAATAGAAGAAGCCGCTCCCATCCAAGTTTCCTTCAATCCAAACTGCAAATCCACTCAGTTGGATGCCAAAGCTGGTATTGAGGCTGGTAAGCCTGCAAATACGCTCTATCTTGCTTCTTCTCAGACAGCTGGTCGTGGACGCTTTGGCAGAAGTTATTTTGCTCCAGAACAAGGAGGAATTTATATGACGCTTCACTTGAAGCCCAATCTGCCTTTTCCACAAATTCCCGCCTACACTGTCTTGACTGCTGGAGCCATTTACAAGGCCATCAAAGAGCTCACTTTAATGGAGATGGAAATTAAATGGGTGAATGACATTTATTACAAAGGTAAAAAAATAGCTGGTATTTTAACTGAAGCTATTACTTCTATTGAGACGGGGCTGGTAACGGATGTAATTATTGGAGTAGGCATCAACTTTGCCATTGCTGATTTTCCAAAAGAATTACAGCATAAGGCTGCCTCTCTCTTCCATAAAAAACATCCTATCACGCGAAATGAACTTATTAGTGAGATTTGGAAAAATTTTTATGAATGTGACCCAGATGAGCTGATTTATCTTTACAAACAGCATTCCCTTGTCTTGGGTCGGACAATCACTTTTTACCAGAACGATCAAGACTATAAAGGAATTGCCAAAGAAATATCAGATCATGGCCAACTATTAGTTCAATTAGATACAGGCCAAGAAATGTGGCTAAATAGTGGTGAAATTTCTTTAACAAGTTGGTAAAGAAAAGAAGGGAATAAGTTGATTTTTACTCAACTTATTCCCTTCTTTTTTTCAGCACAAAATCAATTCCTTTTATTTAACCATGTGCATATTTTTTTGAATCAAACAAAAGAAAAAAGGTTGAGGATTTTTGTCACAACCTTTCTGCTTATTTTTTACGTTTGATATGTTTATCAATTTCATCCACTATTTTTCCCATGACGTAGCTCACTTGTAAATTGCGAATGACTAGAAATGCCCAAAAAACAGCAAATAAATAGTGTCCTGACATTATTGCTTCGTTAAAAAAATAGGTTTCAATTGCCGTAAAAAAAGCTGTTGTAAGAAATTGTTGTCTTGTCATAATTCTATTATAGCACGAAAAAATAGAAAAATCTAAATTCAGTCCTCATTCAGTTCAATATCTCTTCTATAGACTTTGAGCGAAGTGATTTTTAAGGTCTGGCAATCCCGGCCTTATTCTTATTTATGTAACTTATCCATATTTGGTAAAGCCAAACAATGCTTAATAATATATAGCCTAAGAAAAAGTCCTATAACAAATACAGCTATAAATGATGGAATTCTGGGAAGGTGAAGAATGGTTATCAACAAATAATAAGTCACGCCAACACCAAAAGAAAACACGGCATAAATATCCTTTTTCAAAACACTAGGCACTTCATTACTTAGCAAATCACGGATAATTCCACCACCAACTCCTGTTAAAGTTGCTAACATTCCAACTGCCATCATATTTTGTTGACTACTATCTAAAACTGTTGCCCCAATCAGCGAAAAAATAACTAAACCAACAGCATCAAATACTAAATTTGCCCATCGTAAAAATAAGTAAAAACTCTTAGTTTGTATATTATTTAAACGCCTATTGATAACGAAAACATACATAACAAGTGCAACTACAATTGACAGATAAATAGAACTTGGATCAGATAAAGCAAATGGAAAATGACTAATAATGCTATCTCTCAACATACCGCCGCCTACTGCGGTTACAATGGCTAAAAGTGTGATTCCAAAAATATCCAATTTTTTATCAAAGCCCTTAATCGCGCCTGAAGCTGCAAAAGCTATTGTTCCAATATAATTGCAAATCAGAATAAAGGTATCAAATTCCATACATTATGATTCTTTCTTTTTAATATCTTGAATATATTTATAAATACTAACTTCTGACATTCCAAATGCTTCTGCCATTTTTGAAACAGATTCTTTCAAATCAAAAAATCCTTTTGTATACAAAGATTGAACAATCGCTACTTTTTCTACCTTCGTAAGTTTTGTTTTTGACAAATCTTTTCCTTGTGTTTCTCTAAAAATAACATCGTCAATCAAAGATTCTGCTGTTGCATAAAAATTCTCAACAATATTTTCCTCCTCATGTATTTTCTCTTTTGAAGGAGTTAAGCTATTATTCAGAATCTCCAAAGTAGATTCCAACATATATTTTAGGTTCATTTCTTTTGATTTATCTGCATTTATACAAATCATCCCCAGCAGTCCATCTCGTTTGTCTTTTATAAAAAAACTGGATGAATATAGCTGTCTTCCCGATTCTGTTTTCGTTCGATAATTGACTAGAAAATTTGTCTGTTTATACAATTTTGACTGTACAATATCTAATACAAAATCCGTTGCTGGAGCGCCAACTTCTCTATTTGAGAGATTATTACGGATGTAGACCAAAGAGTGGTCGAATCCTTTTGTAAGATCTTGTAATACTACTTCAGTATCTTCTCCAAGAATTGCTGATAGAAAATCTAGTAAAGGAACATAGATTTGCAAACGTTTATCCATAATCGTCATCCTATTCATTGCTTTATCTTTGTTCAGTCTATCACATTCATCTTTAAATCACAAATGTTTAAGATACTTTAGTGGAATATCTATCTCATTTAGTTAGTAAGATTCTATTGCTACATACATGCTAACTCTGCTATCGCTTGCGCATAGATGGCAGTTGCTTTTAATAAATCTGCTACAGGGATATGTTCATCAGCTTGGTGCATGGTATCCTGCGTAGTTGGAAAAAGCGCTCCAAACGCTACACCTTCCTTCAGCAATCTTGCATAGGTTGCACCTCCAATAACCCGTTCACTCCCTTTTTGACCAGTTTGCTCTTCATATATATCAAGTAGTTTTTTCACCAATGGAGAACTTCCAGACACATAGTGAGGGGGTTTTTGCTCTATGACTTCAAACTGTTGTGATTCCTCTCCAACTTGAAGAATCGCTTTAGTCATCTCATTTGGAGTTATACTTTTTGGATAACGAATATCAATCACTAATTTACCGCCATGTTGCAAATTGAAGTTGGCTAAGCCAAGATTTATAGTTAAATCTCCCATTTGCTCATCATGGTTAGCAATTCCTAATTTCATTCCATTATGAGAGAGATGCAACAAATCACCTGCTGTATATAAAAATGAACTTACATGTCTTGAACCAAAGTCATAATGTTTTAGAAATGCTGCTAAATAGGTTGCAGCATTGATCCCCTTTTGCGGAGATGACCCATGGGTAGACTTACCGTGTAAAGTTAGATGAAGTTGATTGCCTTCAATAGAACATTCTCCTAATAACCCTTGCTGATCTAAATAAATTTCATAATCTATAGCTAATTTTGTAATTTTATCTCCGACAAGTATTGCTTGGGCTAATGCTGGTACCATGTTTTCCTTTAAGCCTGCTGTAAATTGTAAAAGTTGATATTTAGCAATAACTTGTTCCGCTTCATAATGGAAAATCAGATGCGCTACACCTTTCTCACCATTAACAATTGGAAAATACGCATCCGGTACAAATCCTTGTTCTGGTAATGTAGCTTGTTTTTGGTAAGATGTCAAGCACTTCCAGTCCGATTCTTCATCCGTTCCAATGATCATTTGTACTTGTTTTTTCGGAGTAAAACCTAATTCTTTGAGTAATTTCATCGCAAAGAAAGCGCAAACCAGTGGGCCTTTATCGTCCAAACTTCCTCTCGCATAGAGTTTGCCGTCTTTATAAGTCGGAACAAAAGGATCAGTCTTCCAATCATCACCTACGGGTACTACATCAACATGCCCAAGAATTGCAAAAGGCTCTAAATCATCTGCTCCCCAATCAAGTCGTCCTACCAGAGGACCAAAATCACGAGGAGTAAAACCAGCTTCTTGTCCAATTTTCATCATCTCTACCAAAGCACGTCTGGATTCAATCCCAACTGGACAATTCGAATTTGCATTCATTTCATTTCTTACTGAGGGAATACGCAATAATTTCTCTAATATCTCCAATAGCTCTGCTTTGCGCACCAATACTTCATCAAGCCAATCTATTTTTGTTTTTTCCATATTTATCTTTCTTTCTATACAAAAGGCACAAAACATCTAAAATATTTTATGCCTCATTCTGCATTTTTTAATCTGCTAATGCCTGTTCAAAATCTGCTATCAAATCGTCAATATTTTCAATGCCACAAGACAAACGCAGGAGTCCATCAACTACACCTTGTTCTTCGCGTTCTTCTGGGCTTAGACAGGCATGTGACATTGTTGCCGGATGAGAGAGAATGGACTCCACACCACCTAAACTTACAGCAAGAATGGGAATCGTCACTTTATTTGTAAATGTCATTAAATCCTCACAACTTTCCAATTCAAAAGATAAAACCGCTCCACCATCTTTTGCTTGATTCATGTGAATATCATGATTTGGATGTGTCTTTAATCCTGGATAATGAACTGTTTTAATCTTGGGATGCTGTTTTAAAAATTCTGCCATTTTCTGAGCGTTACTGACTGCGTGATCCATACGAATCCCCATTGTTTTCATACCACGAAGAATCAACCAAGCATCTTCGACTCCTAAGATTGCACCAAAATTCTTCTGAAATAGTTTCAAAGTTTCATAGTGTTCTTTTGAATTTGTCGCAACCAGACCTGCAACTACATCACTGTGACCATTGATAAACTTAGTAATGCTTTCTACCACAATATCCACACCAAGTGCCAATGGCTCTTGAGACAAAGTCGTCATAAATGTATTATCCGCCACAGTAATCAAATGATATTGTTTCGCTAAATCAACTAAAGCACGAATATCACATACTTTTAACAAAGGATTTGATGGTGTTTCTAGATAAAGCATACGTGTATTCTCTTGTAATGCTCTCTTTACTTGCGCTAAATCCGCCATATCCACAAAGGTATAGTCTATCTGATACTTTGACAAAATCTTGGTTACAAACTGGCAAGTACCACCATAAACTTCCTTTGGAAAAATAACATGGTCTCCTGCGTTGAGTAACATGAGCACATTTGAAATTGCCGCCATGCCAGATGAAAAACTGACAGCATAATTTGCATTTTCAAGAGATTTCAAACCATCTTCTAACGCTTCAACTGTCGGATTTGAAAAACGAGTATAGAGATACTGTTGACAGTCATCGTACAAACACTGATTATGAAACGTTGATGTTTGGTAAATTGGAATCGACGCAGCCCCTGTATAAGGATCAATCACTTTGTAACCATGCAATAATTTTGTGTTCTGTTTCATTCTGCTACCTCTGCAATAGCTTCAATTTCTACTAAGGCACCCATTGGAAGAGCACCAACTTGAAAGGCTGTACGTGCTGGATAACTCCCTTCAAAGAATGATTGGTATACTTGATTAAAGGTAGCAAAATCTTCAATATTTGCTAAAAAAACCGTGGTTTTAATAATATGTTCCATAGATGAATGATTATCTTCGAGAATTGAACGGATATTCTTGAGAGATTGCTCTACTTGCCATTCAACTGAATTTGGCTGATCAATTTTCCCGGTTTCACAGTTAATCGGAAGTTGACCCGATGTGAAAATGAGATGACCTACTTGACTGGCCGGAGAATAACTTCCCACAGCTGCTGGAATGCTTGTACTTGTTAAACGTTTCATATTTATAACCTACTTTCTATTTTTTCTTTCTCCAAATCATGAGCACAATAGGGAGCACAACATAACCAATAACCATCGCACTAATCGCAAAGATATTTAGAGAAGTCGCACCTGTCTTACTAACAACAGTGAATTGTCCACTCCAATTAAATTTATAGAGAAGTACGGCAGTCAAAATTGCACCAAGGAAAGGAATGATAACATCAGTTGTAAAACTCTTTTTAGCTGTTTCAACAATACTTTCCTTTTGCTTACCGAAATAAAAGATAATGACAGCCACTGGCACAACTAAAAATTGAATAAAGCGAGAGATCGAGCTAAGTACAATGATACTAGTCATATTATAACGGAATGCCATAGGAAGTAAAATTGCAATCCCAATTGTTACAAAGAAAGCACGAGTCGGAAAACCATTTTCTGTCCGTTTTTTGAACCACTCTGGCACTTGCCCTTGTAAAGCCATCGCCTCCAAGATTCGTGGCGTATGGAAAGATGCTGCTACATTAATTCCAAACATAGATATTAACGCTCCAACTAGAATAATAGTGCGAATAATTGGATTTGTGAAAACTGCAGCGAGTGCTACAACTTCCTTCGTTGCCACAATGGCCGCAGGGTTAATCATCATAGCTATCCCGACAATACCAATATAGATAACTGCAATAATCCCAATTGCTAATGGAATAGCTTTTGGTAAGTTTTTCTCTGGTGCTTCCATATCCTGTGCACCACTTGCCACGCTCTCAAATCCTGTAAAAGCATAGAAAGCTGCTATAACAGCTGTAACATAGCCTGATAAATCCAAGTTAGCTCCCAATTTTGTACCTGCAGCATCTGTTAAGTTTTTAATCGTGTTAAATTCATTGACACCTGTAAGGAGGATAATGCCTACCCCAACCAAAATCGTAGTCAAAAGAGCCCCCACTTTTCCAATCGTTGAAAGGTTATTTATCAATTCAAAAATCTGAGTTCCTAAAAGGTTAATTCCCATTAGAATCCCCATTAAAAATACAAAACCAATCGTAATTAGAACAAGGTTTGAGCTATCTAGACGGAAGATATTCAGCACTGTTTTCACAACAGCCGTTCCAAGAACACCCCAAGCGATACTAGCTGCAATAAAACGAGTAATCCCCACATAAAATCCAATATTTTCTCCAAAAGCTGCCTTAGCATAAGCATAAGAAGCTCCCCCTTGTGCCACATACTTGGCTGCAGAAGCAAACGTTACTGCTAGAACAGAAGCGAAAACAGCTGCCATCAAATAAATTGACAGTGCTTTATCTCCAGCTGTAGCAACAACGCTCCCTGGCGAGAGGAAAATTCCTGTTCCAATAATGGAGTTGATAGTCAATAATACAATGGAATAAAATCCGAGTTTCTTCTTCATTTTCATTCACTTTCTAGCCGGCTTGGCACACATTTACAACCGATTGCTTTAATTTTTTCTGTTGAGCATGGTCAATTAGAGCAGCAAATATACGATTCATCTCTTCTGATACTCTATGAAGCATTTCTGGATGCCATTGGACACCTATCATAAACGGATAATCAGTATGTTCAATGGCTTCAATAACCCCATCAGGAGCTCTACCGACAACATTAAATTCTTTAGCAACATCTTTCATAATTTGATGGTGAAAAGAATTGACCGTAATCTTATTAACTCGTAGAATTTGATGCAACAAAGAATCGTCTTCTACATCCACTGAATGAGTGACCATATCAGGACAGCTACCCTGCCAGTGTTTTATCTTAGCTGTATCGCAATAGGATAAATCTTGATACAAGGCTCCTCCATGATATACATTAATAATTTGTGCACCACGGCAGATTCCTAAAATAGGAATACCCTTTTTAGTTGCACGTTCCAAGAGTGCAAAATCGAACTTATCACGAGCTGGAAAAATATCTCCCATTTTAGGACTCGGCTCTTCATTATAATTGAAAGAACAAATATCATGTCCTCCTGATAAAATTAAACCATCAATGATTTCCAAATAACTATCTAGTACTTCCTCATTGTCAGAAATCGGAAGGATACAAGCTACTCCCCCATTGCGAATAACCGAATTGACATAATCTTCATTCACATAGCTTCTGTGGTAGCCAGGAAACATCCCTGATTGGTCAACAATGATACTTGCTGAAATTCCTATGATTGGCATCGCATTCTCCTTTATAAATATTATTTTTATTATAAAATTTTATAATTTAATTACACTTTTATTATATAATAAAGCGAATGCGTTTTCAACACAAAATTATAATTTTATTAAAAAAATTATAATTCAATCTATCAAAGGAATCAATAAAGCTGATAACAAAAAATTGATAATGGTATAAACACCATTATCAATTTTTTTATCTTAAAGAATTATAAAAGATCTTCAATCTTCCTGAATCGAAATTTTTTCCGATAAGAAATCAAAACCTTCTGGAATGACAGTTTCCTTTTCCTCTTCTGTTGAATTGGTACTTTCTCCGCGTGCCTTAGCAGAAAACTCAGCGCGAATTTCTGTCCAATCAGTCATCGAAACTGCTAAAATATCCGGAGAAAATCCAGCCACAGTACTTAATAAATTCCCAAACATCGTATTGAGATTTTCCCGCTTCATTGTTTGCTCTGCATTAAAGCTCGACTCAAAGGCGAGAATTGCGTGATTCTCATTAGCTGCTACAGGTTGCGAACCAACTAAAAGTGCCTTATCTGCACCAGCTAAACTTTCGATAATTTCTCCCCAAGCATTCTGTAATTTAGTCAAATTGCTACGGGCTAAGTTAGGATTTTCAACTGCTTCTTGCAAAATGGCATTTACTTTCTGTCGATCCACGCGATAACCCTTGCTTGATTTGACTGAACGGGTTGTTTGTGTTGACTGACTAAAAGTGGAACTTGGCTGTAAATTTGCCAATTGACCCTTAAGCTGGCTAATTTCATCTTTTAGTGTTTCTATCTCGCTTACTAGATTGGATGGTAATTCTACTTTTTGTTGCTCTTCTGCTAGTCGAATGGTCATCATTTCTGTATAAATTTTAGGCTGCAAACTATTTTTGATTTCCGAAAGGCTTTTCGTTGCAATCTCAATCAGCTCAAACAATCTTTCTTGTGGTGTATTGAGATTAGCTAAAAAGATTTCACTTATATGGGGATTTTCACCACCTGTTTTAACAATGAGCAAATCTCTAAGATATTGTAACAGGTCAGTGACAAAACGAGCCATATTTTTACCACTATCAAAAATCACATCAAGATTTTCTAATGCTGCTGATGTATCATGCATCAACACAGCTGTCACATAAGCATCCAGTGCACCTAGACTAATAGAGCCAGTAATTTCTTCTGAAATAGCTGTTGTCAGCTGATTGTCTTGAGTGAGACTGAGAGCTTGATCCAAGATAGATAAGGCATCCCGCATCCCACCTTCTGCCCGTCTGGCGATAACCTGCACCGCATCATTTTCAAATCCAATATTTTCCTGCTGCAAAATCCATTCAACATGAGCAACAATATCCTTGGTCTTAATTGATTTGAACTCAAAGCGTTGCACCCGTGACAGAATAGTAGCTGGTATCTTGTGCAATTCTGTCGTTGCTAAGATAAAGACCACATTTTCTGTCGGTTCTTCCAAAGTCTTGAGAAGAGCGTTAAAAGCTCCAGTTGAGAGCATATGAACCTCATCAATGATATAAACTTTATGTTTTGCTAGACTAGGAGCATAAGTAGATTTGTCGCGAATATCTCGGATTTCATCCACACCATTATTGGAAGCTGCATCAATCTCAATAACATCCTCTAGGCTTCCTTCTGTTATAGCTTGACAAATATAGCACTCATTACAAGGTTCACCATTCTTTTGATGAGAGCAATTCATGGCTTTGGCAAAAATCTTGGCTACGCTAGTCTTTCCTGTTCCTCTAGGACCTGAAAAAAGGTAAGCATGGCTGATTTTATCCTGTTCAACTGCCTGCCGTAAAGTTGTTGCTACAACTTTCTGCCCAACTAACTGACCGAAAGTTTGACTTCTGTATTTCCGATATAAAGCTTGATACATTAGGATTTGTCTCCAAACATTTCAAAATTCCAATTTGTTTTCTCTAGCAAGATAGCTACAAAATTTTCTAAATATTCCCGATCAATCTCATCATAGTCCCCCAGCAAATGAGAATCCAAATCTAAAACTCCTACTAAGCGACCATCCTTTACCATAGGCACCACAATCTCACTACGTGCCCTGCTATCACAGGAAATGTAGTTATCATACTGAGTAACATCTTCGACGATTACTGTCTGCCGACTAGCAGCAGCCTCTCCGCAAACGCCTTGCCCAAAACCAATATGTACACAGGAAACACCACCTTGAAAAGGCCCTAAAACCAACTCATTTCCGTCAGAAAGATAAAAACCTGTAAAAACGGAATGCGGCAAGGCTTGGTTTAGCAGAGCAGAGCTGTTTGACAAATTAGCCAAAGCATTTCTTTCACCCTCTAGTAGTGCTTCAAGCTGGTCTAAAAGTAATTGATAATTTGAAATTTTTTCTGATTGATTCATACTTTCTATTATATCAAAAAAGACAGCAGACTGTGCTAAAAACTTTATATTTTTGCTTCTATCCAGTTTTGTAAGGGGAAGCAAATTAAAGAATCTATAAACCACACATAGCATCTCCAACTATTGTTATAAATAACACACTTTATTTTCTATAACACCTTCTGGCTTTTTAACAATTTTATACAAAATCCATTGATTTTTTCTCTGACTGCTAACCAGCTTAAGACCCTTGTTATTTAAAAAAGCTGCAAATTCTTCCTCTTTCTTAAGCTCTGGCTGGAAGTAGGTTAACTTGCTCCATTCACAGGCCAGCAAGATAAGCCCGTCTCGCCTTAGAATTCGCCTCAACTCAGAAAAAGCTCTGGATAAATCTGGCCAATGAAAATGTGTCTGAAAAGCAGTTATCAAGTCAAATGACTCTGCTGAATAAGTTGTTTGACCCACATCTTTGAGTTCAAAATTCAAATCTGCAATGTTCCATTTTTTAGCTTGGGTAATAGCTGTTTTCGAAATATCAATTCCGACAACCTTGCTATTTGGAAAATACTGTTTGAGATAGAGAGTGGATTGACCATTTCCTATTCCAACATCTAAAATATTTTTGACATTTTGCTGCTCTAGTTGGCTAATCGCCCACTCAACCATAGGGAAATAAACCTGATTCCAGATTTTCATCATCCAAATGCCCACTAGACCTGTCGGTTTCTTGGATTGTTTGAGTAAATATAAAAAAAGTAAGAAAAACAAAATAGCGACGCTAATGATAACAGCATTCATACTTTCTCCCTTCGATAATCACTAATTTCCGACTCATATCGCTTAACCAATTGCGATGAATACACTTTCGGACTCTTGCTTTCTTTTACTTTCTGCCAAAGAATCGCGGCAACTTTTAGTTTAGGCTGAAAAGAAGCATTGCTTGTGTCAGCGCAGAAATCTTTGACAAATTGATTCCACTGACAGCTAGAAGTATCATATTGAGCATAGCTTGATTGTCCTTGATATATCGCTAGCATATCTCGCAGTGTGAATTCGACATCTTTTTCTGCTTTTACCTTCCGCCAAGCAGTTGCCATATTCGCTGTAAATTTAAAAGGTTGAATGCCTGTTTGCTGAGCAAAAAACTTCCGAAAGTGCGCATTAAAGGCAAAGCCGCAGAACAACAAAGAGGTATCTAAAGTCAACTCTGCACCTTTCTTTTTCTTGATCTTTTTATAGACTCTCTGTTGGCTGACATTCCCTGCAAAATACTGTTTGATTTCCTCTTCTAGCTCTTTTTTGATACCTGAATACTCCAATCCCAACTGTTTACAAATCTCTGCTAATTCTGCACGATACCAATAGTATTGTGAAAACTCTTGATAGGTCTTTATCATTGTAAAATCTGGTCTATCCTGCATTGCTTATTTTCCTTTTCTCTTTTGCTATAGCCTATTATACCACTAGCAAAGTAATTCCTCAAAAATGATAGAGTTTCCCCGTTTGTAAAAAACGCCTATCATTCTAGCGAGGTAAATCAGTTTCAGTTGAGACTGTCGATTCATTCGAACGCTTCAACCTACTTTACCTTTAAGTCCAAAAATATAAAAGAGCTGGAAAATAAATTTCCAACTCTTGAGGGGTGCATTATTAAGAGACCAGTTTTCCTGTGAGAACATTGACAACTTTGGTCGTACCAGAGGCATCTGTAAAGCTAACTGTTTTATTTTCTGGTTGATAGCTGAAATTTTCTAAACTCACATTGTATTTAAGAGCAATATTAATCAGCTTTTTATTAAACTCTTGCAAGGATAAGCCATATTTATTAGCTAGTGCTTTTTCAGCTTCCTCTTTTGGATCAACAGTTGGCTTTTCTTCAGTTGCTTTCGAATTTTCATTAGCATTTTCTTTGCTTGAAGCGTTGTTATCCTTCTCTTTCGGCTCTTCATTTGGTGCATAGTTCTTGTCACTATCGGATGATTGTTTCTTCTTACCATGCTGGCTGGCATTCCCAAAACCGTTGTTAGAATGTGGACGATCATCTGGATGAGTGACGTAATATTTCACTGTAGCAAGAAAATCTTCCATACTGTAGCCGTCAGGTGCTTTGTAAAGTCCTTCATCAAACCAAGAAAGAGAGATATTATGATAATGGTCATAATGCGGAATAATCAATTGACCATTTTTATAATCAACGACATAAGCTGTATTATATGGCATTGCCTCAACAGGTACCTTTTTAGCCGGTGTCACACGCTCATAGATTGCTTGTGCAGTCTCTTTTTGAGGTTGTTTTGGATCCGTACTTGGCTTCTCCTCTTTCTTTTTCGGAGTTTTCGTTTTCAGATACTCTTCCGTTGCCTTACGCTCAGACTCTGACAAATCATTCTTAGGAATATAGTGGCTGTGTGTCATGTGTGGAGCAGTATAGCCATCTCCTTCATCTTTAATCACATCATGTGGATCAAAGATATAACCGTCCGATGTTGCATAACGACCTGCAGCTTTAGCTAATGCTACTTCATCAGCCGTATAAGCAATTTGCGAATTTGCTTTACCTGCGCGGTCAGGGTGTAGCACTTCTGTTGACAGTTTTAAGATTTTATCTAACAAAGCCAATTTATCTGCATTCTTATCTGCAACTTTTTGGAGCAAGTCATCTACTTGATCCAACTTATCCTTTGAAGCTCCTTTTGAAATCAGTGTCTTACGAATAGAATTCAATACGACTCTCGCTTTATTCGCAAACGCTGTTCTTTGAGAAGCAGAATTATCAGCTGAACCAGTTGCCTTCACCATTTCGGCTAACAAGGATTTCGCTTGTTCAAGAAGGGATGATTTTTCTGTTAGACCTAATAAAAGATTAGATTTCAAACTAGCAATTTGTTCTTCAAAACTTGCCTTTTGACGTTTATCTGGCACTTTATCTAGCAAAGCTTCTGCCTTATCGATAAAGGCTTTAATTTGCTCATCACTAACTTCTGTTTCAGTAGACCCTTCTTTTTTCCCATTTTTATCAGAAGTTTTGCCAGCATTTTGCTCGTTCTTACCAGGCGTAGTTTGATGCCCTTGTTGAGCTTGATCCGATTGTTTAGCTTCCGAATAGTCCTCACCTGGTGTAATCATTTGAGAAATCTTTCGTTCCAAGTCAGACATATCACGATAATAGATAAAATGATAATGATTGCCATGCGGAACAGCCACACCACTGGAAGTTCGACTTGTAATTTGCGCAGGATCAAACACTAAACCGTCTGATTCCACATGCCGTTGATTCAAAGGAGTTGCATACAATTGTCGTAGCAATCGTATGATTTCAGCTTTATTCCCTCGTTTTTG
Source organism: Streptococcus intermedius SK54 = ATCC 27335 (assembly GCF_000413475.1). Taxonomy (GTDB): domain Bacteria; phylum Bacillota; class Bacilli; order Lactobacillales; family Streptococcaceae; genus Streptococcus; species Streptococcus intermedius. Next base: position 46,351 of record NZ_ATFK01000004.1, on the reverse strand, counting down.
CTCAGCTTGTTTGGGTGCTTGTTGAGAAGGACGACTTGCGTGATGATTTTCTGGACGAGGTGAGACCCCTGGATTTGACGGACGATAGTTCAATGCCGGATTATGAATAGTTCCGTTTAGATGAGGAGTATGACCTGGATTTGCTGAATAAGACGGACGATTTTTCCCAATTTTATTATCCCAATAATTTTGAGCCGCTGCTAACTCACTAGGAGACAAATCTTTCTTTGGAATATAATGGAAATGATTGCCATGCGGTACAATGAAGCCATCTCCAGTATCTTCTATCACATCTGTCGGATTGAAAACATAGCCATCATCCGTCGTATAACGACCTTGTGCACGAGCTTCTTTGACAGCTGTTGTTACAGCACCACCTTTCGCTCTCTTATGGCCTTTGCCACTATATTCTGCCCTTTGGCGAGCAATTTCTTCTTTTGTACGAACATTACTGGTATGATTTGGATCTTTCAAGTAAAGGTAATATTTCCCATTTACCTTGATAATGTAGCCATCTTTCACTTCGTTGATAATATCAGACTGCTGCAAGGTATAGTTTGGATCCCGCATAATCAGCTCTTCACTGATAATCGCATCATAAGGGACTTTCCCATTATAATAATGATAATGATCACCGTGAGAAGTTACGTAACCTTGGTCTGTAATTTTGACAACAATCTGTTCCGCATTGATTCCTTCTTTTGCGCTCACTTCATCAGGCGACAAGTTCTCTGCTTGCTTGCCTTTGTTTGCTTTAGATTTTCCATTTACATAAGCAACACGGTTATTTTCCTTGCTAGATACAAACTGATGACGTCCCAGCTCATAGCTACACAAACTTAGGACAACAACTGCAACAGAACCGATAAGATATTTTTTCTTCATGATTCTCCTCTCATTTTTTCAATTCTTTTGCCAATGTCGCTAGATTGGCTTCTAGATTTTCAAGATAAGTATTATTATTTTGCGGATCAGCTTCCAAAGGATTTAATTGTTTTAGTTTAACGCCCGTAGATTTGACCAGGGTTTTAGCAACTTTTGATGAAGCATTGCTTTCCACAAAAATAGTTTTAACTTTATAAGTTTTGACAAATTCTTCAATTTCTGTCAATTGACGTGGACTTGGTTCTTGTTCTGGTGAAATGCCTGCGATGCCTAATTGCCTCAATCCAAATCGCTTCGCCAAATAAGAAAAGGCAGTATGCTGAGTCACAAATGTTTTTTGCCTTGCAGCTTTGAAAATCGGTTGATATTTTTTAGTCAATTCTTTTGCCTTACCTACCAGCTCTTTCGCGTTTTTTTGATAGGTTTCTTTATTTTTACTATCAATCTTCGAAAGTTTATCAGCGATAATCTGTGCTTCTTCTGCCACTTTTTCTGGGTCTAACCATGTATGTGGATCGTAAAGAGTCTTTTCATCCACTCCCTCACCAGCAGCTACATCTTCTAATCCCGGCACACGCTCCAGCTTCATCCCTTCTGAAGCTTCAAGTACCTTCACTTTAGATTTTTTCAAACTCGGATCTAAACTTCCAGCCCAAGATTCTAACGTATGAGAATGATAAACAAAGACATCTGCATCATAGATAGCTGCTACATCGTTGGCTGATGGTTCAAAGGAATGAATACCGCTACTGGATTGAATCATCCGAACATCATTTAAATCGCCTGATACTTCTTTGACCATAGCATAAATCGGATAAAAACTTGTTACAATTTTCAGACCTTTACTCTGTTTTTTTGGACTTGTTCCACACGCTGTCAACAACAAAGTCAATCCTACCACAAAAATAGAAAATAGATATTTCTTTAATTTCATAAACCACTCCTTAACCAGTTTATTAACCGGTTAATATGATACCACGATAGAAATTAACTGTCAAGAATTTTTTATCTATTTTTTTTACAATAAGAAAAAGCCCTCTAAATTAGAAAACTTTTAATCTTTTATATCATTGCTCTTTTCTCTATGAATCTCTTCTAGCATTCCTGCTTCTTCGGCTGTTAATTCATATTTTTCTAATAAATCTGGACGACGTTCATAAGTCTTTTTCAGACTCTCATACAGACGCCATTTTCGAATATTTTCATGATGACCGCTCATCAAAATATCTGGCACAACCATTCCACGAAAATCATAAGGGCGCGTATATTGAGGATATTCTAAAAGACCTGATGAAAAACTGTCATCAGTATGACTAACTTCCTTACCAAGAACTTCAGGAATCAGTCGTACCGTCGCATCAATCATCGTCATAGCAGCCAACTCTCCACCGGTCAAAACATAATCTCCAAGAGAAACCTCGTCTGTCACCAAACTCTTAATCCGCTCATCATAACCTTCATAATGCCCGCAGATAAAGATTAATTCTTCTTCTTGAGAAAGTTCTTCCGCATAGGCTTGATTAAATGTTCGACCAGCAGGATCCAACAAAACGACTCGTGGCTGATTTTTTTCAATCGCATCATAAGCATCAAAAATTGGTTGCGCTCTGAGCAGCATTCCCTGACCGCCCCCATAAGGCTCGTCATCAACGTGTCTCGATTTCTCTGCATTTTCTCGAAAATTATGATAGTGAATCTCTAGTAATCCTTTTTCGCGCGCCTTGCCAACTATTGAATGCTCTAAAGGGGCAAACATCTCCGGAAATAGGGTCAAAATATCAATTTTCATCGTCCAGTCCTTCCGGAATTTCCACGTCTACTCGACTATTTTCAAGATCAATATTCAATACAACAGGTGGAATATAAGGCAACAGTAAATCACGCTTGCCTTTGCGCTTTACCACCCAGACATCATTGGCACCGGGCTGCAAAATTTCTTTAATTGTTCCAATCAAAATATCCTGTTCATAAACATTCAAGCCAATAATTTCATGATAATAAAATTCGCCCTCATCTAAATCCGATAAATCTTCTTCAGCCACTTTCAAAGTAAAATCACGATATTTCTCAATGTCATTGATATGGTACATTCCTTTGAATTTGATAATATCAAAATTTTTCATCTTACGATGACTAGCAATTTCCACATTCATGACAAAATTATCTTTCTTATCAAAAAGGGCCAACATACTTCCCTTTTTAAAACGTTCCTCTGCAAAATCCGTCACCGATAGTACACGCATTTCCCCTTGCAAACCTTGCGTATTTACAATTTTTCCAACATTATAATAGTTCATTTTCTCTCCAAATACTAGCATTATCCTATTTATTTTATCATGAATAAAGGGAATTCTCAAGAAAACAAATAACCCCACCCACGCCGTGATGTGATATACTCCCCTTATAGTGGACAATGAAAAAACAAAAATTCACTAAAACTATAAGGGGAGTTTTCCTATACTTTCTATAAATTAGCTCAAGCGTATTATATATAGCTTGGAGCTTCTATCACAAAAAAAGAGCTATCAAAAATAGCTCAATATTTTCCTAAGTCTAAAATTTGATTATATCTACTTTCATCCTCAATATGGTGAGCAATTTCTAGCATCATAACAGGTAGAGAAAACAGTAGCTCACGCACCATCTGGCTGTTTTCCTCGTCCAAAGCAGCGGTTACCTCATCTACTAGTAAAACATCCTTTTTACGCAGGAGAAATCTTGCCAGTTCTATCCGAACCCTCTGACCACCCGAAATATTGTCACCATTGTTACTGACAATAAAGTCCAACCCTTCTGTTAATTCATTGTCGAGCTTGACTTGTTTTAAAACAAACCACAAATCTTCATCAGAAAAGACTTGTCCCAAAGTCAAATTATATCGAACTGTGTCATTAAAAAGGAATGGATGCTGGCTAATAATACCAACACTAGATACAAAATGAGATGTATAGTTATTAGTTGTTGTCACACCAGTAATCTGACCTTCATCAGCCTGCTCCTCACCAATAATTATCCGAAACAAGGTCGATTTCCCACAGCCACTCGGTCCCTTGATTAAAACTTTCTGACCAGTTTGGATGTCCAAATTCAGATGGGTAAAAAGCTGTCTGCTACCATAAGATTTACTTAAATTTTGGATGTGCAGGGCACGAAGTTCTTGCATATCATCTTTCGCCAGTTGTTTATCATCTTTACTGTCTAATACTCCATAAATCTTGTCCGCAGTCGTTTTTGCCCCTTGGATATCTACTGTATCATACATGATTGTCTGGATAGGACTCACCAACTGACCAGCTGCGATATACATGGCGACAAGACTAGCGACAGATACCCTATGACCATTCATGGCAAAGAAGAAACCTAACACAAGCGGTAAAACCTGACTCAGAAATACCATAAAGCCATTACAAAAGAAGACGATATTATGGGTGAAGCAAAAGTTTTGGATAGCTCGTTGATATTTCCAATTTACATTCCATAATTTTTGTCTATTTTCCAGAATCGCTTGATTCATAAGCAGAGTCTGCGCCCCTCGGATGCTGTCAGATACCTGATTATGAACCTCCACTCTGCCTTGAGCCATATCGTCACCAGTATGTTTGAGCCTTTTGTTCATTAAATATTGAGGAATAGGGCGTAAGATAGTAAAGAAGACAAAAATACTCCCCAGTAACAGATTTTGCGTAATAATATAAATTGCTGTTAGTAAAGCAACAAATCCCCAGCAAATTATGTTAATGTACTTTTCTAAATAATTATCCCCCAAATACTCCATATCCTGTGTGAGCATGGTGATTTTTTCATCTTCACTATAATCCTTATTTGTCATTAACTTACCAAATAAATCTGCTCTCATATTCATCTGAATCTCACGTCGAAATACGTTATGCGTGTGATTGCAAAAGAGCATCAAGCTATACAAGACAAAGTAGACTGTAAAACCAAAAAGAGCAAATTGCACTATCTTAAAATAGGTTAGTTCTCCTTGGTTTAAGGACAAAGCTCGAGATACTACTAAAGGTTGAGCAAGAGCCAATCCTCCATTTGCCAGTGCCCCGATGACAGTATAAAATTTCGTTTTCTTATCCAGATAGTGAAAAATTTTATTCATAATGTCCTCCTAGAAAAATAGAGAGGCTAGCATTCCTCTCCATATTACCGTTTCTAATCTATTAACTGCAAATATTACAAGTATTGGTTACAGTTTCTGATCTCTTAGGAAGTTCTTTGTTTTTCTTTAAATGCATTATACATCTATTAAAATAATGAGTCAAGTAAAACTCAGAAATTCATTTTGTGTCAGATCTGCTGTATAAAGCTCGGGTTCTTTAAAGAGAAGATAGAATCCGTAGACCTCTGTAAAAGGATAGCACAGGCTAGTCCATCAAGAATAGCCCACTTGCTAGGATTAGGGGTCACCAAAGAATCAAGGCAATCACTCTCACAGCCATGGGAATGAGAGGAAGAATCAGATAATCTTTCTCTTTCATGGTCTTCAAAGTCTACTTCACGGTGCTCTTGGAGGGCAATTTCTAGTTGACTAGTGATTTCTCTCTTCGAGAAGAGTCCCCCAGTCACTTCCTCGTAATGTTCTTTGAGTTCCTTATAAACTTGGTATCCCCATTTGTCGGACTAGATAGGAAATCACGATGTAACATGACGATTGTATTTCCTTCTGCATGCTTCCTCCTTAAACGCAAAAAAGCGAGAATTATGAAAACAGTTCTCGCTTGAGATAAATAATTCTTTAAAAAAACAAAAATCCCTGCCAAACAAATTTTGACAGGGATTTTTAGCAGGGAATCAAATGATTTAACCTGTTTTTTTCATTTGCTTATCGCAATCAAAGACTGGTAAATCGGGATTCCACTCCCAAATTGGTATGTACTCCTTATTTAAGAGTAACTGAAGCTCCAGCTTCTTCCAATTTCGCTTTGATTTCTTCAGCTTCTGCCGCTGCAACACCTTCTTTAAGAACAGTTGGTGCTCCATCAACAAGTTCTTTAGCTTCTTTAAGTCCAAGACCTGTGATTTCACGAACAGCTTTGATAACGCCAACTTTCTTGTCACCGGCTGCAGTCAATTCAATATCAAATGAATCTTTCGCAGCTGCGGCTTCACCAGCACCAGCAGCAGCTACAGCTACAGGAGCAGCTGCAGTTACACCAAATTCTTCTTCGATAGCTTTTACAAGGTCGTTCAATTCAAGGATTGAAGCTTCTTTAATTTCAGCAATAATATTTTCAATGTTCAATGCCATTGTTATTTCCTCCAAATATATTTTCGTTATTTTATTATTAGTTTGTAGCATAGGCTACGCGCAACTTAACATTAAGCCGCTTCTTCTTTGTTGTCTGCAACAGCTTTGACTGCGAGAGCAACGTTGCGAACTGGCGCTTGAAGTACAGATAGTAGCATAGATAGAAGTCCTTCGCGGTTTGGAAGAGTTGCAAGAGCAACAATTTCTTCTTTAGATGCAACAGCACCTTCAATAGCCCCACCTTTAATTTCAAGTGCATCAGCTTCTTTAGTAAAATCATTGATGATTTTTGCTGGTGCTACAACATCTTCATTTGAAAATGCAACAGCAGATGGTCCAACAAAAGCATCAGCAAGGCCTTCAAGTCCAGCTTTTTCAGCTGCACGACGTAAGATTGAGTTTTTGATAACTTTATACTCAACTTCGCTTCCACGAAGATTACGACGAAGAACTGTGTCTTGTTCAACTGTAAGACCACGAGCATCAACAACAACGATACTTGCAGCTGCTTTCATTTTTTCAGCAACTACATCAACTAGTTCCGCTTTTTTTGCAATACTTGCTTCACTCATTTAGTGTTTCACCTCCGTAATTATTTTGCTTGGGGATTTTCCAAAAGAAAAACGCGCCCAAACCTAGACACGAAAGTACAATACGTTTCTTTTACATGATCCGTTTTGTCCTCGGTAGGATTTTTATGAGTCGAGCTCCCCTACTGTCTTAGGCAGTTTTTTCAAACCATTAATGATTGTAACATAAGAAAAAAAAGATTGCAAGAGTTTTTAATAATTTTTATAATTAGAACGAAAATCTATTCTTTTTAGTTAGCAGATTTATTAAATTATTGGAAAAATAAAAAAGCAGACCATAAAGATCTGCTCTAACTATCTTATGTTTATTATGCTTTTACAATTGGAATCCAAAGTTCCATTTTGTAGTCTTTACTATCCATATCCCCTTCATAATAATATTCAAAGTCAGGTTTTCCTGAATGGACATAACCATGTTCTGGGAAAAATACTTCTATTGCATATTTCCAACCATTATGAATACATTCCGGAACACTTCCTGTTAACTCTACAATGGCATATTCCGCTTCTTCAACTTTCAAAACATCTAAACCCATACTTTTTGCTTTATCTACATCTGTAACGATATACCCTGCTATGTAATTAATAGTACTTGGTTGTTCTACATTGTAACAAACACCGACACTTTGACCTTCTCCCAATCTTGCTAATTCATCATGACGATATTCTCCATATAGTTTATTCCAAACACTCGGACATAATGATGAATTGATATTTTGTTCATTCCTACCTGCAACTGTAAATGAATTTTTCTTTTGAATTGTGATGTTCATACTTCTTCCTCCTCTTACACTTAGTGCTAGCTGCACTCGTGAAACTATTTTGAATGGTTTTCCATTTCTTACCTCTGAAGGTGTAAATCCATGAAATTTTTTGAATGCAGTCCCAAATGAATCAGATGATTCATATCCATACTTCATCGCTATATCAATAACTTTAATATTGGTATCTCTCAGTAAAACAGCCGCTTCTGTCAACCTTCTACTTCTAATATACTCTGACAATGGTGTATCTGTTAATATAGAAAATAGTCTGCTAAACATAGGATAAGAATAAGTGGATAAATGGGTAATTTTATCTTCATCTATTTCGCTATCCAGCACACTTTCAATGTAGTTAATTGTTTCATTAAAAAATTGAATTATCTGCATATTTTACCTCTATTCATTTTTCTATCCTATGTAAAGATACCAAAATCTCTAACTTCTTTACCTTTAGTACAATAATCTTTCAGAGTTTTATCCCTTGATACATTGAAGGCACAAATTCCTAAACTGTCCATCCAATTGGGCAATCTCCATCAGGGTATCTGCTAAAGAATTATAGGCTTCCTGCCTGCTGTCCAGATAGGCTTGGCTAAAAAGCACAGCAATTTTTTCCTTCAAGTCTGCTCTGACAGGATCATAATCTTTCAAAAATTGACTCAAGTAAAGACTTCTAACTGCTGCCAAACGAAATGAAAAAAATTGATGGAGTTGTTTTTGTTCCGCATTTAAGCCGTTTGCTCGAATAGTTTTAGCATAGTCCTCAATTATACCAACCTCACCATTTTCATATCGTTGTTTCATGATAACAGATACACTGTGATAAATCTCCTGACTTGTTGGAAGCTTATTTCTTTGCAAATTTCCCCACATGGAATAAGCTCCTCTTTTATAGTCAATCGCTTCTGCTTTCCACGCTTTACAAAAATCACGAAAATCCATTTTCACACAAGGATAGCCTGCCGGATCATGGAAATAAATCCAATCCTCATCCATGTCATAAACTGAAACAAAATGATCCACACCTTGTAGATGGTTATAATTGAGATTATAAGTCAGATATCCCATATCCAAAGGACCTACAATAACAGAGCCATGGTCTAGATATGTCTTGAGTTTTTCTTTTAGTTCTATCACATTGACTGGCTCTGAAGAATCACAGAAAAACTCCTCATAGTCAAATCCAAGAATTTGTAAACAATGACTAATGGACTCATCTGGCATGCCATTATCAAAGAAAACCAAAGGATGTCTGTCATCTTTTTTCACAAGGGTAGATCCATTACCCATGACCATGATAGCTTCTAGGTAGTCCGAGCGAAAATCATAGCCCGCAGCCTGTAAGGCCATAGCCGTCGAATGAGAATAACAAATCGGAATATCACCAAAGTATAAATTCATCTTCCTACCTCCTTGCCTATAGTATAAACGATAGGAAAATTTATCCCCCCATCAAATTTGTACGGAATTTATAGGTTTGCGTAGAAGAAAGAAATTTCACATGTTTTATTGTAAATCAAAACAGCTATTAAAAAATGAAACTATTGTCTAAACACATCAAAGGCTAAGCTTTTACTGCACTAATTGACAATTTTTTCTAACTATTAACAATGGTAACATAAGAAAAAAATTACAAGACTTTTTGATCGTTTTTTATAATTGGAGTGAAAAGCTATCCCTTTTGATTCGTAGATTTATTAAATTGTCGGAAAAAGAGAAAATGGTAAGAACTAATACGAAAAGACGATAGAATGTTTCATTCTACCGTCTAATGTGTTTTTATTCCTTGTTCAGTTCGACACTGGCTTTTTAATCTTCCCAAAATCAACGGTAATCTATTAAAGTCTTTTCTTTTAGAATGACAAGTATGCTAAAAGCTATAATTTCCGCTAGTACAGTAGCAAGCACATCGTATACGTCAAATACTACACTAGTATTACCCAATGGTAATAACTCATTAATAAAAGACCTCAGTACAACCACTATACATATATACATAAGTGTCTTTTTAGAAAATTCAATAGTTGAGACTTTATTTGCACTGAATGTTGGACTAAAAGGTTGTTTTAGCATAGCTGTTGCAATCCATGCTCCTCCACATAACATATAGGAACAACTGAATTAATTGAATAATATTTTCTTAAAAATATTGTGAGTAGCCAAATTAATAATCCTAAAATCGCCATAATTTCAATGGAACTGATTCTCAATTTTCTTTTCTTAATATGCTCCAACTTCTCATCAACTTTCAATTTATCCATTTCTATTATACTAAATCTCCCACTTTTATCTCATCATAACAGAAAATATGACAATCTTGTAATATCAGTCTTTCCATTCAGCCTAGTTTTGTCTTTTCAAACATTTCTTCTTGCAGATTTAAATGCTAAAGTCCTCCGTAATAAAAAATTCACTAGTTCATCGTAAATGTTCCCAACATTTTACAAACCTAAAACGCTTCCTTCAATCTTCAAAAACTGAAAGAATAACGGCTTTTTCTTGCTCTGTACAAGCAACCAATGGGAGGCGGAGTGATCCGACTTCAAAACCTTGATTATTTAGCACAGTTTTAAGTGGAGCTGGGTTTGTTATGGAAAAGAGAGCTTCTATTTTGGGTAATAACTGACGTTGAATCTGAGCAGCTTTTTCTAGGTTACCCTTATCTAAAGCTGCAAACATTTCATAAAAATCATCTCCATTGGTATGAGCTGCCACAGATACAACTCCCTGAGCTCCAATAGCCTTTGCATGAAAAGCTTGTCCATCTTCTCCAGTATAAATTAGAAAGTCTTTTGGAGCATTTTCAACCAAATGAGTCAGGGGCTCTATACCTGTACAGTCTTTGATAGCAATAATATTTTGCAATTGTGCCAAGCGCAAGGTAGTTTCTACTGTCAAACCAGCAACCGTTCGGCTAGGAACATTATAAACAATAATTGGCAGATTTGAAGCCTCCGCAATCGCTTTATAATGCTGATATAAGCCTTCTTGAGTCGGTTTGTTGTAATAAGGAGTCACAGCAAGACCAGCAACAAAACCACCAAATTTATCAACTTCACGCGCAAATTCAACGGAGTCTCGAGTATCATTTGTACCAATTCCAGCTATCAACGGAACGCGTCCTTTTACAATCTTTTGAACTGCTGCAAATAATTCCAACTCTTCTTCATGCGTCAGAGTTGGGCTTTCGCCAGTCGTTCCTGCGATAATCAATCCTTCTGTATGATGCGCTAAAAGATGTTCAATTAATTTAGGAAGAACTTCAAAGTTAATACTACCATCCCCTTTAAAAGGTGTGACAAGTGCTGTAATTATTCTTGCTTTTTTTAAATCTTCTATAGACATAACTATCGTCCTCCTAGTTTACAAGATCCCACTCTATCTCATGTTTTACATCAATTTAAAAACAAGATCCGCTGTTGGATGGACCAATCCACGCTCATGTAGAGTTTCAGCAATTTGTACAGAGTTCCAAGCTGCCCCTTTTAAAAGATTATCTGACACTATCCACATGTGAATTCCTTTTTCGGCATCCAGATCCTTACGAATTCGTCCAACGAATGTCTCTCGTTTCCCAACAGCATTGACAGCTTGGGGATAAATTTGATGAGCAACATCATCTTCCAATACTGCTCCTGGAAAGTTTGCAATCGCTGTTTTCACTTCCTCAATAGAAGCTTTCTCTTTTGTTTCGATATAAATAGATTCTGAATGAGCTGATAGAACCGGAATACGAACACAGGTTGCAGAAACTGCAATCGTATCATCTTCCATGATTTTCTTGGTCTCATTCGTCATCTTCATCTCTTCATAGGTATAGTCATTGTCCGTAAAGACATCGATTTGCGCCAGAGCATTGAAAGCAATTGGATAGTGTTTTTTGTCGCTGCCAGAAGGTAGGATTTCAGCTTTAAGATCACGCGGAGCCACCTCATCATTTAAAACCTCACGCAGTTCACGTTTGGTCTCAAGAATAGCACCCATACCAGCTCCAGATACAGCTTGATAGGTCGATACAATAATACGCTCCAAGCCCCATTTCTGACGAACTGGCTCAAGAGCTACCATCATCTGAATGGTTGAACAGTTTGGACAAGCAATAATCCCTTTATGGTTGGCAAGTGCATGCGCATTGACCTCGGGAACCACTAATGGAACATCCGGATTTTGTCGAAAATAAGAGGTGTTATCCACTACAACTGCACCTGCTTTTACAGCATAAGGTGCATATTTGGCAGACGTTGATCCACCTGCTGAAAAAAGGGCAATATCCACACCAGCAAAAGCTTCCTCAGTTGTTTCCTCAATGATCACTTCTTGGTCTCTAAAACGCAGCTTCTTCCCTGCCGAACGGACTGAAGCCAAATAGCGTACTTTTTCAATTGGAAGGCATGACTCCTCTAACATTTTGATCATTTGAGCCCCAACGGCACCTGTAGCCCCCACCACAGCAACTGTGTATCCCATAACATACCTCTCTGAATTTTCAAAAAATTTGTGTATTGCTGGTATTATACTACTTTTCTAATAAATTGAAAAGACTTATAAGAAAAAAGAAAGAACCGATTTGATTCTTTCTCATACTGATGCTAAGGCATTCACTACAGTTGACAAACAGCCTTAAAGATGTTCGCTGCGTAAATCTCATATTTCAGACAATTGAGGTTAGAGGGGAAGAAAGAGGGAACAAAAGTTCCGATAGAGCATTTAAGATTTGAGATGAAACTGACAAAATCCGTAAGAAAAGCTATAAGAAAATTGACAAATTTCACTTTCATCATCTGTCACCTCTCACAAACTCTCGGACTATTAATACTAACGAAATTTGAAGAAATTCTCACTGTTTTTTATTTCCGATACATCTTCATTTGAAGATACAAATCGTTATAAATCCCCAACCATTTTGCGCCGAGTTGTTGATAGACTTCTAAATGCTTCAAAGTTTCCTCATCTGGATAAAAAGCTTTATCTTCCTGTACTTCTTTAGGGAGCATTGCCTTAGCTGGTACATTTGGTGTTGAATAACCAACATACAAAGCATTTTTATAGGCATTTTCAGGTTTTAACATAAAGTTGATAAATTGATAGGCAGCTTTTTTATTTTTAACCGTCTTAGGAATGACGATATTATCAAACCAAAGATTGCTGGCTTCTGTGGGGACAATGTAACGAAGTTTATCGTTTTTTGCTAACATTTGCCGTGCCTCCCCAGAGAAACTAACACCAATGGCCGCATTATTTTGAATCATATACCCCTTCATCTCATCTGCTACAATTGCTTTGATATTTGGTGTCAATCTATAGAGTTTGTTAACTGCCTCTTGTAATTGCTTGGGATTTTTAGAATTTAAACTATAGCCTAGGGCATTTAGGCCGATACCCATCACTTCGCGTGCTCCATCAATCATCATGATAGAGTTTTTATATTCAGGTCGCCACAAGTCACTCCAATGCTTAGGAACTGTTTTCACCAATTCAGTATTATAAACAATACCTAGCGTTCCCCAAAAGTAAGGAATAGAATATTGATTTTTAGGATCGAACGATTGATTTAAGAACCTTTTGCCAATATTTTCTAGCCCTTTAATCTGCGAATGGTCCAGCTTTTCTAATAATCGTTCCGACATCATCTTAGAAATCATGTATTCACTGGGAATAGCAATATCGTAGGTTGTCCCACCTTGTTTAATCTTCGTGTACATGGATTCATTGGAATCAAAGGTTTCATATTGAACCTGAATACCAGTTTCTTTAGTAAATTTTGTTAATAGTTCTGGGTCAATATAATCTCCCCAATTATAGATGACTAATTTGTCACCAAATCCTCTTTTTGTACGACTTTCAATGTGGCGACTCCATCCCCAGAGAACAAGGATAATGGCAATAATACCTATTAAAAACGAATAAAGTTTTTTCATGCCACATCCTCCTTCTCACGAGAAATAAAGTAATAGCCAATTACTAAAAGAATACTAAAAAGAAATACTAAAGCAGAGAGAGCATTGATTTCCAGTGAGATTCCTTGGCGAGCTCGCGAATAAATCTCAACAGACAAAGTTGAAAAACCATTCCCAGTTACAAAGAATGTCACGGCAAAATCATCCAAAGAATAGGTAAATGCCATAAAATATCCTGCAATAATCGCTGGTGTCAAATAAGGCAACATGATTTCCTTTAACATCTGAACTTGATTTGCTCCTAAATCATAGGCTGCTTTAATCATATCATCATTCATCTCTTTTAGTCGCGGCAAAATCATCAAGACTACGATCGGGATTGAAAAAGCTATATGACTGGCCAGAACAGATAGAAAACCTAATTGAAATTTGACGGTTGTAAATAAAATCAAGAAACTCGCACCAATCATAACATCTGGTGCTACCATTAAAATATTATTGACCGACAAAAAGGCTTCTTGATATTTTTTTCTTGCCTGATAAATATAAATAGCACCAAACGTCCCGATAGCTGTTGCAATCAAAGAAGACAAAAAAGCCAGAAAAAAAGTTTGTGCCAAGATTAACATCAGACGACTGTCGCTGAACATCTTTTGAAAATGTATTAGGCTAAACCCTGTGAACTTGTTCATATCCTCACCAGCATTAAAGGCATAGCCAATCAAATAGAAAATCGGTAAATAAAGAATTAAGAAGACGACTGTTAAGTAAATACTAGCTGTTTTTTTCATCGTTCCCCCCTTTCTTTTGTTGCCCACATGATAACGAGCATAGCTACAATCAAGACAACACCAATCGTTGAGCCCATGCCCCAATTTTGCGTAGTTAGGAAATGTTGCTCAATCGCTGTACCAAGTGTAATAACTCGATTGCCACCAATTAAACGCGTCAGCATAAAGAGACTGAGGCTAGGAATAAAGACAGACTGAACACCACTTCTCACTCCATTCATAGAAAGTGGAAAAACCACATGACGAAACGTTTGCCAGCGATTGGCGCCCAGATCATAGCTAGCATGAACCAGATTCTCATCCATGTCCTCTAAGACATTAAAAATCGGCAATATCATAAAGGGTAGCTCAATATAACTAGCAACAAAAATAAAAGAAAAGTCTGTGAACAAAATTTGCTGAGAACCAATCCCGATAAAACTTAAAAACTGATTGACTGAACCATTTTGTCCAAAAATCCCGATAAAAGCGTAAGCTTTGAGCAACAAATTCACCCAGGTCGGTAAAATAATGAGCATCAACCAAAGCTGTTTATGCTTTAATTGTGTCAACAAAAACGCAGTAGGGTAACTAATTACCAAGGTAACAACTGTGATAATTCCTGCATACAAGACTGAATTCAAACTCATTTTAAGATAGGTTAGATTTTGCGAAGCGAAGTAGGTCTTATAATTTTCAAGAGTAAAGTGACCTTCAATATTGAAAAACGACTGCCAAACAATCATGGCAACAGGCGCTAATACAAACAATAGAATCCAAAGAATATAAGGAGCAACAAAAAGATCAGAGGTTGTTTTCTTCATCGCGCTCCTCCTCAATAGCATTGATTAAGCCTGCTTCCTGCTCTTCCATCTCGACATATTCTTCAATCCGAGCATCAAACTCTTCTTCTGTTTCATTGAGACGCATAATATGAATATCTTCCGGTTCAAAATCTAGCCCGATTTCTTCTCCGACAATGGCCTTGCGAGTCGAATGAATCATCCACTCATTACCCAAGTCATCATAAGCGATAATCTCATAATGCACTCCGCGGAAAAGTTGCGTATCAACCTTAACTTGTAGTTTCCCTTCTTCTGGAAGCGTAATTTGTAAATCTTCTGGACGAATGACCACTTCCACCTGCTCATTAGGACGCATCCCTCCATCTACTGCTTCAAATTGCTTGCCATTGAACTCAACCAGATAGTCTTCAATCATCTTTCCTGGAAGAATATTAGATTCGCCGATAAAGGTCGCTACAAAGTGATTGATAGGTTCGTCATATATATCAACAGGTGTTCCTGACTGAACAATCTCTCCCTCATTCATAACAAAAATCCAGTCACTCATAGCCAGCGCCTCTTCTTGGTCATGAGTAACAAAGACAAAGGTTATTCCCAGACGCTGTTGCAATTCCCGTAATTCATACTGCATATCTGTCCGTAACTTTAAATCCAATGCAGATAAAGGTTCATCCAACAAAACAACACGTGGTTCATTGACAATAGCACGTGCTATTGCGACACGTTGCCGCTGTCCACCGGACAATTTACGAATAGATCGTTTCCCAAAACCATCTAAACGCACCATTTTCAAAACTTCCGTAACACGACGCTCTATTTCTTTTTTTTCAACCTTACGCAAACGCAACGGAAATGCTATATTTTCAAAAACGGTCATATGAGGAAAAAGGGCATAAGACTGAAACACTGTGTGCACATCACGTTCATTGGTCGGAATATCATTGATTCGGACGCCGTCAAGAAAAACATCACCGCTTGATGCTTCCAATAAGCCAGCGATGATATTTAGAATGGTTGATTTTCCTGATCCAGAAGCACCTAAAAGAGTGTAAAACTTCCCTTCTTCTAATTCAAAATTGATGTCTTTTAAGACAACTGTATTATTATCCTCAAAAACTTTTGATACATTTTTAAATTCAATGATTGGTTTGTTCAATTGCCATAAATTCCTTCTTTTTCATAGATTGACAGTTTAAAGTCTTGTCTTGACTCATTTTCTTGGAGATGTTATCAAAAAGTTCAATATTATTATCACTTCTCACCAATAATTCGAACTTCTCTTTCCAAGGTAACACCTGACTGAACTTTGACAGCCTCAATCACATGTGCAATCAAATTTTCATAATCAGCAGCTGTTCCGTTATCAACATTGACCATAAAACCTGCATGCTTTGTAGAAACTTCTACCCCGCCAATACGGTATCCTTTTAAATTTGCTTCACTAATCAATTGCCCTGCAAAATGTCCCGTCGGACGCTTAAAAACAGACCCACAAGAAGGATACTCCAAAGGCTGCTTCAATTGACGAAGATGTGTCAATCGTTCCATTTCCTGACGAATCACACGATGCATACCTGGCGCTAGGGCAAACTTGGCAGAAATTACCACATCTCCTGTCTGTTGAACATATGAACGGCGATAACCAAATTTCATATCTTGAGCACTGAGAGTCTTGATTTCTCCATCGCGCGTCAGCACCTTACAAGAAAGTAAAATATGTGCAATTTCGCCCCCATAAGCACCAGCATTCATAAAAACAGCACCGCCAATGCTGCCTGGAATACCACAAGCAAACTCAAAACCTGTCAGACTGTGATGAAGTGCAACATGAGTCGTCTCAATCAGATTGGCACCTGCTTCTGCTTCAATCGTATAACCATCTACTGCCACATTATTTAACTTATCAAACATAATCACAAATCCACGAATACCACCATCACGAACGATGATATTGCTTGCATTCCCTAGCACCATCCAAGGGATCTGTTCCCGATTAGCAAATTTCACCACTCGTGCCAATTCATAACGATTTCGTGGAAAAACCAAATAATCAGCAGCTCCACCTACTTTTGTATATGTATATTGTTTTAAAGGTTCATTGAAGCGAACATCAATTCCATTCAATTCCGATTTTAACATTTCTAAAGTTGACATATTTTCTCTCTCTTAAACAAAATTCACTTTATTATACCAAATTTAAGAAATATTTACGATAAATTAAAGAAAAATATTCTCTTAATCACTCCTAAAAATAATTGTAAAATTCTTTCCTTGTAGATGTCATTGGCTATTTAAAAGAGAGCGAGAGACAATCCATGATTTCATAGAAATCAACTTCTTCCCGCTCTCTCAATGTTTAGGTTTGACTACCAAGTTGAAATTTTTTCTTTAAATCTTTGAGTTTTCTTTACTCAAACTCCATCTCGTTTCAATATAAGAAATGAACGTTACGAGTGTCTTTCGATCACTTTCAAACGCAATAAGAGAATCTTTCTCGTCTCTTTTGAAAATTCAGTTAATCAGGTACTGCCTTAATTTCATTACGAGATTCACTTGATAGGCTTCGTTATCATCTGCACAACTGTTCCTTTTGAACTACAGTCCACAAGGGAAACGCTAACTAACAGTGTTAAACATATCATGAAGTATTACTTTCTTTTATTTATCATAACCTCCTGTCCTCTTATTATATTTATGTTAAAAAAACACTTTCTGAATAATTAAAAATAGAGTAGAACAGAACCAAAGATTGTCAAATTTTGATTCTGTCCCACTCTTCAAAGACTAAAATAGACACTGTGTTGTTCATTATTAATTACAACAAACTTGAGATTTTGAGATGTATTATTAGCTTCTTTCGTATTTATAAAAAATTATTCGTCATCCATACTGAGAACACTGAGGAAGGCTTCCTGTGGTACTTCAACAGAGCCAATCGCTTTCATCCGTTTCTTACCAGCTTTTTGTTTTTCTAGGAGTTTACGCTTCCGGGATACGTCACCACCATAACACTTAGCCAAGACGTTTTTACGCAGGGCTTTAATGTCTGTCCGAGCCACAATTTTCTGACCGATAGCGGCTTGAATTGGCACTTCAAATTGCTGACGTGGGATAATTTTCTTTAATTTTTCGGCAATCAATTTTCCACGTTCATAAGCAAATTCCTTGTGAACAATAAAGCTAAGAGCATCAACCTTGTCACCATTGAGGAGAATATCCATCTTGACAAGATTAGACTTACGATATTCTGAAATTTCATAGTCAAAACTAGCATAACCACGAGTAGAAGACTTGAGCTTGTCAAAGAAGTCAAAAACGATTTCCGCCAGCGGGATTTGATAGATGACATTGACCCGATTTTCATCAATATAGTCCATGGTCACAAAGTCACCGCGCTTGCGCTGAGCCAACTCCATCACTGCTCCAACAAATTCCTGTGGCACCATGATTTGAGCTTTAACATAAGGCTCCTCGATTGACTCAATCTTGGTTGGCTCCGGAAACTCGCTCGGATTAGACACATCAAGCGAGGTACCATCTGTCATATTGACCTTATAGATAACAGAAGGTGCTGTCATAATCAGATCAATATTAAACTCGCGCTCCAAGCGCTCCTGAATGACATCCATGTGTAGCAAGCCTAAGAATCCACAACGAAAACCAAAACCTAGTGCCTGAGATGTCTCTGGTTCAAATTGTAGACTAGCATCATTCAGCTGGAGTTTTTCCAAAGCCTCACGCAAGTCATTGTACTTATTGGACTCAATAGGATAGAGGCCAGCAAAAACCATAGGATTCATTTGCTTGTAGCCATGAAGCGGTTCATCTGCTGGATCATCTGCCAAAGTCACTGTGTCACCAACCCGAGTATCTTGAACAGTCTTAATCGAAGCTGCAATATAACCAACATCCCCAGTAGCCAAGAAATCACGACCAATGGCTTTCGGAGTGAAGATGCCGACTTCAGTCACGTCAAAGGTCTTACCATTGCTCATGAGCTGAATGGTATCTCCTGGCTTGACCACACCGTCCATAACCCGCACTTGCAGGATTACTCCACGATAGGCATCGTAAACCGAATCAAAAATGAGAGCCTTGAGCGGTGCTGCCACATTGCCTGTCGGTGCAGGAACTTTCTCCACGATTTGCTCCAAGATTTCTTCAATCCCGATACCAGCTTTAGCCGAAGCCAACACAGCTTCGCTTGCATCCAAACCAATGACATCTTCAATCTCTGTTCGAACTCGCTCTGGATCAGCAGCTGGAAGGTCAATTTTATTGATAACTGGTAAGATTTCCAAATCATTATCTAAGGCAAGATAAACATTGGCTAAAGTTTGTGCTTCAATACCTTGTGCTGCATCGACCACCAGAATAGCCCCTTCACAGGCTGCCAACGATCGCGATACTTCATAAGTAAAGTCCACATGCCCTGGTGTATCAATCAAATGAAAAATATAAGTTTCACCGTTCTTAGCTCTATAATTGAGTTCAATCGCATTGAGCTTAATAGTAATGCCCCGCTCCCTTTCCAAATCCATACTATCTAAAAGTTGAGCTTGCATTTCCCGGCTGGATACAGTATCCGTCGCTTCCAAAATTCGATCTGCCAAGGTTGACTTACCGTGGTCAATGTGAGCAATGATGGAGAAATTCCGAATCCGCTCCTGCCGCTTTTTTAATTCATCTACATTCATTTTTCTCTTCCTTTTCGGGTATTCTATTTATTATAACATAAGAAAGGTGACTTTTACCAGTCTTGAAAAGGCATGCCATATTCCGTTTCATTTGTGCTATAATAAAAATAAATACATTTACAGAAACGAGAATGCTATGATTAAACTAATCGCATTAGACATGGACGGTACGCTTTTAAATAGTCAAAAAGAAATTCCCCAAGCACATATTCAAGCGATTCATCAAGCTGTCGAACATGGAGTAAAGCTGGTTCTTTGTACAGGCCGCCCTCTAGTCGGAGTGAAACCTTATTATGAACAATTAGGACTGAGTAGAGATAATGAATATGTCATTATCAATAACGGCTGCTCCACTCATCAAACAAAGGATTGGAAGCTTGTTGATTGGAAAGAGCTAAGTGCAGAGGATATGCTTTATCTGGACAGAATCGCCAAGCAAACTCCTGCCCAACTGACTCTTTTTGACGAAGAACGCTATTTAGTAGTTGACGAAAAACCAAGCGACCTAGTCACCTATGACGCTAGCCTTGTCTTCACAACCCCAACAGAAATCAGTCTCGAAGAAGCTATCAGCGGTAAAAATATTATATTTCAAGCTATGTTTTTAGCCCAGCCTAATGAGTTAGATACCTTTGAAAAACAATTTGGTTCGCAGATTTCTCAACGTTTCAGCGGTGTTCGCTCACAACCGGTCATTTACGAAGCCATGCCAAAGGGCACTACTAAAGCAACAGCTCTTAAGCAATTAGCTCAACACTTAGAGATTGAACCTCAAGAAATTATGGCACTTGGTGATGCCAACAACGACATTGAAATGATCCAATTTGCAGGTCTTGGCGTTGCTATGGGCAATTCTAGCGATCATGTTAAAAAACTAGCCAATTATGTGACAGATACCAATGATGCGAACGGTGTCGCCACAGCTATTGAAAAGTTTATTTTGAATCAATGAGATATAAAAGATGGTGGGACAGAAGTAATTTTTTAAAATTTTACTTCATCCTCTTGCCTCTAGACTGAGATTAAAAGGATCTTTCACATTATTTTGTTATTACTTAGTTTATCTTTTATTACCTTGTTAGATTAAACAATCTGGGAAACTGTTGATCAGAACAAAGCGAGGCTGAAACAAAAGTGTCTCAGCCTTTTTTTGTTGCAATCTAAAAAGTATCGAGATTAGAAAATCTCTATCCCTTCTTTTTTCACATTTTCCAGTATACTTGCAGGTAGTTGGTAAGATGGGAATGCCTAGCTTCTGTCAGAAAGCTGCTGATACGGTGCAGTAAACAGATCTTAACACAATGATCCTAATCCAGCCAGAGTGCTCCGCTACATCTCCTCCATAATTAGAAAATGATAAACATAAAGCCGATAAGGATTATGTCCAAAAACATAATTGGCCATCGCAACGGCTTTCCTCCATGTAAAGTTACATATTCTTAGTGCTGGCACAAAGACTACTGGCAAAGCAGTTCCCTGATCAAATCTTGGTGCCAAAGTATCGCGAATTTCCCTTCTGAAATCATGTTATAAAGTCAGCAACGAAAATGCATAATCAGCTTTTAGGCAGTTTTCCTGCTTTCTCCAGCATTTTCTTGACAAAGTATGGCATTTTAACATTTTCGCGTCCTTTTTTCTCAATCAATTTCTTGACAAAATCTGGCATTTTCAGCTCTGCACCTTCTGCCAGAATCTGACTGCTCTCCTCCGACGGCTGCAATTCATCAAAGGTTTCTTCTTCTGGAAAACATTCTTTGAAGGGTTCATGCTCATGGCGGCGAATACTTTGAATCAGGGCCTCAATTAAACGGTCATCTGCATTGGGCATAGGCGGTCTATGATAGGCAACACCCAGATCTTCGCAAAGTTCCTTGCACTCCACGTCATTGTCAAAAAGGACCTCTATATGCTCACTGATAAAGCTAATCGGCACAAAAATATAATGCTGAGGATGTGTTTCTTGCTGGCGCATGTAGTCCAGCACGTCAGGTTTGATCCAAGGGAGTCCAATGTCACTCTCACTCTGCCAAACATTGAGATAATCCTCCTCTGTCAAACCCAACCTGTCAGTAATCAAGCGGGCATTGTCATAGATCTGATCAATGTAAGGATCTCCAAAATCTAAAGCCAGAATAGGCACACTGTGGGCTGAAAAGAAAATCTTGAAGGTCTCCTCTCCAACCTCTTCTGTAAGAATCTTTCTCAGTTCCTCTGCCCAATAATCAAGAATAGCTTCTTCTTGATACCATTCCTTAATGATATTAAAGTGGATGCGATCACTCTGGATGAACTTCTCATAGCCCATGACAGAATAGTAAGAAAAATGCGGCTCTAGGATCAAACAGATACATTCCTCAATACCATCCTCTTCCATCTGCTCAATCACGTCTGGGATAAAAGGACGTGAGAATTTATTGGCAAAATAAACCGCATATTCACCAGATAAACGCTGACGGACCTTTTCCACCTCTTCTAGACTGATACGCTGCAGAGGCGTTCCATCGATGAGGACATAGTTATCATAGAGGGTCTGAATCTCATGGTCTTGCGGCCTGACACCGCGGCGAATATTGGTAAAAAATTCAGCCACTCCCTCAAAGCTAATCTCCTCTGGCGAGCCAAAAGTCATCATTAGAACTGCTTTCTTCATCATCTTTCCTCTTCAATCCCCTTGTGAAAACCAAACTAGCCTTTCAATGGTTTACTTGTAATTTCTTTCATTTTAACATCTTAAAAAAGACTTGAATAGCCTAAAATCCCATTCTCTACGAAGAAAATACAAATTTAATAATTCAGACATTTTAACAATTGAAAAACAAAAATAAAACAGAACGGATTGCTGCTCTCCAGAACTGAAAAATAGTTTGCGACTTCATCTTTTAAAGCCTTCCCTGTGAAATTCATATTTTTTAACGCTTATATAAAATGGTTTTTAAGACGTTAGTTAGAAGCGACAGCAGTAAAAAATATTTCTCACCTTTCCCCAATTATGCTAAAATAGATTTGAATAAATGAAAGAGGAGTTTTTATGAAATACCCTAATCTTTTAAACCGTTTTCTGACTTATGTTAAAGTCAATACACGCTCAGACGAGACCTCCACTACTACTCCCAGCACCCAGAGTCAAGTGGACTTTGCGACTAATATCCTCATCCCTGAGATGAAGCGGGTCGGCTTGGAAAATGTCTACTACTTACCTAACGGCTACGCCATCGGTACTCTTCCTGCAAATGACCCAAGTTTCACGCGCAAAATCGGTCTTATTTCTCACATGGACACCGCAGATTTCAACGCAGAAGGTGTCAATCCACAAATTATTGAAAATTATGATGGCGAAGTGATTCCGCTTGGGCAGTCTGGTTTTAATCTTGACCCTGCTGATTTTGCTAGTTTGAAAAAATACAAAGGACAAACCTTAATTACAACCGATGGAACGACTCTTCTTGGATCTGATGATAAATCAGGTATCGCTGAAATTATGACAGCAATTGAGTATCTATCAGGTCACCCGGAAATCAAACACGGCGAAATTCGAGTTGGTTTTGGTCCAGATGAAGAAATTGGTGTTGGAGCTGACAAGTTTGATGCGATAGATTTCGATGTAGATTTCGCTTATACGGTTGACGGTGGCCCGCTTGGAGAACTTCAATTTGAAACTTTCTCTGCAGCTAGTGCAGAAATCACTTTCCAAGGACGCAATGTCCACCCAGGGACAGCCAAAGGCCAAATGATTAATGCTCTGCAATTAGCTATTGACTTTCATAATCAATTGCCAAATGGTGACCGCCCTGAGTTAACAGATGGCTACGAAGGCTTCTATCATCTTATGAATGTAGAAGGAACTGTTGAGGAAGCAAAAGCAAGTTATATCATTCGTGACTTTGATACAGTAACCTTTGAAAAACGCAAAGAATTCATGCGCTCCATTACCAATAAAATGAACGAAAAACGTGGTGAACGGGTTCATTTAGAACTGAAAGATCAATACTACAATATGCGCCAAGTCATTGAAAAAGACATGACACCAATCAATATCGCAAAAGCAGTCATGAACAAATTGGACATCAAACCGATTATTGAACCTATTCGTGGCGGGACGGATGGCTCTAAAATTTCCTTTATGGGGATTCCAACACCAAATATCTTTGCCGGTGGTGAAAACATGCATGGACGCTTCGAATACGTCAGTCTGCAAACAATGGAACGTGCCGTTGATACTATTATTGGTATTGTTTCCTACAAAGATGAGTAGCTCCCAATCAAATAGAAAAACCTTTAGCTCCTATTATGGTAGAACTAAAGGTTTTTTCTCTTCGTCCACTCCCATTTTAATTTACTAAAAGGCCTTACCATTAGACCCATAAAAAATCAATCAATAAGACAATAAAAAGATTGAATGCTGACCAGATAGAAATCCTGTACGACTGCAAAGCAAAAGCAATGAAAGAATCCTTAAAAATGTTTCAAAGTCCATTTTGCTCCCTTAGCACCCCCAAAAACTAAAAGCCAATATCGTTGTCTGCCTCACTTTTTCTTCTTTCTCAAAGCAACTCAACTTAGCTAGCTACTAAGAAAACAAGTTTTTTGCTTTAGCTCACAACCATTATTTTGTAGCTCCTCCAATACAAAAGTCAGCAAACATACAAAAGATATCAAATATGCACGAAACTTCCTTTTCCTTTTGCCAACATTCATTCTCATAACTTAAAAAGTCTAGCAATTTCTCACTAGACTTCCTTTTTATTGTTCCCTTGCTTCTTGCAAGATTTTTTCAATTTTTGTTGTAATCAAATCAATCGCTACCGTATTAGATGCTCCCTCTGGAATAATCACATCTGCATAGCGCTTAGTGGGCTCGATAAACTGATGATACATGGGTTTTACCACACCTAGATATTGCTCAATCACACTATCTAAACTGCGACCGCGTTCATCCATATCTCGTTTAATCCTGCGAATAATCCGAACATCATCATCTGTATCCACAAAAATCTTAATATCCATTAAATCACGCAAACGTTTATCTTCTAAAACAAGAATCCCCTCTACAATAAAGACATCTTGCGGAACTTGACGATAGGTCTTATCGCTACGTGTATGAGCTGTATAATCATAAGTCGGAATGTCTACTGGACGTCCGGCTAACAATTCCTTGATTTGTGCAATCATCAAGTCTGTATCAAAAGCGAAAGGGTGATCATAGTTGGTCTTGATTCGCTCTTCAAATGTCAAATGAGATTGGTCCTTATAATAGGAATCATGCTCAATCATAGAAATTTTTTCATTTGGAAAATTTGAAAGAATGGCTCTTGAAACACTCGTCTTACCACCGCCAGACCCACCTGTCACACCAATAATAATCGGTCTATTTTGCATTATTCACTCCATTTCTTATCATCCTATCTATTTTACACCAAATCATGATATAATGAAAGAGGTAACACAAAAGAAATAACAAGATTAAACACAAGGAGATCATGATGTTAAAACTCGGAACAATTGGAACAGGCGATATTGCTCACCAATTTGTCAAGGCTGCTCATTCGACAAAACAGTATCAACTGACTACGGTCTATTCACGAACAATACAAACCGCTCAAACATTTGCCAGTCATTATACAGATGTCCAGTGTAGTACAGACATAGCTGATTTTTTAGCAAGCTCTATTGATATTGTCTATATTGCAAGCCCAAATTCTCTACATTTTCCTCAAGCAAAAGCTGCTATTTTAGCGAATAAGCATGTGATTGTGGAAAAACCTGCTGTTTCATGCCCAGAAGAATGGGCTGAATTGGTAACATTAGCTCAAGAACAACATGTTTACATTTTTGAAGCAGCTCGAAACTATCATGAACAAGCATTTGACATCATCACAGACTTTCTCAAAAATAAAACGATTCTTGGGGCACATTTCACCTATGCGAAGTATTCTTCCAAAATGCCAGCTCTGTTAGCTGGACAAGAGCCAAACGTCTTTTCTGCTAAGTTTTCAGGCGGTGCTCTAATGGATTTAGGTATTTATCCTATCTATGCTGCTGTACGGCTGTTTGGAGCGCCAGCAAGTGCTTATTACACCGCTCAACAGTTGCCAAATACTATCGATTTAAATGGGATAGGAAGCTTGATCTATCCAGAATTTCAAGTGACTATCCAAACTGGAAAAAATATCAATAGCTTTTTCCCTGCCGAGATTTACACAACAGACGGTACATTGACCTTAAATTCGATTGAATTTATCACATCGGCTGTTTTTCAAGATTTAAATAAAGAGAAAAAGACTCTTGAAATTACGCGCTCTTCTCACACCATGGCAGAAGAAGCCAAACAATTCGCTCAAGTATTAAGTGGTGAGATAAAACAAGAAACTTACCAAAATTGGCTAGATGCTGCTACTACTGTGCATAAAATTCTGTTTAGCATGCGACAAGATGCTGGCATTAGATTTGAGGCTGATCATGATAACAACTAATTTTCCGAAAATTTGGCAAAATCAACTCACCAAACTTGGCTTTGAGCATTTAACTCCTATTCAAGAGCAACTCTTTTCGCCTATTACAGAAGGAGAAAATGTCCTTGGGATAAGCCCTACCGGAACTGGAAAAACACTTGCCTATCTTTTTCCCAACCTTCTAAAGCTAAAGCCCAAGAGATCCCAGCAATTACTAATCTTGGCTCCCAATACAGAGCTTGCTGGACAAATTTTCGACGTCACCAAAATGTGGGCTGAACCACTTGGCTTAACAACTCAATTATTTCTATCCGGTTCCAGTCAAAAGCGACAAATTGAACGTTTAAAAAAAGGGCCAGAAATTCTCATTGGAACACCTGGACGCGTCTTTGAACTTATCAAACTTCGAAAAATAAAAATGATGAATGTTGATACAATCGTTCTGGATGAATTTGATCAGTTACTTAGTGATTCGCAATATCATTTTATTCAACATATTCTACATCATGTACCTCGTGAACATCAATTGATTTATATGAGTGCGACTGCTAAATTTGATCAAAAGAAACTTGCTGAAAATACACTTCAAATCAAATTAGACAATCAACAACTTGATAATATTCAGCATTTTTATATGCAGGTCAAACAACGCGACAAAGTTGAATACTTGCGAAAGCTCGCTCATGTATCAGAATTTCGTGCTCTTGTCTTTTTCAACATCCTTTCAAACTTAGGAAGTGCAGAGGAAAAATTACAATATCGTCACATTCAGGCTGTATCCTTAGCTAGTGATGTCAACATAAAATTCCGCAAGGTTATCTTAGATCAGTTTAAAAATGACGAACTTACGCTGTTACTAGCTACTGACTTAGTAGCTAGAGGAATTGATATTGATTCTCTCGAATGCGTCATCAACTATGACCTACCTATCGACCTTGAAACCTATACACACCGTGCTGGGCGAACTGGACGAATGGGCAAAAAAGGATCTGTCATTACATTCATCAGCCACCCAGAAGAATTAAAAACACTTCAAAAATATGCCCAAGTTCAAGAAATTATCTTAAAAAACCGTGAACTTTATCTGAAATAAAAATGTTATAGAAAAAGAGATAGGAAGTAATCATCCTATCCCTTTTTCTATTTAATATCCTCCATAATATAACTGATGTCCCTCTAGTCGATGTTGCAAGAGCTCACTTACAGTAACCAAGGTGTAACCATTCTTTTGTAAATACTCAATCACACTCGGTAAAGCGTTAATAGTCGTTTGATGAATGTCATGCATTAAAATGATAGAGCCCGAAGTTGTCTGTTTTTTTACTTGCTCCATAATAGACTGAGTGTTGCGATTTTTCCAATCCAAACTATCCACATTCCACATAACAAAAGACATATCAATCGCATTTCGGATCGTGTCATTGATTGCTCCATAAGGTGGACGCATCAATTTTGGACTTTCCCCAATAACAGATTGAAGGGCTACTTGTGTTTCCTCAATCTGTTTTTTCGCTTGGTCAAGAGAAAGAGTTGTCAACAGTGGATGACTCCAACTATGATTGCCGATTTCGTGTCCCTCATTATGGACGCGTTTGATCAGTTGTTCATTTCCAGCCACATTTTTTCCCAACATGAAGAAAGTTCCCTTGACATGGTACTTAGCTAAAATATCCAAAGCATGTGGTGTTGTTTCTGCATTGGGACCATCGTCAAACGTCAAAGCTACTAATTTTTGCTGTTTTTTAGCTAGGTAAGACTGATAAGCCACCAATTCCTCTCCTTTTAAATAATGCTCATCAATCACTTCATATAAGGTTGATAAGGGAACTTCTATCTTTGAAACTCGCTCATTGTTTTTATAAAATAGCTTAAGTTTTCCCCTTTCATAACTAAATACCCATTGAGAGATATCTTTCGCTTGAAATTCCTGTAAAATTTTCTGTCCCTCAACTTTATTGAGCGCAGCAATCTTCTGGTGAATATCTTTTAATAAGATTTTTTTACCTTGCTCAACATTTTTAAGCAAACGATTTAAGCTAAACACTTTATTATCAGATGATACATAAACAAAATCAAGGAAATCCTCTTCAACTTCTCCAACTTTTGTAGTCAATATCGGATAAGAAATTCTCTTAATATTAACCTTCCTAACTCCTGAAAAATCTGTTGCAGTTAGTTGGCTAATATAAAAAACTAACCTATCAATCTCCAAATTCCGATTTTTTTTATTGGAAAGCCTTCGAATATCTTCATTGATTTTCTCCTTAACAATGCCAATATCTTGCTTACCACTATCTGTTAGTGGATAATAAGATGTAATATAACGACTTCCTATGCGTCTTGTCTGCTTTCGTACTGAATCTTGATTATATTTGGTATCTGCCTTTTTTAAAATCTGGACAATTTGATGATCTAATTTTCTCTTTTGCAATAATTTTTTAACCTGAAAACTTCCAAAAATAACAATACTTAAAAGAAAGACATTCAGCACAATGAGAATTATTTTTTTCACTCCACGACCTTTCTTAGATATCTCTTCATGACTTTGCTTCAAAATTATAGAACTTTATAACTATGTACACCAACTGCAAGACGTAGCATTTTACCACAAAACTATTGTAAATTCGGTAACTATACCTTCAACTTGCGCAACAAAGGATATCATTTCCAAAACTATTCCATCTAACAAAAAAGGCTAAAAACGTAATTATTTTTCAAGCCTTTCATTTTTTAGTGCGAAAACTTAAAGGGTCTTTTCTTGTATAACTTCAACTTTATAGCCATCTGGGTCTTTAATAAAATAATAATTCGGTTTCGTCCCAGGAAGACCATTTGGTTGGGTAACTTCATAACCCTTAGCAGTATGTTCAGCGTGAAGCTTCAGCAAATCAGGCGTACTCAAAGCCATATGAGCAAAACCATCTCCAATCATATAAGGTCCATGATCATAGTTATAAGTCAATTCTAACTCATACTCATCACCTTCAAGTCCCAAATAAGCAATTGTAAACTGATGTTCTGGGAAATCTTTGCGCCGTAATTCTTTAAATCCAAATGCATCTGCATAAAATGCAATAGATTGTTCTAAACTCTCCACTCGCAAACAAGTATGTAACATTTTAGAAGTCATCATTATCCTCCTTTACTTTTTATTATATCGTAAATTACAACTTTTCTCTAGCCTCGGCCATAAAAAACAGATAGCAGCAAATAGGACTAACCAAAAAGTTATTCCTATCCCATTCTTCTAAAGTTTCTAAGCTCAAAAAGCAACTCATCTTGAGACTTGTTGCGCAAAATTTCCTCTTGCAACCTCAAAGTAAACCATTGAACTAGCAAGCACTGCATCATTGACTTGTACCATAGTATGCTTTGAGGCTGGGAACAATTCGTCCCAGCCTCTTTTTCTTTATTTACCTAATTTTGCTTTAGCCGCATCTGCAAGAGCTGTGAAAGCTGCTGTATCATTGACAGCTAAGTCAGCAAGCATTTTACGGTTTACTTCAATTTCAGCCAATTTCAGACCATGCATCAATTGTGAATATGAAAGTCCATTCATACGAGCTGCCGCATTGATACGCGTAATCCACAATTTACGGAAATCACGTTTCTTTTGACGACGGTCACGATATGCATAGTAGTATGAGTTCATTACTTGTTCTTTTGCTGTACGGAACAAGATATGTTTTGCACCATAGTAACCTTTAGCTAATTTTAAAATACGTTTACGACGTTTGCGCGATACAACGCCACCTTTAACACGTGCCATTTATATTTCCTCCAATATTTCCTAGAATAATCTACTGCAAAATCTCTTATTTAAGACCTGTCAGCATTGCTTTGATACGTTTGAAATCTCCTGAATGCACCATTGCTGCTTTACGAAGATGACGACGTTGTTTTTTAGTTTTTCCGTGGAAACGGTGAGAAGTGTAAGCACGGAAACGTTTCAAGCCACCAGAACCTGTACGTTTGAAACGTTTAGCTGATGCGCGGTGTGTTTTTTGTTTTGGCATGATATTTTTCTCCTTTTTCTAACTTCTAACAGATTACTTTTTGTCAGGGATTGGTGCTAACTGCATGAACATTTGACGTCCATCCATCTTAGCTCTTTGTTCAATAATCGCAATATCCTGCGTTGCTTGAGCAAAGTCGGCTAATACTTTCGCTCCGATTTCTTTGTGAGTAATCATCCGCCCTTTAAAGCGAATAGAAACTTTCACTTTATTTCCTTTTTCAAGGAACTTGCGTGCATTACGAAGTTTTGTATCAAAGTCACCTTTGTCAATAGTTGGACTAAGACGAACTTCTTTCACAGTAACAACACTTTGTTTTTTGCGTTGCTCTTTTTGTTTTTTCTGATACTCAAACTTGAACTTTCCATAGTCCATAATTTTTGCAACAGGCGGTTTAGCTTGTGGTTGAATCAGAACAAGATCCACATTTGCATCGTCAGCAATCGCTTGCGCTTCGCTAAGTGGTTTAATGCCCAATTGCTCACCATCAAGACCGATCAAACGAACTTCACGTACACGAATTTCATCATTGATGAATAAGTCTTGTTTTGCTATGGTTTTCACCTCTTTTTTATTTTTAGAGAAAAACAAGAGCGGACTTGCTAACGCAAGTCCGCACTACATGATAGTATTTCATTCCTGAAACTTAATCCGTAGAGCCAGACAACGTTAGTCGCAAGGCGAGAAGTTCTCACTTCTGCTTTTCTCAACTTTTATATGATAACAAGTTTCGGATTATTTGTCAAGGATTTTTTTAGCTTTTTCTTCGATAAAATTCACAACTTCCACAATTCCGACACCAGTCGTATCAAAATGAATAGCATCATCTGCTGGTTTTAAAGGAGAAACTGAACGGTGACTGTCCTTATAATCACGATCTGAAATTTCTTTTTTGAGGGTTTCCAAATCAGTTGGAATACCTTTTTCAAGATTTTCTTTATAGCGGCGTTGAGCTCTTTCCTCAACTGAGGCTACAAGAAAAATTTTTAACTCTGCATGAGGCAAAACAACTGTTCCAATGTCACGCCCATCCATAACAATACCGCCTTGAGTGGCAATTTCTCGTTGTAAATCAACCAACTTTTCTCGTACTTCTGGAATTGCAGACACCCAAGAAACATTGTTAGTGACTTCATTTTCTCGAATCGGATGCGTCACATCTACATCTCCAACAAAAACGAGTTGCTCTCCATTTTTACCACGTCCAAAACTAACAGGATAAGTATCTAATAGCGCAACAATTTCAGACCATTTTTCCGCTGATAAATCATTTTTTAAAGCTAAGTAAGTCGCTGCACGATACATCGCACCTGTATCCAAGTAAGTGTAATCAAAATCTTTTGCAATAATTTTTGCAACTGTTGACTTTCCACTTGAAGCTGGGCCATCAATAGCAATTTGAATCTGTTTCATTCGGCACTCCTATCGAATTTTTACTACATCACCTGGATTAGCGTACCACGCACCTGTTGTCATGTGAGACGGATTTAAACGCTCTAATTCCGCAATTGAAATCCCCGCACGCGCAGCAATGGCAGCTTCTCCTTCTCCAGCCTGAACGGTAATCGTTCCTTCAGATGATTGCGGCTGACTGCTATCACTTGCTGCTTTAGAAGAAGTGGGAGCACTAGAACTTTCACTTGATTTACTAGTAGTTTTTGCAGCATTATAAAAGCCCTCCGTTGCTGCTTTCTTACTACTTCCACCAGTAGATAAATAAATCATCATTCCTACCATTACAATCACTATAACGAAAAAAATAACAGCTAAAATCGTCAACACACGATTAGCTACTACACCGTTCGTTTTTTTGCTTCTCGCCAATTCATTTTCTCCCTTGTCGTAAATATCTTCTTCCCATGGTTCCTTTGCCATGACTTCCTCCTTGTATTTTTTCCAAATTCCGATTACAATATGAGTATGAAAGTTACACTCATTCCTGAACGATGCATTGCTTGTGGTCTTTGTCAAACCTATTCTGACCTATTTGATTACCATGATAATGGTATTGTCAAATTTTATAAAGATAATGAGCTTCTGGAAAAGGAAGTTCCCGAAACACCTGATATTATTGAAGCGATCAAAAACTGTCCTACAAAAGCTCTTATGAAAGAGTAGTTTTTTTAGGATGAGCATAATATAGTTCAAAATAGTCTACATGGGTTAAATTATCCACTAATTCAACTTCCCCTTTAAAATGGTCATTCAAAGCCAAAGCATTTACAAAATACTTCTTAGGCCACTTGCGCATACAAAACGTACGGCCTTTTTCTTTGCCATCAAAGAAGAGAGTAATAGAGGTCTTTGTTACCTCTACCTTACGAATCGTTGAAATTTCAATCTTTGAAGGTGTAAATGGGTTTGCCGTTATGATTCTTAAAATCCCATCGTCATATATCGTAAAATATCTATGCACGCCAATTCCCAATAATACCATGAATAAAAAGAAAGAGAACAGGACTAAAAACGGAACTTCTGAACTTTCAAACAAAAATGCAAAACCTATAAAAATCGGAATAACCGATAAAGACCAATAAATAATTAGAAGAGAAAGATCTGGCTGCCAATGGTAACGCAATTGCCCAAAAATCTTTATCATATCTACACCTCCTCTTATATAGTTTATCATAAAAAAAAGAAAAATGGGAGTGAGATTAAACAACAAAGAAAAAAATTAAGGAGGCAAGATACTATCTCTCTCATCCCTTATCACAGTAGTCGAAAATGATAGCTATGTTAAGAGAAGAATACCTCAACTGACTCACAAGTAACTTGACATTTTATTTTCCTAATATTCAACCGACAGAATGGATGGTCATATTTTCATTCTCAATAAATTTCCGATATTTTGTGCTGTTCGGACGAGGTTTTCTTCTGCCCTATCTAAAGTAATAATTAAAGGTTCGACTTGAGAAATGATTGGAAAAGCAGCCTGAATGTTCTCTACTGGAAAATCTGGTAAATCATTCCTTAGACTACCACAAATAGCAATTACAGGAATATTGATTGGCGTTCTCCTTGCTACTCCAATAGGGGCTTTACCTGACAGACTTTGCTGATCCATTCGACCTTCACCCACAATCACTAAATCAGCCTTTTTGACACGATTATCAAAATCGAGCAAGTTGAGACAAGTATCAATCCCTGATACAATTTTTCCATGCGCAAATGTCACTAGCCCTGCTGCCATACCTCCTCCAGCACCGGCACCAGCCAGTGAAAAGATTGTTGGATTCGCCTGTTTATAAAACGTTGCCATGGCTTGATCTACTTGAGAAAATAGCAAATCAGGCAAGCCTTTTTGACCCCCAAAAATGTATGTAGATCCGTTTTCACCACAGAGAGGATTCATAACATCTGTCAGAATCTGAATATCCAAATTTCCTAAACTTGCAGGAACTTTATCCGCTGAAATGCGAGCCACACGGTCTAAAGACGAACCCTTTGCTTGGAGCAAGTGATTATCCTTATCAAAAAATTCATAACCCAATCCAGCTGCCATTCCAATTCCACCATCATTGGTAGCCGAACCACCTACGCCAATATAAATTTGCCTCACATCTTCTTTGGCGAGATACAAAATTAACTCTCCTAATCCTCTGGTATCAAGAGTCAAAGGGTTTCTTTTTTCTGATGAGATACTCGCCAACCCAACCAAGTCAGCCATTTCAAAGAGAGCCACATCGCCTTTACGAGCATATTTCATCGTAACTGCCTCGCCGAATGGTCCGGTTACTGTCCTTTCATATTCGGATAATTTCATTGAGGCGACTAAAGCAGCAACTGTTCCTTCGCCACCATCTCCAATAGGTAGTAAATCAAATGTTGCTTCCGGGATTGCCTTAGAAAAACCTTCTTTTATGGCCTCTGCAACACTTTTAGCCGATAAACTTTCTTTAAAAGAGTCAGGTACAATTAAAATATGCATACTCTAATCCTCGCTTTCTATCTCTTCCAAAAGTTTTACGACCTGATACAAGTCATTCTGATGAATTTGATAAGGTGCTTGCGCTCTCACAATAGGCTTGGCATTAAAAGCAATCCCAATTCCTGCTGTTAATATCATTGGAAGGTCATTAGCACCATCTCCTACAGCAATGGTTTGAGCAAGAGTCAAGTTGTTTTCCTCTGCCCATTGCTTTAGCATTGCTTTTTTGACTTCTTTTGTGACAACTGTCCCTAAAACCCTACCTGTCAGCTGGCCATCTTTTACTTCCAAGTGATTAGCTTTTACATAATCTATGTCCAACTTCACTGCTAATTCATCTACTATTTCATGAAATCCACCTGATACAATACCAACCTTATAACCACGCTGATGCATTTCTTCTATCAACTGTCGAGCCCCTTTAGTAAAATGAATTTTCTTAGAAACTTGTTTAAAAATGGCCTCAGGGAGTCCTTTAAGCAGGGTCACACGCTCTAGCAGAGCCGCTTCGAAATCATATTTTCCTTGCATGGCACATTTTGTAATAGCTGCAACCTGCTCACCAACTCCTACTTCAGCCCCTAGTAAATCAATTATTTCTTCTTTCACCAAAGTACTATCCACATCCATTACCAATAATCCTATGGCTCTCATATTATTACCTCATACATTTTTGAATATATAAAAATTTGCTTGACAAAAGAAACTACAATATAAAGTAAAAAATCTCTGCCTATATAACAAACAGAGATTTTTTACTTTATTCAATACCAATTTCAGCGCGTACAATATCTGCAATTGTATTAACGTAATAATCGACTTCCTCATGACTTGGTGCTTCCGCCATGACTCGTAAAAGAGGCTCCGTTCCACTTGGACGAACAAGAATGCGACCATTTCCAGCCATTTCTTCTTCCATTTTTTCAATCACAGCTTTAATAGCAGGAACTTCCATGGCCTTATCCTTCATAGTATTTTCAACACGGATATTAACCAATTTTTGCGGATAAATTGTTACTTCTGAAGCTAATTCAGATAAAGTTTTGCCTGTTTCTCTCATTACTTTTGTCAATTGAACGGCTGTCAGCTGACCGTCACCCGTCGTATTATAATCCATGATAATAACATGCCCTGATTGCTCACCACCAAGATTGTAACCCGATTTGCGCATTTCTTCTACGACATAACGGTCACCAACAGCTGTAATCACTTTATTAATACCTTCACGATCCAAGGCTTTATGGAAACCTAGATTTGACATAACAGTTGTTACGATTGTATTTTGGGCTAGCAACCCTTTTCCAGAGAGGTATCTCCCAATGATGTACATGATTTTATCACCATCAACAATCTCACCATTTTCATCTACCGCAATCAAGCGATCACTATCTCCATCAAATGCCAAACCAAGTGCTGAGCCTGATTCACGAACTGTTTCTTGCAATTTTTCAGGATGTGTAGAACCTACATTTAAATTGATATTCAACCCATCTGGATTTTCTCCAATAACTGTCAATCTAGCTCCCAAATCTACAAATACCTGACGAGCACTCGTTGAAGCAGCACCATTCGCTGTATCCAAAGCCACTTTCATTCCGTCTAAATCAAGACCAGTCGATACGAGATACTGCTGATATTTGCGCAGCCCTTCTGGATAATCCATTAGCGTCCCTAAGCCTTCCGCACTTGGACGTGGTAAATTGTCTTCTTTAGCATCAAGAAGTGCTTCAATTTCTAACTCGCGATCATCATCTAGCTTATAACCATCTCCGCCGAAAAATTTAATACCGTTGTCAAGTGCAGGATTATGGCTAGCTGAAATCATAACCCCAGCACTTGCTTTTTCAGATTTCACCAGATAAGCTACACCTGGTGTTGCAATTACCCCGAGTTTATAAACACGAATCCCAACAGAAAGAAGTCCAGCTACTAGAGCGCTTTCCAGCAATTCTCCTGAGATGCGTGTGTCACGTCCTACAAAAACACGAGGCACTTCTTTTTCATGTTGGCTCAATACATAGCCACCAAATCGACCTAATTTAAACGCTAATTCTGGCGTTAATTCCACATTTGCTTCTCCACGAACTCCGTCCGTTCCGAAATATTTTCCCATTTTTTTAAAATCCTTTCAATACTTTTATTTGGATGAGCTCGTCGAACTTGAAGACGAACTTGATGATTTAACAGTAATTTTTATGGTTGTCTCATAAGGAGTAATCACACTTGGCAAAACTGTACCATTCGCATCAACTGCCTGTAGTGGGGCATTGCCTGAATAGTTAGCAGATATTTTTTCACTAGTTGGCACTACTGCTTCTACATGATCGACCTTGGCTAGCGTGTCCTCATCACTTGTAACGGTTACTTTATGGTCACCAACAGTCACTCGATCAATTGTTAACCCCTCTGCCAACTGAGCAGAACTAATAGTTGTTTTAACTTCAAATGTTTTACTTGCCTTCTTACCAATCTTCACCGTAATCTTAGCCGGTGTAACAGTAGCAGTCAACCCACTTGGTAAATTTTTAACAGCTAAAGGTACCTCTCTTGTTCCTTCCGTAGCTTTTGTTAAATCCGCTACAACTTTAAACTTTCGAGTACTTTCTTGCATCTCACTAGCAAGTGTTACACGATTGGAACCTGTTAACACTACTGATACTTCTGATGCAAAACCACTAATAAAATACTTTTCGCTATTGTATTTGATATCAATTGGAACACTAGGTAAGGTATTGGTATATGTTTCAGACTTAGTTTGTCTGGCACTTGAGTTATTTTGGTAATTTGTCGTTGTTGCATAAATAAATAAAACAACAGCAAAAAAGATAGAAGAAACAATATACCAAATCTGCTTATGATTTCTCATGTCTCCGACCTCCTAGCACACGAACTCTAAATGATGATTTTGGCTGCTCATCAGAAACTAACACCTTCCGCAACTCTGCTTCAAATTCTTTTAAGGTCAAATCATGTTTGAAAACCCCGTTATGTGTGATGGAAATACCTCCCGTTTCCTCTGACACTACAAAAGTAAGAGCATCTGACACTTCTGAAAGACCGATTGCGGCACGGTGGCGCGTCCCAAATTCTTTCGAAATTCCTGTGTTTTCCGTAAGCGGAAGATAAGCGCAAGAAACGGCTATTTTATTATCTCTTACAATAACAGCTCCATCGTGTAATGGCGTATTCGGAATAAAAATATTGATTAACAACTCACCTGAAACATCAGCATCTAAAGAAATTCCTGTGGTAATGTATTCTTGTAAAGTTCTACTTCCTTGGATAGCAACAAGAGCTCCAATTTTCCGAGGACTCATATAATCTACTGCCTTGACAAATGCCTGTACCATTCTTTCCTCAGAGCTGATGGGTGCTGTCGAAAACAAATCCGTTGCGCGTCCCAATCTTTCCAGACCTGTACGAATCTCAGGTGTAAAAATTACAACTGCCGCAATTACTCCATAGGTAATGACTTGGTTGATTAACCAAGAAACTGTGGTTAAACCAATAGCATTGGCAATAATTTGAGCAAGCACAAAAATTAAAACCCCTCGAACAAGAATCATAATTTTGGTACCAGCGATTGCTTTTGTAAAATAAAATAAAATCCAAGCAATTAGCGCAATATCGATAATATTGATGACAATACTCCAAGGGCTAGAAAATAAACTAGCCCAATATTGGAGATTGGACAATTGCTGAAAATTCATTTTCAGTGTCCTCACTTTCTCAACCTAAAAAACGTTCTTGACTATTATATCACTTTTCAAGATATTTTTCTGTAACCTTCTTTACTTTTTTATGATAAAATATTTCTTATGAAGATAAATACAGCATTGGGCCTTTTGGCAGGCAAGTCCTCCCACTTTGTTCTCAGCAAAATGGGGCGTGGTTCGACCCTGCCAGGGAAAGTTGCCCTAACATTTGACAAAAACATTTTACAAAACCTAGCGAAGAACTATGAGGTCGTGGTTATTACCGGAACCAATGGTAAAACTCTAACTACAGCTCTGACGGTAGGCATTCTCAAGGAAGTTTTCGGAGAAGTGGTGACCAATCCCAGTGGTGCCAATATGATTGCGGGGATTACCACAACTTTCCTGACCGCTAAGAAAGGCAAATCTGGCAAGAATATTGCTGTACTAGAAATTGACGAAGCGAGTCTTTCTCGTATTTGTGACTATATCAAGCCAAGCCTTTTTGTCTTTACCAATATTTTCCGTGACCAAATGGATCGTTACGGAGAGATTTACACGACCTACCAAATGATTCTCGATGCTGCAGCGAAAGTACCTGAAGCGACTGTACTGATGAACGGTGACAGCCCGCTCTTTAACTCGGTCAGACTGAAGAATCCCGTCCGCTACTATGGATTTGACACCAAAAAAGGGCAAGCTGAGTTAGCGCATTATAATACTGAGGGCATCCTCTGTCCCAAGTGTCAGCATATTCTAAAATACAAGCTCAATACTTATGCTAATTTAGGTGATTATATTTGTGAATATTGTCATTTTAAACGCCCTGAATTAAACTACAAACTGACCCAATTAACTAGCCTTCACCACAATAGTTCAGAATTCGTCATTGATGATCAAGACTATCACATCAATATTGGAGGCCTTTATAACATCTACAACGCTTTAGCAGCCGTTTCTGTTGCTCAGTTCTTTGAAGTCGACTCAGCTACCATCAAGGCTGGTTTTGACAAAAGTAGAGCCGTTTTCGGACGTCAGGAAACGTTCAAGATTGGCGACAAAGAATGCACGCTAGTTCTGATTAAAAATCCAGTTGGAGCTACGCAAGCTCTAGAAATGATCAAGCTTGCTCCTTATTCATTCAGTTTGTCAGTTCTCCTCAACGCCAACTACGCAGATGGCATTGATACCAGCTGGATTTGGGACGCTGATTTTGAGAAAATTTTAGACATGGATATCTCGCATATCATTGCTGGTGGTGTTCGTCATTCTGAAATTGCTCGTCGCTTGCGAGTCACTGGTTATGATGCCAAGCAAATCAATGAAGTAGCTGATTTGAGTCAAGTCTTTGAAGAAATTAAACATCAGAAAACCAGACATGCCTATATCTTAGCAACCTACACCGCCATGTTAGAATTTCGTGAACTACTTGCTTCTAATCAGGTTGTCAGAAAGGAGATGAACTAATGGTTTATAGATCCCTCACTTCTCCTGAAAACCAGGATTATCGCTATGATGTAAGGATTGCCCACCTCTATGGCAATCTCATGAATACCTACGGGGACAATGGAAATGTGCTCATGCTCAAGTATGTGGCTGAAAAGTTAGGCGCTAGGGTTGAGGTCGATATTGTCTCTCTAGAAGATGACTTTGACAAGGACAGCTACGACATCGTCTTCTTTGGGGGTGGTCAAGACTATGAGCAAACGATCGTGGCTCGTGACTTGCCAGCTAAAAAAGAGGCTTTAGAAAGTTTTATTAACGAAAATGGCGTAATGCTAGCTATCTGCGGCGGCTTCCAACTCCTAGGCCAATACTATATCGAAGCATCAGGTCGACGGATCGAGGGCTTAGGTATCATGGGACATTATACCCTCAATCAGACTAATAATCGCTACATCGGCGACATCAAGATTCATAATGAAGAATTTGATGAAACTTACTATGGTTTTGAAAATCATCAAGGACGGACGTTTCTGTCTGATGATGAAAAACCACTGGGCAAGGTTGTCTATGGAAATGGTAACAACCAAGAGGATGGTTGCGAAGGCGTTCATTATAAAAATGTCTTTGGCTCCTACTTCCATGGCCCCATTTTATCCCGAAACGCAAACTTGGCCTACCGTCTGGTGACCACCGCTCTGAAAAACAGGTATGGCTCAAATATTGAACTGGCTGCTTATGAAGATATCCTAGCTCAAGAAATCCCAGAAGAATACGGAGATATCAAGAGCAAGGCTGAATTTGAATAAAGAATAATATAAATATATTGGAGAATCATTATGAAAGAAAAACTACACTACATCCTGCTTTTAATTACCATTCTATTGGTGGCCGGTATTTCCTTGGCCAATATGCAGAGCGTCAATGTTAGCTTTATCCTATTTAGCTTCAAACTTCCCTTGATTATATTGATTTTGATCTCAGTTCTCCTGGGTTCTGTCACGACCTTCCTCATCAGCATGGTGAAAAATTTCTCACTGAAAAAAGAACTTAAGAAAACCAAAGAAGCTCTTGAAAACTCACATACAACAAACTAGGTTGGAAATTATTCCAGCCTAGTTTTTTTATATTCTCTTTTAGTAAGGGTAGGGAAAACATTGTAATCTCTAAGAAGCTCATTTTACACAGAAACTGCACACTCCTACACCTTATCCGCCAGTTCTTCCCATTCTAGCAGGACTTCTTCTTGGGCATCGGTCAGCTGGTCGATTTGCTGCTGGCTCTCCATGAGTTCGCCGGCGTCGTTGGTTGCCTGCATGGCTTCCTGAAGCTGACTGATCTGACTGTCCAAGTCCTCGATTTGCGCTTCCAGCTGCTCTAGGCGGCGGGCCAGCCGGCGCTGTTCTTTCTGGTTTTCCTTTTGAAGCTGATAGTTATTGGCAGGTGCTGGCTTGTCAGGACTGACCTGCTCCGCCTCCTCACACAAGGCTTCCTGCTCTGCCTTTTTTTCCAGATAGTAGTCATAATCACCCAGATAAAGGGTGGAGCCTGTCTCAGAGAGCTCAATAATCTGGGTGGCCACACGGTTGATAAAGTAACGATCATGGCTGACAAAGAGCAGGGTGCCGTCAAAGTCAATCAGGGCATTTTCCAGCACTTCCTTGCTATCAATGTCCAGGTGGTTAGTCGGCTCGTCTAGGATGAGAAAGTTGTTGTTTTCCATAGACAGCTTGGCTAGAAGCAGCCGCGCCCGCTCTCCACCTGATAGCATGCCGACAGACTTCTTGACATCGTCTCCCGAGAAGAGGAAAGCGCCTAAGCGATTGCGAATCTCGACCTCTGGCGTCAGCTTGAAGTCATTCCATAGCTCATCGAGAACCGTATTGCTGGGAGTCAGTTTGCTCTGGGTCTGGTCATAGTAGCCTACTTCCACATTAGCCCCCAACTGCTCCTTACCTCTGATGAAGGGCACTTGACCGATTAGTGATTTAATCAAGGTAGTCTTTCCAATCCCATTTGGCCCGACAATAGCTACCGCATTAAACTTGCGAATATCAAGGTTAATCGGCTCTGACAGGACTTCCTTTCCGTAGCCAATAGCTGCGTCTTCCAAAGTCAGAACAACATTTCCAGAAACCTTATCGGATTTGAAGGTCATATTAGCCGAGCGGCTGCCAGTCTCCGGCCTGTCCAAACGCTCCATCTTTTCCAGCTGTTTGCGGCGGGACTGAGCCCTCTTGGTAGTGGAGGCTCGGACTAGATTGCGATTGACAAAGTCCTCTAGCGCAGCAATTTCTTTCTGTTGCTTTTCGTAATTCTTAGCTTCAGTGGCTAACTTCTGCTCCTTTTGGACCACGAAGCTAGAATAATTGCCCACATAACGATCCAAGGAATGTTTGGTCAAATCCAGCGTGATAGTTGCAACCTTGTCCAGGAAATAACGGTCGTGACTGACGATAATCAATGCACCGCTGTAGTTAATCAAGTAAGTCTCCAGCCAGGCAATAGTCTCGATATCCAAGTGGTTGGTCGGCTCGTCCAGTACCAGCAGTTCTGGCTTTTCCAAAAGCATCTTAGCCAGAGCCAGACGGGTATTCTGCCCGCCCGAAAGCTCAGAAATCTTCATCTGCCACATGGACTGGTCAAACTTGAAACCATTCAAAATAGCTCGAATATCGGCCTCGTAGGTAAAACCACCTTTCTGGCGAAAGCCCTCTGACAGCTGGTCGTACTGGGTCATGAGAGCAGTCAGGTCTTCCCCTGACAATTCTCCCATTTGCAGCTCCATCTGCCGCAAACGCTTCTCTTGCTGACGCAGACTATCAAAGACCAGCAGCATCTCGTCGTAGATGGTATTCTCCGACTCAAAGCGGCTGTCCTGAGCCAGATAGGACAGGGACAGGTCTCGTTTTTTATTGATCTGACCAGAAGTAGGCTCTTCCTCGCCCACCAAAATCTTGAGCAGGGTTGACTTTCCAGCTCCATTTTTACCGACGAGGGCAATTCGATCACCCTCATCCACCTGCAGGTTAATATTGTTAAAAAGAAGCTCACCTGCAAAAGAGCGCTCAATCTTGCTTGCTTGTAAAATAATCATAACCCTATTATAGCAAATTCATAGTCCAACTACCATTCTAGAAAA
Source organism: Streptococcus intermedius SK54 = ATCC 27335 (assembly GCF_000413475.1). GTDB lineage: Bacteria > Bacillota > Bacilli > Lactobacillales > Streptococcaceae > Streptococcus > Streptococcus intermedius. The sequence goes on along the minus strand of NZ_ATFK01000004.1, from coordinate 4,009 downwards.
TAAAAATACGGTCAAGATAAACCGCATTTCATCTAAAAGTATGTAAAATTTCTTGATTTTGCATCACGAGGTAAATACCTAATAAAATAATCAAAATGAAAAGAACGAATTTGATGATTCCTTTTACAAAACGGATTACCCAAAGGATCATCATAGAACCAATCAACCACATAACAGCTGAATGATTGAAAAAGCCTTGAACTGCCTGACTGTTTTCGCCAAAAAAACTTTGGATAGGAGCTGGAATATGTTCTCGCCATGCAGCTGTCACTCCAATACGATTTGCGATATCAGAGCCACTTTTCCATAACCATGCAAAAATACTAGAATTAAAGAGAAACAAAAAAACTTGCTCTGGGAAATATCTAATGACTTTAAATATATTTTTTAACATTTTATGATTGATACAACTCCTTTACTGTTTGAACGTCCACTGCTTGAATACTATAAAATGAACCAGAGGACTGCATGACAGATTTTTCTTCATTGTGTTCTAATCCAATCGCATGTCCCAATTCATGTTCTGCTGTGTTTACGATTCGTTCATAAGAGTAGCCGTATTGACTGTTTAATAGATAATAACGATTTAAACGAACAATTACAGTTGTGAAACGTTTAGTCAACAAATTTGTTTGTGATTCTGCTTCACCAGCTGCATTCACAGTAGCATTATTCATCTCCGTAGCCACAATATTCGCCTGCTTTTTATCATCTACTATCTGAAAAGTGAATGCACCTGTTTTATTCCAAGCATGAATGGCTTCCTGATAAGCCAAGCGAAGCGTTGAATTTTTTGTATCTATATACACCGTAGCACTTGCTTTATCCCACCGAACACCAGATTGGTGAACATGATTGTCTGATAATTGCTTGGTAATATCTTTCACATGTTGCCCAACGCTTCGTTGACGATCTTGCCCATTTATATAACGATAAAGTTGTCGCACATCTTGCTGAAGAATTGTAACAAAATTCGTTTTAGAAGGACTCATGATATACAAACTTCCTACAAAAAGAAGTGCTACCAAGGCAATAGTATAAACCAAACACCACATCAAGCGCAAGAACGCCGAAAACATTCCAAATACAAACCTCATTCTCGCCCTCCTAATTTAAAATATAAAGAGTAAGTATAATGAGATTCACTTAAAAAATTCTTAAAATAGATAGAGCATAATAGAAATAACAAATCTCTAAAAATCATTCCCTGTCAAATATAAGAACCCAAGATACCACACTTAAGATAGGCGTTCCTCTACTTCAAAACCAATTGGCAACCATTTAAGAAATTTTTCTAATTGTTTTTCCCAATAATACCACTCGTGCTTTCCTGGAGCATGATGATACGTAATATCTAACTCGCACTCGCGTAATTTTTTAACGGCTATTTCATTTGCTTGATAGAGAAAATCTTGCTCTCCACACCAAGCATAGAATTTAGTTCTTTTATCTGACTTCTTTGCCATCGTTGTTAGAAAATGTTGCTCAACACCAGCTGCTTTCAAATCACCAAACACACCTTGCCAATAGTTGAGTGTTCCTCCAGGAAGGTCCTCTATATTCACATCATCCAAACCGATTCCAATGGCACCTGAGAAGGACCCCGCATAAGAGAATTGATCTGTTGTCAATGCTATTTTATAAGCCCCATAACCTCCCATAGATAAACCAGCGATAAATGTTTTTTCACGTTTTCGACTCATATTTGGAAAGAAACGTTGCATGACTTCAGGCAGTTCTTTGGCTATAGCATCATAGTATTTTAATCCATAAGTAGTATTCGTGTACCAAGCAAGATCTGTTGATGGCATAATTACAATTAAATTTGTATGGCGTAATAGACGCTCAATATTTGTCCGCTTCCGCCAAGAATTTTCATTTCCACCCATACCATGCAAAAGATAAAGAACGGGAATATCGGTGTCTGTCATCCGACTTGGCTCTACCGCGTCTGCATCAGGATAGATGACATTGACACGACGCTCCATTTCTAATACTGTAGAATGATATTCAATTTCAAAAAATGCCATGTTGTCTCCTTTTTATATCTACATATGAATGTAAGAAAGGGGTTGGAACAAGTGTCCTGACCCCATTATTTTTGTTACTATCTTGTCAAATGCCTCCAGCGATCTTAACGCACTTCCATTACAACTGGTAAAATGGCTGGCCGACGTTTCGTTTGCTCAAAGAGGTATTTCGCAAGATTGTCACGTACAGCCCCCTTCAATTCGCCCCAATCAAAATTATCCTTTGCGAGGTAATCTTCAACTGTCTTATTGATTAAATCAGCACTTTCACGTAAAATATCGCGACTTTTCTTGGCATAAACAAAACCACGTGTATGAATCTTCGCTCTGGAAATAATCTTCTTATCACGTCGGTTCACTGTAATCGCTACGATAAAGATACCGTCCTCGGATAAAACTTTACGGTCACGCAGAACAATATTTCCCACATCACCAATCGCATTTCCGTCAATCATGACGTCACCAGCAGGTACTGCTCCAGCAGGTAAAAAATCGCCTTTTTCATATTCCATAATGCTACCACGTTTTGGAATAAAAATGTTCTCTGGCAACATTCCAACAGCCATCGCAGCTTTAGCATGCGCTGCTAATTCACGGTATTCTCCTTGAATCGGAAACAAGAATTTTGGCTGCAAGAGATTTAACATCAGTTGCAAATCGCGTTCATTTCCATGACCGGACACTCGTAAATCTTGCGTAATCAATTTAACAACACCACCTGCTTGGTAGATCATATTTTCTACACGTGCCACCAAGGCTTCTTTTGCGATAGACGGTGTGGTAACAATATAAATCAAATCGCCTTCCTTAATTTCTACATAGCGGTGACGACCAATAGACATCTTACGCAACCCATTGATGGGCTCACCCATTCGACCAGTTTCCAAAATGATCAATTCATGATCTTCAAACTTAGACATTTCTTTAGGTTTAATCAGCAAGCGTTCATCTACAAGGGATAATTTCTTCAAGCGAATAGCTGTACGAACGATATTTTCAACATCAAATCCAGTTAATACAACACGACGTCCCGTTCTAGCAGCTGCTTCAAAAACTTGCTGAATACGAGAAAGATTGCTCGCAACTGCCGCAACAATCACGCGCCCATCCCAATCCCCAATCGTATCACTAATTTCCTTTGCAACTTCACTCTCACTTGCCACTTGAATACTACTATCCGCATTGGCAGAATCACTAAGAAGAGCTAGGACACCTTCGCGACCAATCTCTGCCAAACGAGCAAAATCTGTCGCATAAGACTGGCTAGCTGTTTGATCAAACTTGAAATCACCTGTGTAAACAATATTGCCTTCAGGCGTTTTCAAAATAATTCCTAAACTCTCTGGAATTGAGTGTGTTGTTTTAAAGAAAGACACAACCGTATCTCCAAAGTCAATCTCTGTATCTTCATCAATCACATGAAAATTATTGAATTTTTTGACTGTATCATTTCCTTTGACAAATAACTTGGCCAGCTCAATCGTCAGTTCCGAACCAAATACAGGTACCTTTATTTCCGCCAATAAATAAGGCAGAGCACCAATCGCGTCTGCATGACCGTGTGTCAAAAAGACTCCTGCAATGCGGTCCTTATTTTCAAATAAATAGTCCATATTTGGAATGACAAAGTCCACACCAAGCTGTTCATTTTCCGGATACTTTAGTCCGACATCAAGGATAAAAATAGATTCATCCACTTCAGCGATGTAAAGATTTTTTCCATTTTCACGTACACCGCCCAAAGCAATCAATTTAATATTGCTCATTGATTCTCCTTTTCATATTTTTCTTACTAACGGCCCTTGGCTTCCCAAGTCGAATTACAGTTTTGCAAGTATTTTGCATATTTTATTTATTATACTACTTTTCATGATTTTTTTCAAAGAGGAGAGCATACAAGAATGTGGTAAACTTTTGTAGAAAAAACAATATTTAAGTTAAAGGAGAGTTGATTTTTAGCAAATTTTTCAAAAAAAGAC